>JAFZAP010000030.1 GCA_017557185.1 Prevotella sp.
CAGTACGACGATTATCTTGCCGGGGAATTGTCGTGGCTTAGTGAAAAGAAACAGGAAGACGGTTTCTTTACACATGCCTATGACCGCATCGTTCATCAGGTGTTGGCCAGTCAGTATCTGCGTGCCAGCCGTCCAGAGGTGGCAGTAGCACTCTACAACATCGATGAGGCCTATGAATATGAAAGTTTCATCGACACCATGACGGTAGAGGGGCTAGTGCGGTACATCAGCTATGCAAAGAGCTCGGGCGCCACACCGCTTGATAGTTATCTGAAAAAGCACCTGACGATCAACGATGCAGCGATGAACGACCTCGTTGGTACGAAACTCATGCGACTCTGCAAGTGGTCGGAGGCACTCGAGTGGCTGCAGAAAGTGCCTTTAGACTATTATAACCAGAAAGGCTATCGGCCCTACGCTGCTCGTCGTAAATGGGCGGTCGAGCCTTGGCTGAAACGGCAGTGGCTGACTGATAACGAGGCTTATGGCAGCAATCAACCGCAACTGACATCAAATCCGAAAATAGACTTTGTCCGCGAAATGCTTAGCTTGGAGAATGGTTTATTGCTTCTGCAAGGCGAGCCTCGAAAGCAACAATGCTACGATCTCGCCGTGCGGTATGCACAAGCACATTTCACAGGTGATTGTTGGTTCCTGATGCGTGATGGCAAGAGCGTTACCGACACCTTAAGGGTGAACGAGGCCGACTTGGCGGGTCGTGTCATCAGCCTGTTGCGAGAGGCCGCTGGCAGCAGCAATGCTTCTCTGCGCGAGCGTGCTCTTTTCGCTATGAGCTATGGTGGCCTTTATCCCGAGGCAGATAGTTGGCAGGTCTGGGAGTGGAACAGTGAAAAGGTCGATTATGTAAGTATAGTCCATCCCCATACAAAGCAGTATCGGGCTTTCCAAGCACTGGTCGACTTTGAACAACAGAACCCGCAGGGTACTAGCCGCTATGTGTCGCGTTGCGATGAGTACGTACAGTTCAGAAAGCATTATCAGTAGAGTAGATAACGACAAAACATAGACAAGTATTACACGTATGCGAACATCTTAAAAAGATGAAAATGTTTGGCTATATCAGCAAAAGTTCGTAACTTTGCACGCTTTTTCCGCCTATTGGAAACCTATTAGATAAAAAGTCAAGCACCCAGATGCCAGCAAAAAAGGTCATATCGCTCTTACATCTCATCCTTGTCTGCACAGTTGTGTGGGCACAGGGACCGAATAGCACCGGCACCTACTACGAAGCTGCCAATGGCAAGAGTGGTGAAGCCCTTAAGACAGCATTTTTCAACATTATCAATGGAGAATACAACGGCAACCAGTTCCAGCAAATCAAATATGGTTCGGGTCAACTAAATGGCATTTGGGGTGCTTTTGCAACAACCGACGTCCTTGATGACGGGACAACAATTCGCGACCGTTATTCCAATATTACTCATTATCAATTGGGTACTAATCAGGCTTTAAGTGGTGGCAGCACAGAAGGTGAAGATGGCTATGCCCGTGAACATTCACTTCCGCAAAGTTGGTTTAAAAATTCTCCAATAAATGGGACAAACCCTGGTCCAGGTACGGATTTGTTTCATATTTATCCGGTTGACACGCGCATTAATGGAATGCGCAGCAATTATCCATATGGGGAAAACGAAGGAGAAAAAAACCATTCTGAAAATTATTACAGTAAATTAGGAGCCTGCACCTTCGAGGGTTATGGGGGCATATGTTTTGAGCCAAACGACGAGTGGAAAGGAGATCTTGCACGAACATATTTCTATATGGTAACATGCTATGAGAATGTACAGTCAACCTGGTCAAGTGAAATGATAAATGGAACATCTTATCCATCGTTCTCGGAATGGGCCTTACGATTACTGCTAAAGTGGAGTCGCCAGGACCCTGTTGATAGTATCGAGACTGCTCGTAACGAGGCAGTGTGTGCCATTCAGCACAATCGCAATCCCTTTATCGACTATCCAGGACTAGAAGAGTTTATTTGGGGCAACGACGTACAGTTGGCTTTCGTTTATGATGGTTATGCATTGCCTGACACCATTGTTCCTGTTGATACAACAGAAACAGAACAGGCTGACACCATCTACCTGCCTGTGAAGAAGTACCAGTTCCGCAAGGTGCTTCGCGTCATTGACGGCAAGCGTTATATTATTGTGACCGATGTTGACGGCACGTTGCGTATGGCGCAGCCATTAGCCTCAACGCAAACTTATGGTTATATGAGAGCGGAGGACGTTTTGGCACAGAACGACATCATCACACTTGACAACGATAAGAGCGCCTTCACACTGCTTGCCACGACCAATGGTTACCGCATCTGCGACAGTTACGGGCGTTATCTATGGCAACAGGATAATTTCAAGACATTTAGTGTGGCACCAGATTCTACACAGCAGGCTTCCGTATGGACTATTACAGATTACGGAACAATTATAAATGACGACCGATTCCTGATTACAAATGTCTCGACGAAAAAGATAGTGCAGTATACAACAGAGAATAATTACAACAATTACGCCTGTTACGCAATGGTGTCGGCGTTCCTACCCAGCCTCTACGAGGAGGTGGAGACACTCGTGGGCGATGTGAACCGTGATGGTCGCGTTAATATTGCTGACGTGACAGCACTCGTGAACCTCTTCACCGACAAATCGTTGCGTGAAACAGATTGCTATAACCTCCATGCGGCTGATGCCAACGAGGACAGCGTCATTACCAAATCCGACATTCAATCACTTATCAACATTGTGCTCAACAAGTAATTAAAAAACAGACAGAATATGAAAACAAGAAGATTCCTGACAATACTTTGTGTGTTCACCATAAGCCTCACCACGACGTGGGCACAGGGTCCCAACAACTCAAAAACGTACTATCAGGCAGCGGATGGCAAGAAGGGTGCAGCACTGAAGACGGCGCTATGCGGAATCATCTATAATCGGACAGAACGCTCATATAATGATTTGTGGACAGATTTCAGGACTACAGACAAGCGTCCAACAGATGGAAAAGTCTGGGATATGTATTCGGGAATTACCAATTATACGTTTGGCACAGATCAAGCAGGAAATTATAGTCAAGAAGGAGACAAATACAATCGTGAGCACTCTTTTCCCAAGAGTTGGTTTGGGGATAATACACCAATGTATACAGACCTTTTTCATCTTTATCCTACGGATGGCTTTGTAAATGGCAAGAGAAGCAATTACCCATTTGGAGAGACAAGTAGTCCCACATATACCTCAGCAGAATCGTTTAGCAAGTTAGGGCCATGTTCATACCAAGGATATACAGGAACAGTTTTTGAACCTAATGATCTTTATAAAGGTGATTTTGCCCGAACATACTTTTATATGGTGACATGTTATGAAGAGAAAATTGTTGACTGGTATAATTCTTATTCGGAATCTCGCCCTACTCTTGATGGTAATAAATATCCTGGTCTTTCCTCTTGGCAATTGAGCATGTTGATGAAATGGGCAAAAAGCGACCAAGTGAGCGCAAAAGAAACAAATCGAAATACGGCTGTATATGGTATTCAGAAAAACCGTAATCCTTTCATCGATTATCCTGGTTTGGAAAAATATATTTGGGGTGATTGGCAGGATGTGGCATTTAGTTATGACAACTACGTAAATCCTTATACTGGAGAAACTCCGCCGGTAACTGTAGCAACACCAATCTTCTCACCTGCTGCTGGCACTTACGCCTCTGCACAGATAGTTACTATCAGCTGCTCGACCAGTGGTGTAACCATCTACTATACAGCCGATGGCTCGACACCAACAGCGTCAAGCTCCGTGTATAGCAGTGCCATCACCATTAGCGAAACCACAACGTTGAAAGCTGTCGCCATCAAGGATGGCATCTCAAGCAGTGTGGCTGAAGCCACCTATACCATCAGTTCGGGTGGCGACCCCACGCCAAGCTATAGTATTATTTGGGAAGAAGATTGGACAGGCGCATCGACGAATGCCTCAGTAGAAAGTATCAACAATTCATCAGCTACATATATAGGTGATGGAGGAACGAATTGCAAGATTTATAATGAATCTTTGGCGGGAGGAACTGCTCCAGAACTGCTTATTCCCAAGTCGAGCAGGGAAATACATCAATTCTCTGCCACGATTACGCTGAATGGTGCAAGTGGCGAATTGCCTCTTTCTTTCAAATGTAATAAGGCAATTTCTGTTACAACATCTACTTCCGGTGTCACAATCGTAGCTGGCGATGTTTCAGATAAGATTTATAATTATACGGTTAATGTTCCATATGGAATTAATACCCTTGTTATTGTTTTTGCTACAAAAACCAATGAAAATGCTCGTATCGACGACATCAAACTGGTTTCTGTGAATCAAGAAGAAAAACTTCCGGGCGACGTAGTGAAGGACGGTAAGGTTACGTTCGCAGACTTGAAGGCACTGGTGAAGATTCTGTTGGGCATTGACGCATCTGGCGATGGCGATATTGATGAGGATGCTGCCGACGTGAACGAGGATGGTAAGACGAACATTGCCGACGTGACGAAGTTGGTGAACATCCTGTTGTCAGAGTAATAATAGAAATGCTAATGAAGAAATTGATATTGTTGACCATTATGGTTGTGTTGGCGGCACTCGATGTCTGTGCCATACCTGCAAAGCCAGGTTTGAAGCGCCTTCTCAACCTCAACAATGGTACTCGAGTGGAAGCATCGCTCATCGGTGATGAGCATGGCCATTACTGGCGGTCGACTGACGGTCGTGCCTTTATGGGGACTTCCCAGAAGAATATATATAAACAGATCGATCCCGAACAGCTGGAACAACTGAAAGCAGAAGCCACCCAGCGTCGCAATGAGGCAAACGAGCGACGTTCAGAGCGACTGTCTCCCCGAAAGGTGGGTGAAGTTGGCAGCTACTTCGGTAAGAAGCGTGGGCTTATCATTCTGGTGAACTTCAGCGATGTGTCCTTTGTAAGAGGTCACGATCAGGCTCTCTATGAACGTATTGCGAATGAGGAGGGTTACAGCGAAGGTAAGTTCTATGGTTCGATGTACGACTACTTCTATGCACAGAGCCTCGGACAGTTTGAGTTGGAGTTCGACATAGTTGGTCCTGTCAACGTGTCGAACACGCAGTCGTACTATGGCCGCAACAATAGTCAGGGCAACGACATGCGACCAGGTGAGATGGCTCGTGAGGCATGTGAGCTAGCAGATAGCTATGTGGATTATGCCGATTATGATTGGGATGGTGACGGCGAGGTCGATCAGGTATATATCGTCTATGCAGGCAAAGGCGAGGCTGACGGTGGTGCCGATGACACCATATGGCCTCATGCCTGGGATTTGCGGTCTGCCACAGGTTCCTCGCTCCAGCTCGACGGTGTGCGTATCAACACCTATGCCTGTGGTGGAGAACTAGATGGGCAGACGGGCGATATCAATGGTATCGGTACGATGTGCCATGAGTTCAGTCATTGTCTGGGCTATCCCGATTTCTATGATACCGACTATAGTGGCGGTCAGGGCATGGCCTATTGGGATCTCATGGATTCAGGCAGTTACAATGGTGACGGCTATTGCCCTGCCGGCTTTACGAGCTATGAACGTTGGGTGGCTGGATGGCTTGAACCCATTGTGCTCACCGACTCCATGACGATAGAGGACATGCAGGCTCTGCAGGATGGAGGCGAGGCCTATATCATGTATAATGATGGACATCCCGATGAATATTTCCTGCTCGAGAACCGCCAACTCATCGGTTGGGACCGCGGAGTGCCAGGTCACGGTCTTCTCATCCTGCAAGTGGACTACAAGGCTTCTGTATGGCGTGCGAACAGCCCGAATAATGCGCCCAGACATCAGCGTATGACTTGGATACCTGCCGACGGCCAGTACGATTACAAAAGTTATTATGGCTCACGCTACTACTCCTTTGAGGGCATGAAGAGCGACACCTATCCTTCTGGATCGAACAACAGTTTCGGCAATGACACCAATCCTGCGGCCACCCTGTATAATAAGAACCTAGGAGGAACGACCATGCTCAACAAGAAGGTCTACGACATTGTTGAGACTAATGGAATGATTTCATTTTCGTTTGCTGATGAGAATGACATCTACGACCCCTACCGCCCAACGGGCAATGGTGACTTTGTGCGCGTGAAAAACGAAATGGAATTCAACGAGATAGACACCTATCTGCTTGTTTATGAGTCGTCAGACTCTACTGCTGTTGCCTTTTCTGGTATGAAGGAGAAGAACTCGTCCACCTATGGTCGCCCCACTAAGATTGCGATTGACGGCTATACCATAGACAATACAGGCAGCGAAGTTCATGAACTCAAACTGAAAAGCGGTGGCGAAGGACAGTGGTATATCCTCGACGGAAATCAATACCTGACGTTTGAAGGAACGACGGGCACGCTGTCGGAAACATCCAGCCCGAACGACAAGAAGTCGCTTTGGGTTCTTACGAGAGAGTATGTAAAGAGCGCTGCATATGGATTAGCAGACATCCGCTTGCAATACAATTCATCGGGCTCTGTCAACTCCTTCGGCTGTTACCCCAACAACCAGCGGAATCTGGTGTTCTATGTAAAGAAAGAGAAGGAACCTGTTGTACGACAGAACCCAGAGATTGCCTTCCCTATTGACGTAGTAGAGACAGAGGCAGGAATAGGAGGCTTCAGAGGGCCAGAATTGCTGAATCCCAACGGACTGGAAGTGGTATACACATCTAGCAACGAGACATTGGCGACGGTCGATGCAGAGACAGGTGCGGTTTTTGTGGGCAATGAACCCGGCGAGGTGGTCATCACGGCAACCTTCCTCGGCGACGAGGAATTCCTTGAGGGCTCTGCCTCTTACACGATTGTCATCACCGTTCCTACCGGAATCTCTCAACCACTTAAAGATTCAGCGTATGAACATTCCACGTCCTCCGTGGAATGTTACGATCTTAGTGGAAGGAAGCTTGCCAACAGCCAGTTGGCCAAAGGAATCTATATAGTAAAAGGACATAAAGTAGTCATTCAATAATAGGAAATGGAAAGAACCCGCTACATATTGGCACGTCATCGCTTTGTAACAATGTTACTTTGTTATTTTGTTGCTTTGTTTCCTTCCCATGCCGTTCCCGCTCGTCCTGGTCAGGTGCGAACGATCACCTTGGCCGATGGCACCATGATTCAGGTGCAACTCGTTGGCGATGAGCATGGACACTATTGGGTGGCAGCCGACGGTCGCGCCTTTCGTCAGCATACCTACTCCCTCTCTACGGCGGAGGATTGGAGTGAGGACTCTTTCTATACCGAGGTGAACCTGGCTGTAGAGCGCGAGGCACTGGTGCGCCGTGCGAAGGCCAATGCCAATCGTGCCATGAAGGTCAGCCGTAAGGCTGCCATTGGACATTTCGGAGAATACATAGGAGAGAAGAAGGGTATCATCATCCTTGTCAACTTTCAGGATAAATCGTTCAATGCCACAAACGACCAAGTTCTTTTCAATCGCATAGCTAACGAGGCGCATTACACTACAGATCGTTTCATCGGGTCGGTGCATGATTATTTCTATGACCAGAGCAATGGATTGTTTGATCTCACTTTCGATGTAGTGGGCCCAGTGACGGTGCAAAACAACATGTCGTACTATGGCCGTAACGGCAGTGACGACAACGACCTCCATCCTGCAGAAATGGTGATAGAGGCGTGCAAGCTTGTCGATGAAGAAGTCAATTTTGCCGATTACGACTGGGACGAAGACGGGATGGTTGATCAGGTCTACGTCATCTATGCAGGAAAAGGCGAGGCCGACGGAGGCGCTGCCAATACCATTTGGCCACACGAGTGGGAACTGAGCGAAGCTGCCGAATATGGCGACGGCGAGGGTGCATTTGAACTCGATGGTGTTACGATAGACACCTATGCTTGTGGCAGCGAACTTAATGGTGGTGGCCGCATCTGTGGCATCGGTACGATGTGCCATGAGTTCAGCCATTGTCTGGGATTCCCCGACTTCTACGACATCGACTATAGCGGCGGTGTCGGTATGGATGCATGGGATATCATGTCGGGAGGAAGCTACAACGGCAATGGCGACTGCCCTGCTGGCTACACCAGCTACGAGCGATGGATGGCAGGATGGCTGCAACCAGTAGAATTGAAAGAAGATACCACTGTTGTCGGCATGAAATCGCTTCAGGAAGGTGGCGACGCTTATATCATCTACAACGATGGACACCCCGATGAATACTATCTTTTCGAAAACCGCCAGCAAGTGGCATGGGATGAGGAATTGCCTGCCCATGGACTGCTGATCGTACATGTAGACTTCGACCTCGAAATATGGGAAAACAACCAACCCAACGACAATCCCCGTCACCAACGCATGACATGGGTTCCTGCCGACGGCAAGATAGAAACCTACCGCTACGGTGGCAGCGTCTACGTCAGTGAGGAAGGAATGAAAAGCGACCTCTATCCTTATGGTGACAACAATAGGTTTACAAACATCTCCTATCCCGCCGCAACCCTTTACAATGCCAATACCGATGGCAGTAAGTTGCTGAACAAGTCTGTCATTGACATTGCCGAAGGCGGTGATGGAACAATTTCATTCAGCTTCCTCAACAAGGCGATGGAAAAGCTTGATCCCGAACTCGCCTTTGATGTCGATTCCGTTTCGGTTGAGGCAGGAATAGCTGATTTCTCAGCTCCAGAACTATACAATCCTTATGACCTCGATGTAACTTTCTCTTCATCTAATATGTCGTTGGCCACAGTTGATGCCACTTCGGGCATTGTCGCCATCGGCGAAACACCAGGCACGGTGACCATCACTGCCAATTATGATGGTGATGAGTTCTACAAGTCAGGTACCGCTTCCTATGTCATTAACATCACCGTTCCTTCTGGTATCGAGAGTATCAGCTTGAGTCATCAAGCCGAGCAAAGCACTGCCGTCTATGACATAACAGGTCGTCGTGTAGCAGCAAACAATGAATCAGAGATTTCGAGTTTGCCTCAAGGAGTTTATATTGTCAACGGCCATAAAGTCATCATAAGGTAGAAGGAAAAGAATCAATTAATAAAACAATTAGATAGTGCATGAAAAAGTTTTTCTTAATTTCATTTTTTTGTTTCTTTGTTACTTTAATACCTTGTAATGCTATTCCCGCAAAGCCAGGACTCATCCGTACGCTCACCCTACAAGACGGCACCACCGTCAAAGCACAACTCGTCGGCGATGAACATGGACATTATTGGCTTGCAGAAAACGGTCGTGCTTACCAGAAAGAGGAGGGCACAGCCTATTTTATAGAAGTTGATGCTACCGCAATTCATAGTTTAGCCAATGCGCGACGCGCTCTGCGTCGCAAGGTTTGCTATGCTTCTACCAGCGATGGCCTCGGCCGTTATAATACTCCAGGATTGGGCGCTCTTAACAGCATTGGTGAATACACCATCCCCGTTATCATGGTTCAGTTCTCCAACAAGGAATTCAAGTCCACAACCACTGTCGAGAAAATGACTCGTTTCTACAACGAACAGGGATACCACGACGAAAACGGTTGTGTGGGGTCTGTTCGCGACTATTTCATCAGTCAGAGCCGGGGAATGTTCAAACCAACTTTTGATGTTGTTGGCATTGTGACGCTGAGCAATACATATTCTTATTATGGAAAAGACTCTGGAAACTATATTGACGTAAATGTTGACGATCTCGCTCCCCATGCCGTAGCAGCCGCAATCAGTCAGCTGGGTACGGATTTCTCCCAGTATGTACGAACAACAACCAATTCAAAGGGAACGACAACAGGTGTGCCCCTTGTCTGCATTCTCTATGCTGGTTACGGAGAGGCTACGGGTTCGACAACTAGTGATGAAAAAGATACCGTTTGGCCGTGCGAGTGGGACTGTGACGAAGACTATAGCGGAACACATTTTAATGCTTGGTTCGTAGGAAACGAACTATATACCGATGGAACTCTCATGGGCATGGGCGTATTCTGCCATGAAGCTGGACACGCCCTCGGGTTGCCCGACTTCTATTGCACTGATTATAGCTATTCCCAAGACGATCCCTTCAGCAACTGGTCAATCATGGATTGCGGAGCATACGTCAACGATGCTCGTGCACCAATAGGTTATACGGCCTACGAACGCAGTTATCTCGGATGGCTCGATATCCCAGCCTATACAGCAGGTGAATACCAGAATCTCGACCCCTATACCAACACCAACGGTACTACTGCCGTGAAGGTGGCCACCAGCAGTTCCACTGAATATTTCATACTCGAAAACCGCCAGCCTGGCACATGGTATCCTGAGGATATGGGAAGTGGACTCCTCGTTTCTCGATTTGCTTACAACCAAACAGCTTGGGACAACAATACACTTAACAACACCAAGAACAAAAAGCGAGCGAAAATTGTGGCTGCTGATGGCGCTGCATTATATTATAGTGGCGATCAGGCCAACCTCTATGGAAACGGTGTCAACAGCATAACAAGCCTAGCCAGATATAGCAGCGGTACTGTTAATCCCCAAATCAGCACCATTACCAAAAACTCTGATGGTACCATTACACTCAACGTAGAAGCCGCCACAAATGTGGCCACGCCTACCTTCACGCCAAAGGCTGGTCGTTACACCGAGGCGCAGACAGTGACGATCAGTTGTACTACAGAAGGAGCAGACATTTATTATACAACCGATGGTACAACACCAACAGCCAGCAGCAATCACTATACGACTCCCATTGTTGTTGAGGCTACCACCACCCTAAATGCCATTGCCATTGCAGACGGTGAAGAAAGTAAGGTGGCTACCGCGAAATATGTTATCGGAGCAGTATCGGATACAAAGAATTTCAAACGCGTCTCCTCAACCGATGAACTCGTCAGCGGTATGCGTTATATCATTGCCTGTGGAAGCAAGAAAGTGGCAGCGGGAGATCTCAACAACACCTATCTGTCGTCTGTTGATGTTACCCTCTCTAACGACATCATCACTATCACAGATGATGTAGCTGTCTTTGTACTTGAAGGCAGCGGTTCCAACTACTCGTTCCTAAATGAGGAGACAGGCGAATATCTTTATTCCACCGAAGCGAAAAAAGTGTATTATAGTTCCGAAGAGAAAGCATGGACTCTTTCCAACGGAACTAATGGGGTGGAGATGACTTATGGTGATTACGGCACGATGACCTACAACGTCACGTCACCTCGCTTCACTACCTACACATCCAATGCCACTTCGTCCATGATCCGTGCAAACCTCTATATGGAATACGATGGTGAGGTGCCAATCGAGAAGCAGAACGTTACTATGGAATTCTCTGCTTCAACCGCGACAGCAACCCTTGGGCAAAGCTTTACGGCCCCGACTTTAACTACAATTCCTTCGGGGCTTGCCGTGACTTATACGAGTAGTGATGAAGCGGTTGCCACCGTCGATGAGTCGACAGGTGCGGTTACACACACGGCAAAGGGAACGACAACAATCACCGCCACTTTCGCCGGCAACGACTACTATAATCCCGGCTCTGCCTCTTATACTCTCACCGTGCAAGGTCCAACAATGGCAACCAATCGCTATGAACTCGTTACTGATGCCTCCACATTAGCGGCTGGTGATAGCATCCTGCTCGTATATGCCACAGATCCGTATAGAAGAATCATGGCAACCACAACCTATAATGACACCTACCGCACAGCTGGGGAATTTGTATTTAATGACGACAAGACTATAACTCCTTCTGCCAATGATGCCATTGTTGTTTTGGGCGGTAGTGAAGGTGCTTGGACATTTTATGTTTCAAATGGTAACGAAACGGGCTATTTGTCAGCATCAAGCAGTTCTAGCAACAATATGAAGACCGTACAGACAGCAGACAACAAGAACGCACAAGCAACAATCTCGATTTCATCGGGTAGTGCGACCATCAAATTCCAAGGTTCTTATTCCAGGAATTTGTTGAAATATAATACGGGTAGTCCGCGCTTCACTTGCTATCAGTCAACATCTACAGGAACACAATTCCCACAGATTTATCGCCAAGTCAAAGTTGAAGTCGAGGATGTGCCGGGTGATGTCAATAAGGATGGTGAAGTGACAGTTGCTGATGTTACGGCATTGGTGAACATTCTTTTGGGTCAGGATGCTAACAAAACGCTTTATAATCATGAAGCAGCAGATGTTGATGGTCAGGAAGGAGTCACGATTGAGGATATCCCAGCCCTGATCAATCTGGTTCTTCAGCAATAGGTCACTATGGAAATCGACGAGGCAACACGGCAGTTCGTTCGTGAACACACCAACGACAACGTGCGCTTGCTTGCACTGCAGGCGCACGCCTCGTCGGAGGTAGACCTGCCGTTTGCCCTCGACCAGATACGTGGCCGCCAGATTGCTCGTCGTAAGTTGCCCGCTTGGGCAGCCATCGACGATATCCTCTATCCGCCCCACCTCTCTATGGAACAGTGTTCCAGCGAGCAGACCGCGCGCTATAAGGCACAAATAGCGGCACGACTATCTGCCTCAAGCGGTGGGGCATCCCGTCTTGTTGATCTCACGGGTGGTTTTGGCGTTGATTTCGCGTTTATGCAAGAAGTCTTCGATGAAGCCGTCTATGTGGAGCAAAATCCGCAACTCTGCGACCTCGCTCGACATAATTTCCCACTCCTCGGCCTCAGCAATACAGAAGTTATCTGCTCTACTACAGAGGAATTTCTCAATACTCTTTGGGGTGTCAAAAATACCTCCCCTACGGGGGGAGGTTTGGAGGGGGTTATCTTCTACCTAGATCCTGCCCGTCGCGACAATCATGGTGGCCGCACCTATGGCATTGCCGACTGTACACCGAATGTCCTTGAACTGCGCGATGTGTTGCTTGACAAAGCTGACTACGTGCTTCTGAAGCTATCACCGATGCTCGACTGGCGCAAGGCGGTTAAAGACTTGAGCGAGCAGCAAGTCAGAGAGGTGCATATTGTCTCTGTGAATAACGAGTGCAAGGAATTGCTGCTTCTGCTTCAAAAACCGAACAACACACTGCAAGATCATCATTCCATGAAGCTATTCTGCGTCAACGACCAGCAGGAGTTTTCGGTCATTGTTGAAAGAAAGGAAGGGTGGGGTAGTGCAGGAGCAGAACGTTTTGCCCTACCGCAGATCGGCCAATACCTCTATGAGCCAAATGCTTCGTTGATGAAAGCGGGCTGCTTCCGTGCGCTATGCGAGAGGTTCGGGTTGTCACCCGTTGGTCCCGACAGCCACCTCTTCGTTCAAACTGATGCAGGGAAGATAGAAAACGAAAGTGTTTTTCCTGGTCGAAAGTTTCAAATTTCTGCGATTTCATCGATGAAT
Organism: Prevotella sp.; assembly: GCA_017557185.1. Lineage (GTDB taxonomy): Bacteria > Bacteroidota > Bacteroidia > Bacteroidales > Bacteroidaceae > Prevotella. Next base: position 13,375 of record JAFZAP010000030.1, read on the forward strand.
AAGCGTTCTCTGCGGCAGAATCTCAGCAGCATTTCACAAGCCAATATTGCTACTCGTAACTTTCCGATGAAATCCGAAGAGTTGCGTCGCCGATTGAAACTTCGCGACGGTGGCGATACTTATATCTTCGGTACCACCCTTGCCGACGGCTCTCATGTCATTCTTGTTTGCAAGAAAATCATAGAGTAGTTAAGAATTCAGCATGTTCTTCAGTTCATCAAAAGTATTGGCAACGCGCAGGTAGTCCGTCCAGCGGCCGCGAATCATGCGGCGTTGCTGCAGATCGTCGAGCAAGGCGATGAGCGTGTTCCAAAACCCATTGATGTTGTAGAGGATGATTGGTTTCTGGTGATAACCGATGGTATGAGCAGCCGCCACAGTGAATACTTCGTCGAGTGTGCCGATGCCGCCGGGAAGCGCTACCACCACATCACTTTGTGCCAGCAGCAGATCCTTGCGGTCACTGAGGTTGTCGCAGGGAATATGTACTGTGAGATGTTCCGACATGCGGCCACCCCGTTCGATGATGCGCGGCACAATTCCAATCAGAGCGCCCTTCCCTGGAATGAGGGAAAAAGATTCAGCCACACATCCCATGAGTCCCATATTGCACCCGCCAAACACGATGGAATGGCCGTTTTCTGCACACCAGCGCCCAAGTTCAGCGGTTCGTTGGAAATAAACTTGTTCGATGTTGTCGTTGGCTGAGCAAAAGATTCCTATCTTCATAATGTTCGTTTCTTTTTGCAAAGATACGATTAAGCGAGGAGAATACAAAAAGAAAGCACGTATTTTTTCTTTTTTATTCTCGAGCGGAAGTATCTTCGACGAAGTCAAAGTACGAAAAACCTAGAACAACACAAAAAGAAAGCACGTTTTTTTTCTTTTTTGCTTTGTATTTCACTCGCTTATTCGTAACTTTGTACCCGAAACCAACCGAAAGAAGGAAACAATGCTGAATAGAATGATGATAGGCGCGCTGGCGGCACTCTGTGTCGGCTTCATCGATTGTCGGGCGCAGGTGACTCCTGTGAGCCAGATGGAGACGTTGAGCCGCGGCCTCGTGGTGATTCCCAATAAGTCGACGGGCGTATTCGTGAGTTGGCGCCTGTTGGGCACGGAGGATAAGGAGAACGTGACTTTCGACGTCTTGCGCGACGGCAGTCCCATCGCCACCGATCTCGCTGATGCTACGAGTTATGCCGACACCCGCGGAAATGCCAGCTATCAATATCAGGTGGTGAAAAAGGTTGATGGTGTGGCTGTCGATACCTCTGCAGTTTCAATGCCGTGGAGCCAGCCCTACATGCAACTCCACCTGAGCCGTCCGGCGGCAGGCAGCGATTACACCTACTCGCCCAACGACTGCTCGGTAGGCGATGTCGATGGTGACGGTGAATACGAGCTTTTTGTGAAGTGGGACCCATCAAATGCGAAGGACAACTCGCAGAACGGCAAGACGGGTAATGTCGTCCTTGACTGCTACCGAGTGGATTGGCATGCGGGCGGTGAAGGACAGACTGCCGAGCTGCTCTGGCGAGTCGACCTCGGGGTGAACATTCGTGCCGGCGCCCACTACACGCAGTTCATGGTCTACGACTTCGACGGCGACGGCCGAGCCGAGCTAATGTGCAAGACGGCGCCCGGTTCGAAGGACGGACAGGGTCGGTATGTGAACCAGGCCGCTTCGCTCTTGGCCATCCGCAATGCCTCGAACACCGCCGACCACCGCAATAGCAACGGTCGCATTGTTGGTGGTCAGGAATATCTGACCGTGTTCGAAGGCCTCACGGGTCGCGCTCTCCACACCGTTTATTACTATCCCAACCGCGATGCCGGTTTGGGCGGTGCTGCCACAGGAACGTTCAACTGGGACGACCGCAGCGGCAAGAAGGACTATGCCGATTACGGCAATCGCGGTGAACGCTATCTGGCTGCCGTCGCCCATCTCGACGGTCCCGAAGGTCGTGCCTACGGTATTTTCTCGCGCGGCTATTACACCTATTCCTTCGTCTGGGCAGTAGGCTTCGATGGCAAGGAGCTGAAGCAGAAATGGTACCACGCTTCGCGCTCCCGCACACAATATAACGTCACCGACAGTCTCAGCAAGACGCATACCTATGCCGCTTCGAAGAGTTGGGCGGGCGAGGGCCGCAACACCCTGTATGGCAACGGCAATCACAATCTCTCTGTGGCCGATGTCGACGGCGATGGCTGCGATGAGATTATCTGGGGGTCGGCAGCCCTCGACCACGATGGCAAGTTGCTCTATGCGACGGGTTTCGGTCACGGCGATGCCATTCATCTGGCCGACCATACTCCCGACCGTCCGGGCTTGGAGCTCTTCGACATCCATGAGGACAAGGGAACCTATTCGTGGGACCTTCACGATGCTGCTACTGGCGAGATCATCTTCAAGGGGGGCAACAAAGGCGTAGATAACGGACGCGGCATAGCTGCGCAGCTTTCTGACGATCATCGCGGATCGTTCTTCAGTTCGAGCGACGAACGCGGTCAGCGCAGTGCTGCAACAGGCAATCAGGTGTCGTCGGGCACGACGCCGCAGAACTTCCGGATCTATTGGGATGGTGACCTTCAGGACGAACTCCTCGACGGCACGAAGATTGAGAAGTGGAACGGCAACGGCACCACGCGCCTCTATATCAAGGGCAAGAACCCTTATGACTACGGCAATTCCTCTTCCTGTAACGGAACGAAGAACACGCCCAATCTGCAAGCCGACCTCTTCGGCGACTGGCGCGAGGAGATCATCCTCTGGAATTCAGCCGATGCCGCCACGTTGAATGTGTTCTCCTCGGCAGAACCCACGACCTATCGCGTTCCCACGCTCATGCACGACCACACCTATCGTATGGGCATCGCCTGGCAGAACGTCGCCTACAACCAGCCGCCCCACTTGGGTTACTACCTGCCCGACCGCTACGAGCCCCATGTTGTCTTCGTCGAAGGGTCGCCCGAGGAGCAGACGGTCCAGCTCGGACAACCGATGTTTCCTGTGACAATCGGCTATGATGCCAATACAACAGGCATCGCGGTGGATTCTACCTACACGCCCACGGAACATCGTCGTGGATTGCTCTCGTCGGAATTCACGCGGACCATCGACAGCAAGCTACGCCAGCTGACCATCGAGGGCACGCCCACCCAGCTGGGAAAGTATACCATCGTTGTGAAGGCTACTACCAAGTTGGGCAATTGCGTTGGTTCCCGCTATGTGCGCTTCAAGCTTAACGTGGTCGATGGTACTGACGGAATCGAAAACACCACATCTGCCCCTTTTTCAGTAGGCGGGGCAATCTACGACTTACAAGGACGTAGCCTCGCAACCGCTCAACATCCCAGCCATCCTAAAGGCGTCTTTGTCGTCCGACAAGGCAAGGGACAGCCGTCGGTCAAAATTATTCAGAACAACTAATCAACAGATACGACTTTGAAAACATTTGAAGAACTTGGCGTCAACGAAGAGATACGGCGCGCCATTAGCGAACTGGGCTTTGAGCAGCCCATGCCTGTTCAGGAGCAAGTAATCCCCTACTTGTTGAACTCCGATCCCACCTCCTCCGACCTTATCGCCCTTGCCCAGACCGGCACGGGCAAGACGGCTGCGTTCGGAATCCCCATTCTGCAACGACTGTCTTCCTTTCCTGCTGAGAGAGAAGGGGTGGGGTGCCCGTCGGCCCTTATCCTCAGTCCCACGCGCGAGCTGTGTCTGCAGATCAGCGACGATTTGAAGGACTTTGCCAAGTATATGCCCAGCGTGCATATCGTTGCCGTCTATGGCGGAACATCCATCGTGCAGCAGATGCGTGCTTTGAAGCGTGGCGTGCAAATCGTTGTTGCTACGCCCGGACGACTCATCGACCTGGTGAATCGCGGTGTGGCCGACCTGAGCGAAGTGCGTAATGTCGTGCTCGATGAGGCCGACGAGATGTTGAACATGGGATTCTCGGAGAGCATCAACGAAATCTTCGAGCATCTGCCGCAGGAGCGCTCTACGCTGATGTTCTCAGCAACGATGAGCCACGAGATAGAACGCATCGCGAAGACCTATCTGCATGACCACCGCGAGATCGTCATCGGTTCGCGCAATGAGGGTGCTGAGCACGTCAACCACATCTACTACCTCGTGCATGCCAAGGACAAATATCTCGCCCTGAAGCGCATCGTGGACTTCCACCCGCGCATTTTCGCCATCGTGTTCTGCCGAACGAAACTCGAGACACAGGAGATTGCCGACAAACTCATCAAGGATGGCTACAATGCGGAAGCCCTTCATGGCGACCTCTCACAGGACCAGCGTGATCTAACGATGCAGAAGTTCCGCCAGCACACTGTTCAGCTGCTTGTGGCAACCGACGTCGCTGCTCGCGGTCTCGATGTTGACGACCTCACCCACGTCATCAACTACGGACTTCCCGACGACATCGAAAACTACACCCACCGCTCGGGCCGTACGGGTCGTGCCGGCAAGAAAGGCACCTCGATTTCCATCATCCACACCCGCGAGAAGCACAAGGTGCGCCTCATCGAGAAGGAGATCGGTAAGGAGTTCGTTGATGGCACGCTGCCCACACCGCAGGAGATCTGCACGAAGCAACTCTATCGGGCGATGGACAAAATCGAGAAGGTAGATGTCGACGAGGAGCAGATAGCTCCGTTCATGGATGAAATCAACCGCCACTTCGAGTATTTCGAGAAGGAGGATATCATCAAGAAGATCGTTTCGATGACCTTCGGCCGCTTCCTTTCCTACTATGCCGATGCCCCAGAGATTGAGAAGCCTGTCGGCAAGAGCAGGGAGCAGAAAGGAGAGAGAGGAGAGCGGAGAGTCGAGAAGGGACCGCGCAAGGTAGAGAAGGGCTACGAGCGCCTGTTCATCAATCTCGGTAAGGCTGACGGTTTCTATCCCGGAGAACTCATGCAGATGCTCAATCGCGAACTTGGCGGCCGTCTGCAGGTGGGACACATCGACCTCTTCTCGAAGTTCAGCTATTTCGAGGTTCCCAAGCAGGATGCACAGCGCGTCATGCACAGTCTCACTGGTGTTCACTATCGCGGCCGCGACGTGCGCTGTAACGGGGCCGATGACACCGCGAAAGGCAGCAAGCCCGCTTCATCTTCGTCGAAGAAGGAGTACGCAAAGGGTATGCAAAAAGGTATGCCGAAACCGCGAAAAACATCAAAAAAGCGCGATTTCATCGACGATTATGGTGCAGAGACGGGCGATTGGCGTGAACTGATGAAGCCGAAGAAATGGAACTTCAAGGGTGATGAGCCCGACTTCTCTGAGGACGGTTGGGCGCTGCGCAAACCTCGCAAGAATAGGAAATAAGACATAAGAAACAGACGGACATACGTTTTCCCAAAACCTCCCTCTAATTACTCTCCCCTCCTTTTTGGGAGGGGTCGGGGGTGGGCCCCATTGCATTCCGGACAGAGTCCCGTAACGATGTAGTTGACTGACATCGCCTGATAGCCATCGGGAATGGGGATAGCTGGAATCTCGGTATTATCCAGACAGAACGTGCGATGACACCGCTCACAATGGAAGTGCGGATGTCGGTCGTCGTCATGATGATGGTCGTGGCTGTGACAGAGTTCGTAGCGGGTGCCTGTGCCATCCTCAATCAGATGCACGAGGTGCTTATCGCGGAAAAGGGTGAGCGCGCGGAAGATGTTCGACTTGTCGATGGTGCCAATGGTTCGTTCAAGTTCGATGAGCGACATCGGTCGCATGGCCGAGGCGAGCGCCTTGGCGACGACGATGCGGTTGGCGGTGGGCCGGATGCCATGTTGGGAAAGGAGGAGAGGATAGTTCATGTCTTTACTGTTTTTTAAGTTTTCAGTCGCTGTCGACATTGCTCAAGTATCTCGAGCAGTTCGTCGGCCGTTTCTGCCCGCAACATGGCGATGCGTGTCTGCCGGAAGTCGGGAATGCCCTTGAACACTGGCGATGCTGCGAGGTGTCGACGGGTGTGCAAGATGCCGCGATACTCTGCCGAACGCCGCTTCGTACCGTCCTCCTCTTTCATTCCCTTCATTTCACTGATGCGGTTGATGTTGATCATCAGCTGTTCTTTCAGAATGTCAATCTTCTCATCGGTGGTGAGCTGCTGCCGACTGAATAGCCAAGGCTGTCCGAACGTGGCGCGACCTATCATCACTGCATCGACGCCGTAGCGGTCGAAGGCGAGGTCGGCCTCATAGAGTGACGTGATGTCGCCGTTGCCGATGATGGGAATATGAATGCGCGGATTGCGCTTCACCTCGCCGATGAGCGTCCAGTCGGCTTCGCCCGTATACATCTGCGAGCGTGTGCGGCCATGAATGGTCAGCGCCTGGATGCCGCAGTCCTGCAGTTGTTCGGCCAGATCGGTGATAATCAGGTTCTCCTTGTCCCAGCCCAGGCGTGTCTTCACGGTCACAGGAGTCTTCACGGCTTTCACCACCTCGCGGGTGATGTCGAGCAGCAGCGGGATATTGCGCAACATCCCGGCACCGGCACCCTTGCCAGCCACCTTCTTCACCGGACAGCCGAAGTTCAGATCGATGATGTCGGGGTGTGCCTCCTCCACGATGCGGGCTGCCTCGACCATCTGCGGAACATCGCGACCGTAGATCTGTATGCCCACGGGCCGCTCCTCGTCGCTGATCGTCAACTTGCTCACCGTTGATTTCACCGACCGCACTAGCGCCTCTGCCGACACGAATTCCGTGTAGACCATCGCCGCCCCGAACCGCTTGCACAGCATGCGGAAGCCGATATCGGTGACATCCTCCATCGGTGCCAGGAACAGCGGTCGCTCCCCAAAATCAATCGTTCCAATCTTCATGCCTGCAAAGGTACGAATAAGCGAGGGAAATGCAAAGAAAAAGATTATTTTTCTTTCATTTCCGAGCGAGAGTACCTTCGGCGTAGCCAAAGTACGAATAAGCGAGTGAAATACAAAGCAAAAAGAAAAAAAACGTTCTTTCTTTTTGTATTCTCCTCGCTTAATCGTATCTTTGCAGAGAATAAATAGTAAGTTCCTATGTTTATATCGCATCATCTTTCGTGCAGAGGGTTATTGACTGCCGTTTTGGCGGTGCTGGCCCAAGTTTCCATCGCACAGTCGCGACTCGACTGGGGCGACCAGGGAAACGGAACGTATAAGAATCCTGTCCTGAATGCCGACTACAGCGATCCCGACGTCATCCGCGTGGGAGAGAAATACTACCTCGTGGCAAGCGACTTCAACCACCTCGGCATGCAAGTGCTGGAGAGCGATGATATGGTAAACTGGCGCATCATCAGCCAGATCTACCGACGGTTCAACCTCCCGGGATGGAACGAGAATGCCCACTATGCAGGCGGTTCGTGGGCACCCAGCATTCGCTGGCACGACGGGCGCTTCTTTGTGTTTTTCTGTACGCCTGACGAAGGGCTCTTCATGAGCTGTGCCGAAAATGCCCACGGTCCGTGGTCACCGCTCCATCAGGTGAAGGCCATCGAGAGATGGGAGGACCCCTGCCCCTTGTGGGACGACGACGGGAAAGCCTATCTGGGTCGCAGCCAACGGGGTGCCGGACCCATCATCGTTCACCGAATGTCGCCCGACGGACGTGAGTTGCTCGACGACGGGGTGACCGTCTATACAGGTCCTGTGGCCGAAGGAACGAAATGGCTAAAGCGCGACGGGTACTACTATCTCATCATTCCCGAAGGCGGCGTGGGAGGCGGGTGGCAGACGGTGCTGCGCTCGAAAAACATCTACGGTCCTTACGAGAAGCGCATCGTGCTCGAACAGGGCAGCACATCGGTGAACGGGCCTCATCAGGGCGCGCTTGTCGAGACTCCTGACGGCGAGTGGTGGTTCTATCATTTCCAACAAACACCCGTACTTGGACGTGTGGTCCACCTGCAGCCGGCACGCTGGAAAGACGGCTGGCCGCTGATCGGGGTTGACATCGATGGAAATGGTGTCGGCGA
>JAFZAP010000031.1 GCA_017557185.1 Prevotella sp.
TTACGGGAATTTGTGTTGAAAAAAATCTGCGTCATCAGTGGAATCTGTGGGTAAAAAACATCTGTCCGTCTGTTTCGTTTGTCTAAAAAGTTCGGAGGGTCTAATTGTATATAGCTCCCAAAATCAATGGTTTTGTTTGGGTGGAACATTGCTTTCATTTAGCTGGAGTATTGCTTTCGTTCTGCTAAGTAAATGCTCCCGTTTTGTAGAACAACTGAGATTAAAAAGTAAATTAACTTATTTTGTTCAGCAAATTAAGTTAATTTACGATGCAAATTAAGTTATTTTACTGAGCAAATTAAGTTAATTTACCGCACAAATTAAGTTAATTTACTGAACAAAATCAGTTAATTTGCTGAACTAGGTCATTTTTCTTGATTCACAAGGGCATTGCTTTAGGGGAATAGGAGAGGGCGTTTACGGTCTTCAGATGGATGCTCTTGCAGCCCGTTATTTCCCTAAAAGAGGAGAAAAAATCGTTAATTATACTGAAAAGCAGGGGCGAAATGTGGACGATTCACATGATTTGAACTATTTTTGCACCGCAGAACACATGTACAGACGTACTGTTGTTAGGGCCCCACCCCTGCCCTCCCCCGTAGGGAGGGGGAATAAATTAAAGACATACGCGACAGACGTACAAACGAACTAATTCGTGTCATGTGTGAAATCTGTGGTTTAAAAAAAGGAATTATGAAGAAAAGATTGTTTTTTATGATGCTGGTGGCAGCGATGACTGCTGTGCCAGTAGTTGCGCAGACGGAGACGCCCGCGCAGAAGGAGAACTTTGGCGACCGTTTTGTCCGTCTGGGCAAGCAGGCCGTGAAGGAAATGGAGAAGGCTGCCAACAACCTTGGCGATGCTATCGGCTTCGAGGATCGGGTGAATGCCAAGACTGCCGACTCGGTGAAGGTGGACGGGGCCTGGTATATGCCTCTCTACACGGTGAACCTCTACAAGGGTGGCGACCTCGACATCTATCGCGACGCCTGCCGCAAGGCTTTCGTGGCGAAGTATCCCGGCGTGAAGGTGGAGAGTGTTGTCGTTCCGCAGCAGGATTGGCTGAGCGACACCTATAAAAAGAATAATAAGGTGACGGGCTATGTGCAGACACTCTACTGTTATGTGCTTGCGAAGGACGGCGACGACGGCTATGTGAACGCTCGATTCATGTTCCAGCGCCAGAAGGAAGTCGGCAAGCAATACCAGCATGTTGCCAACTGCTGGCCGCTTTGGGAGCGCACCGATGTCATCCCGATGGCTACCTTCGAGCAGTTGAAGACAAAGTGAGCTGCGAGTGCTTTTTCTCTTTTCTGTGATAAAAAACTGACAAAATGTTTGCAGGATTGAAATAAAAGTTATAAATTTGCACCCGATAACGAAAATTGATAACAATAATGAGTCAGTCGAGCTTCTTCTTTTACGGCTATTACTTTTACTTTGCAGAACGTCTGTGAAGTGGTAAGTCGTGTGGAATAGCTCGGATGCAAGAGAGAGAATAACAACGAAAGCCCCACTTCACAAACGTGAGTGGGGCTTTTTTAGTTGATAATTGACAATTGATAATTGATAGTTAAGTTGAACCGCGCGTAGCGCATTGAACCTCTTGAACCGCTGCGAAGCAGCATTGAACTGGCCGTAGGCCATTTGAACCGCAGCTTTGCTGCACATTGAACCGCGCCGCAGGCGCATTAAACATATGAAGCGAATAGCAATACAAGGCGAACTGGGGTCATTTCACGACATAGCGGCCCATCAGTATTATCCTGCCGAACAGGTGCAGATCATCTGCTGTTCGACGTTCGAGCAGGTGTATGAACAGATCAAGCGCGATCCGACGGTCATCGGTATGACGGCCATCGAAAACACCATCGCCGGCAGTCTGCTCCACAACTACGAGCTGCTGCGCGACTCTGGAACGGCTGTGGTGGGCGAGCACAAGCTCCACATCGAGCATTGCATCTGCTGTCTGCCCGACGACACGTGGGAGACGATCACCGAGGTGCACTCCCATCCTGTGGCACTCATGCAATGCAGAGGGTTCCTATCGAACCACCCCACGCTGAAGGCCGTCGAGGCAGAGGACACAGCAGGCTCGGCCGAGATGATCAGTCGCCTGCAATGCAGGGGTTGGGCAGCCATCTGTCATGCCGATGCCGCGAGGATGTACGGATTGAAGGTGCTGGAGAACCAGATTGAGGACAACAAGCACAACTTCACGCGATTCCTCGTGGTGTGCAGTCCGCGCAAGGCCGACTTCATGCGTTCGCTTGAGAAGTCCGACAAAGCCAGTCTGGTTTTCTCGCTTCCTCACGAGGAGGGCTCGCTGTCGAAGGTGCTCACCATCCTCTCGTTTTATAACATCAATCTGACGAAGATTCAGTCGCTGCCCGTCATCGGCCACGAGTGGGAATACATGTTCTATGTCGACGTGACCTATCAGAACCTGACACGCTATCGCCAGGCCATCGATGCGATTATTCCGCTCACGAAGGAACTAAAGATATTGGGAGAGTATAGGAGTTGTTGAGGCCCCACCCCAGCCCTCCCCCATAGGGAGGGAGAGTGAGGGCGTTTCGTGTTAATAGTTAAGCGATTATAGTTTTAGAGTTTATAGTTATGACAAAGATACAACCAGCAGAACGACTGCAACTGGTACAGGAGTACTACTTCTCGCGAAAGTTGAAGGAAGTTGCCCGCCTCAATGCCGAAGGACGCGACATCATCTCGTTGGCCATCGGGTCACCCGATATGCCTCCCTCGCCGCAGACCATCGACCGGCTTTGCGAGGTGGCTCACCAGCCTGGTGCCCACGGCTATCAGCCCACGATGGGTACACCTGAGTTGCGTGAGGCAATGTCCTATTATTATAATAAGGTGTATGGAGTTGCCGTGGATCCGCAGACCGAGGTGCTGCCACTGATCGGTTCGAAGGAGGGTATTCTGCACATCACGCTGGCATTCGTCAATCCTGGCGAGACGGTGTTGGTGCCTAATCCGGGCTACCCGACTTATACCTCGCTGTCGAAGTTGCTGGGTGCTCGTGTGGAGTACTACGACTTGAAGGAAGAAAACAGTTGGCAGCCAGACTTCGACAACTTGTTCAGCCGCGACCTTTCGCATGTGAAGCTCATGTGGAGCAACTACCCGCATATGCCGACAGGGGCACGTGCCTTGCAAGGAGTCTTCGACCGGCTGGCTGAGTTGGCACGCAAGAATAATTTCATCGTTGTCAACGACAACCCGTACTCACGCATCCTGAACGACAGTCCGTTGTCGATCTTCAATACCCGGCTGACTAATCCTCAGATTGCCAAGGACCACTGCATCGAGCTCAATTCGCTGTCGAAGAGTCATAACATGCCTGGCTGGCGCGTGGGCATGTGTATTGCCAAAGCCGAATACATCTCCTGGATCTTGAAGGTGAAGTCGAACATCGATAGCGGCACGTTCCGCGGACTGCAGTTGGCTGCCGCTGAAGCCCTGACGACGAATACGGAGGAATGGCATGTTGAGCATAACATACAGATTTATCGCCGTCGTCGCGCGTTGGCCGAACAGATCATGACCACGCTGGGCTGTACCTACGATCCGCAACAGGTGGGCATGTTCCTATGGGGGCGTATCCCCGACCAATACGAAAATGCCGAACAGCTCACCGAGCGCGTACTCCACGAGGCGCGTGTGTTCATCACGCCGGGCTTCATCTTCGGCTCCAACGGCGAGCGCTACATCCGCATCTCGCTCTGCGCCAAGGAAGAGAAAATGCGTGAGGCGTTGGAAAGAGTTTTTATTCTAAGGAATCAAGGAATGAAGGAATAATATTCCATAGAAGAAAAAGAAAAAAATCCGTAGAAATAAATCAAAAAAATACAATATGGAATTAGAATTAGAAAAACTGAATCTGCCTGCCGACAACGAACGTCCGTTTGTGATTGCAGGACCGTGCTCGGCTGAGACCGAAGAACAAGTGATGACCACTGCCATGCAGCTGAAAGAGCTGGGCTGCCACAACTTCCGTGCTGGCGTCTGGAAACCGCGCACCAAGCCCGGTGGCTTTGAAGGCAATGGCGAGAAGGCACTGCCTTGGCTTCAGCGCGTGAAGCAGGAGACGGGTATGAATGTTGCTACAGAGGTGGCGACACCAGAGCATGTAGAACTGGCATTGAAGTACGATGTCGACATCCTCTGGATTGGTGCCCGCACCAGTGCCAACCCGTTTGCGATGCAGGCATTGGCCGATGCGCTACAAGGTGTCGACAAGCCCGTGTTGGTGAAGAACCCCGTCAATCCCGACCTGGAGTTGTGGATTGGTGCCATCGAGCGATTGAATGCCGCAGGCGTGAAGCGCCTCGGTGCCGTTCATCGCGGTTTCTCCAGCTACGATAAGAAGATCTATCGCAACCTGCCGATGTGGCAGATACCTATCGAGTTGCGCCGCCGCTATCCCAAGCTGCCGTTGTTCAATGATCCCAGCCATATTGGTGGTCGGCGCGAACTCATTGCTCCCATCTCGCAGCAGGCAATGGACCTTGGTTTCGACGGACTGCTTGTGGAGGCCCATTGCTCGCCCGACGATGCATGGAGCGATGCCCGCCAACAGGTGACGCCCGACGTGCTCGACTACATCCTCTCGCTGCTCGTCATCCGCGATGAGCGTGTCTCTACCGAAGGCATCAAGCAGTTGCGCCATCAGATCGACGAACTCGATAATCAGCTCATGGACTTGCTGGCCAAGCGCATGCGCGTCTGCCGCGAGATCGGGCAGTACAAGAAGGAACACAATATGACCGTGCTGCAGACCAACCGCTATAGCGAGATTCTCACGAAGCGCGGTGCTCAGGGTGCCCAGTGCGGAATGGCTGCCGAGTTCGTCGCCAACGTCTTCGAGCACATCCACGAGGAAAGCGTCAGACAACAAATTGAGATTATCAATCGATAAAGACCCCACACATATTATGAAAATTCTGATTATTGGTGCAGGCAAGATGGGCTCGTTCTTCATCGACTTGCTGAGCTTTGAACACGAGGTAGCCGTCTATGACCGCGACCCGCGCCGCATGCGGTTTACATATAACTGTCAGCGTTTCACGGAGTTAGAGGAGATCCGGGAATTTCAGCCGCAACTGGCTATCAATGCCGTCACGCTGAAGTACACCATTCCCGTCTTCGAGCAGATTCTTCCGCTGTTGCCGAAGGACTGCATCATCAGCGACATTGCCTCGGTGAAGACGGGGCTGCAGGAGTACTATGAGCAGTGCGGTCATCCATATGTGTCGAGTCACCCGATGTTCGGTCCGACCTTTGCTAATCTGAACCAGCTCTCCGAGGAGAATGCCATCATCATCAGCGAGGGCGACTACATGGGTCGCATCTTCTTCAAGGAGCTTTATCGCCGACTTGGCCTGAATATTTATGAGTACACCTTCGAAGAGCACGACCGCACAGTGGCTTATTCACTCTCCATCCCCTTCGTCTCCACGTTTGTCTTTGCTGCCGTGATGAAGCATCAGGATGCACCCGGCACCACCTTCAAACGCCACATGAAGATAGCTAAAGGTGTACTCAACGAAGACGACTACCTGTTGCAGGAAATACTCTTCAACCCCTACACGCACGACCAGGTCAGCCAGATACGCACGGAGCTGAAGGAGCTGCTCGAGATCATCGACAGCAAAGATGCTGACGGCATGAAGCAATACCTCGCGAAGATTCGGAACAATGTGCGTCGAGATATAGAAATCAAGTAGGCAGAAATGCGACACAACACAAAAGTACTGGGTCATATCGTAGCGTTCCTGACGGTTGTCGTCTGGGGCTCAACCTTCGTGTTCACGAAGCTGTTGCTGCTGAGCGGACTCACGGCGGCACAGATCTTCACGCTACGTTTCATCATTGCCTATGTGCTGTTGATGTTGTTCTCGCTGAGCAGGAAGAACCATCGCTGGCTGGTCGACACATGGAAGGACGAACTGCTCATGGTGGGGTTGGGGCTGACGGGTGGTTCGATGTATTTCCTGACCGAGAACGAGTCGATGAACTACACGACTACTACCAACACCTCACTCATCGTCTGCCTGTGTCCGCTCTTCGCTACGGCACTCATCGGGGCGGTGTATAAATCCGAACGGCTGCGGCCATCGCAGCTGCTGGGCTCCGTGCTGGCTGCCATCGGCGTAGTCGTCGTGGTACTCAATGGCCACTTCGTGCTTCATCTGTCGCCACTCGGCGACTCGCTGGCCTTTGCCGCCTGTTTGTGTTGGGCGTTCTATTCGTTGTTGATGATTTCTGCTAACCGTCGTTACGACGTGGTGTTTATCACGCGAAAGGTGTTCTTCTACGGGTTGCTCTCGATGATTCCCTATTTCCTGTTTTTCCCTGACGAATGGCTTGGCATTCCTGCGTTCTTCTCCAATGCCTTCAACGAGGGCTCGGAGATCGGCATGACCATTGTTGTCAACCTGCTCTTCCTTGGCTGCATCGCCTCGATGTTGTGCTTCGTAGCTTGGAACTGGGCGTTGAAGACAATCGGTGCCGTCACCGCCACCAACTATGTCTATATCAACCCCGTCACCACCATTGTCTTCGCGTGGTTGATACTCAGCGAAAACATCACGATTTTCTTCCTCATCGGAACTGCCCTGATTCTCGTCGGTATGTATCTGGCCGATAGGAAGAAAGGCTAAGCAAATCAAAAACTTGGGTTTTTGTTTTGCATTTCGCTCACTTATTGGATAAATTTCTCACACTCGAAAAAGAAATAGCTTTCTTTTTACTCGTTTAATCGAAATTTTCGTAACTTTGCGACAAAAGTCGCGAAGTTACTGCATCTCGGCATAAAAAAGAAACGAATTTCTTTTGTTCTGCGCTCGATTTTCCGTAACTTTGCATCAACAAACATCAACGTTTTATGGCAAAAGTTCTTTTAATCAATGGCAGTCCGCGCCGTCAGGGTAACACGTTTCTGGCGCTGAGCGAGGTGGCGAAGACCTTGCAGCAGGAAGGCATAGAGACCGAAATCATCAGTATCGGACCGAAGGCCGTGCAGGGTTGCATCGCCTGTGGCATGTGTGGACGCGAGGGGCGTTGCACGTTCCGCGACGATCTCTACATGCAAGTCATGCATAGCATCCGCAATGGTATCGACGGCCTGGTCGTTGGATCACCCGTCTATTATGGTGGTCCGAATGGTTCGCTCTGTGCATTGCTCGACCGTGTGTTCTATTCGCTGGGCAGTGATCTGAAGTTCAAACCTGCTGCTTCCGTAGTAGTGTGCCGTCGCGGAGGTGCGTCGGCTGCTTTCGATCGGCTGAACAAGTATTTCACCATCCTCAACATGCCTGTCGTCTCCTCGCAGTATTGGAACATGGTGTATGGGCAGACACCCGGTCAGGCAGCACAGGATGAAGAGGGTATGCAGACCATGCGCACCCTGGGTCGCAACATGGCGTGGATGATCAAGAAACTGAACGTCGGCGAGGATGGGCATCCCGAACAGGAGCAGCCCTTGCGGACAAACTTCATCAGGTAGGAAGTCCTTTTTTTATTCTCTCATGTATGCTCAGCCTGCTACTCTCGGGACTGCTGACACTGGTGTCGCTGAACTGCGAGAACCTCTTCGACTGTCAGCACGACTCGCTGAAAAATGATTGGGAGTGGACACCCGAAGGGGTGAACCACTGGAATCAGACGCGCTACTGGTACAAGCTGAACAATATCGGTCGCGAGATACTGGCGTGTGGTGAGGCCTCTGCCAATGGGGTGGGAGACTTTGAGTTGCCTGACCTTGTTGCCCTTTGTGAAGTGGAGAACGACACCGTTTTGCATGATCTCACCAAGCGGTCGCTGCTGCGCAATGCCCGTTATGAATACGTGATGACCGATTCGCCTGATCCCCGAGGCATCGATGTTGCATTGCTCTATTCGCCATTCTCTTTCCAGTTGCTTCGTCACAATGCTCTGCGCGTGCAACCGCTGAAGGACATGCATCCAACGCGCGACATCCTCTATGCCTGCGGGGTCATCACGACAGGCGACACCCTGCATGTCTTTGTCGTCCATGCCCCGAGCCGATCGGGTGGGGAAGTGCTCACGCGTCCCCATCGCCTGCAAGTAGCCCATCGCCTCACGGAAGCTATCGACTCTATCCATACTCGCGTTCCCGATGCCAACATCCTTGTGGCAGGCGACTTCAACGATTATAGCCGCGACAAGAGCATCAGCCAGATTGAGAAATCAGGGCTTACAGAGGTGTCGAAAGACGCGCGTGGCAGGAACGGGGCACTTGGCTCCTACCGCTTTCAGGGCGAGTGGGGCTCGCTCGACCATATCTTCGCTTCGCCATCGATGGCTGTCCGTCTCGTTGATTGCATCATCTTCGATGCTCCTTTCCTTTTGGAGGACGACGAAGCCTATGGCGGCTATAAGCCACGCCGAAACTACCTCGGTCCTCGCTATCTGCAAGGTTTCAGTGACCACTTGCCATTGGTTGCACGGTTTCGGTGGTAACTTAGGCTTGCAATAGTATTCAACTATTTTTGAAAGAAATACAGGTAATCGTTGCAGGGGTCATGAAAAATTCGTACCTTTGCACGGCAAATCGCAAATGGTAAATCCGTAAATTGTAAATCGTAAATCCGTAAATCGTAAATAGGAATATGTTTGAGAATCTTAGTGACAGACTAGAAAGATCGTTTAAGATACTGAAAGGTGAGGGAAAAATCACCGAGATCAACGTTGCCGAAACCCTGAAGGACGTGCGTCGCGCACTACTCGATGCCGACGTGAACTACAAGGTGGCAAAGACCTTCACCGACACTGTGAAGGAGAAGGCAATGGGTATGAACGTGCTCACGGCCATCAAGCCCGGACAACTCATGGTGAAGCTTGTGCACGACGAGCTGGCCGAACTCATGGGTGGTGAGGCTGTCGACCTGAAACTCGAGAACAGACCGGCCGTTATTCTGATGTCGGGATTGCAGGGTTCGGGTAAGACCACGTTCTCGGGTAAACTCGCCAATATGCTGAAGAACAAGCGCCACAAGAAGCCGCTACTCGTGGCTTGCGACGTCTATCGCCCTGCTGCTATCCAGCAGTTGCATGTGGTGGGAGAACAGGTTGGCGTTCCCGTCTACTCGGAATTGGAAAACAAGGATGTCATCTCGATTGCCGAACACGCCTTGCAGGAGGCAAAAGCCAAAGGTAACGACGTGGTGATCGTCGATACTGCCGGTCGTCTGGCAATCGATGAGCAGATGATGGACGAGATTGAGCGCCTGAAGAACTTCCTCCATCCAGACGAGACGCTGTTTGTGGTCGACTCGATGACGGGTCAGGATGCTGTGAACACGGCAAAGGAATTCAACGACCGTCTGGACTTCGATGGCGTAGTGCTCACGAAGCTCGATGGCGACACCCGCGGTGGTGCAGCCCTCTCTATTCGTACTGTGGTGACGAAGCCTATCAAGTTCATCGGTACTGGCGAGAAGATGGAGGCCATCGACGTGTTCCATCCATCGCGTATGGCGGATCGAATCCTCGGTATGGGCGACGTGGTGAGCCTTGTGGAGCGTGCTCAGGAGCAGTTCGACGAGGAGGAAGCTAAGCGCTTGGAGAAGAAACTCCGCAAGAACCAGTTCGACTTCAACGATTTCATGGGTCAGATTCAGCAGATCAAGAAGATGGGTAACATCAAGGATTTGGCTTCGATGATTCCGGGTGTAGGCAAGCAGATCAAGGATCTCGACATCGACGACGATGCCTTCAAGGGAATCGAGGCAATCATCAACTCAATGACACCTTATGAACGTTCACATCCCGATGTGCTCAACCAGAGCCGCCGCCTGCGCATTGCAAAGGGTTCGGGAACGAAGGTTGAAGAGGTAAACCGTCTGCTGAAGCAGTTCGAACAGACTCGCAAGATGATGAAGATGGTTGCTGGCGGTGGTATGGGCGGCATGCGTAACATGATGCGTGGTATGCGGAGATAAATACTACCCACCCCCAACCCCTCCCGAGGGGAGGGGGGTTGGCATGCTTGAAATGGGACATTCTTCTGAAATAATAGTCTGAAAATAATAATAGCAATAATAACATGGCAAGTAACGCAATTACTAATGCTAACCAAAATCCCCTCCCCTCGGGAGGGGCTTGGGGTGGGTACCTCATCGATGGAAAGGCAACGGCAGCACAGATTAAGGCCGAGATTGCCGAGAAAGTGAAGCAGATAGTAGCCAATGGCGGTAAGCAGCCACATCTGGCAGCGGTACTCGTGGGCCACGATGGTGGCTCGGAAACCTATGTAAAGAATAAGGTGTTGGCCTGTGAGGCATGTGGCTTCAAGTCGACGCTGCTGCGTTTCGAGGATGATATCACCGAAGAGGATCTGTTGTCGTGTGTCAATCGACTGAATCGCGACGAAGATGTTGACGGCTTCATCGTACAGTTGCCCCTGCCGAAGCATATCAATGAACAGCGCGTCACAGAGGCCATTGATCCTGATAAGGATGTCGACGGCTTCCATCCCGTGAACGTTGGTCGCATGGCCATTGGTATGCCGTGCTTTATTTCTGCTACACCGCTTGGTATCATGACGCTTCTGAAACGTTACAACATCGAGACTTCGGGTAAGAAGTGTGTCGTACTGGGGCGTTCGAACATCGTCGGCAAGCCTATGGCACAGCTGATGATGCAGAAGCAGTGGGGCGATGCTACCGTTACCGTCTGCCATTCGCACTCGCCGCAACTGAAGGAGGAATGCCGTCAAGCCGACATCATCATCGCTGCCATCGGCCGGCCGGGCTTTGTCACCGCAGACATGGTGAAGGAAGGTGCCGTTATCATCGATGTGGGTACCACACGCGTGCCCGATGCTACTCGTAAGAGCGGCTTTCGTCTTTCCGGCGACGTCGACTTTGAAAACGTTGCACCGAAGTGTTCATACATCACACCCGTTCCTGGTGGAGTAGGTCCTATGACCATCTGCTCCCTCATGCTCAACACCCTGCAAGCCGCTAGCCGATAAGACTTGAAGAAGTCCTTTTAACTTCCAGGAAGATGAAACAGATACAGAGAAATATGCATAGGGTCCTACTTCTCTTTTTGGCTGAGATAATTGTGATGTCAGCCTATAGTGTTGAGGTGGGGCAGACCTATCGCATTCGTTCTGTGAAGTTTCCTTCGAAATCACTCTTTGTCAAAGATTCGCAATGTGAGGCACAAGCCGATGTCGTGCTGTGGACGGAGACCGATGTGCCATCGCAACAATGGCGACTGCTCGATGGCGTAAACGGAGCGTTCATCATGCAAAACGTCTTTACAGGTATCTATGCAGCACCGAAAGCCCAGGCCGTGGGGAGCACGTTCCGAACTGACGGCACACCTAGGAATGGGCGTGTCAACATAGAGGTTGTTGATGAGGTTGCCGGTATCTGTCGCATCAAGCCTGTTGGCAAGGAGCTGTGCCTGGGCGTGACAGCGGGAGAGGACGGACAGTTGCCTGCATGGCAAAATGCCGACGCGAAGGATGACGGGCAGCGATGGGTGTTCGAAATGGTGACACCCAAGGAAACCTTCACTTCCGCTATGCGCGACGAGATGATGGACGACTACCTGAGTGAGCATCTCCACAACAAGGGCAGCAACTACCGGACTTTCTACAACGGTAGCTGGGGCGAGGCAGAACAATTGGAAGTGCTCCTTGACGCCTATGAAGCTACGGGATACGAACGCTATCTCACAGCCGCTGAACAGGTCTACGCCTATTTCAACCAGAAGGTGGGTTCCGACTGGACGAAAGGTGGAACGAATGATTACGGCTGGTACGGCTACGACTTCAACGACGACGTGATGTGGCAGATCATCGCTGTGGCACGACTCGGATGGCTAACTGGCAACAAGGCATACACACGTGTTGCCAAGACAAACTTCGACCGTATCTACAAACGTGCCTATATTCCCTTCACGGGAATGCTGCGTTGGGCAGAGAGGTCCGGTGATCCCTACAGTACCAATTCTTGCATCGAGGGACCGACGGAGGTCGCCGCCTGCTACCTCGGCATGAGCGGATGTGGCGAAGAGTACTTTGAGAAAGCACGCGACATCTATGCCGCCCAGCGCAAATATCTCGCCCAAAACATGCAAACAGGAAAGGTGTGGGACAACGTGGTGTGGGATCCCGAGACGAAGGAAGTAAAGTCGAAGAACGAATGGGCATCGACTTACAACCAAGGAACAATGCTCGGTGCGGCCAGTCTGCTCTACATGCACTATGGCGATGCCCAGTACCTCCGCGACGCACGCAAAATCATGATCTATACGAAGTCGAGTCTTTGCAACAGCAACGGTATCGTCAATGTGTGTCAGGACGAGACAAACCAGGACCTTTGTGGTTTCAAGGGCATCCTCATGCGCTACGTACGTCGCTTAGTCCTTGATCTGTGCCAGCCTTCTTATCAGACGTGGATATTGAACAACGCACTCATGGCCTACTGTAACCGCTCGGAACAGGGCGTTACTGGCACGGGCTGGCTGAAGAAAGCCACTGCTGAGAGCACCACGAATCCCTTTGCCTGCTCTACGGCGGCATCGGCAGCCGTTAACGCTCCGCTAGGTGATGTGGTGAAGCCAGGACTTGACACTCTGCAAGCTGAGCACTTCGACTACCACTGTGGCCTCATCGTGAAGGAGGAGGCTGGACGGGGAGGCAATCGCATCATACAGGTGGCTGGTGAGTACTGGGCAAAATATTGCAACATAGACTTCAGCACTGATACGGCACGTTGCATCACGATCGATTTGTCACCCTCTACTGACGCCGTCACGGGAACCATAGAAATCTATTTCGACCAAATGGACGGCACGCCTGCAGGCATCTGCGAACTTGAGAACCTCAAGACTTCTCAGACGCTTGAGGCCAACATAACACCCACTACTGGCCAGCATCACATGTTCCTGCGCTTCACTTACAATAATTCGGGTGTGAAGGCATACAGCATTGACCAGTTCTGTTTTCATTCTCACCAGGCGGGAGAGTCATCTGCCATTCTCTGCAACCTATCAGCCGATAGCCCTGCGACAGATGTCTATTACACACTCTCAGGCATCCGTCTGCCCAGTCCGCCTTCTATCGGTACCTATGTTATCCGCCATGCTGGCAAAGCAAGCATAGTCTGTGGCAACACTCAGTAAAGTTCCCTCTTTTTTCCCAAGTCTTTCTATGAAGAAACAAACTATAACCTCCGAGGCTCTTGAGAAGGCTCTTGATTTCTATCGTCAGGGCAATGACCATCGCCGCAGTGGTGATTATCAGGCTGCCATGAACGCTTATATGGAAGCTATTGCCCTCGACCCCGACAGTCCTGCTGTCGAGGCCCTTCGTATGTTGCAGGACATTATGGACTACTATTGCAAGGATGTCTACAATCCTTGAGAAGAAAAATCGCTTTTTCTTTGGTGGGTTCAAAAATAATTACTACTTTTGCAACAACCTATAAGCTAATCCTTAAAACAAAACATTATGGCAAAAATCAAAGGAGCCATCGTGGTGAACACCGAGCGGTGTAAAGGATGCCAGTTGTGCATCATTGCCTGTCCGAAGAATGTCATTGCGCTGGCACAAAAGAAAGTGAATGTGCACGGCTATCCCTACGTGGAGGCTGCGCTGCCTGACGAGTGCATCGGTTGCGCCTCGTGCGCCATCGTATGCCCTGACGGCTGTATTACTGTTTACAAGAAAAAAGTTGAGTAAAGATGGCAGAAAAAGAAGTTGTATTGATGAAAGGCAATGAGGCGATAGCCCATGCAGCCATTCGTTGTGGTGCTGACGGATATTTCGGCTATCCGATCACTCCACAGAGTGAAGTGATTGAGACGCTCGCTGAGCTGAAACCTTGGGAGACTACCGGCATGGTGGTGTTGCAGGCTGAGAGCGAGGTGGCTTCGATCAACATGATCTACGGCGGTGCAGGTGCAGGTAAGAAGGTGCTTACCTCCAGTTCATCGCCAGGTGTTGCCCTGATGCAGGAAGGTATTGCCTACATGGCAGGTGCCGAGCTGCCGGGCGTGTTTATAAACGTGCAGCGCGGCGGTCCTGGTCTGGGTACCATCCAGCCTTCGCAGAGCGACTATTTCCAGGCTACACGCGGTGGCGGTAATGGCGACTACTACGTCATTACACTGGCTCCGAACAGCGTGCAGGAGATGGCCGACTTCGTAGATCTGGCCTTTGAGCTTGCCTTCAAGTACCGCAATCCTGCCATGATTCTCTCCGATGGTGTCATCGGACAGATGATGGAGAAGGTGGTACTTCCGCCGTTCAAGCCCCGTCGTACTGAGGAAGAAATCCTGAAGGAGTGTCCTTGGGCAACGACAGGTCGTCCGAAGGATCGCAAGCCCAATATCATCACCTCACTTGAACTCACATCCGAGGTCATGGAGCAGCGTAACCTGCATCTGCAGGAGAAGTATCAGCAGATTCGTGACAATGAGGTGCGTTATGAAACCATGAATCTCGACGATGATGCTGAATATATGATCGTGGCTTTCGGCAGTGCTGCCCGTATCGCCGAGAAGGCTATGGAGCTTGCTCAGGCAGAAGGCTTGAAGGTCGGCTTGTTCCGTCCTATCACGCTGTGGCCGTTCCCCGAGAAGGAGATTGCTGCTCAAGCCAAGGGCAAGAAAGGCGTGCTCGTAGTGGAGATCAATGCCGGACAGATGGTTGAAGATGTCCGCCTCTCAGTGAATGGCGCTGTGCCAGTTGCTCATTTCGGTCGTCTCGGCGGTATCGTACCCGAACCCGATGAAATTGTTAATGCCTTAAAAGAGAAATTCTAATGGAAAATATAATCAGTCCTGAGAATCTGGTTTACCAGAAACCAACCCTGATGAACGATGTGCCCATGCACTATTGCCCGGGCTGTTCACATGGTGTCGTCCACAAACTCGTGGCCGAAGTGATTGAAGAAATGGGCATGGCCGACAAGACCATCGGTGTTTCGCCAGTAGGTTGCGCCGTATTTGCCTATAAGTATATTGACATTGACTGGCAGGAAGCTGCCCATGGACGTGCTCCCGCAGTGGCTACCGCTATCAAGCGTCTGTGGCCCGACCGCCTCGTTTTCACTTATCAGGGCGATGGCGACATGGCTTGCATCGGTACTGGCGAGGCCATCCACGCTTTGAACCGTGGTGAACACATTGCCATGATCTTCATCAACAATGCCATCTATGGCATGACGGGTGGTCAGATGGCTCCTACCACGCTGCTTGGACAGAAGACTGCTACGTGCCCCTATGGTCGTCAGGCCGACCTGCACGGATATCCCCTGAACATCACCGACCTGGCTTCGCGCCTCGAAGGCACATGCTATGTCACGCGTCAGTCGGTAGAGTCGGTACCTTCTATTCGTAAGGCAAAGGCCGCTATCCGTAAGGCATTTGAGAACTCGATGGCAGGCAAGGGCTCGTCGCTCGTCGAGATTGTCTCCACCTGCAACAGCGGTTGGAAACTCTCACCCGCCAAGGCCAACGAGTGGATGAAGGAGCATATGTTTGAGAAATACGTTAAAGGTGACTTAAAAGACACTACGAGTCTTTAGTTGATAATTGATAATTGAAAATTGACAATGAAAAAAGAAATCATTATATCAGGTTTCGGCGGTCAGGGCGTGCTCTCAATGGGTAAGATCCTGGCTTATTCCGGACTCATGGAAGACAAGGAAGTGACGTGGATGCCTGCATACGGACCCGAGCAGCGTGGCGGTACGGCCAATGTGACTGTCATCGTCAGCGACGAGCGCGTGTCGTCGCCCATCCTCAGCAAGTACGATGTCGCCATCGTTCTCAACCAGCCTTCACTCGACAAGTTCCTGCCGAAAGTGAAGCCCGGTGGCATTCTCATCTACGACGGTTTCGGTATCCTCAATGTTCCGCAGCGCGACGATATCAACATCTATCGCATCGATGCTATGGATAAGGCAGCCGAAATGAAAAACTCGAAGGTGTTCAACATGATTGTGCTCGGCGGATTGCTGAAGGTATGCCCCGTAGTAACGACCAATGGCTTGGAGAAGGCACTCTTCAAGTCGCTGCCTGAGCGCCATCACGGCCTCATCCCCCTGAACATGCAGGCTGTGGACGAGGGAATGAAGATCATCGAGAAAGTGTGATTTTTAGTTGATAGTTTTCTATAAACACATATACAAAACAGGGACGTGTCTTTCATAGATACGCCCCTGTTTTTATGATGGTTCAGTAAATCTCTATTGATTCACCAGTTCTTTCAATCGTTTCACCTTCGCTTATTTTACGATGCGGTAATAGTTTTCTTTGCGTGGCTTGGCAGGACGGGGAGGTGTAGCGGGATAGCCCAGCGACAAAGCTCCGATGCCGACGAGTCCTTCCGGAAGCCCCAGGCGTTTCATGATCTCCTTGCCTTCATCGGTGCTGAACATCTCGCGCTCACGGTTGATCCAACATGAACCCAGTCCGATGGAGTGGGCGGCCAGCATCATATTACCCAGAACGAGTGAACCGTCCTGCACGGCATTGCGCCATTTGTCGGGGTTGGAACCGAACACGAGGACGATGGTTGGTGCGTCATAATAAGGATTGCTGGTGACTCCCATCACCTCTGCGTTCATACGTACAAGCTGTGCGATGATCTCGGGATTCTGTACAGCCACGATCCACGGATCCTGATAGCCCATGCCCGTAGGAGCGTACGTGCCAGCTTCGAGCACGGTCAAGAGTTCTTCGTCTGTGATCTGTTCGGGTTTGTACTTGCGCACGCTGCGGCGCTCATGCAATGCTTTCAATACTTCGTTGTCCATAACCAATATTTATTCTTTAACCTATTACCTATCTTTATTCTTCTATCTTGATGGCGATACCCTTCAATTCCTGCCATCCGGCTTTGTCGGTAAGGCGCACCATGAAATGATAGTCGCCCTCGTCGATGTCGGCAGGAATCTGTATGTCGAAGCGTGCCGTGTAGCTCTTCTGTCCCGCAGGAATCTGATAGTCCTGGTTGAATACCCAAGGTTTCACGGGCTGCTTGTGTTCGTGGTGCTCGTCTTCTTCGCACTCGGTCGTCGATGTGCTGTGCGTATGGTGTTCGAAGTTGTTGTGAATCTCGATATTGAAACTGCCAAGTTCCGTATCGTCTTCAAACACATAGTTGAAGGCTATGACCTCGCCACGATGGTAAGTCTGACAGTCAATAGGGTTAGCCGTAATACCCTTGTCGCTGATGACAGGTTTCGACATATCCTTTTCTTCATCGTCACCACCGCAGGCAGTGATAAACAGAGTAAAAACACTCACGAGAGCCACGCTAAGGCTCAGAAATATACTTTTCTTCATATCTTTAATTCTATTATTCTTTTTAACTTTACACGAACCAAAGGTTCTTTACACACGATTCTCTCCCTCCCTTTGGGGGAGGGCTGGGGAGGGGCTTCCTAAAACTCCAGCCCCACCATCAATGAGCAGTTGCGCCCGGGTTCGGGTACGTCGATGAGGCGGTAATAGCTGGTGTGGTCATAGTAGCGCTTGTTCAACAGATTGTCGGCGTGCAACGCTACTTTCACGATCGTCTTGCCATAGGCAAAATGCTTGCCTGCCGATGCATTGAGTGTCCAATAGCCATCGGTAGGTTTCTCGGGTGGTACTATCTCATTTTGTGCTCCTACGATATGTGCATTCAGGCTTGCAAAGCCCTCTCCTTTCCAATCGAACGAATACTTCACACCGGCATCCACCGACCAAGGTGTTGAGAAGGGCAGTGTGTAGCCTTTCTTCTCGCCCGACAGCTGTTCGGCATAGAGGTATTCGCCCTTCAATTCGGCTTCCCAGTGGCGTGTGATGGCGTAGGTGAGTTGTGCTTCCAGTCCATAGCGCAGCACACGTGCCTGTCGGTAGTTGTACATCTGCAATCCCTCCACATAGTCAGATGTGGGGTTCAGGTAGATGTAGTTGGGGAAGTAGTTCACGTAGGGATCCAACTGAACCGACAGTCGCTCGCCACTCCAAAGGATGCCTGCATCGAGTTGGTACGACTGCTCAGGATCGAGTTCGGTATTTCCCTTCTCGTAGCGGAAGATGTGGTAGTTGATGCCATCAGCACCCAGTTCCTTCGGTATGGGAATACGGAAGCTCTTGCCTATGTTCGCCTTCAGTACCCACGGACCGGCGTTGTAGTTGACACCTGCCGACCAGGTCAGACTATTGAAGTTGCGGCTTATGGCCTCACTTCTCTGCTTGAAGACGCTGTCGCCACCCACGGGCGTCTTGTACCAATCCTGGTAGCTGTGTATGTGGGTATGGGCATGGTCGTAGCGAATGCCGGCATTCACGATGAATTGTTCGCTGATGCGATAACGGTCCATTGCAAATACTCCTATGCTCAGCGTCTCAAAGTCGGGGATGATGAATCCCCAGCCTGCACGCCGGTTATGCTGATACTCAGAGCTGGCGCCGGTGCTGACGGTATGTCGCTCGTCGGGTGTGTAGCGCATCCCGATGCTTGCCGTATAGGTGCTCTTGTTGAAGCGGCGCTCCATCGAGTCAGCAGGCTTTGGCATGTAGCCGTGTGACATGGGTTCCGACTGTTCCTTACGCAGGTTGTTCTGATAGGCAAGGTTTGCCTCCAGGGACCACATCTCGTTGCGCCACGTCGTATGGCTCAGCACTTTCAGGTGGTTCACGCTCTGGTGGGGCAGGTCGATGTCACGTCGCGAACTGTCGTAGTCGATTTCCGACAGGCGCACTTCCAACCCGTGTGCATTGGCAAAGAATCCACTTTTCGAGTAAGATTCGGATATGCGCACGTCGGTATGGAAGTTGTAGCCTGCATAGCCCAGCATCACACTGCCGTCGCGCTCCAGACCTGCGGTATTGCGAAGCCGCTGATCCTTCAGACGTATCCAGTAGGAGTAGTATTGTATGCTGTCAGTGGGAACCTTGTAATCGGCATAGTCGATGAGCGTCAGGTTGGCACGGTAGAAGAACCGGTCGTGCTTGCCACCGATCTTTGCAGAGACGCCCAGTTGCTCATTGTTGCTGCGACCGAATACTTGCACGGTTCCTTCCAAGGGACGGGTGGGAATGTGGTTGGTGTACAGGTTCAGTACACCGCCAATGGCGTCCGAGCCATAGAGCAGGGCGGCAGGACCTTTGATGACCTCGGCACGGTCGATGCTGAACTGGTCGATTTCAAGTCCATGGTCGTCGCCCCACTGCTGCCCCTCGTGCTTCACGCCGTCCTCGGTCACGGCCATGCGGTTGAAGCCCAGTCCGCGGATGGTGGGCTTCGACTGTCCCGAGCCTATCGACATGGCCTTCACGCCGGGAATGCCCTGCAGCGTCTGCATCAGACTACCCGAGAAGTTGCTCTCCAGGTAGTCATGGTCGACCTGCACGCCCGACTGCGATGACTTCATTTGGAAGTCGCGTTTGGCTTTGCCTGTCACCGTCACACTGTTCAAGGTGATGGTGGTATCGTTGGCATTGACTGCACACAAAAGCATTGTGGCAGCCAGAATGTTCATCATCATAGCTGATAATCTTTATCTGAAATACACAAAATGAGATAGTGCCTGTGTGTCAGGATCAGATAAAGGGTGGAGCTCGCGAAAGACGAATACCTTCCGGACAGATAGCCAGCTGTTGCCGACATTCACCGCGGAGGGTATGAAGCAGATAAAGGTTCTGTGTGAGGACCACCACAGCGGCTAGCAGCACAGGGACATGGCTGATCTGGCACAGCAGACAATCGTCGAAGCTGGCCTGTGCGGCGGTCAGATGACCTGCATGCGGCATGTGGTGTGAACATTCCACGCAGGCAATCTCCTGACTCAACTGCTCATGGTGTACGTGAAGGGACATCAGTAGCAGCATTGGCAGGAATACTGCCAACAACACACTTGCTGATATTTTCCGTCGTTTCGTTGTCTTCACGAGTGCAAAGATACGGACTTTTTCCGAGTATTGTTGCTTTTTTTTCGTTAATGTTCTGAAAAGGAGTTATTATTTTGTCTTTTTTCCTTATCTCTGATTTCATCGAAGATAAGATGCACCTTCGCTCGGCGACATAAGGAGACGCTTTCGTAACGTGGTGGAGAAAGAACAATAAAAACAAAAATTTGTTATTTTGTTTTGTATTGTCTTCGGTTTTCATTATCTTTGCAAAGTGATCAAGCAACGATTGTTTAACTTAATACCCTTGAGGAAATGAAAAAGTACGTATGCGACGTTTGTGGTTATGAGTATGATCCTGAAGTAGGCGATCCTGAGAACAGCATCCAGCCTGGAACAGCTTTCGAGGATCTGCCCGAAGACTGGGTATGCCCGCTCTGTGGCGTTGGCAAGGACGAATTCAGTGAAGCTTAACCGTAACAACATGTAGGGATGCGGCATGCCGTGTCCCTATATTTATAAGAATAAAGTAATGAAGAATATTTGTGGTTTTTCCCGTGCCGGGGCATTTTTAGCTGTCTTGGCTGTTTCCGCATGGAGTAGCACTGCCATTGCTCAGAGTCAGGCAAGGGCAGAGATAGATCCTTCCTATTCCATCATTGGTTCCGACACGACATGTCAGGTGTTCATCTATTCACCAGGCGAAAGGGATGGCCTGCATCTGGCCTATAAGACGGAGAACGACATATGGCAAGAAGTGGGTCAGCTCTGCAGTTCCGACTATGGCCAGTGGGGCGTTGAGAAGCGGATGTACAAGCCGTCTGTCGTTCATGCCAACGACGGTTCGTGGCGGTTGGTGTTCGGAGTGAACGACTTCGCACCGTGTTTTGCCGTGTCCTATAGCGAGGATCTGATCACCTGGCGACCGCAGGACTATCCTCGCATGTCGCAGAAGGGTTGTCTGGAGCCCATTGTCTTCACTATGGACGACGGCTCCTTCGATATATATTATAAGGATCGCGAGGGCGGCAAGCACTATGTGCAGGCATCGAAGGACTTCCGGCAGTTCACTGAGGACACGATGTTGAGCAGCATCGACGACGTGGCATGGTTGCGCGATACGGCTCTTGTGGCAGGCAAGGTGCAGGAAGGAAACCTTTTCGATGTGCCGAAGATCCATCTGGATTTCATCCGCCAGTGGTTCCATGCGTTGGCCGAGGAAGGGAAACTCAATGCGGAGTCGATGCGTGACGATGCCAAACGCTTCGCTGCACTACCCGAAATGGTGAACGCAACGCTGAAAGTCAGCCCCTCTGACGTGAAGCCCATCAGCGATAAACTCATCGGTGTGTTCTTCGAGGACATCAGCTATGCAGCCGATGGCGGTCTCTATGCCGAGCTCATTCAGAACCGCGACTTCGAGTATTCGGAGAAAGATCGTCGCGAGTGGAATGCAATGACGGGTTGGCGATTGAAAGACAAATGGATTGACACGAAGGAGCCGCTGTCGGAGAACAATCCCCACTACGCCGTGCTCGACCTCGACACGCTCATCAATTACGGCTGGGATGGCATCGCCCTGAAGGCTGGTGCCAGCTATGATTTCTCCATGTACACGAAGAAAGCCTCGATCTACAAGCAGCAGAAGTTCCGTGTGCAGCTGGTCGAAAACGGCATCGTGCTGGCCAAGGCAGATTTCAAGTTGAAAGAAGACGGCTGGTCGCAGGTGAAGGCAACCCTGATTCCTAAGGCTGATGCAAAGAAAGCCGAACTGCAGGTGATCAATCTGGCAAAGGGAACGCTCATCGGCATCGACATGGTGTCGCTCTTCCCGCATGACACCTACAAAGGTCATGGGCTTCGGAAAGACCTCGCTGAAACCATCGCGGCACTGAAACCGAAGTTCGTGCGCTTTCCCGGCGGCTGTATGACACACGGACAGGGCATCGACAACATCTATCACTGGAACCATACCGTTGGCCCTTGGCAGGATCGCAAGCCGGATATGAACATCTGGGGTTATCATCAGACACGCGGACTGGGCTTCTATGAGTACTTCCAGTTCTGCGAAGACATCGGTGCCGAGCCGCTGCCTGTGCTCGCTGCCGGCGTGCCTTGCCAGAACTCCGCGGCCAATGCTGATGGTATCGGTGGCCAGCAGGGAGGAATTCCGATGGACCAGATGCCCGCCTATGTCGACGAGCTTTGCAACCTCATCGAGTGGGCTAACGGCGACCCCGCCACCAGCAAGTGGGCGAAGATGCGCGCCGACGCGGGTCATCCGGCTCCGTTCCACATGAAATATCTCGGCATCGGCAATGAGGACATCATCTCGACGGTCTTCGAGGAGCGTTGCGAGATGATTGCCCGCGAGGTAAAGAAGCGTTATCCCTACATCCAGATCTGTGGTACGGCAGGTCCGTTCCACTTCCCTTCTGCCGACTACGTCGAAGGTTGGAAGTTCGGTAGCGAGCATCACGACCTCTTCGATATGCTCGATGAACACTACTACGAATCAACGGGGTGGTTTATGCACCACCTCGACTACTACGACAACTACGACCGTCGAGGCCCGAAGGTGTATGTCGGTGAATATGCTTCGTGGAGCCGCACGCATGAGTCAGCACTTGCCGAAGCGCTGTTCCTCTGCAACATAGAGCGCAATGGCGACATCGTCGAGATGACCAGCTATGCCCCGTTGCTCGCGAAGGAAGGCCACCATAACTGGAATCCCGACCTCATCTACTTCGACAATACCAGCGTTCAGCTCACGCCAAGCTACCACACGCAGCATCTCTTTGGCAACCATAGTGGCGACCAGTATGTCAGTTCACAATTGAACCTTGAACCTCTTGAACGCTCCGCAGGAGCAATTGAACCCTTGAACCTTGAACCTCTTGAACGCTCCGCAGGAGCAATTGAACCCTTGAATGCTCCGCAGGAGCATTTGAACTTGCGTAGCGCAGCGAGCGTAGTCCGCAACAGCAAGACGGGCAAGACATACCTAAAACTCGTCAATGCCCTGCCCAGTTCGCTTAGCATCACGGTTGACGGCATCGCCATTCCTGCTGATGCCAAAGTCGTAGGTTTCTCGGGACAGCCAACGGATCAAGCCGTTACGTTCATCTCCGACAATGATTCTCTTCATCTGAAAGCTGGAACACAGAACTCTCAACTCGTGGTGCCGCCCTACACTGTATGCGCCATCGAATTTTGAGTCATCTGTAGAGAGATTCGTCTGCTTCGTTGAACCTTTGCATCCGCAAATACAGTAACTGTCAATATGGAATTCTTCAATGCTTTAAGCGACTGGCTTTGGACCTACATTGTCATCACGATGCTCGTGGGTTGTGCGCTCTATTTCACTTGGAATCTCAGAGCTGTGCAGTTCACCATGCTTCCACTCA
This sequence comes from Prevotella sp., assembly GCA_017557185.1. Lineage (GTDB taxonomy): Bacteria > Bacteroidota > Bacteroidia > Bacteroidales > Bacteroidaceae > Prevotella. Next base: position 23,322 of record JAFZAP010000031.1, read on the forward strand.
TGCTGCGCAATCTGTTCATGCCTCCCTCTAACTCCTCTGAGGGGAGCAACCTTGATAATCCCCTCGCAATAGAAGGGATGGAAGAGGAGAAAGGGGCTGTTCGCAGGAAGATCTCCTCCTTCCAGGCTTTTGCCATCAGCCTCTCTTCGCGAGTCGGAACGGGCAATCTGGCTGGAGTGGCGAGCGCAATCTTCGTTGGCGGACCCGGGGCGGTGTTTTGGATGTGGGTGATGGCGCTGCTGGGAGCTGCAACAGCCTTTATGGAAGCAACCCTTGCACAACTCTTCAAGCGGAAGGGGAAAGAAAGCTTCTTCGGCGGACCTGCCTACTATATGAAGTACGGTCTCCGTCGCCCTTGGATGGGTATTCTCTTTGCTGTGCTCATCATCTACGGCTTCGGACTTGCTAACCAAATCGTGCAGAGCAACACGCTTTGCGACGCAATCGGCGAGGCGTTCAAGGTACCTTCTGAGTATGTTGCTGTTGCATTGGCTCTGATGACACTCGTCATCATCTTCGGTGGCATCCATCGCATTGCCCGTTTCTGTGCGATGGTCGTGCCCTTCATGGCACTCGGCTACATCCTGCTGGCGCTATACATCCTTGTCGTGAACTTCATGGAGATTCCTGCTATGCTGAGCCTTATCGTCCGCAGTGCTTTTGGCTGGGAACAAGCTGCCGGAGGAGCAGTCGGCGTCGCCATCATGCAGGGCGTGAAGCGCGGACTCTTCAGTAATGAAGCGGGCGAAGGTAGTGCTCCGAATGCCGCAGCCACAGCTACCATTCCGCATCCCGTCTATCAAGGCCTGCTGCAAAGTTTGGGCGTCTTTACCGACACACTCGTTATCTGTACCTGCACCGCCTTCATCATCCTGATGAGCGGACTTTATACGGGCAACGATGATGGCATCATCCTTACGGCTCACGCAATGGATCACCATCTGGGTAGCTTCGGTGCGTGGTTCCTGACGGCCGCCATCTTCCTCTTTGCCTATAGCACCATTATCGCCAACTACTTCTATGGCGAGACGAACGTGCGCTACATCTGCAACAAGGAGTGGGCTGTCAACCTGTTCCGCTGTCTCAGTGGTGTCGTTGTACTCATGGGCGGCTTCATGACGTTGCAGCAGGCATGGAGCATTGTTGATCTCGCAATGGCGCTTATGACCATCATCAACCTCATCGCCGTCTGCCTCTTGAGTCGCTACTCCTTCCGCCTCCTAAAGGACTTCAAGGAGCAACGCCGTAACGGAACGAAAGAACCTTGCTTCAACCCCAATCTCTTCCCCGAAGCCGACTTGGAAGGATGGAGATAAAAACCTTATAGCCTCCTGCCTCCATTTCATGGGGGCAGGGGACTTTAACCACTCTTAACTCTCTACAAAAGCTCGTTTTTGCACGCATTCCGCAAAAACGCACTATATTAGGACACTGTTCAATCAAAAACAAGTTGCACCCGTTGCACCGAAGGAACCGCTAATAAGGATTTCTGTCTTTCAAATACAAAGATCAGGAAAAATATGTATATATAGTTTTTTTTTAGCAGACAACACAGAAAAACAGACAAATATTACTACCTTTTTTTAGTTTTCAGAAAAAAAAGATGGTCGTTTGATTTATTTTGAGTATATTTGCAATCGGTTTGGGGGAGAAATCCCGGATCGCAATGCATTAGCTATTATTTCGCATTTAACCAAGAGCCTCGGAAACTCAATTGGAAATAAGGACGGAATGATTTCTATGCAGGGATGGCCAATGTTGGCTTACCTCGGCTGTTATTTTAGCTATGCGACACGCTATGGCGTGGAGCATTCTTATAAACAGCCAGAGGTTTCCATCCGAGGCCGCCTCTAAGTTAAATGCGGTAAGAGTGGCCACGCCATTTTCTATGCCGAAAAATTAGGAGTACGAAAGTAATGACTAAAAGATAAGAATTATGCAAAAGGTTGGCTTTAGATTGTTGTTATTTGTATGTCTGATGGCTCACCAATACGCCAAGGCATTCGACATTGAGAGTAATGGAATCTATTACAATGTTATTTCCTCCACAGAACTCACAGCAGAAGTAACAACTGGTTCGGTTCCATATTCTGGCAGTATTGAGATTCCAAATACGGTGGAGTTTCGTGGCAAGCAATTGTCTGTTATTAAGATTGGACAACAGGCATTTAAGGGATGTACTGGCTTAACCAACATTTCCTTTTCAGAGGGATTGACTACAATTGCTTATGAGGCATTTAACGGATGCTCTAACCTTGAAAGCATCACCTTCCCCTCGTCATTGAAAAGGATTGAGGATTATAACACTTTCGCTTATTGTTCAAAATTGACTGCTATAATTTTCAATGAAGGAATTGAATATATAGGTGGTTATGCCTTTTATGGATGTGAGGGGTTGACAGAGGTAAGTATTCCAAGAAGCGTCACGAGTACGGGTCATTCCATCTTTGGTGATTGTCAGAATTTGAAAACCGTTTTCATTCCCAAGAACATACAGGAATTGAAAAGCATGTTCTGGAAATGCACGAATATTGAAACAATTAGAATAGAGGGCGCCCTGCCCCCAAAGGTGGAAAACGCATATAGTTTTTTTGAGAAAAGTGTGACGCTCAATGCCAATCTTTACGTTTCCAAAAATGCATCTGAACAGTATAAAGCTACAGAATGTTGGAAGGATTTTTTCGTCATAGAGGAAGACGAAACGCTTGGAACATGCTATTACCTCAATGTGACTTGTGGTGATAACGGCAGAGTAGAATTACTTGACCAGATAATTTCCAATAATAGCACACCTGTAACACTCGGTGGATTTGAGGGGGATAATATAGACATGACATTCGTTCCATTAGGAGGATATAGTGGCAAGAAGTATCGCGTCAAGTCTTTCCTTATGAATGACGTAGAAAAGGTTGATGAGATAGCTGATAACACATATAGTTTCGTGCTATCTGAAAACAGTACGATAGCCGTAGAATTTGTGAGATACTATGATGTTACTATCTGCAGTGAAGGCGATGAAGGCTCTGTCACGGTCAACGGAGAAACATTGCATAACAGTTCCAAAACATTCATGATTGACGAATGGGTGCCAACAGAAATGCATATTGACGTGGATGAAGGATATTATGCGAAAGCACAGCAAATGGGCTACTTTAGTGCATTCAAGCAAGTGGATGACACCACATTTGTACTGGAACAACCCATTGACTTCACGGTCTCATTCACTTATCCTAAGATACATATCCAGCTTTACTCTACATGCAAAGGTAATGGCGTTTTTTACACGAACGGCAGTCCCATTACAAGCAAGTCGGTGTATCTGAATACAGGTTGTTACTACTTCGACATTGTTAATCTGAAATGCATCCCAGAACAAGGCTATCATCTTGCAAGTTTACTTATTGATAGTGTCGAAGTTGTTAATCAAGTCGTGAACAACGAATATAATTTCATTGCAAAAGCTCGCAATGAGATTAGAATGATATGTACATTTGAAGAAGGAGAATCATCTGGAGTCAACAATCTACTTGAAGAGCCTCTTACTACATATACGATTTACGGCGTAGATGGTAGGAGACGAGAAAAGACCTCCAAAGGTATAAACATTCTACAATACGATAATGGAACAACAAAGAAAGTAATCATCAAATAACAGATAGTCATGAAACAAATGAAGAGCAATTTGAAATTGATGGCCTTTGCGCTGGCCGCAATACTAAGCATAGGATTTACCTCCTGTGGGGGCGATGATGACGAAGACAATCCTAACTCAAATCAAGAACAGCCGACAGTCACATATTCTCCTGTTGGCGTTTGGGAGTCTGGGAACTACTTCCTTTCCTTGAGCAGCGACAATTTCCTCACGGCTTATTTTGCAGAGCGATTCCTTGATTGCGGCAATTATTCTATTAATGATGACAATATTATAACTTGTAACAATACGTATTATGCTCGTCCCACTCAGTATATTATTAAGAAACTTTCTGCCACACAACTACAAGTAGAAATTGTTTTTGTTGACGTTTATGGAGAAAGCAAAAGCAAGAGTTTATCATTTACCAAGTCGGACAAAACACCAGTTACTAAAGACAACCCCGTTGTTGGCAAGTCATACACGACGTATTTTTCTAATTCAAGTTCCGTACAAATTACGACTGCTTTTAATACGTACAACACAGGAACTAAAACAGCAAACGGTGGTAATATGGCAAAGTACCCTATGAACATGTACTACATTTTCTTCAATAATTGCATATATTATCAGACATTCAAAACAACGATACAGATGCCATCCATAGGTGGGTGGAATCCAACTACTGAGATAACGGTTTGGGAATTAGAGTTCGCTTCTAACGGAACAATCTCTAACCATCACAATATATCCTCCACCGCATTGTGACAAATTGCTATAGCCTGAAGTGCTAACTGTGACTTGGGCTATATGCTTGCAGGTCTTGCAGACCGTTTTGTGTTTAGCTCCTTGGGAACGTTTACATATATATCCATTAGAAGAGTGCTTGGGTGAGTTGTTTTTGGGGGTCCCTTCTACAACCGATACTCGAAACTATTTCTATTTTCGATTCCGAGTTTTTTTGTTTTTCCCTTCTCCTGCCCATTACACCTTGCACCGGCTATGAGTTGTTTTTCACAATGCTATGGGTTGTCACTCGTAAAGCATTGGGTTTTGATGCATAAAGCATAGAGTTATGAGCAAAAACAAGTGCTCTTTTTTCTCCCTCCCTTCCCGGACCACCCCGTCCTGCGGACACCCCTCCTACTAGCAGGAGGGGACTTCGGGGAGCCGGTGTCGCCGGTGCTACGGGTGCAGGTCTTCTGTGTTACACAGTGTCCAAATATAATCGCTTTTGGGCAAACACGTGCAAAAACGTGCGGTTTCAGGAGGTTAATGATAGTTAAAGCTCCCTGTTACACCTTATATATACTATAGTGACTGCTGATTTGGCGGGCGGGAGATGTGCTTTTGAATGGTTGGAAGCATGGTTTTGCGGGTGGGGAGATATGAGGTTGTGAGGCTATAGAAATGGGGTGATTTTGTAGATTAAGTTGATTCGTTCAGTAAATTAACTTAATTTGATCAGTAAAATAAGTTAATTTGTACGGTAAATTATGTTAATTTACTCAGTAAAATAAGTTAATTTGCTGAATAA
>JAFZAP010000032.1 GCA_017557185.1 Prevotella sp.
CCCTTCAAGGACGTGCGCGACCAGAACCCCTCGCCGATGACCTCTCGCTTTATCCAGAACGAGAAGACCCTCACTCTGGAATCTGTACACTTGGAATATCAGTTCTTCAGCGACAGCTGGATCAAGCGCCTCGGTTTGGGTAGCCTCCGCTTCTTTGCCGATGCTCGCGACCTGGTACGTCTGTCCACCATCCGTGCTGAGCGCGGTACCACCTATCCGTATGCACGTACTATCGAAGCAGGTGTTTCGCTGAACTTCTAACCATTTAAAGACATCGATCATATGAAACAGTATATCAATAAGAATTTTGGCCGCACATCTCTCTGTGTACTAAGTTTCCTTTGTGCCATCTGTGTTTTCACTTCTTGTGACGACTATCTGGATGTGACACCTAGTGACAAGCAGACGGCCGCACAGGTGTTCGCCAACAAGGCTGGATTCTACACGGTGGCCAATGGCATCTATGACGGTCTGGCAAGCGATGCACTCTACGGAAAGCAGATGACCTGGGAGGCAGTCGACCTCATGACGAAGAGCTACAAGACCGGCAACAGCATCCAATACATGAAATCGCTGGCTGCCAACAGCTATACCGACAGCTATGCGTCTCCCGTCCTCGCCAATATCTGGACGAAGGCCTACGAGCTGATTATGAACGCCAACCTGCTGATTGAACAGATCGACAAGCAGCACGGAATGCTTACCGCTACGGAAGCCGACATCCTGAAGGGTGAGATGCTGGCCGTGCGAGCCTTCCTGCACCTCGACATGCTCCGTATGTTCGGTCCATCGCCAGCTCTCGGCATCGACCAGCTGGCCATTCCCTACAACGAATCGACCGACGTATTTGCTCACGACCTGATTTCAATCGAGGAAGCCGGCAAGAAGATTATCAGCGACCTCGATGCTGCCGAGCAGCTGCTCCAGCAGGATCCCATCATCGAGAACGGTCCAATGATGAGCGAGCCCGCAGGCGACGAAAGCGTACAGCTGCGCTACCGTCAGTACCGCATGAACTACTATGCCGTCATCGCCCTGAAGGCTCGCGCCTATCTCTGGGTGAACGACCTCGCCAACGCCAAGGCTCAGGCTTTACGCCTGATTAACGACAGCAAGGTACAGCAGATGTTCCCTGCCGTTGATCCTAACAAGTTGCTGGCCAACACCAGTAACCCCGACCGCGTCTTCTCATCGGAGGTGCTGATGGGTATCTACGACAAGGACCGCAATCAGGTGTATACCGACTACTTCGCTTCAACGGCGGCAAGGACGCAGCGCCTGCAGCCCCGTTCCGATTACATTACCGGACAATACGGACTGTTTGCCAATTTGTTCATAGGTGTAGAGAGTAATGACTATCGTTATCAGACCCAGTGGGAGGCCGCTTCTGGCACTGGTGCCGAAGGTCACAGCTTTATCAAGTATAAGGCTATCGACCAGCCTGATCCCAACGATGAAGACTCAGAGTACTACTACGCGAAGATGATTCCACTGGTGAAGATGCAGGAAATGTATCTGATTGCCTGCGAGAGCTCGGAAGACGTGAATGACAAGGTATACTGGCTGAACCAGGCACGCATTCGCCGCGGCCTTTACGACCTGGATATGCTGGGCATTACAGCCTACTACACCATGTACTGGGGATATGGCTATGGCAACATCTTTGTCTCCAACGAGTACCGCCGCGAGTTCTGGGGCGAGGGCCAGTGGTTCTATTTCGCCAAGCGTGTTGATATTGTTGGCTATGGTGTTGGAGCAGGCTATTACTACGACAATGGCGCCGACATGGACGTTGCGCAGTTCGATGTCAAGCCCCCTCTGCCTACAGGTGAGATGAAATAGAGTAATTATTTAATCAAGATGAAAGATATGAAGAAAATATTATTTTTGATGCTGGCCGCTCTGACCTTTATGGCCTGCGACCGCGACGAAGTGAATACCTTCGACAGCGACGATGCCTGCATCTATTTCCAGACTGGTGTGCAGACACGCTTCTACCTGAACATTGACCAGTATTGGGATACGCTGAGATACACCTTCAGCAAGGAAAATGTAGACGTGATGACCCACGTGGAAACTTGTCGCCTGCGTACGTTGGGTAAGGTGCGCGACTTCGACCGTAAGGTGCGTGTGGTGGTGGATGCCGAGAACACCACTGCCGTTGAGGGCGTACACTATCAGGTTGACCTCGATAACGTAGTGGTGCCCGCCGGTGCCGCCGAGGTGCTGATTCCTGTCACCTTCCTGCGCGACAAGAGTCTCCGCGAGACAGAAGTCCGCCTGATGCTCAAGGTGGAGGACAACGAGAACTTCAAGGTGCCGTTCACGCGCCAGAAGAACACGAACATCTACTACTCTGCCGGCGATACGATTATGGCCGACCGCTTCCTTTTCTTGGTCAACGAATTCTACTCCATTCCTTTCCAGTGGCAGACCTTTGGTTTGGAAACCTTGGGACCGTGGACCATCACTAAGCAGCGCGTCATTGACGACCTGCTGGGCTTCACGGCTTACGACTGGAGCGAAGAAGGCTGGCGGGCTGGCGATGCCAAGATTCTTCCCGCCCGCTTCCCATATATCGCCATCAAGGTGCGCAACTATCTGCAGGAAATGGCCGACAAGGGCACGCCTATCAAGGACGAGGACGGCAGCTACATGCAGTTGGGCGAAAACTATAGGGTTGACTATTCCAAATATTACTAAAGAAGGAGGAACCAGAATATGAAAAAAACTATCATTGCGCTGCTGGCTGTGCTGCCGCTATTCACAGCCTGTATTACCGACGACGGCAGCTATGACTATAATGAGATAGCAGAAATTACCATCGAGGGCATCCCCGAAATGACCGAGGTGCTGGCCTACCTGGACCACGTGAAGATTTCCCCGAGGTTCTACTCTTCGATCGATGGAGAAATCAAGCCCGGCGACCCGAACTACACCGTGCAGTATCGTTTCGGACATAAGGGAATGGGCAGCATGGGTGTTGACTCCGTGGCCATGAGATCCATTGTATGGGAAGACTGGACACCCGATTCGGGGTTCGACATCGACCACCACGTGGAGTACAGCACTGGAGCCTATCTGCTGTGGGTAACCATTACCGACAACCGTAATAACTCGGTAACATCCAAGCAATACGAAATCACCATTGGCTCAACCACTTATGAAGGATGGCTCGTGCTTTGTAACGAGGGCAATGATGAGCGTGTGCGCCTCGACATGATTTCGAAGATTTCGAGCACTCGCACAGAGGCCATCCACGACATTGCCGCCGGCTTGCCGCTGTTGCATCATGCCACCTGCATCCATCCTTTCACACAGGGTTCCACTCCTGGCGATCAGATTTATCTCTTCAGCCGCGAAGGCTCATATGAGTTAAATCCAGAATCATTGGAATCAGAAGCAGAAATGGAATACAACAATCTCCGCTTCTCTTTCGATCCAGATGAGACCATCATCAAGGAAGACCTGCTGGCAGGTTCCACCTACGCGTGGCTGCAGAAGTACAAGGTGTGCTTCGGCGAGAAAGGAAATGCTTACCTCTTTGCCGACGGCACCTATGGTGCATGCTTCTCACTGCCCATCAATACCACCGTCGAGGGCGGTGCACCCGAGTTCCGTGTTGCTCCTTACATGGGCTTCAACTGGACGCGCCCTTGGGACGCCTCCTATGCCTGCAACATCCTGTTCTACGACATCGATAACCGCCGCTTCATGGTGTTCTTGGGAGGAACAAACTTTGCTGATGACGGACGCTTGCAACTCAATGTCATTGCCGACCCCACAGCCTCGGAGACCCAGCTCTTCTCCTATTCCACTGGAAAGGACTTTGTCTACATGCAGAGCACACGTCGCAGTAATGGACTCGTTTATTCCATCCTGCAGGATCCCACGTCTGGAAAGCGCAGCATCTATGGCATCAACCTGGGTGGCTCCACCATCGTTCAGGAACTGTATATCGAGAATGTAGATGCACCCGACTTCGACAAGGCCACGCAGTTTGCTTTCGATAACCGCTTCCCGCTGTTGTTCTATAGCGTAGGCTCGAAGCTCTACCTCTATAACCTCGGCACGAAGCAGGCGAAGGAACTCCAGACAGGTTTGGGCAGTGACGAGATTACGAAGCTGAAGTTCAACCTCTACCGCGCACCTGACTATTCAAATTTGGCCAACCAGAGCGAGGAGTTCATGAACCAGCAGTACCGTCTCATCGTCTGCTCGTACAACAGCAGTGATGTGAATGGCGGCAAGGTGACGTTCTTCGACGTGGATGGCGTGAATAATGATGTTGTGAAGGGTGAACAGTTCACAGGCTTCGCCAAGATTACCGACATTGCTTATCGTGAACGTGAAAACGATTAAAAACTTAGAACGACAATGAAAAAACAGATAGTTATTTTGGCTGTGGCACTCTTTTCCCTGAGTGCTGCAGCTCAATCCCAGCAGCGCGAGCTGAGTGCTGCCGACAAGATCATGCAGGACCAGCAGAATGCTTTCATTGCCGGTTTGGGCGATGTAATGGAGAAGCTGGAGGAGTTAAACAAAGCTTATTACAATACCGATAACCGTGACTCTGTGGCCGAGCTCATGAAACCCTTGCAGCAAGTATACGTGGAGCGGATGAAGAAATACATGGAGAAATACCCCTCGACGGCGCTGTCTGCCAACTTCATGCGAATGGAGCTTGCCCGTATGCCCTTGGAAAAGATGAAAGAGGCCTACGAAAAGCTCGACGCTACCGCGAAGGAAACAACGGCCGGCAAAGAGATGGCTGCTGAAATCGCCACGCTGGAACGTGTGGCTCCCGGCAATCCCGCACCCGAAATAGCCAAGGACGACTTCGTGACGGGCAAGCCCTTCAGCCTGTCATCGCTGAAAGGTAAAGTAGTGTTGCTCGACTTCTGGGCTTCCTGGTGTGTTCCCTGCCGTAAGAGCAACCCGCATGTAAAAGCTCTCTACGAGAAATACAAGAAGAAGGGCTTCGACGTGGTGTATGTGGCCGATAACGACAGTCGTCCTGCTGATGCGCTGAAGGCTATTGACGAGGACGGCATCAAGAAGTATCACCACGTGCTACGCGGCCTGAAAGAGCTGCGCGGTCCCAATGGGGAGCGTATGGGCTACGACAAGAGTGAGGACGTCAGCGAGCGTTATGCCATCCACTTCCTGCC
>JAFZAP010000033.1 GCA_017557185.1 Prevotella sp.
AATGCTCCCGTTCAGTAAATTAACTTAATTTGATCGGTAAATTAACTTATTTTACTCAGTAAATTAACTTATTTTACTTGGTAAATTAACTTAATTTACTACACAAATTAACTTAATTTACTGAACAATTTAAGTTGATTTGCAAAACTAGGTCATTGCTCCGGCATAACGGGAGCATGCAAACAGAGAAATAAAAGGATGCCTTTTGCGGTATTAAAGCAATGATATTGCCTTAATGCTTTATTTCGACACACCCTGCTTGAGTAGTTTGTAGTATTCGCTGCCGCCAAGGAGGAAACAGCCGGTGCCGAAGTCTTCGAAGTCGGGAACGCGGGTATAAGATAAAGGTTGTCCGTCCTTGGGTTCCTTGCCCGTGCCCTGCACCCAGCCGAGGAAGCCGTCAGCATGCACGCAGTCGTGCTGCAGGGCCTGCCAGGCACGGTCGCAAGCCGCGCGATACTTCTTCGCGGGAAGCAATCCATTGCGGATTCCCCAGCTCAAGCCGTAGAGGAAGAGCGATGTGCCCGTGAGTTCCTTGCCTTCATAATTGCTGCTGACAAGACTCACATTCCACAATCCGTCCTCGCGCTGACATTGCAACAGTGCCTTACTCATCTTGATAAAGTCCTTACGGAGAAGACTTGAACCATTGAACGCGCGAAGCGCATTTGAACCTTGAACCTTTGTCCCTTGAACCTTTGCGCCCCCCTCGCCTTTAGGAGAGGGGATGGGGGTGAGGCTTTCCATCACTCTCACCAGCGCTGCATACACCCATCCGTTGCCGCGACTCCAGTAGCATTGCCGGCCGTCGGGTTCCTTGTAAGGCGGTACAAAGTCCTTGTCGCGCCACCACAATCCTTCTTTCTCGTTGAAGAGGCCGCCGGCGAGCGTGTCACGCGTCCAACAGTACATCTTCATGGCATGTTCGAAATACTTCTTCTCGCCCGTAATGGTTGTCATCTGAGCATAGACAGGCATCGCCATCTGGATGGCATCGATCCACGTCCACCATCCATAAAGGTTCACGGCATTGGCTTTCGCCGTTTCCCACTCATTCTTTGGAACCAACTTTAGGTTGGGAGTGAGTAGTTGGTGGTCCAGATTCTGACGTGTAGGCAACAGCTTCTCCTCGCCTCCCACCTGCATGTAGCGCATCAGATAGGTTTGTGCGCAACACTGGTTGTCGGCATCGCAGGTGTTCACGCCGTCGCGCGGTGTCCACTGGTGGAACTCCGCCCAGCGGTCAACGTAGTCGAGATATCGCTGCTGCGGGTCGACGTCGTTGAGCGCCATCAGTCCTTCGTAATAGACGGCACGCGTCCACAATGAACTTGGACGCACCTTTTTTACATACGTCGCGCGCGTGGGATCGGCGTACTTCGCCATGAAATAATCGTTAGCACGCCGCAGGGTAGCGAGCACGTCGTCGGCTGTCGTTGTGCCTTGTGCGTGGATAGAAGCGGCAGACAGCAGCATCGCTATCCAGATAGTCATCGTCTTTCTCATCTTGTGTTGTGATTATCGGATGGTTGTCGGTTGGAATGTTGTACAAAGGTACATAAAAATACCTGAAAACCTTGTGTTATCGTGTTTGTGCATCATTATTTTTAGGTATTTTTGACACAAAAAACACAAATGCCACCGAGTTGCGAAAAATTCTCAGTACCTTTGCATAAGAAAAGACAAAAGTATCAGGTAGAAGATGAAACTATCGGAACTGAAGACAGGCGAAGAGGCCGTTATCGTGAAGGTATCGGGTCACGGCGGATTCCGCAAGCGCATCATCGAGATGGGCTTTGTGAATGGAAAGACGGTGGAGGTGTTGCTGAACGCTCCGCTCCAAGACCCTGTGAAATACAAGATCATGGGCTACGAAGTGTCGCTGCGCCGACAGGAAGCCGCGATGATTGAGGTGATTACCGAGGAAGAATACAAGGGAATCGAGAGCACCAGACAGGCAGAAGGCAGTAAACTGGTGTTTGAACGTTCCGAACATCAGGACGACTACCTGCAGCACCAGGCTCTGAAGCAAAGACGCACCATCAACGTGGCTCTTGTCGGCAATCCCAACTGCGGCAAGACGTCGCTCTTCAACTATGCCAGCGGTGCCCATGCACGTGTAGGCAACTACTCGGGTGTGACCGTCGATGCCACCGAGGCACATGCTTCGTTCTTCGGTTATGAGTTTAAACTCGTTGATCTGCCCGGCACTTATTCGCTGTCGTGCTATTCGCCCGAGGAACTCTACGTGCGCCAGCACCTGACGGAGCAGATGCCCGATGTGGTGATCAACGTCATCGACTCGTCGAACCTTGAGCGTAACCTCTACCTGACCACGCAGTTGGTGGACATGGATATACGCCTCGTGGGGGCATTGAATATGTTCGATGAGTTTGAACGTCGTGGTGATACCGTTGATCTGAAGACGCTCAGCACGTTGTTCGGTATGCCGATGGTGCCTACGTCGTTCAAGAACGGCATGGGTGTCAAGGAACTCTTCCGTGCAGTTATTCAGGTGTATGAAGGCCGTAGCCAGGAAGCTCGCCATCTGCACATCAACTATGGTCATGAGATAGAGGACGGTATCCGCCACATACAGCAGTATCTGAAGGCCGACGAACACATCAGACTGCGCTACTCAACGCGCTATCTGGCCATCAAACTGTTAGAGAACGATACCCATGCTCTGCAATATGTGACGCAGCACCTGGCTGAGGAAGCACGCTCTGAAGATAGCAAGCAGTTGCTTGCCTTGCGCGACACCGCTGCCGCCCGCGTACTGGAAGAAACCAACGTGGATGCCGAGACGGCCATCATGGATGCTAAATACGGTTTTATCAATGGTGCTCTGACAGAGGCGGGATTCCTCACAGGCACGAAGGAGGACACCTATCGCACCACGCACCTCATCGACCGCGTGCTTTCGAACCGCTGGGTAGGATTTCCCATCTTCTTCGCCATCCTGTTCCTGATGTTCCACGTGACGTTCGTGCTCGGCCAATATCCAATGGACTGGATAGAGAAGGGCGTGGCTTGGCTGGGTAATATCATCGGCACATCGCTGCCTGAGGGACCCGTTCGAGATATGCTCATCGATGGTGTCATCGGTGGAGTAGGGTCGGTCATCGTTTTCTTGCCGCAGATTCTGATTCTCTACTTCTTCATCTCGCTCATGGAAGACTCCGGCTACATGGCGCGTGCTGCGTTCATCATGGACCGCCTCATGCACAAGATGGGCTTGCACGGCAAGTCGTTCATTCCGCTCATCATGGGCTTCGGCTGTAACGTGCCTGCTGTGATGGCTACTCGTACCATCGAGAGCCGTCGCTCGCGACTCATCACGATGATGATTCTACCCTTCATGTCGTGTTCGGCACGCCTGCCTATCTATATTATGATTACCGGAACGTTCTTCGCTCTGCATTACCGCTCGCTGGTGATGATCTCGCTCTATGCTATCGGCATTCTGATATCGGTCATCGTCAGCCGCATCTTCTCGAAGTTCGTTATCAAGGGCGAGGACACACCGTTCGTGATGGAATTGCCGCCCTATCGCATGCCGACCGCCAAGGCCATCGGCCGTCACACATGGGAGAAAGGCAAGGAGTATCTGAAGAAGATGGGTGGTATCATTCTCGTTGCCAGCATCATTGTTTGGGCGTTGGGCTACTTCCCCCACCACGAAGAACTCACCACGCAGCAACAGCAGGAACAGTCGATCATTGGCCATATCGGTAAGGCCATTGAACCGGTGTTTGTCCCGCAGGGCTTCAACTGGAAGCTTGATGTGAGTCTCGTAGCAGGTCTCGGTGCAAAGGAGATCGTTGCATCGACCATCGGCGTGCTGTATTCCGATAACTCCGATTATTCGGAAAGCGCCGACTCTTCCGACAATGGGGAATCCACGGAGAACTATCAGCGCCTGCATCAGCTCATGGCGGCCGACGGCATCACTCCGCTCACCGGTTATTGTTACTTGCTCTTCGTATTGCTCTACTTCCCCTGCCTGGCCACCATCGCCGCCATCAAGAACGAGACGGGCTCATGGCGCTGGGCGGTGTTTGCAGCGGTTTATACGACGGTGGTAGCATGGATTGTCTCAGCTGCCGTATTCCAGATAGGGCAACTGTTGTAAGGGATTATTCTTCCGTATACTCTACGTATTCGCCTTCGTCCTTCGGGATGATCTTCTTCGACGCGTCCTCTGGCGAACGACGGTCGATGACCACGTTGCCATCGACATGTGTCTGCTGCTGGCTGCCTTGCTCGCGGAAGTGGCGGTAGCCGCTCTTCACTTGTTGCCAGACCGACAACAAGAATATCGCAATGGCGACGACGCCGAAGATGAAGAGAAAAAACAGGAACTTCAGGATAATCATAGGCTACGATGGCTGATTGGCTTTATAGCGTTGTGTCATGATGGAAAGCACGACGTACCACGCGATGATGACGGCGATGCCTGTGATGCCGAAGAAGGCCAGGATGGGTACGCAAGAGATCAGAAACAGATAGCGCACCTCGTTGCCGTGCCAACCCCATTGCTTGAACTTCAGGGCGAACATCGGAATCTCACACACCAGGAGGTAGCAGCTGAAGAACATCATGACCAACAGGGTAACGACGCCTACAGACAACTGGTCGAGCCATCGGTGAGTGCCCGCGATGAGTGAACCCCAGAACAGGGCATTCGCAGGTGTGGGGAGTCCGATGAATCCCATCGCCTGTCGCTCGTCGAGGTTGAACTTCGCCAGTCGTAATGCCGAGAAGGCAGCCATGAAGAATGCCATGAACGACAGCAGTTGGGCCCAAGTCATCGACGAGTTGGCAGTGATGGCGGTCTGGAGTGAAGCAGGCCAGTCCATCACGGTGAGCTGAGCATAGAGTATTGCCGATGGAGCCACGCCGAACGTCACGACATCAGCCAGCGAGTCGAGTTCCTTGCCGATGGGTGAACTGACGTGGAGCAGTCGTGCCGTCATTCCGTCGAAGAAATCGAACACAGCACCAACAACAATCCACAGCAGGGCGAGGGTTGCATTTCCATAGATAGCCATTACCGTTGCGATGCAACCTGAAATCAGATTGCAGCAGGTAATCATATTGGGGATATGCTTTTTCATTGGGAAGGTTTTTATTTCTAGATGGCCTAGATATTCTAGAAGTTCTAGATGTCCTGATTTCTCTTGAGGCGGGCAATGACGGTCAAGTCACCGGTTGTCGACTGTCCCATCTTCACACAAACCTCCGTGCCAAGTGGTAGATAGACATCCACACGCGAGCCAAACTTGATGAAGCCCAGATGTTCATCGATGTAGCAGTCCTCGCCTTCCTTGGCATAGGTGACGATGCGGCGTGCCACAGCACCGGCAATCTGACGGCAAAGCACATCGGTGCCGTCGGGGGTGGTAATCATTACGTCCGCATGCTCGTTCTCTTCGCTGGCCTTTGGGAGCCAAGCCTTGTGGAAGTTTCCGTCCTGATGATGCACGAACTTCACTTTTCCATCGACGGGGAACCAGTTGGCATGCACATTAAAGAGACTCATGAAAATACTGATCATCAGTCGGCGGTCATGGAAATACTCGTTCTCCTCTACCTCCTCGATGACAACAATCTTGCCATCGGCAGGAGCTACGACGATGTCTTCCGTGTCCTCCTGTGGGAAGTAGCGAATAGGACAGCGGAAGAAATTGACAACAACGCCATAGATAGCACTGAAAACGAGAACGAACAGCCAAAATGGTATTTTCGTATCCAGACGCCAGAGTAATAGAGCAATGGCTGCAATCGCGATCAGGCTCCATACTAGTGTGTCAGTACCCTCGCGATGCAGGCGTATTTTCTTGAGTTTTTTGATTTTTTCTCCCATGATGTTATCATTACAGGCTTTTCCAACCTGCAAAATTAGTAAATTCTTTTTAATTACAGCCCTTTTTGTCTTAAAAAATTCTTTATGGCTTTGTTTTTTGCGGTTTTGTCGTTTTCTTCACGTTAATCTTCGCAAAATGTTTGTCGCATCGGCTCAAAATTAGTAACTTTGCAAAATGCGGCCCATCATATCAAACCGCTATTTTCACACAATGGAAGATTTCATACATCTGCACGTACATACTTATTATTCCATCCTCGACGGACAATCGAAGATTTCCCGGCTTGTCAATAAAGCCATCAATGATGGCATGCGTGGCATGGCCATCACCGACCACGGCGACATGTTCGGCATCAAGGAATTCCATGATTATTGCATCAAAATCAATAAAGAGCGGAAGAAGGAAGGCCTGGAGCCCTTCAAACCCATCTTCGGTTGTGAGATGTATGTCGCTAAGTATGGGCCGAAAGAGAAAAAGGATGGCAAGGAAGACCAGAGCGGCTATCACCTGATTGTGTTGGCGAAGAACTATCAGGGCTACAAGAACCTGATCAAACTCGTCTCACGCTCGTGGGTTGACGGTTTCTACATGCGACCGCGCACCGATCGTGCCGACTTGGAACGCTATCACGAAGGACTGATCGTGTGTTCGGCCTGTATAGCTGGCGAGGTGCCTCACAAGATTCTGCAGGGTGACATCGCCGGTGCTCGTGAGGCCATCGAGTGGCACCAGCGTGTCTTCGGTGATGACTATTATCTGGAGTTGCAGCGCCATGAGGTGAAAGACCCATACGTGCGAGCCAATCGCGAGACATTCCCCTTGCAGCAGAAGGCAAACCGTGTGCTCATCGAGCTGGCACGCGAGTATGGCATCAAGCTTGTCTGCACCAACGACGCTCATTTCGTCGACGAGGAAAATGCAGAGGCCCACGATCATCTGTTGTGCCTCTCCACAGGAAAGGATCTCGACGATCCCACGCGCATGCTCTATTCGAAACAGGAGTGGTTTAAGACCCGGGCTGAGATGAACGAAATCTTTGCCGATGTGCCCGAGGCATTGTCGAACACGCTGGAGATTCTCGACAAGGTGGAAATCTACAGCCTCGACCATGATCCCATCATGCCTTTCTTCCCGATTCCGGAAGACTTTGGAACCGAGGAGCAATGGCGGCATAAGTTCACAGAAGAACAACTGTTTCAGGAGTTCACCACTGATGAGAATGGTGAGAATCCGCTACCCCGTGAACAAGCAGAGGAGAAAATTGAGCACCTTGGCGGCTACGAAAAGCTATATCGCATCAAGTTTGAGGCCGACTATCTGGCGAAGCTCGCTTACGAAGGTGCTGCCAGACAATACGGCACGCCGTTGGCAAAGGATGTTGAAGACCGCATTCGTTTTGAACTTCACATCATGAAAACGATGGGCTTCCCCGGCTACTTCCTCATCGTGCAGGACTTCATCAATTCTGCTCGCAATGACCTAGATGTGATGGTGGGACCGGGTCGAGGTTCGGCAGCAGGCTCGGTGGTTGCCTATTGCCTGGGCATCACGAAGATTGACCCGCTGAAGTACGATTTGCTGTTTGAGCGTTTCCTGAACCCCGACCGCATTTCGTTGCCTGATATCGATACTGACTTCGACGACGACGGTCGTGGCCGTGTGTTGAAATGGGTAGAGGATAAGTATGGCCATGAGAACTGTGCCCATATCATCACCTATGCATCGATGGCTACGAAGAATTCCATCAAGGATGTGGCACGCGTAGAGAAACTGCCTTTGGCAGAGTCGAACCGTCTGTGTAAGGCTATTCCTGACCGTTTGCCTGATGTGGATGGCAAGACCCCGAAGATGAACCTTACCAATGCTATCCGTGCCGTTCGTGAGCTGCGGGAGGCTGAAACCTCTTCCGATCCCATACTGGCCAACACCATCAAATATGCGAAAATGCTTGAGGGTACCGTTCGCGGCACGGGTATTCATGCCTGCGGTTTCATCATCTGCCGCGATCCCATCAGCGACTGGGTTCCTATCAGCACGGCCGACGACCCTGACTTCAAGGACCAGAAGACCAACTGTACGCAGTACGATGGTCACGTCATCGAATCGACGGGGCTTATCAAGATGGACTTTCTCGGACTGAAGACGCTCAGCGAGATGAAGGAGGCTTGTGCCATCATCAAGCAACACCGGGGAATCGACATCGACCTCGACAACATCCCTATCGACGACCCCAAGACTTACGAACTCTATCAGCAGGGCCGTACTGTGGGTACCTTCCAGTTTGAGTCGGCAGGCATGCAGAAATACCTCCGCGAACTTAAGCCCACCGTCTTCGAGGATCTCATCGCTATGAATGCCCTCTATCGTCCCGGTCCTATGGGCTACATCCCCCAGTTCATCCGGCGCAAGCATGGCGAGGAACCTATCACCTACGATATTCCCGTCATGGAGAAATATCTGAAGGATACCTATGGCATCACTGTCTATCAGGAGCAGGTGATGTTGCTGAGTCGATTGCTCGCCGACTTCACCCGCGGTGAGAGCGACAAGTTGCGCAAGGCCATGGGAAAGAAGCAGAAGGCCATCGTTGAAGAGATGAAGCCGAAGTTCATTGAAGGAGGAAAGAAGAATGGCTATGACCCGAAGGTGCTGGAGAAGATCTGGAGCGACTGGGAAGCGTTCGCCTCCTATGCGTTCAACAAGTCGCATGCCGCCTGCTATTCGTGGGTTGCCTTCCAGACTGCCTACCTGAAAGCCAACTATCCTGCAGAGTTCATGGCTGCCATCATGAGCCGTCGTCGCGACCAGATTACGGAAATCACGAAGCTCATGGACGAATGTAAGTCGATGGATATCGCCACGCTAGGGCCCGATGTCAACGAATCGTACCTGAAGTTCGGTGTTAACCAGAAAGGAGAAATTCGTTTTGGACTGGCAGCCATCAAGGGAATGGGTGACAATGTGGCACAGTCGATCATCGATGAGCGCGAGAAGAACGGTCCCTACAAGAGTGTCTTCGACTTTGCCCAGCGCGTCAACTACGGATCGGTCAACCGGAAGGCTTTCGAGTCGCTGGCGCTGAGCGGCGGTTTCGACAGCTTCGGCATTCCACGCGAGAACTACTTCGGTGTCGATAGTCGCGGCAATATGTTCCTCGATGTCCTCATTCGCTACGGACAACTCTATCAGGCAGAGAAGCAGCAGGCTCAGACCTCTCTCTTCGGTGATGAAGGTGCTGTCGATATAGCTACGCCGCCCGTACCTCAGGGCGAGCCTTGGAGCACCATTGAGCGACTCAATCGCGAGCGCGACCTCGTTGGAATCTATCTCTCTGCCCATCCGCTCGACGAGTTCAGTATCGTCCTAAAGGGCATGTGTAACACCCATTGCTCAGAACTTGAAGACAAGAATGAACTCCTAAAGAAGGATGAGGTCACCTTTGGCGGCATCATCACGGCCGTGAAGGACCGCTACACCAAGAACGGAAAGCCCATGGGCATTGTCACCATCGAGGATTTCGAAGGCTCTGGCGAACTGGCGCTCTTCGGTGAGGAATGGGGGAAATGGCGAGGTATGTTCGTGGAAGGTAGCACCATCTTCGTTCGTTGCAAGTTCTCGCAAAAGTTCGCTACGAGTAGGTTTGTTGATATGCAGGTGCTTGAAGTACAGTACCTTCAGACTGTTCGCGACAATTACATCGAACGCTTCACGATCACCATCAATAGCGAGGCCGTCAACGATAGTTTTGTCAACGATCTGTCAACCCTCGTGGCAGAACGTCCCGGCAAGACTGAACTCTATTTGCAGATTGTCGATCGTGCCCACAACACCAACTTGCTGCTGCGCTCGTCGTCGAAATCCATTACGCTTGACCGTGCTCTCTTGCAATACATCGAGAGCAATGAGCACTTGAGCTATCAGGTGAACTGACGTTGTGGCGTACAGATATTTGGCATGCCTTTTGCTTGAAGGTAATGGAAAAGAGATATAAGACAAACCAATTATTCATTTTTAATAACAAACATTATGGAAGTAACAATCACCAACGAGAACTTTGAGAGCTATCGCAATGGCGAACTGCCTCTGGTTGTAGACCTCTGGGCACCTTGGTGCGGTCCTTGCCGCATGGTAGGTCCTGTTATCAGCGAACTGGCAGCCGACTACGACGGACGTATCGTCGTTGGCAAGTGCGATGTCGACGAGAACGACGATGTTGCCATTGAGTTCGGCGTTCGCAACATTCCCACCATCCTGTTCTTCAAGGGTGGACAACTGGTTGATAAGTTCGTGGGTGCAGCCACCAAGACTACCCTCGACGAGAAATTCCGCGCACTTCTCTAAACCGTTGCGCGAGATACCCGGATTAACAGCAGCGGGGCTCCTTCACTCGAAGGAACCCCGCTGCTGTTTGATTTCTGATTTATATGTCCTAAACCTTTTCTTCCTCTTCTTTCATATGTTGCCTGATATCCTCCACCACTTGTAATGCCCAGGTGTTGTCGTTGCCCACAGGCAGGTACAGATACGACTGTGGCTTGTCCTTCAGCGTGATGACCACCTGGTAGCTATCAGGGGTGTAGGCGATTGATGCATTGTTGAACGTCACGTCTTCAATGTCATCGAAGGAGATCACCTCGCCATTGATGATGAATTGTCTGCGCTCCTTGTAGACCAGCACCACGCCATGCGCATCGTTGCCGAGCGTGGGGACAAGTAGTAAAACATCATCGGGTTCTCCATAGCGCACAACCAGGTCGTCAACCGTCTGAGCACGTCCCTTCCGTTCCGGCTGTGAAACGAAGTCGTCGGCAGATTTCGAGTTTTTTGTGAACAAGCCTACGGCAAACGAGGCCAGCATCGAAACCACAGCTGCTGCCATCGCCTTTATGGGTTCGTCAGCCATTGCCTCCAATACGGCCACGATGGCACCGAATATTAAGATGGGAATAATATTCTTAAACATAATCACCAGTTGATGCTTCGCGATCCGTCGGGTTCTTCAATGATGCTGACGCGCAAGGCTGTATCAGGCAGTAGTTCCTCAATGAGTTCAGGCCACTCGATGAGGCACAGCGCCCCAGGCTCGTAGAAATAGTCCTCGTAGCCCATGTCATAAACTTCTTCAAGCCGTTTGATGCGGTAGAAGTCGAAGTGGTAGATGGCCCCTTCTGAGGCTTCATATTCGTTGACGATGGCAAATGTGGGCGAAGTGATGACATCCTCGACGCCCAGTTCTTCACACAGGGCCTTGATGAATGTCGTCTTGCCTGCTCCCATCTTGCCGTAGAAGGCTATCACGCTATGTCCTGGCAGTGCCTCGTTGATGAACTGGCGGGCAGCCTCGCGAATGTTTTCTATATGATTGATCTTTATTGTCATAGTATTCTACCTCTTTCTCGGCGTCAACGTCACCAGCGGCACAAGCATCTCTTCCATTGAGATACCGCCATGCTGGAACGTGTCGCGATAGTATGAAACGTAGTAGTTGTAATTGTTCGGGTAGGCAAAGAAGGCATCGCCCGTTGCGAAGACATAGCTCGTCGAGATGTTCGGAGTCGGCAACTGTGCCTTGTGGGGCTCCTTGATTACGAACACTTCCTTCGGGTTGTAGTTCAGGTTCTTGCCCAGTTTGTAGCGCAGGTTGGTGTTCGTATTGCGGTCGCCGATAATTTTGCTCGGCCTCGATACGCGGATGGAACCGTGATCGGTGGTTACGAGAACCTTGCAATCAGTTTGCGACAGATGCTTCAGCACTTCAGCCATCGCCGAGTGGCGGAACCACGAGAGTGTGATAGAACGGTAGGCCGACTCGTTGTTGGCAAGCTCGCGCACC
Source organism: Prevotella sp. (assembly GCA_017557185.1). GTDB lineage: Bacteria > Bacteroidota > Bacteroidia > Bacteroidales > Bacteroidaceae > Prevotella. The sequence continues at coordinate 11,704 of JAFZAP010000033.1, forward strand.
ATCTTCGACTCCGTGCGGGCATGCGACAACATGTCGATGAAGTTGAACACCAACACGTTCAGATCGTTCTGTCTGAGCGACGGCAGTTGTGCGAGCAGGCGCTCGGCGTCCTGCGAGGTGTTCACCTTGTGATACGAGAACGTGTCGTGACGGCGGAAGCGTTCTATCTGTGTGCCGATGAGCGGACCTTCGTTCAGGTTCTTGCCTTCCTCTTCGTCCTCGTCGACCCACAGTTCTGGGAACATCTTCGCAATCTGTACGGGCATCAGACCCGAGAAGATGGCGTTGCGTGCATACTGTGTCGCTGTAGGAAGAATACTCATGTAGAGTTCCTCCTGCGATTCGAACAGGTCGCCAATCTCCTGGGCAATCATGCGCCACTGGTCATAGCGGAAGTTGTCGATGACGATGAGGAACACCTTCTCGCCTTCGTCGAGCAAAGGGAACACGCGGCGCTTGAACACATCGGGCGACATCATCAACTCTCTTTCGCCTATCCAGTCCAGGTAGTTCTGCTTCACGAACTTCGCAAAGCCGATGTTGGCTTCCTCCTTCTGTGTAGAGAGAATCTCGGTCATCGAACTATCAGCTGAACTTAGCTCCAATTCCCAGTGCACCAGCCGTCGATATACTTCTACCCAGTCGTCGAACGAACGGCATTCCTGTATCTGCATCGAGATATCCATGAAGTTCTGCTGATAGCCCGTCTGCGTCACTTCCGTTACAATCTCGCGCTTGTGGATGTTCTTCTTCAGCGTCAGCAGTATCTGCATCGGGTTCACAGGCTTGATCAGGTAGTCGGCAATCTTCGAACCGATGGCCTGGTCCATAATGTTCTCTTCTTCGCTCTTCGTACACATCACCACTGGCGTTGCCGGAGTAATCTGCTTGATGCGCTGTAGCGTCTCGAGTCCTGTCAGGCCTGGCATCATCTCGTCGAGCATCACCAAGTCGAACGACTGCTGCTGGCACTCTTCGATGGCGTCGGTGCCGTTCGACACTGTCACCACTTCGTAGCCTTTCTTCTCAAGGAACAGGATGTGAGCCTTCAGCAACTCAATCTCGTCGTCAACCCAAAGAATCTTTCCGTTTGTCATAAGTTTCAATCTTTTCAGATGCAAATATAGACAATTTCTGCGAATTATGTGCCACTCGCACCGAGAAATTAAGTTTCTTTAGAAAGTATATAGTTGCCTAAACTCTTCGAGATGAATAGTCATTAGAAGCCGTCGAGTTCGAAGTATTCGTCTTCGAGTTCCGAGCCGTCTTCTTTCTCCTCGTCGGTGATGATGACTTCCGTGTCGTCGTCGGTAGTGGTTGTAGCTTCTTCGTCGTCAAGGATGATAGCGTCATCATCGTCGCTCGTGGTTGGTGTATCGTCGTCCTCGAGGATAATCGCTTCTTCTTCGTTGTTATTTCCAGCAGCATCGTCTTCAGTCACAAAGGTCGTTTCATCCTCAGTCTGGACAGGTGTTGTGGGTTCATCGGGAACCACGAGTGTGCCTTCATCCTCAGTCTGGACAGGTGTTGTAGGCTCGTCGGGAACAACGAGTGTTCCTTCATCCTCAGTCTGGACAGGCGTCGTGGGTTCATCGGGAACCACGAGTGTGCCTTCATCCTCAGTCTGGACAGGCGTCGTAGGCTCGTCGGGAACTACGAGTGTGTTCTCTTCCTCCTTCGGCTGACCAAGGTCGTCGTCCTCGTTGACGATGATATCATCGGCATTCGCTTTCTCGGCAGGTTCGCCTGTATCGTCGCCAAACACTTCGCCACTCTCGCCGTTGCCGGCGTTCTCGTCGTCACCCAGGCCTTCTTCACCTTCTTCATCGGAGTTGCCACCCCTCAGCACAGGTTCTTTCTCGTAACCGATCTCGGCAGGCTCGGAGAGCAACGGCCGCTTGTCGATCTCGAGTGGCACGAAGTTCTCTTCGTAGAACTCAGCATAGTCGTCGTAGCTGAACTGCTTGCCCAGCAATTCGAGGTTCGGTTCGCTGATGATGAGGACACGCGAAACTGCCGCCGAGTCGTTCTCCTCCTGTTGGCTAAGCCCAGCCACATCCATGATGTTCTGCTGCTTGTGCAATTCGCGGGCATACTGCAATGCTTCGTCGTAGCTCAGGAATCCGCCGACGCGCATATGTGTGGGTCCTTCAGTATCGACAATCTCGATGTTGAAGTTGCGCACCATATAGTTGGTGAAGTTATAGCGTGCGAGCTCAAAGAGAAGTTTGTTCTCGCTGATGGAGTCGGGGTTGTAGGCGATGATATATAGGAACTTCTCGTTGCGTTCGGGCGAGAACTCGCGGGCAGCGATGGAATCGCTGTCGCTGAGCACCACCGAGCGCCGGCTCCAAATGTTGCCCAGGTCGAACTTTCCACCGTGCAACCGTCGCCCTTCCTTCACGCCATTCACAATCATACCAGCCATCTCGGCGAGCTTGCTCTTCGGGAATTTCTCGACAAGCATCTTCATATCGGCCAGGCAGCCGTCGCCATCGCCGTCGTTGAGCTTCGAGAGTCCGCCGATGAAGATAAACTTATCGCGGTTCTCGCCCAACGGGAAGCGCTCTTCAGAGAGTCGTGTGTTGCTGCGCACCTCGCTGTATCGGTCTTCCTTGAAGGCCACGTAGGTGGCACCGTAGAGTGAATCTTCCACGTGCTCGCCAAACTGTGCGTTCTCCTTGAAATATGGATCGGTGAGAAGCGTCGTCCACTGACTCTCTGGGAACTGTTCCTGTAGTCGCGCCACATAGCCCGCCGCCAGGTCGTGTTCATCCTTTCGTGAGTGCAGCAGGAACATGTGGTAATAGACATCTTCCATCTTCTCGAACTCGGGGAAGTCGGTGAGCAGGCGGGTGAATGCCTTCTCGCTAAGGGGCAGGTTGTCAAGTTTGTCCTTGAAGATGACACCCGAGTTGTAGAGTCCGTCCTGAATCAGGAGGTTGCTGGCTTCAACTTGCTCCTCGGTGAATGGAATCTGAGCCAGATAGTATTCACGCTTGTGCGGGTCGCTCTGTGCGCTGTCGGTCACCTGTTCCAGCGAGTCTTGTGCTGCTTCGACACGTGCGATGGAGTCGAGGGCTTCCTGCGAGAGGTCTTCGCCCGTACCACCCATACCCGCAACGACTGTCTGATTGGCTCGCTGCCAGTTGTCGACGTTCTCGCGCTTACCCCACAGCCTCTCGAAAGCCTGCTTTCCCTGCTGAACCGCCATCGGGTTGTAGAAGTACCATTTGCCCTGTTGCTGTGAGTTCTGCTGAGCCTGGTTGATAGGAGTGTTGGCGTTGTTGCGGTTACCCGTTGCACCATTTCGCTGCATAGTCTGCTGGGCATTGGCCTCAGCCTGCCTGCGCTGTTCTTCCTTCTCCTTCTTCTTCAGCGCTTCGATGACGCGGTCGATGGCGGCATTGCGGTCTTTCTCGCTCATCTTCGCCAAAGCCTGCAGGGAGTCCTGAAGGTGGACGGCATCGGTATGTGGCACCAGTTCGTCGAGAACCTTCGAGCGACGCGACAGCTGTTCGTAGTCCTTTCGTTCCTTGTCGAGCAAGCCGATGGCTTCGCCGTAGCAGCGCTGGGCATCGTTGAACTTCTCCTGCTGCCAATACAGGTCGCCGAGTTTCAAAAGCAACACGCCCTTCTCGATGCCGCTTCTGGTTGCCTTCTCGTTGCCTTTCTCGTAGGCACCGATGGCATGAGCAGTGTCGCGCTGGGCGAGATAGATGTTACCGATGGCGTAGTACACCTGATCCAGATAATCTTTGTTCTTGTCGCTGGCGGCCATACGCTTCAACCTGCTGATCATCTGCTTGGCCTGACCGGCAGCCATCACCTCGGTCATAGCGATGCGGGCGTTGAACTCAATCTCGTAAGGCGGGTTCTGGGCGACCACCTTCTTATAAGCCTTGTATGCCTCCTGCTTATGTCCGAGCTCAGCCTCGAGCTGTCCGAGCAGGAAGTACTCGCGTGCCTTCTGGCGCTTACGCATCTCGTGCTTGACGACTTTCTGCAGGTAGGGCACAGCTTCCGCATAGTCGCCCGTGTGGATGTAGTAATCGGCCAGTGTGTAGTCCCACTCCTTCTGTGCTCGCCAATGGATGCTGTCGCGGCGCATATTGCGGATCACGTCCTCAGCATCGTATATCCAGTCTTGCTCAATGTAGCACTTGGCGAGCCAGGCGCGGGCACGGCCATAGATAGCGGGCTGCGTGGAGTAGAGGCGACTCATGTAGTTGAACGTTGAGGCTGCTTCGTCGAAGGCACCCTTGTAGAACTGCGAACGGCCCATAAGCATCCACGCCTTCCACAGGAACGGGTTGTATTCCTTACGTGAGAGCCATTCCAAATCGCTTTCGGTCTTGCGGCGCTTCTTCGTCCATTCGGGTTTCTTCTTGATGCTGTGCAGCTTGATAGCCTTCTGGCATTTCTCGATGGCCTTGTCGTAATTGCCCTTGCCGATTTCCTTCGACTGCTTGTTGCCAACCGTGTAAAGTGGGATAATCTCGGTGAAATTATCCTTGTTGCCGTTTTCTTTTTCCAGCGAAGCGTCGATATAGGCCTGAGCACCGTTGTAGTAAGTATTATATCGAGCATTGAATGAGTGCCACCAACGGCTCTTCGCAGTATTCTTCTGCGTAGAACAGCCTGCCACCAGTCCTGTCAAAACCAGCAGCAAGAGCAACCGTATGGCATTTTTCTGCTTAATCTTTCTTTATTCTTTAATTGTCTATATAACGTAAATCGGTCCTTTTTATTGCATCAGCCGCTTATTTTATGAAATAAGATTAAAAAGGAAGAGCAGCCTTTTCGTGTGTCAAGAGCAGTCATCTCGTGTGCCTATCTCAATGGTCTGGTGCAGCAAGAGCAATGCTAACGCTATTTCAAGGCACTGCTCCTGAAACACAAAAGCACTGTTCTTGCCACACGAAAGCACTGCGACGCTTTTGTTATGGCGGAATATTACAACACAAAGAGTGGCGCTCTTCACATGAGGAGCACCACTCTTTTTTTATGTTTCCAACTAAGTTGTTCAGCGTTGTTTACAGATTGTATGTAAACATGGTGAACGAATAGGGAGGAATCTCGACGTTTGTCTTCTTCTGGGCCTTGATGGTTTCTGTTTGCGGAGCGATGGGCTGGGCATCGAAGTTGTTCTCCTGGTCGGGCTGACCGGTGAGAACGGTCTTCGTGGCCACCTTCTTCATCGACTTGAAGCGCGAGAGGTCGAGTTTGGCGGTTGTAGCCTTATCGCTTGCATTGCAGATCTTCACGAATAGCTGGCGCGTCTTCACATTGAGCACCACGCTCTGCTCCATGAGGTTGCTGGCATCATTGATCTTCACGCAGTCGCCGTAGAAATACTGTCCGCTCGACAGTCCAAACATCTGCTGCACATAGTAGCTGCAGGTGAGGAACGGCCGCTCGTTGTCGAAGTAGATGAGGTCAGGGTTCCAGTTGGTGGCGTTCTTGCGGGCGAAGAGGGGAGCGTAGCTGGTCATGCAGACCACGTCGCCGTTGCGCTCCACGTGCAAGAGGTAGAGACCTTCTGCCAGAGCGTCAATGAGTTTCTTGTCTTTCGCAGCATACTCACCCAGATATACCTTCGTCTTACGGTCGCGTGGGTACTTGTCGTACTGGCGGCTTTCAAGGAAGTACTTGTTCGGCTCGTAGTAGTGTTCATCGAGGATGGGCACACCCAGTTCCTCAGCCAACTTCCAACCGGCTTCATAGTCGCCGTTGCCGGGATGCGAGCCAGGACCGGCGGTGCCGACGATGACAATCTCGGGATGTGCCTTCGTGACACGTTCGTAGATGTACTTGAAGCGCTCGCTGAACTCCGGCGAGATGCGCTCCTCGTTGCCCAGACCGAGATACTTCAGCCCGAAGGGTTTCGGATGGCCGGCATCGGCACGCATCTTCGCCCACTTCGATGTGGCAGGGTCGCCGTTGGCCCACTCGATGAGATCGAGAGCCTCGCTTGCCCACTCATCCATCTCCGACATCGGCACGACATCTTGTGCCTGACCGCGCATGCCCCAACCGCCGTTGGCACCCTGACAGCTGACGCCGCAAGGCAGGATAGGCAGCGGCTCCATGCCGAGGTCCTCGCAGAACTGGAAGTACTCGTAGTAGCCCAGCCCCATGCTCTGATGGTAGCCCCATGTGTTCTTCAGCGGACGGCGCTGCTCTTTCGGACCGATGGTGGTCTTCCAGCGATAGGTGTTCCAGAAGCCGTCGCCACCGCCGTGCACCACACAGCCACCGGGGAAGCGCATGAACTTCGGATGCAGGTCGGCGAGTGCCTGTGCCAGGTCTTTGCGCAGACCGTGACCCTTGTAGGTGTCCTCCGGCATCAGTGAGAACTGGTCGACATCGAGGGTGCCTACGTTGAGCATGAGCACTTGCAGCACTGCCTTCTGGCTGTTCTCGGTCGGGGTCAGCACAGCCTCGTATTTTTGCCAGTCGGTGCCGTTCACATCGAAGAACGCTTCGGCCAAGAGTTTCGGATTCTGGCCCCATCCCGTCTGAGGCTCAACGAGGGCGACGCGAAGTTGTATTGTTGCTTCAGGCTTGAAGGCTGCGGGCGAGGCATGCTTGTCGGAAACGCGGAGGAAAGCCGAGAAGTCGTATTTCTCGCCGGCCTTCACCGAGATGCCGTCGAAGCCGTCATTCTGCAGGCCGAAGCCTTTCCAGCCCCTGTAGTCGTAGTATTCCTTCACACGCTCACTGTGCAGACGCATGTAAGTAGGGTTGTTCGGATGAACAGGGTTGTCCATTCGCGGCTCCATATATCCTGTGGAGTGACCGGGACGGACGATGCGCCAGGCGGTACCGGGTCCCCAGCCGTCACGTTCAGTAGGGCTGAACTCGAACGAGCCGTTCTGCAGGAGTTCGGCATAGAGGCCGCCGTCGGCAGCCGAGCTGATATCCTCGAAGAAGATTCCGATGAGTTCGTCACTAATGGCCTTGCCGCCTGCGGGCGCGGTCATGGGTTTCTGGGCATAGAGGCCCAACGAGGCTGCCAGCATGAGGGCAGCGAAAACGAAGATTCTTTTCATACTATTTCTGTTTATTTTCGAATAATTGCGACATAGATAAGCAGGAGTACGTTCATCATCAAGGCATACACGATGGCTGGAATGGCAATAACCTCATTGTTGAAAACCAAAGGGCTGCAAGCCACCGTGATGGCCTGTGCCGCATTCTGCATGCCCACCTCGATGACAATGGTGCGCCGCTCCTGACCATTCAGGGAGAACAGTCGGGAGAGCAATACGCCACTTCCCATCGCGAGTAGGATGAGAACCGTCATCGTGAGGCCCAACGATGGGAACTCGCGAACGATGGTAGCCCGATGCTGCAGGAAAAACACCGTGACGAGAAGGATGAGTGCCGGGAAGGCGATGCGCTTCAGCACTCCGTGGATACGGCGTGCGACCGTTGGACGATACTTCGCCAGCAACAGACCTGCGATAATGGGAACAGCCATCAGCACAAGGTTCTGAACGAGCAGATTGCCTACAGGCAGATGAACATTGACCGCCGTTCCCACACTTCCCGTTACCCATGCCATGATCAGGGGGACGGTGAAGAGAGTGATGATGCTGCTACAGGCTGTCAGCGAGACCGACAAGGCGATATCGCCACGGGCAAGCATTGAGAACACATTGCTCGACGAGCCTCCGGGACTGCAGGCAATGAGCATCACGCCAAGGAAGAACAGTGGCTTCAGTCCAAAGACAACCGCCACTCCCCATGCGATGAGTGGCAGCAGGATGATCTGCCCGATGAGTCCTGCCAGAACCGGACGTGGACGGTGAAGCATCAGGCGGAAGTCTTCTGCGCGTAGCGTTAGTCCTAGATCGAACATCAGCAATGTGAGGATGGGCAATACGATAAATATGGTATTCATAAAGGGGATTTACGATTTACGGATTTCTTTCTCCATTTTATTACGAAAGCGGCAGAGCCGAGTCCGATTGATGATTTCTTTCTCTGTCAGAATGCAAACTGCACTTGTGTTACCCATTGCCAGGCATCAGGGCCCGTACAACGATGCTGGCGCACATATTGCGAGGCTACACGACACTGGCGCCACAGCCAGTACTGCAGGCCTGCCGTGTAGTTATGACTTTCCGTGTTTATGGCATATTGTTGCTGTTCCTCGTGGCTCAGGTCGACATTGCGGTTCAGGTAATCGTAATTCACGACAAGGTCCAGTTTCGGCAACACTTGCCACCAGGCCTCTGCGTAGAAGGCGCGGCTTCTGACATCGCGGTTCCTGCCCAGCGTCAGTTCACTACGCAACAGCAACGGACCATGTTTCCACTGTGAGCCGGCACTCCAGCGAAGACGACGATAGTTCTGACCAGCCAGGATATCACCGTATGGAGAATCGGTAAGGGCGTGGCCGTGGCCTAAGATGAACGACGTAGTGAGCATCCAGTCCTTCACGGGATATACCTGCAGCATGCCAATGAGGTCCTTTGCGCGGTTGTTGTCGCGCGTGTTCATTCCCGCACCATTGAAGAGGCCCAGGCTATAGTTCAGAAACGCATGCCCATCGGGCTGCCGCAAAAGGTCGCCCGTAGCCATCACACCCAAGTCGCGACCTACCATCGCTCCCTGCAGCGGATCGCCGGCAATGCCCGCCATATAGCGCGTTCCCTCTGTCATATTCAGGGCACCGAGCAGTGTGGGAATCAGGATGTTCTCATACATGAAGGGTTGCTTGAACTGTCCCATTCGCACTTTCACCGCATCGGAGAAGTTCCATTGCAGATAGTATTCATGCAGACGGCGGTTGGCTGCCTGTGCGGCAACATCGACCATCACCAATGCACGCAGATGACGTCCTACGGCAGCATTTCCGATGAGAATCACGCGCTTCACCTGGAAGTCGTTGGGATTCTCCTCGCCGTCATGAGTCATCTCATAGTGAGCCTGCCCGTAGCCATTAAGCGTCAGGCTCAGTTTGTCGCCGATGGCCACCGAGGGCGGATCGGCAGTTATTGCCAGGCTGTCCTTGGGTTCGTCAGCAGCCTTTGTCGCCAGGCAAAAGCCTGCCAGCGCCAACGACAGGATGTATCTATTCAAATAATTCATGTTCTCTTTCCTTTCTATATTAATTCTCACGAAGCATCATCAGTTCATCCTTGAGCTCGTCAGGCACGTTGATGCCTCTTAGGATGAGGCTCCGGCACCACGCTGCCACCTCTTCAGGTTTCATGGTGTGGAGGATGTAGGCAAACTGTTCCACTTCCTCATCGGTATAGCTATCGGCGGCACGTCCTTTGAAGGCATCCAGTTCTTCGTCGTCGAAGTATTCGATGGGTTTCGTGGCGGCCTCCATCATGCAAGCCTGCTCACACCGCGGACTCTCCGGTGTGCACGTTGCGCAGTCGCCCTCGCCGATGACGATAGGCTCTTCGCTCCCGTCGGCGCGGCGGTTGTGTCCGAAGATATAGGCAATAGCCCCCAATGTAGCGAGTGCGATGATGGCAATGATCGTTATCTCGGTCATATTTCTTCTGTTTCTCCTTACTCTTTTATCTCACTCGATTCCGTGATTTCAACTCCTACTTTCCTCAGCTCTTCCCAGAATCGGGGATATGACTTCGTCACCACAAGCGGATTGCGGATGGCGAGACCTGGGCGGACGAAGGCCAGCGGAGCAAACGACATCGCCATTCGGTGGTCCTCATACGTGTCGATAGGTTCGCCGGTGGGCTCGCTGCGCGTGCCGTCCCAGACGAGGTCGAAGTTCTCCTTCACTTCAACCACCACACCCAGCTTCCGCAGCTCGTGGCGCATGGCCTCGATACGGTCGGTCTCCTTGATCTTCAGCGTCTGCAGTCCGTGGAAGTAGAACGGAATGCCCTTGGCGACGCAGGTGGCGACGATGGTCTGCACCAGGTCGGGCGAGTTCACGAAGTCGTAGTCCAGTCGCGGCACCACGCGGTTGTTCTTGCGGAGCACCACGCTGTCTCCCTTCGAGAAAGTGGTCTTCACGCCCAGAATGGAGAAGATGTAGCGGGCAGCAGAGTCGCCCTGCTTCGAGCCGTCGGTGAGTCCCGACAGTCGAATCTCGGCATCGGGATCATCGGTGAGCGCCATCATCTCATACCAGTAGCTGGCTGAACTCCAGTCGTTTTCAATCAAGTAGTCGTGCTGCTCATAGGGCTTGGGTCGCACCACCACCGTGTCACCGCTGGTCCAGTCGGCATCGGCGCCGAACTCGCGCATCATCCACAACGTCAGATCGATATAGGGTCGCGAAATCACATTGCCCTTCAACCGCAGTTCCAATCCGTTTTTCAGCACAGGGCCTATCATCAGCATGGCCGATATATACTGCGAGCTCATGTTTCCTGGAATATCGATGATACCGCCGTCGAGCGGCTTTCCCTTGATGCGCAGGGGCGGGAATCCCTCTTCGCCCTCGTAGCTGATGTCGGCACCCAACTGTCGCAGGGCGTTCACCAGAATGCCTATCGGACGATGTTGCATGCGCTTCGTCCCTGTCAGCACGTGTTCGCCCGGCCTCACAGCGAGGTAGGCAGTCATAAACCGCATCGCCGTGCCCGCTGCACCGATGTCGATGACTTCGGGATTGTCGCGAAATGCTTTGATGATCACCGCCGTATCGTCGCAGTCGGATAGGTTCTGCGGCAACGCCACTGCTTCTCCAGCAAGTGCATGGATGATGAGTGCGCGGTTCGAGATGCTTTTCGACGCTGGCAGCTGAACTGTTCCCCGCAGGGCCTTTGGCGGATTTATATAATAAATAGGTGAATGATTCATCCTGTGTTTGTAGTCATTTACATAGTTACACAAAATCACGGGCAAACCCAAGAACCCGTTCTTGATGGTGCCGAGATGCAATGAGTTCGCCGTCTTTGATGGCAAAGATACGAAAAAACTCCCAACTGACCGCCATTAACTCCAAACTTTTTCTTACCTTTGCAGAACTTTAAGTTTTTTTATCAATAGCAGCATGGATTACACCGACATCGTCATACGCGGAGCCAGCGAGAACAACCTGAAGAACGTCTCGCTGTCGTTGCCAAAGCATAAAATCACGGTTTTCACTGGAGTCTCGGGCTCGGGCAAGAGTTCTCTCGTTTTCGACACCATCGCGGCAAAGTCGCGGCGAGAGCTCAACGACACGTTCCCGACTTTCGTACAACAGTATCTGCCGAAATACGGCCGTCCGCATGTAGATAGCATCGAGAATCTGCCCATTGCCATCGTCATCGATCAGAAGAAGCCCGCACAGAACTCGCGCTCCACGGTGGGCACCTACACCGATATCGCTGCCCTGATGCGATTGTTGTTCTCGCGTGTGGGAAAGCCCTTTGTGGGTTATGCCGAGTCGTTCTCGTTCAATCACCCCGAGGGCAGTTGTCCGCGCTGTTCGGGACTGGGCGAGATACGCGAGCTGGACATCCACAAGCTCGTTGACTTCGACAAGAGTCTGAACGACGAGGACACCATCCACTACATCGCCTTCGGCAAGGGTGGCTGGCGCTGGATTCGCTATGCCCACAGCGGTCTCTTCGACCTCGACAAGAAGATTCGCGACTATAGTCCTGAGGAACTCGACTTGTTCCTGAACAGTCCGCAGATACGCTTGAAGAACCCGCCCGCCAACTGGCCGAAGACCGCGAAGTATGAAGGTATCATCCCGCGCATGTACCGTTCCATCATCAACTCCGAGGAAGGCCTGCTGCATGCCGCCGTACTAAATCCGATGCTGCGCATGGGCACTTGCCCCGACTGTGGCGGCACGCGTCTGGCTCCGCGGGTGCTGAAGTGCAGAATCTCTCCCCAGGAGGGCCAGGAAGGGGCTTCACTCAATATTGCCGAAGCCTCTGCACTCAGCATCACACGGCTGAATCGGTGGATTAAGAGCATCGGCGACCCGCTGGCCGAAGACCTGAAAGCGGCCATCAGCGCACGCCTCACTGCGCTCGAGGAGATTGGCTTGGGCTATCTCAGCCTTGACCGTGCTGTTGGAACGCTCTCGGGCGGCGAGGCGCAGCGATGTAAGATAGCGAAGTATATCAATTCTTCACTCTCCGATGTGCTCTACATTCTCGACGAGCCCAGCACCGGTCTGCACAATCACGACATCCAGCTGATGAAGCGCTCTATCCAACGACTGCGCGATGCAGGCAACACCGTGCTCCTCGTCGAACACCACAAGGAGATGATCCGCATGGCCGACCACATCGTGGACCTCGGTCCGGGACCGGGCATCGACGGAGGACACATCGTCTTCGAAGGCACCTACGATGAACTACTGCAAAGCCACACCGCCACAGGCGAGATGCTGCAGCGCACAGGAGATTTCAAGGCGAACCCCCGACAGCCGCAGACAATCTTCCCCCTTCGGCATGCCAGTCTGCACAACCTGCAGGACATCTGCATCGATCTGCCGCTGGGTGTGTTTGCCGTCATCGCAGGCGTGGCGGGCTCGGGCAAGAGTTCGCTGATGGAGAGTTTTCAAAAACCCACCCCCAACCCCTCCCAAGGGGAGTGGAACTTGGATACCCTTTCTAATAGAAGCACTGAAGCAATAACTAATATGACTCCCCACCCCTCGGGAGGGGCTGGGGGTGGGTTTATCTACATCTCTCAGAAGAACATCGGTGTGAGCCTGCGCTCCACTCCTGCCACCTATATGGATGTGGCGCCCGACATTCGGAAGATGTTCGCGCGCAAGTACAAGCTGAAGGAATCCTTTTTCACCTTCAACGGACAGGGTGCCTGCCCTGTCTGCGGCGGAAAAGGCGTCATCGTCTCCGAGATGGCATTCATGGACAACATTGAAACCGTCTGCGATGCCTGCGGAGGACTGCGCTACTCGAAGGAAGCGCTGCAGTACAGGCTCTCTCCCCAACCCCTCCCCAAAAAGGAGGGGAGTGGAATGCCTTCATTGAGTAGTGCTTCCCAGTTTGAAAGACCATCTACTCCCCTCCCTTATAGGGAGGGGCAGGGGGGTGGGTCTTCTCTCTCTATCGCCGAAGTCTTTGACCTCAGCGTACGCCTCGCCTCCAACTTCTTCCGTGGAACAGTCATCGAGGAGAAGCTGCGGCCACTCATGGACGTCGGACTCGGCTACCTGCACCTGAACCAGGCGCTCTCCACACTCTCGGGCGGTGAACTGCAACGCATGAAGATTGCCTCCTACCTTGCCGAGAAGGGAAAGACATTCATCATCGACGAACCCACCGACGGACTGCACCCGAAGGATGTTCAGCGACTCGTCAACCTCTTCGAACAGATGGTCAACGAAGGAAACACCGTTTATGTTGTTGAGCACAACACCGATGTCATCAAGGCTGCCGACTATGTCGTTGAACTCGGACCGGGTGCCGGCGAACAAGGTGGCTGCATCCTCTTTGCCGGACAGCCGCACGACCTGCTCGGCTGTCCCGCCAGCGTCACAGCCCGCTACCTTAAGGAATAGGGGCCTCCCCCGACCCCTCCAAGTAGAGGGGAGCCACGAAAAGGACAGATTAAAGACGTACAGGAGTTTTTATAAAGGAAAAAACAATAAAAACCTGCTCACGGCAATGGTATTGGAGCTGACCTAATAAAGCACAAAAGCGGCCTGAAGGGCCTGAGAGCTATCAGCCCAGGGCACGCCCTGGGTTTTTGTGTGTTCAGATCAGTTTTCGCGCTGTAAGTGCAAAAGCATAGAAAACTACCATTTGTTTTATTGAGACTATCTGAGTAGTGGATTCATGAAGACAACTTAGACAACTTTGGACAACTTTATGTTGTCCTTTGTTGTTCGTGTTGTTTTTGGATTGATGAGCTCATTGTAAAGACAATCTGGGTTGTGGATTCATGAAGACCGAGAGAGTCGGAGTGGGGCCCCCAAAAATAGCGGGCAGGGTCTTCACAGATCCTGCCCGTTGTCATGATTTACTAAAGCCGTTATATATTTGTTTTTTTAAAGAGAGAGGTCGTGTTTTACCTGAGTATTATTACTGTTGTGTCACGAAGTCCTGCTGGGGAAGCGAGTCGGCAGCCAGGTCGTAGAAGTAGCTCACGGGGATATTGAGGGTGTTTGTCAGCTTGAAGTCGGAGTGGTCGTTCTTGCGATGATAGCTGCTGACGAATCCGTTGTCGGTGCCTGCCTTCACCTCGTAGACCATTCGTTCCGTAGGTAAGGAGAAGCGGCTGCTTATAGCATTCCACTTGCTGCACTCCACGATGTTGACTCCAGGCTGGTAGCTGTAGTCGAGGCGGTACATGGTCTGCCAGTCATCGGCGGTATTGTTCCAGAAGTATGTGGTACGGGTAGCGAGTCTTCCTTCGGCATCATAGCTATAGCAATGCTTCACGTGCGGTGTGAGCATCATGCATGCATTCTTGCCACGATGGCTCTGCGACTTGCGGTAGATGTACTGAGTGGTGAGCATTCCGTTCTCGAAATCAGCATTGTATGCATACTCGGAATTCTCGGCAAGCACTGCGTCCTGATAAGTCTTCATAACGCTTTCGTTGGTGATGGTCTGTGCCTGGGTGGCGGTGGTGAGCAGAAACATGGCTGCTGCAAATACTAACTTTTTCATAATTTTGTTTGTTTAAAATGTTTATTATTAATTTTGAATATCTTTCATCCCGACGTGGGAGTTCTCTTATTTGTTGGCGTCCGTACGTTAGACACAAAATTGTTCGATTTGTGACACTTTTCAGTGCTAATTTTTCTTAATTCTTGTCTTGTTGCTTTGTCTGTTAGACGCAACGGGTTGAGAAAAAGTTGCAGCAGATGCAGTTTTTCGTTCAGAATAATGACAAAGAGACAAAGAGTTTATTTATCCACAGATTACACCGATTACTCAGATTTCTAAGGAATGCAGGAATTGAAGGATACGAATGAAACGGATGAAATAGGATCATGGAGGAGATGGTGTTTCTCACCATCGTCACACGTTCGATAGAGTCTGCATGACAAATGCGGCCCCCCTCTAATCCCCCAAGCTACCCTCGCCTTTCGGAGAGGGGCTGGGGGTGAGGCCTGGTGGAAGCCACGTTAAGACAAACAGCAGAGAGAGGCACTACGCTACTATCCCTAGTCACTCTTTCAAAGGAATGGATTATGCTGGTAGTAAAGGCACCCCTCTACTTGGCGACTGGGGTCTTCAGAGCAGCCACCGGCGTGGCTGCGGCCCCACAAAGGGGAGCAAATCCCCCATTTGCGACGGAGGCCGGGCAGGGGGAGGCTCTCCGCACGCGGAATCGCCCTCCATAATCCAATTACTTCCGTTTCATTCTTTCTCCGCTTCGCTATGTAATCGAACCAACGGGCCGCTTTCAGAACGTAGTGGGGAAAGAAAGCGGCAGAGCCGAGCGCGTGTTCGACTCTTTGTCTCTCTGTCTTATGATGGAAGATTTTGCGTCCCCTTCGTGGCTCCCCTCTACTTGGAGGGGTCGGGGGAGGCCCCATCCTTCTATTCCTTAATTCCTTAGAATTATCTGGGCAAAAATATTTATGAAAAATTGTGGATAATTCTTTCCCCGTTACACTCTGAAAGCGGCAGAGCCGAGCGTGTGGGAATTTGTATTAAAAACAAATCGGTGTCATCAGTGTAATCTGTGGGGAAATAATCGTTAAGATTTTCGTTACTTTCGTGATTTTCGATGTTCTCGGAATCATTTTTTCTTCTGCAAAAACAACTTTTTTGTGAAAAAACCACGAAAATACTTGCACGTATCACAAAAACTTTGTAACTTTGCACCCGCAAATGCACCATTAGGTCAGTTGCTAAGCTATAAAAGGATCGGGATTTAGCGCAGTTGGTAGCGCACACGTCTGGGGGGCGCGAGGTCGCTGGTTCGAGTCCAGTAATCCCGACCAAACGTAAAAGACCGAGAATCATATGATTCTCGGTCTTTTTTTGTTTTTATGTGTACATCACATTTCCCTCTGGTTGACGCGTTGGTTTACTCCAAAAGTAAACCGAGAAGTAAACCAAATTTATGGAAGCAACAATTTCAGTAGTAGAGTTGCCTTTCGTAGGTAGCTCTCTTTTTTGATTTTATCCTTTTTTAGCCCCAAATGTTAAAAAGTCCTTTCTGTACATAAGAATTTATTACTATTATTTGCTTTTTGTTTACTAATTAGTTATCTTTGCAAAAAAATAATGCACTATGCCGAAAAGAGAATATATAAGAACCATTGTTGCATACAAGGACTACTTCAAAAACTTCAAGCGGACAGTTTCTCAACAAGTGCTTGACAAGTTTTACGAGATATTCCTCTATATCATGACTTTGGAAGTGATTCCAAGCACCTATTTTAGATCAATAGAAGGCGTGAAAGGCTTATTTGAGATTCGTGTAGAAGAAGGTGGAAACATCTATCGAGTGTTTTGCTGTTTCGACGATGGAAACTTAGTGGTGCTTTTCAATGCATTTCACAAGAAAGCTCAGAAGACACCTCCTAACGAGATTGCCAAAGCGAAACGAATAATGAAAGAATATTTTGATAACAAAAACAAGTAATAATATGAACAGAGAAGAAATGAAACGGCTGAATCTTACACCTATTGAAGATTTTATTACTGAAGATCATGGTGAAGAGGGGACGCCTACGAGAATCGAGTTTGAAACTCGTGTGGATGCTTTCATCTTGGGAGAACGACTCAAAGAAGAGCGTCGTAAAGCAGGACTGACCCAAGAGCAGCTTGCAGAAATAATTGGAACCAAGAAAAGCTATATATCCCGTGTTGAGAATGGACATGCAGACATACAGGTGTCAACATTATTTAAGATTTTCCAAGGGCTAGGAAGAAGGGTGAGTTTTACAATTTTGTGATGCAGAAAATAACATACGTTACATACCTGCAAAACAAGTGATTGCAGAGAATCCCATATTTCAGAATTGACGGATTCTCACAGACTCCAACTTACTTAAATAAATTACATTCATCCTGAAAATAATTGGGCAAAAGTGCTTTTATGTCGACAATTTTTTGTAACTTTGCAATGATTCCGTAAGGGATTAAAGCGAGAGTAATTAAATTTATGTTTCATCAATCGGTGAACGAAAGTAAACCAAGAAGTAAACCGAGAGAAAACAATAAAGCGTAATCAATTGATTTTCAGTGGGATTTAGCGCAAGCTGGCTAGCTCCTGGGGGGCGCGAGGTCGCTGGTTCGAGTCCAGTAATCCCGACCAAACGTAAGGAGCTGATAACAGCTCCTTTTTTCGTACCCTTTTGCCACTTGTCTTACTGTGCCATCTGCGGGCAGATCTGACCCATTCCCCCTTCCCTTCAGGGAGGGGACGGGGGTAGGCCAAAAAACCAGCCCGAGTCTCGCGACTGGGGCTGGAAAAACTAATAATAACTAAAAATCATTTCATGAAAACTAAATAAACAATCAATATTCTTTTTTAGGGCTTAAAGGGTCTTCACTTTCTTTACTCTCTCACTGCCCGCAGGGCCTCATTGCAACTCATTGATTGCTGCATTGAGTATTTCTATTTTTTCATTGAGTTCATTCCCTTTTACTTGGCATACTACCACATCATACTCAGAACTCACGCTTTCCAATTGTTCTTGCAGTGCAGTTATCAAGGCCTCAATCTCACTTGCCATTTGCCAGAGAGCATCCTGAGCATGTCCGCTGTCCTTTGATTCGAGTTCTGCTTTCGCCATTTCATAAGACGCTTCAATCTTAGCCATTTGTGCATGCAGAACTTCTATTTCCATCATGAAATTCTCCAAATCTATTTTTCCGAGCAAATACTCGACAATGATCTTCGTATCGTCAATCGTGACGGAGCCGCTCAGGTTCACATCCGCAGCCTGGAGGTTGTACCCATCTCCCATCCCTTCAGGGAGGGGCTGGGGGTAGGCTATCAGATAATTGGTCAGGGCCGTGATGTCAGCCACGTCCACCTTGCTGTCACCGTTCACGTCGCCCAGCAGGAACGCGGGCTTGTAGGTGAAGTAACCCGGATCGCTTGTGCCGCCGTCGATATGGGCATACGCCGCTTCCGTGTGGTTGTCGTCGTAGGCCGTGCCCTTGCCGCCTACAAGGCTTGTGCAGCCGGTGAACATATTGTATGAATAGGTCACGGCGGCAGTACTCCAACCATCGCCAACGTAGATAGTCCGCATGTTGTTGCAGCCATAGAACATCCAACTGAAATTTGTAATGTTCGACGTGTTGAAGTGGCTCAGGTCGAGGGTGGTCAGGCCGCTACAATCACAGAACATGTAAAACATATCGGTCATGTTCGCTGTGTTGAAGTTGCTCACGTCAAGACTCGTCAGGCCACTGCAGCCGTCAAACATAGCATACATGCTCGTCACATTCTTCGTATTGAAGTGGCTCAGGTTCAGGCTGGTCAGGCCTGTGCAACCGTTGAACATTTTGTGCATGCTCGTCACGTTCTCCGTGTTGAAGTTGCTCAGGTCGAGGGTGGTCAGGCCTGTGCAACCGCTGAACATTTCGCGCATGCTGGTCACATTCTTCGTATTGAAGTGGCTCAGGTCGAGGGTGGTCAGGCTGCTGCAGTATTGGAACATTTCGCGCATGTCCGTCACATTCGACGTGTTGAAGAGACTCAAGTCGAGGCTGGTCAGGCTGCTGCAACCGATGAACATTTCGTACATGCTCGTCACATTCGACGTGTTGAAGTGGCTCAGGTCGAGGCTGGTCAGGCTGCTGCAGCCATAGAACATACCATACATGTTCGTCACCTCACTGGTATTGAGGTACTCGATGCCCGTGATGCTGGTCAGTTTTGACATTAGGGCGAACCAACCAACGGTACTCGTGGGCCTAGCATCAGCAAACGACTCATGGAACACCACAGAAGTAACATTCGCATAGCTTAAATCGCGATACCAAGCGGGAAGAGTGCTGCCCTCGTTCAGATCATACACCGTCTCCGTCGTTGCGTTGTGTGATACCTGCTGGCCGTCCTTATAGAATGTCAGCGTAGTGTTGCTGGAGTCATAGACGACATATGGTTTTGTTGCCACAGTGAAATATCCCGGGTTATCCGTTCCGCCGTCGATATGGGCATAGGCCACATCCGTGTGGTTTGCGTCGTAGGCCGTGCCCTTGCCACCCACAAGGCTTGTGCAGCCTTGGAACATCTCGACTGAATTGGTCACGGCTGCGGTACTCCATCCGCTGCCCACATAGATGGTTTTCAAGTTTTCAGTTGAATAGAACATGTTACACATATCGGTCACCTTGGCGGTGTTGAAGTTGCTCAGGTCAAGGCTGATCAAGCCGCTACAATCATAGAACATGCTGTTCATGCTGGTCACATTCGATGTGTTGAAGTTGCTCACATTGAGGCTCGTCAGGCTAGTGCAGTTAGAGAACATGCCGTTCATGTTCTTCACCTTTCTGGTGTTCAGATATTCGATGCCAACGATGCTGGTCAGTTCGAACATTTTATCGAACCATCTGCTGGTTCTAATCGGCCGTGCATTGGCAAACGACGGGTCGAATACCACAGTGGTAACATACTTATAATTACCATCAGTACTCCAGACAGGCCATTCTTCTTCCTCGTCCAGATCATACACCTTCTCCGTCGTTGCGTTGTGCGATGCCCGCTGGCCGTCGTTGTATAACGTCAGCGTGGTGTTGCTGGAGTTATACACGGCATAGGGTTTTGTTGATTCAGTGAAATAGCCTGGGTTATCGGGGCCGCCGTCGATGTGGGCATAGGTAGAAAAGGTCTGGTTTTTGTCATAGGTCGTTCCCATACCGCCAACAAGTTTTTCACAATTGTTGAACATAGCCGGGATCGCAGATGTACTAAGTCCCGCTGTAGTCCAGCCGTTACCGACAAAGATGGTGATAATGGAATTGCAACTATTGAACATATAAATCATGTTGGTCACATTAGCCGTATTGAAACTGCTCAGGTCAAGACTTGTCAAGGACATGCACTGATAGAACATGTTACTCATGTCGGTCACATTGCACGTGTTGAAATCACTCAGGTCGAGGCTTGACAAACTGTAGCAAGAAGCGAACATGGCATACATTTCAATTACCTTCTCGGTGTTGAAGTGGCTCAGGTCGAGGCTGGTCAGTCTGCTGCAGCCATTGAACATGCTTCTCATGGTCGTCACCTCACTGGTATTGAGGTACTCGATGCCCGTGATGGTGGTCAGGTATTCCATTCCGAAGAACCAAACATAGGTACTCGTGGGACGGGCATCAGCAAACGACTCATGGAACACTACCTTGGTTACATTCGCATAGCTACCATCGCTGTACCAACCTGGATCATTACTTCCCTCGTTCAGATCATACACTTTCTCCGTCTCTCCGTTGTGCGATGCCCGTTGGCCGTCGTGATAGAATGTCAGAGTATTGTTGCCGGAGGTATAGACAACATAGGGTTTTGGCGGTGCAGTGAAATATCCCGGGTTATCCGTGCCGCCGTCGATATGGGCATAGGCCTTATCCACATGACTGGCATCATAAGTCGTGCCCATGCCACCCTTGATGTTGGTACAGCCGCTGAACATTCCATCGGAATCTTCAATGCCGCCTTCATCCCAACCGTCACCCACATAGATGGTCGTCAGGTTCGAACAACCACCGAACATATAGTTGGTTAAAAGCAAGTCGGAAGTGTCGAAGGAACTCAGGTCGAGAGCCGTCAGACTGCTGCAACCAGAGAACATGCTACTCATATCACACACATGGCTCGTGTTGAAGCCACTCAGGTTGAGATTCGTCAGGTAGGTGCAGTCAATGAACATCTGTTTCATAATTTCTGCCTCGCGCGTGTCGAAGTTGCTCAGGTCGAGGCTGGTCAGACCGACGCAGTCGAAGAACATATCCTTGAAACTCTTCACGTTCTGTGTGTTGAAGTTGCTCAGGTCGAGCGATGTCAGGGCGCTACTCTCATAGAACATTCCTTCCATATACCTCACGTTCTGCGTGTCGAAGCTGCTCACGTTGACACTCGTCAGGTAACCATTGTCACCGAACATATAGCTCATGTCCGTCACGTTCGATGTGTCGAAGGTGCTCAGGTCGAGAGATTCCAGTTCTGTGGAGCCGAACATATAGCTCATGTCTGTCACCTCGCTGGTGTTCAGGTATTCAAGTCCCGTGATATTGTTCAGCCAATACACCATGTAGAACCACTTATACGTCGTTGTCGGCCGTGCATCAGCAAACGAGGGATCAAATATCACTGTCGTGATATCTTTGTTGCCGTATTGACCAAGCCAGCCAGGATTCTGCTTGTCTGTGTTCAAATCATACACCAGCACCCCCTCTCCGTTGTGGGATGAACGCTCTCCGTCATAGTAGAACGTCAGCGTAGTGTTGCTGGAGTCATAGACGGCATAGGGTTTTGGCGCTTCAGTGAAATATCCCGGGTTATCCGTGCCGCCGTCGATGTGGGCATAGGCCACATCCGTGTTATTCTCATCATAGGTCGTGCCCATGCCGCCCGTGATTCTCTCACAGCCGTAGAACATCATTGTTGATGATGTGACTGCCTCCGTAGTCCATTTATCACCCACATAGATAGTTTTGAGCGATGAATCAAATGAAAACATGCCAGACATATTTGTTACGTTCTCGGTTGAGAAGCTACTCAAATCAAGCTCTTCGGCAACGCAAAACGCGAACATGGCACTCATGTCAGACACATTCCTGGTGTCAAAGCTACTCAAGTCGGCAGTAAGCACACCAGAGCAATCATTGAACATGGACTTCATGGTTGTCACCTCACTTGTGTTCAGGTAAATCAATCCATCAATAGTGACGAGGTTAAACATCGAACTGAACCATTCGGCAGTACTTGTGGGGCGCGCATCAGCAAATGAAGGGTCGAACACAACTCGTGTGACCGACGTATTGCTACCGTCAGCACACCATCCCGGCTCTTCATTTCCCTCGTTCAGATTATACACCTTCTCCGTCGTTGCGTTGTGCGACGCCTGCTGGCCGTCATTGTAGAACGTCAGCGTGGCGGTGCTGGAGTCGAACACTACATAATAAGGAGGACACCCCATGGTCACTTCCTCGATATTGCTCCACCCACTCTCCTTTCCATCGGCATAGAGCGCCTTAACCATGTACTGGTAGGTGCTGCCGGCTTCAAGGTTCTCGACCGTATAGAACTTGTTGGTGATGCCGGAAATCAATTGACCCTCGGCATTTCCAATTGCATATACCTCCATCAAGGCAATATCTGGTGAGGTTTCACTGTCGGTTGTGTATACGGTAATCTTCTCACCAGAGCTGGCAGTTACCAACCAAGTATAGGTTTCTTCAGCTACGAAGTTGTGACCCACAGCAGTGGTCTGGGGGGTATAGACGGTGTAGTTGCCAGCAGCATAGGAACCCGAGCCCGTAGTAATCAACAACGAGAACGTAGCATTTATGTAACCCTCGGGTATCGTGTAGGTGATATATCCGGTAGGATGGCCATTATAGTTGTTCTTGACATAGATGGCACCCTTGCCACCGCGCACGTTGACGCCACCCCATGGAGCAGGTAATGTGATATCGGCATAGCTATCGGTGTACCAACTTCCATACAACGAAGCCAGCAACATCGACTCATCAATCTTGGGATTGACCGCAAGGGTGTAACTGGCCACATTAGCCTCGGTGGTCTCATCAGTCCAGTCGGCACGGAATGAGGTCAAACCAATGTAATCCTCATTGGCAGGCAACATCACGGGATCATATTTCGCCCCATTAGTGAAGTAGCCTGGGTTGCTCGTGCCGCCATCTAGGTGGGCATAGGCCACATCCGTGTGGTTGGCGTCGTAGACCGTGCCCTTGCCACCCACGAGGCTCGTGCAGCCAAGGAACATCTCGACTGAATTGGTCACGGCTGCAGTACTCCATCCGTTGCCCACATAGATAGTTTCCAACTGGTCGCTGTTAGTGAACATTCCGGTCATGTTAGTCACTTTGGCCGTGTTGAAACTGCTCAGGTCTAGACTTTTTAAAACCAGATCAGAAAACATCCAACTCATGTCGGTCACCTCACTGGTGTTCAAATATTCCATGCCAGTGATGGATTGAAGACTTTTCATGTCAAAAAACCATGAGCGGGTGGTTGTCGGGCGCGCATCAGCAAACGATGAATCGAAGACCACTTCGGCAATGTAAGTATAAATACCGTCGCTAACCCAACCGGGGCTGCCAGAGTCGCTGTTCAGGTTGTAGGTCCTGTCGTTTCGGGTGCTGCGCAGGTCGTCATAATAGAACGTAAGCGTCGCGTTCGAAAAGGCGAAGCAGGCATATGCCTCCTGTGCCGAGGCGGTGACAGCCCACCCCCAACCCCTCCCTAAGGGAGAGGAGAAAATAAAGAAGGCAAGGAGGAGCCAACCCCAGACCCGATTCAAATGGAGGGGAGAAAGCCCCACCCAGACCCTCCCCCGAAGGGAGGAACGTAAATGATTAAAGAATGCTTTGGTTTTCATGATTATGACGGATCTTGTTATTATTTTCATTTGTTTCTGCAAAGATACAACAAAAAGTTTATAGTTCCTAGTTTCTAGTCAAAAAAGTTGTAGCAGTCTGTGTTGTCCTTAACACTTTGCACTCGAATCATGGAACTCGAAACATGAAATTACTTCTGTTTTCGAGGTTGCCTTTATTCTTCATTATCTTTGTCATTAGTTGGTAACAGATAGTCGCTGGCTTTAGCTGAAGAAATAACGCTGCGTCCCAGTTTGCTCTCCAGTTGGTTGCGGGCAGCCTTAGCCACGCTGCCGCCTTCTTTTGCAACTTGCTTCTGAGCATTGAAGCCCTTTGGGTCACGCTGCTTGGAGAGTTCTGTTGTCGAGGCTTCTGCCAGAATATTGAGGGCTATCTCAAGATTGGTCATGTTATCGCGCAGGTTCTCTTTCTTCAGCCCTTTGTGGTGCTTATATTGCTTGGTGGTAAAACCACTCCATTCGCGAGTGATGATGTCCGTCAGCGAG
>JAFZAP010000004.1 GCA_017557185.1 Prevotella sp.
GGTGAACGTCATGAAGCTCTGGCTGCAGGAGTCGTATCGCGTCAGCCTCGACGGGCTCGGCTCGTTCAAGATCGGTCTCAAGACCAAGCCTGCCGACACCGCGAAGGACTTCTCCGCCGCAAAGCACGTGGTAGGTTCGCGCGTGAACTTCCAGCCTGAGACCCATTGGAGCTCTGCCGACGGCAACCGCCGCCGCAAGGTGTTCCTCGAGGGCCTCACCGTCGAAGAGACGCCCGAGAACGCGGTTGACAAGGATGGCTCCGCCGAAGGCGGAGACTAAAGCCCCACCCCAGCCCTCCCCAAAGGGGGAGGGAGAGGGGCTGAATCACTGGAGGCATGCTCCGTAGCATGCAGAGCATGCCTCCTTTCTCTCTATAGCATAGCTCCACAAGCAACGGAGGATTGCTCCAGTCAGTAAGGAGCATAGCTCCTATCTGTGAAATCATTAAGAAATTGGCAGATGAAACAGACAAGCAGGAAAAATCAGTGAAATCTGTGAAATCTGCGGTAAAACTAAAAACAACAAGTAAAATTATGAAAAAGAAAGAAACCATTAAGTACATCATTCAGCTCATCGTGGCCATCCTTACCGCCATCGGTTCGACGCTGTCAGTGACCACCACTGCTTCCGGTGCTCCCGCCGAAGGTGTTGCCCTCTTGGGCGGCACCATCGTGGGCACAAGCTGGCTGCATCACCTGTCGACCCTCATCTGCTAAATGCCCAAGACAAATCTTTATTAACCACAGATTACGCAGATAACGCAGATTTCTAAGGAATCAAGGAATCGAGGAATGACGTGGCTTTTAGGAAACAAATTAGAACTAATTCGAAAAAATTATTTTTTCAAAGAATGACACGAAGGAAATAGGATGATGGAGGGCGATTCCGCGCGCGGAATCATCATCCAATTACTTCCGTATCATTCTTGCTCCTCTTCGCTACGCAAGCGGCAAGCCGAGCGCTTTTCCTTAGATTCCTATGTTCCTTAGAAACATCGGTTTCATTCGTTGAATTCGAATCATTTGCAGACGAAATAATTTATGATAATTAGTGGTTAATTTGTGGAAATTTCTGTTCGATAAAAATCTGCGTAGATCTGTGGAATCTGCGGTAAAAAGAATGTGATGATATGCGATTAAGTAAGAATTTTACATTAGAGGAGATGGTGGCGACGAGTCACAGGAAGCTGCAGGATGCGCCTTCGATGGAGGTGATTAGGAATTTGCAGAATCTCTGCATTCACGTGCTGCAGCCCCTGCGAGACACCATAGGCGCACCCGTCTATATCAACAGTGGGTATCGCTCAAAACGCTTGAACGCCAAAGTGGGAGGCGTACCGAATTCCCGCCACTTGCTAGGCAAGGCTGCCGACATTCATTGCGACAACCTTGCCTATGCAAAAGTGGTCTTTGACATATTGAAACAAAATAAGTACGTGGATAAAGTACTTATTGAGGGCCCCACCCCAGCCTGCCCTCCGTGGCGAATGGGGATTCGCTCCCCTTTGTGGGGCCGCAGCCACGCCGGTGGCTGCTCTGAAGACCCCAGTCGCCCCAAAGGGGGAGGGAGAAGCGTGTGGGTTCACGTACAAATGTAGGGCGGGGCTATTTACACGCGCCCCAGGCGCATTGAACTTTTGAACGCGCAAAGCGCATTTGAACTGCAGCTCTGCTGCATAGTCTGGGTGCATGTGCAAATTTGAACCGAAGGTCATCGACTGAAGCAGTGCTGTCACGCAAAGCGTGGTGCACGAATCAGCAAAGGAGATAACCGCGCGAAGCGCATTGAACTTTTGAACGCGCGAAGCGCTTTACACCTTTTGAACACTAAATGACGGGCGAGTGGCCGAATATTCTCTTCACGTTCTCGTTGGTTTGCCGTTCCACCTGCTCAGCTGAGATGCCGTAGGCTTCGGCGAGGCGCTGCATGACAAGGGCGACGAAGGCCGGCTCGTTGCGCTTGCCCCGATGGGGAACGGGAGCCATATACGGGCTGTCGGTTTCGAGTACGATACGGTCGAGGGGAACGGCAGCCGGGAGGTCGTCCGGCAAATGGCTTTTCTTGAACGTGAGCACGCCGCCGATGCCCAGCACGAAGCGCTGGAAGGAGAGCAGCTCGCGTGCCTCGATCTGATTGCCGGTGAAACAATGGAACACGCCTCCCGGCAGGTCGTGTTCGTAGCGCCGCAGGATCTTCACCATTTCGTTTTGTGCCCGGCGGCAGTGTATCATGAGCGGCAGACGTGTCTCTACCGACCAGCGCACCTGTTCCTCGAATGCCTGTAGCTGTTCCTGCTCGTACTCGCGGCTCCAATAGAAGTCGAGGCCTACCTCGCCGATGGCGATAGGCCCACCCCCATCCCCTCCCAAAGGGATGGGAGATTGGTTAGCCTCAACAGATGAATTTCTTCTCGTAAGAAGGGCCTTGATTTCCGCCAGCTGCTCGCGCCAGTCGCCGCGCACCTCCTCGGGATGTAGGCCCGCCATGGGATAGAGATAGCCGGGATGTTGTGCACATAGCTCGCGAATATGCTGCGATGTGGCAAGGTCGATGGCTGGCAGGAATATCTTCTCTACGCCAGCCTCGCGGGCTCGCTCGATGACGGCGGAAATGTCGTCGCGGAATTCTTCACCGTCGAGGTGGCAATGGGTGTCAGTCATTGGACCAAAGGTTCAATGCGCCAAAGGCGCGGTTCAAATGGTTCAAATGGTTCAATGCGCCAAAGGCGCGGTTCAAGAGATTAACTCTGGCGGTGCATCATTTCGGCAGCGTAGTGGCGCATGGCCTGCTTTCGCTCCTCGGGCAGGCTGATGGCATCGAGGTGCTTCAGGGCCTCGCTGTAGTAATAGGCGATGCGCTCCTGTGCCAGCTTGTCGATGCCGATGGCGTTGTAGAGATTGGTGACGGCCTTCACCTTTTCCTCGCGGTCGAAATGGGTTGCGGTGATCCAGTGCATGAGTTCTTCGCGCTGCTCAGCATTGGCACGGTTGAGGGCGTTGATGAGCATATAGGTCTTCTTGTTGGAGGTGATGTCGCCGCCGATGGCCTTGCCGAAGACGCGCGTGTCGCCATAGACATCAAGGAAATCGTCCTGCAGCTGGAAGGCCAGTCCCACCTGCTCGCCAAACTGATAGAGGGCGTCGGCATCGGCGGGGGAGGCATCGGCGAGGATGGCTCCCATCTTCGTGGCGCACGCCAGGAGGACGCTCGTCTTCAGGCGGATCATCTCGATGTATTCCGCTTCGCTGACGTCGGTGCGATGCTCGAAGTCCATGTCGTACTGCTGGCCTTCGCCGATCTCGAGAGCGGTCTCGGTGAAGAGCGCCATCACGGGAGCGAGCTTGTCGGGACGGCACTGCGCCATGCGCTCATAGGCCAGCACCAGCATGGAATCGCCCGAGAGGATGGCGGTATTGGCATCCCAACGGCGGTGGACAGTGGGGTGGCCTCGCCTGAGGTCGGCATTGTCCATCAGGTCGTCGTGGAGGAGGGTGTAGTTGTGGTAGGTCTCCAACGCACATGCCGATGGCAGAATGGTCTCGGGGTCGTCCTTGAACATGTTGTAGGCAAGGAGCATGAGCACGGGCCGGATGCGCTTTCCACCCAGCGAGAGCACATACTGAATGGGCTCGTAGAGTGAGCGCGGCTGGCGTTCGTAAGGCAGTTGGTCGAGATACTGGTTGACCGCTTGCAGAATTTCATTTGAAGAGTTCATATATTTGGGGTTCAATGCGCCAAAGGCGCGGTTTAATGCGACTGCGTCGCAGTTCAAATGGTTCAATGCGCTTCGCGCGTTCAAATGGTTCAAAAGTTTCCCTCCCCCTTGCCCCCTCCCCCCTTGGGGAGGGCCGGGGTGGGGCCCTTATATCTCAAACACGATGGGTATGGCGACCATGGTGCGACAGGGCTTTCCGTTGTTGATGCCGGGTTTCCAGCGGGGCATCATCCGGATGACGCGCATGGCCTCGGCATCGAGGAGGCGGTCGGCTGATGTTGCTACTTTCTCATCGGAGATGGTTCCGTCGCGGTTGACGATGAACGACACCACCACCCTGCCCTGCCGCTTCTGGCTCTGGGCTGCCGGCGGATAGCGCAGGTTCTTCGTGAGCCACTGAATGAAAGCGCTCATGCCGCCGGGGTATTCGGGCAACTGTTCGACCACCCGCACGTTGAGAGGTTCGTCGTCGAGCGACATCGCCACTGGCGGCAGCGGTTCGTCGGCCTTCGTATCGCCGAGGTCCTCCATCTCGCCCACCGTGGTCGCCATGGCCTGCTGTTCCACCTCTGGCGGCAATTCAGGCAGCACGTCGACCACCTTCAGCTGTTCGGTGACCTGCGGCTTCGGCGGCTGTTCGACAACGGTCACCATCTGCTCTTTGTCTTCCCAAGTGTTGATGAGTATTTCCTCGGCCACATCGTCGAGCAGGGTTTCATCGATGTCGTAATCGCCGTCGTTCGAATTCCATTCGAACGCCACGAACAACACCGA
This sequence comes from Prevotella sp., assembly GCA_017557185.1. GTDB lineage: Bacteria > Bacteroidota > Bacteroidia > Bacteroidales > Bacteroidaceae > Prevotella. The sequence goes on from JAFZAP010000004.1 coordinate 4,491, forward strand.
CAGCACAACGACCAGCCCCAGCAGGAATCTGGTGCTGCGCCTTGTCTCCAAACTGGCTTCAGCCGACTTTTTCTGTTCCATGCAAAACGAGCATGCAGGAGTGCCGTCGCCTCCCGCAACGTTAAAAATTCATGCAAAGATAGTAAAAAGTTTCAAGTTTCTAGTTCCATGTTTGAAGTTTTTTTGTATCTTTGCCAATAATTTAAAGATTATTCAATGAATAGATATATTTCCGCCATCCTATTGTGGCTTCTTGTGACTGCGACGAGCGCTCAGGAAAGCCAGACCGCCTACAACTTCCTGCGGCTTCCGGTGAGTGCGCACGAGGCAGCACTGGGCGGTGAGAACATCACCATCAGCGACGACGACCTGTCGCTCATCTTCAGCAATCCTGCCCTGCTGACGAATGTGTCGGACAAGACCATCGGCCTGAACTACATGAACTACATGGCCGGAGTGAACACAGCCAGCGCTGCCTTCAACCGCAAGGCCGGCGACAGGGCGGCATGGGCCGTGAGCGGCCAGCTCATGGACTATGGCACGATGCGCGAGGTCGATGCGAACAACGTGCAGACAGGCGAGTTCTCGGCCAAGGACATCGCGATGGGGGGCTATTTCTCCTACCTGCTGACGGAACGCATCACTGGCGGCATCACGGCGAAGTGCATCTATTCGGCAATCGGCGACTATCACTCGCTGGCCGTCGGCGTGGACCTGGGTCTGAACTACTACGACGCCGAACACGAACTCTCGGCATCGCTGATGGCGAAGAACCTGGGCGGACAGCTGGAAGCCTACGACGACGTCTATGACCGCATGCCTTTCGACCTGCAGGCAGGCTTCACGAAGCGCCTTGTCCACACGCCGCTGCGCTTCTCGCTGACACTGCACGACCTCGGCCACTGGGACTACAAGTTCATCCAGCATGCGGCAGTGGGTGCCGACCTGCTGCTCTCCCAGCAGATCTGGGTGGGCGTGGGCTACAACTTCCGCCGTGCCCACCAGATGAGCATCCTGTCGAATCTGGATAAGGAGGAGAGTAGCCACGGTGCGGGCCTGACGCTGGGCGCGGGCATCTCGCTGCAGCGTTTCAAGCTGGGTGTGGCCTACGGCAAGTACCACGTGTCGAGCTCATCCGTCCTCATCAATGCCGCCTATAGCTTATAGACAACAAACATATACATCATTATTATTTATGAAGAAAATCACTATAGCCATCGACGGCTATTCATCGTGTGGCAAGAGCACGATGGCGAAGGATCTGGCGCGCCGCATCGGATATGTCTATGTCGATACTGGCGCCATGTATCGGGCCGTGACGCTGTTTGCCTTGCGCAACGGCTTGTTCGACGAAGAAGGCAACGTGCTGACGGAGGAGCTGGAACCGCGCATGGAGGAGATCAGCATCACGTTCAAGTTTAATCCTGAGACGCTGAAGCCCGACACGTATCTGAACGGTGAGCTGGTGGAGAAAGAGATCCGCTCGCTGGAAGTATCGAACCACGTGAGCCCCATCGCCGCCGTGCCCTTCGTGCGCACAGCCATGGTTGCCCAGCAACAGGCCATGGGCAAGGAAGGCGGCATCGTGATGGACGGTCGCGACATCGGCACGACGGTATTCCCCGATGCCGAGCTGAAGGTTTTCGTCACGGCATCGGCCGAGGTCCGTGCCCAGCGTCGCTACGACGAGCTCGTCAGCAAAGGAATGCCCGAGCCCTATGAAGACATTCTGAAAAACGTGTTGGAGCGCGACTACATCGACACGCATCGCGAGGTGTCGCCACTGCGTCCTGCCGACGATGCCCTGCTGCTCGACAACTCGAACATGACCATTCCCGAACAGAACGAATGGCTCATGGAGCAGTACGAGTCAGTATGTAATCGCGACACTGCTCCATCAGCCATTTAGGCGTACTGGTGGCTCCACAGATGCCCACCGTGCTGACTCCCTGCAGCCAAGCGATATCAATCTCGCCGGGACCTTCAATGTGGTGGCTGTTGGGATTGTTGGCAAGGCAGTGATTGAAAAGCACGCGCCCGTTGCTGCTCTTGCGACCTGACACGAAGAGCACCAGGTCGTGGCGGCGGGCGAAGGCGGCGATGGCGGGCATGCGGTTGGCCACCTGTCGGCAGATGGTGTCGAAGCTGCGGAAAGTGGCTGAAGGAGAAATATGCTCCTGGATGAATTCTATGATCTGATGGAATTCATCCAGGCTTTTTGTTGTCTGCGAATAGAGATAGATGTCGCGCGAGAAGTCGAGCTTCCTGACGTCGTTCAGGTTCTCGACCACGACGGCATGGCCCTCGGTCTGTCCGACAAGGCCAAGCACCTCGGCATGACCGTTCTTACCAAAGATGACGATCTGCGGAGAGGACGTGGGCGACTGGAGTGAGGAGAGCGAGGTCTCGTATTGCCGTTTGATGCGCCGTTGCAACTGCAGCACCACGGGGCATGTGGCATCGATGATTTCGATGTTGTTGCTACGGGCAATCTCGTAGGTTGACGGCGGCTCACCGTGCGCCCGCAGCAGCACCTTTGCGTTGTGCAGCTGCTGCAGCTGCTGATGATTGACGGTGACGAGCCCCTGCTCGTGAAGCCGTTCCACCTCCATGCCGTTGTGAACGATGTCGCCGAGGCAATACAAGGGTGCCCCGTTGCGCAGTTCTTCCTCTGCCTTCTTGATAGCCGTGGTCACACCGAAGCAGAAGCCACTTCCGTTGTCAATCTCTATCTGAAGCATTCTGGTTTCAAGTTTTATTCCGTCTTTACCTCGATGACGACCTTGGGCTGCTCAGGATCGTTGGTGATCATGAGCACGCGAGGCGAGCGGACGAGCCGCAGGTCGCGTTCCATAGCTGTGATCTTGAGCTTGGCGTATTCGCCCGGAGCGAGTTTCGACTTGTTGAGCGACACCTGCAGGCCGACGGTGAACATCTGCAGCTTCGTGATATCGAGTTGTGACTTGCCGACGTTCTGAATCTCAATCTCCCCCTTCAGCTTCTTCTTTCCGTTGAAAGGCCCGAGGTCGAGCGTGGTGGTAGAGAGCAGGATGTGAGGTGCCTGCTGCAGTTCTTTCTCCGTCAGGTCGTTGAAGCTGGGCAGCAACACGGCAGAGATGTCAATCTGCTTGTTCGGGGCAACCTTGTCGCCAGGCTGACGGCCAAGATAGACGGAGGTTTGCGTGAGACCGTAGTCATCGATCTTGCGCGTGTCGAGCGTGATCAGTGCGACTCCCGAGCGTCCCGGCCGGATTTTCGACGGTGAGACTTCGGCGATGATGTAGCCAGGAGTATGCATGACAATGGGCTGCACGGTCTGATCAGTGTTGTTCAGGATGTGGATTTTCGCCATCGGCCGGTCACCCTGATTCACATCGTCGAACTCGATGTTGTTCATATCGACGAGCAAATCGCCAAGCGTGAGCGGATAGTCGCCGGTGTAATCAACCACCTCGTCGACAACGATTCCTTTCAGCGTGAGCATGAGCGGCTCGTTACTATCAGTCGTGTAGATGCCGATCTGCTTCTCGAAGTGGCCCATCGTCTTGGCATCGTAGGTTGCACGGACCGTGAAATCGGCGTCACCGTGTATGTAGCCTTCGGGATAGTCGACGGTGGTACAACCGCAACTGGTACGCACATTGGTGATACTGATGTCGTGGCTGCTCTTGTTGTGGAGTTCATACTCTACGACCACAGGCTGCCGGAACATCACCTGTCCCACATTGAGCACCTGGTTCTTGGCCTCGATGCGCTGTGCCCGACACGGCGAAGCCAGCGCGACCAACATTCCAATTGACAAGATTGCTATTTTCGTATTCATTCGTTCTGAGTCTTATTCGGTGATTGTAAATTCCTTCGCGGCGGCGCGGGCGGTGTATTCGGGCGAGTAGGCGCACTGCACGGTGCAAGTGCCGGTCTGATAGGTGCCGGTGCGGTCAACATAGTATTCGGTCTCGACGATGTGTGTGCCCTTGGCCATGCGGTCGAAGTAGTAGTTTGTCACGTTGTCGCGCGGAGCACAGTAGTAACCCCAGCGATAGCCGCTGAGCTGGCCCACAGGCTCCAGGCACGCTGCCCGCTTGTCGCTGACCTGCACGAAGTCGTAGTCGCGCTCGGCCTCGATCGTGATGCGGATGCGAATGCGATCACCAACCTTCAATCCTTCATCCTTCATCTTTAATCCTTCATCTGGCACTAGCACTTCCCGCTTCACCTTCAGTCCGCTGGCGGCGTCGGTGATCTCCGTCAGCGGCTGGAACGACTGTGTATAGACAGCACCCCACGACGTTCCGCCACTGGTCTTCTCAGCGGTGAAAGTCTTGTAGTTGGAGCCCGTCTGCGTACTCTTCACATAGCCTAAGCCAGCCGTAGCCTGCGAGGTCTCGAGTTCACGGCCGTCAACCTTCAGCACGGCAAGAGCGCCCTGACTGTCGAGGGATTGCAGGTTATTGTTCATGAAGGCATAGACGGCATCGACAGCGTTGAGCGGGGTGTCCCAGCTCTGCGTACGCTTCTCCTGCAGGAGCCAGCGCTTCATCTCCTCCACCGTCTTCGTATCCTGGGGTTGCAGCAGGTTGATAGCCTCAATTGCGGCCACCTCGGTGGGAATCTTATAGTCGAACCAGCTGTAATAGGCCTTACGGGTATCGAAGTAACGGCCCGTTTCCTCCTTATAGACGGTGTATTCACGGATGCTCTGGAGGTATTCCCTACCCTTCTGCTCATAGCCGTTCTTGGCAAGGATGACAGCCGACACAGCCTTGCCGTAGATGGTGAATTCCTTGGTCTGCTTGGCCAGGCGGTTCACCAGATACGATTTCGCGGCATCCACGTCAGCATTGAGCTTGCGGCCATCGAGGGTGGTCAGGTAGAGCCAGTCGATGGCGGTCTCGCTCGGACGGAGGTTCTTGACGCCTTTCTTCTCCAGCTTCTTCATCTCCTCCACTTCCTTGACGATCTGCCGGCCCATGAACGAATAGGCCTTCGTGAGCATATCGGCAGTCTTGTCGTCGGCATTTCCCAGCATGGTGTTCAGACGGACAAACATCTTACTCACGGCCACCGTCATATAGAGTGAACCCGACATGCCCGGCCACCAACTCCAGGAGCCGTCGCCATTCTGCAGCTTTTGCAGCTGGGAAAGGTTGTTGCCGAGGCGGTAGTTCACGCCGTTCTCGTCGAAATAGTCGCTGAGCAGGCGCTTCTGGTCGGATTCGAGACGGGCATCGGCCACCCAAGGCGTCTCCTCGAGCACCAACGTCTTCAGTTCCTGGTTTTTCTCCAGACTGCTCATGAGCGAGGTCTCTGCGCCTTGCTCGCGCTTCCACTGCTCGATGACAGACTTGATGCGCGGCGACTGATGCAGCAGATACGAGGCGATGCTGTTGGCATAGTAGGCTGCCGACTGGCTGATGGCATTCTTCTCGTGGGCTCTCGCCACTGTGGGCAGCGTCTGTATCATCAGCCAGGCAGGATTATTGGTGTATTCAACGGTGAGCTGAGGGGCTTTTCCGCTCAGCAGCGATGTCAGGTCGATGGTCTTCGTGCCGGGACCGTTCTGCGTGAACGGAACGGTATTGATGACGCGCTCCACATTCGGCAGAATGGGCAGGTAGTGCTGTTCGCCATCGCTGAAGCCTGCGCCCGAGGCGCTGATGCGACAGATGAGCAACGACAGGTCGGCGAGTTTCGGCGAGGCGGCATCCACGTCGAAGCTGACGCTGGCGGTCTTGTCCTTCTCCACCGCGAACGGCTTGCTCTGCGAATAGACCACCTTCTCGGTTTCGGGATCGAGGAGTTCCAACACAGCCTGGCCCTTCACGGCTTTCTCGCCAGTGTTGAAGATGCGGGCTGCAATCTGTCCCTTGTCGCCAACGCGCATGAAGCGCGGCACGTTGGGCTGAATCATCACATCCTTCTTCGCCACCACCTCGCTTTCCAGCATTCCGTAGCGCACTTCCTTGTCGGTGGCGAGACCCATGAAGCGCCAAGTGGTGATGCTCTCGGGCAACGTGAACTTCAGGCTGACATCGCCATTCTCGTCAGTAGTGAGCGCAGGATAGAAGAAGGCCGTCTCGTTCAGGTTCTCGCGCATCTGCTTGCTCTCGCCCTCCTTGGAAGCGCCTGAGTCAGAAGCGATACCCAACCCTGCGATTCTGCGTTGCAGAACTTCATCAGTATCTAAGGCACCAATGGGCTTACTGGCATCCATCAGCGCATCATTAGTCGTCAAGACCACCTCCTTCAACACATTGGCCGATTCCGCCTTCGCCATCATCATAGGACGGGCTCCACGAACGCGGACATCATGATTGAACACCATGCGGGGCGAGAAGTCGAACATCTCGTCGTCGAAATGGGTGAAGGTCAGCGCACGCTCGATGAGCGATTTGTATGGCTGTTCGCCGTAGAGACTGACATCGCCGACAGAGCGTCCCTGCCAATTCGTCGAAGGCAGACTGCGCCAGATGTTCAGGCCGAACGGCCACGAATGCTTACGAATGTCGTCGAGCGAACGGTCGAAGAGCACAGCCGCCAGCGAAGCCGAGGTCTTGGCTTGAGTGGGACTCTCCACATGCAACGTCCACTCCTCGCTCTGTCCGGGCGTGAGGCGGTCGCGGAATGTCTTCCATGAGAGCTTCAGGCGCTTGTCGGGCAACGGCTTGCGCAACTGGGTGCTATGGCTATAGAGTTTTCCCTCGCGAACCCAAGCACACGTGAGCAAGGCTCCGTCGCCGTATTCATCCTTATAGGTGAACTGGCGCGTGGTAATCGCATTGCTCTGGTCGATGACCCCGCTTTCCAGAACCTTCTTTCCGCTGATGAGCGTATAGACAATGTGCTGGTCCTTGTCGGAAGAACCCATCTGTACATAGATGGGACGGCCGTCGGCCGGGAACTCCTCAGCCGAGGCAAAGAACCAGTCGTGGGTCTCCACTACCGGATGCTTGTCCTTCATGCTGAACACCACGAACTCCTGCTTCAACGTGTCCTCGCCGCATGTGGCCTCCATGAGATATTGACCGGACTTCAGCGCGTTGAAACGCATCTCAAACGACTCGTTGGCAAGCACTGTCTTCGACTCTTTCCTTTCCTTCTCGTTCTTCTCTACCTTATAAATAGTATAGGCGACGTCGCCGGGAATAGGCTTGCCGGCATTGTTCAAATAGCTGAACGTAACCTTGGCCACACTATCGACCTCAACCTGTTTCGGCATACTAACCGAGAAGGCTGTAGCCTTGTCGCTCAAAGGCAGCGAAGTCTCACCGTGATGGCTCTCGCCAGCAGCATCGGTGGCATCGGCCTCAACGACAAAATTGTAGAAGCGGCCCCATCCTTCATCCTTCATCTTTCGTCTGTCATCCATCACCATGGGCACTTTCACGGTGAAGTTGCCATCGTCGTCGGTCGTAAGCGTATCGGTGACCAACGTCTTGTCGGCTTCGCCGGTTGAACGCCACCACCACAAAGCACGACGGCGGACCACATTGTATTTCACACGGGCTCCCTGAACGGGCACACCGGCGAAACTGCGCACATGTCCCGTCACGCTGACGGTGTCGCCATCCTGATATTTCTCCGTTACCTCATCGAATTCCACTTGGAATGTCGGACGCTTGTACTCCTCAACGGAGAAATAAGCCGAGCCGTTCTTCGTCGTGATCGAAAACTGTCCTGTCAAACCTGCTGAGGGCAACACAAAGTCGGCCGAAGCCTTGCCGTATTCATCGGTTCTGACCTGCTTCTCCTCCACAACTTCGTGATTGGCATCGCGCAGCGTCATCGTGAGCAACTCGTTGCTGTTTACTTTTGTTTCCCGATGGGCGGAATTCTGATAGGCTATCACCACAGCATGTACCGTCTGTCCAGGACGATAGAGTCTGCGGTCGGTCAGCACGTTATAGACGTTCTGCGTAGTCTTGTTGTCGTAGAACGAGAAGCCTCCGCCAAACCACTGCTCCGGGCAGGCATCGTCTTTCTCCGTGAAGACGTAGATCTGGTTGGGACGGCGGTCTTTATACGTGTATTCCGCCTCCCCACGCCCATCGGTGGTCAGCGTGGTCTGGTCGTTCTTCAACTGGCTGTTGTAGTTGTTGGTGGTCAGGCGAATCTTTGCGCCAGGCACTGGTCGGCCAGTCGTAGCGTTCACCGCCACCAGACGAACATGGTTGTCGGGCAAGAATTCATAGATGACGTACAGATCGCTCACATGCAACAGCACTCGCTCGGTGCGCATATTCGTGCGGTCGGTGGAGAACTCAACAAGGTACACGCCGACGGGCAAGCCCTTGATGGTCATCGAGTCCTGCAACACCTTGTAGTCAGGCTGTCCCACATAGCGGCGCGTCACAGTTTGCTGCGTGCCGTCGCTGACGATGAGCTTCTTCAGCTTGGCATAGTCCTGGTCGTTGTTAGGAGTCAGGTCGGTGTCGCCCTTGACGTTGACGCGCGACACGGTCATCGTCAGACGCTGGCAGTTCACGAGTTGGCGAACGTCAACACGGCGTTCGGTGTTTGGCATCTGGATGCCCTCACCGATGCTGACCGAGAACGACGGCAGCGTCAGCTGGTTCTGGGCGTTGCGCAGGATGTTCATGCGCGGCCAGGCCCCCCAGTGCTGCAGCGCGTAGTTGATGTAGTTCATCTTCTCCTCGGCAGTCACATCTTCCGCCTGGTCCATGAACTGATAGCGCTCGATGGCGAGCTCGCCACACTCCTTCAGGTCCTGATACTCGTTGATGAGCGAGTCGATGGTCTGCAGATAATGCGACTTGCGCACTTCGTTCACATCGGCTGAGCGGTCCTTCTGCGTCAGGTAGTAGGCACAGATGCAGGCTGCCTGACGGTTTCCGTGAGCGAGATACCAGTCGTGCAGTGTCTGATAGTCCTCAGCTTCCATACCCAGCACATGCAGCAGGTCGCCACCGAAGATGTGGCTGTCTGCACCTTCCACCAGGGCAGGCTCATAGCCTTTGGCCGACTGGTGTGAGAGCTGCTCCTTGGGCTCCATCGACTTGGCATAGTAGTCGGCAGAGAGCGTTTTATACTCAGCCCTGTCGGGGTCGTCGGCACCAGAGCGGTAGCCGAAGGAATTGCTCTTCTCCTTATAAACACGACCCAGCACACTCTGCCAGACGGCAGCCAACACACGGTTGCCGCTCTTCTCGGCTTGCGACAGGTCATCCTTCACACGCTCCAGTTCCACATCGAGGGAGTCGGGTGAAATCTGCGTCTGCACGGCTACATGCCGCAGACTCGCCTTCAACAGCTGACCGTAGCTGCGCTCGGTCTTTGCCTTTGCGGCAATCTTGTCGAGCACCTCCAGCTCCGTCTTCGGCAAGTCCTTCGACTGAGCATCACTCACCTGCTTCCATAATGCTGTGTAACCTTGTGCCATCACTTCTAAATGCGACAGTGCCATCAAGCAGACAACTGTCAGTAAAACTTTCTTTATCATAGCCTTTCCACGCTTGCGTGTTTCTATGTTACATTTTTCACGCTTCTATTAAACTGCAAATATAGTGAAAATCTTGCAAATGCAGAAACTATTTAAGAACTTTTCAGGATAATTCTAAAAAATCCCGCATTTCACTTGCTCTATTCACAGAATAGTCGTACATTTGCAGAGAGAAACCTATGATTAAATCGTAAATCGTAAATCCCTAAATCGTAAATAACCCTATGTTGACAATTGGCCAAAAGGCGCCCGAACTGCTGGGGCGCGACGAGAATGGAAATGAACTGCGACTGAGCGACTTCGCCGGCCGTAAACTCGTGTTGTATTTCTACCCGAAAGACGCTACGCCGGGCTGCACCAACGAGGCTTGCAACCTGCGCGACAACTACTCGCGACTGCTCGAACGCGGATATGCTGTCGTCGGCGTCAGCGTGCAGGACGAGCGCTCACACAAGAAGTTCATCGAGAAATACCAGCTGCCCTTCCCCCTCATCGCCGACACCGACCACACGCTTGTGGAGGCCTTCGGCGTGTGGCAGGAGAAGAAAATGGCGGGCCGTACCTATATGGGAACCGTCCGCACAACCTTCGTCATCGACGAACAAGGCATCATTGCTGAAGTCTACGGTCCGAAGCAAATCAAGGTGAAGGAGCACGCCGAGCAAATTCTCGGATAAACGCCCGCCCGCAAATAAAGCTATGCTCTGTTCCTTACGGAGTTATGCTCTGTACCTTACGGAGCTATGCTCTGTAGATTACGGAGCTATGCTCTGTCTGATATAGAGCATAGCTTTAGATTGAACCACCTGTATATTAAGAAAGATAACGGTTCTCAACTACCTCCCAGTCGACTATCTGCCAAAGGGCAGCAAGGTGATCGGGACGGCGGTTCTGGTAATCGAGATAGTATGCGTGCTCCCAGACATCGAAGGTCAGCAGCGGCTTCAAACCCTTCTGAACGGGATTGGCAGCATTCGGCTCTTGCGTGATGAGGAGTTTCCCTTCCGCATCGGCCGACAACCACACCCAACCAGAACCAAACAGGGTGGCACCCTTTTTCTGGAACTCGTCCTTGAAAGCCTCTATCGACCCGAACTGTGCTACGATGGCCTCAGCCAGCGCTCCCGTGGGCTCCGCCTTCCTCGGGGTTCCTGAGAACTGTTCGAAATAGAGGTTGTGGTTCAGAATCTGTCCGGCATTGTTCAAGACGCCGCCTGTCGCCTTGCAGACAATATCCTCCAACTTCATATCCTCCCACTCCGTGCCTGGCAGCAGGGCATTCAGGTTGTTCACATAGGCAGCAAGGTGCTTCCCGTGATGAAAGCCGATGGTCTCGGCACTAATAGCCGGTTGCAGGGCATCAGGCGCATACGGCAACTCAAATAATTCAAATTTCTTCATGTCGTTCTAGCTTTGATTTCGTTTGCAAAAATAATAAATATTTGTGGAATTGCAAAGTATTACCAAGTTTTTTACCTTTGACCTTTGGTCGAAGGTACTCTCGCTAGGAAAAATCCAAATAAAAAATTTGGTTTTTCGCTCACTTAATCGTATCTTTGCAGCATGAATATCTGGAAAGGTGCATACCCTCATTGCCGACTGCTGTTTGCCTCGCTGGCAACGTGGCTGGCGATGACTGCCGTTGCCTACGACCGAACCTCAGCACAAGCTGGATTGGTGGGCGACGGACAGACGCTGAACACAACGGCGCTGCAACAAGCCATCGACCGCATCAGCGCGAAAGGAGGCGGACGGCTCACGCTCACACCTGGCACCTACCTGACAGGATGCCTGCAGCTGCGATCGGGTGTGGAGCTGCATCTCGAAAAAGGTGCCGTACTGCTGGGCAGCAGCAATCCTGATCACTACCAGCCGCTGGACATCGACGCCGCAGGCAACGACCAGCGGAACGACAACTCGCTATTGGCACTGATCGTGGCCCATCAGGCACGGAATATCAGGCTTACGGGCGAAGGAACCATCGACGGGAACGGCCTTGCTCTGGCACTCGCCATCGACAGTTTGCATCATGCTGGCGTGCGCCCTGATCCACACTACAACCAACGGCGGATGCGACCCAGCGAGACAGCACGTCCGAAACTGCTGTTCCTGTCGGACTGCGAACATATCTCGATGACAGGACTACACCTGCGCAACAGCGCCTGCTGGGGACTTTCCTTCGACCAGTGTCGCCACATGCAGCTCCGCAACCTCGACATTCTGAACCGTGCCTACTGGAACAACGACGGCATCGATCTGACTGACTGCAGAGACGTCGCCATCAGCCAATGCTGCATCAACTCCGCCGACGACGGCATCTGCCTGAAATCGTATCATGTGGACGGCGAGTGCAGCGACATCAGCATCAGCAAGTGTAACATCGCCACGAGTGCCAGCGCCGTGAAGTTTGGAACTGCCTCGTGGGGAGCCTTCCGCCACGTGAACATCGACAGCATCCGCGTGCGCGATACTTTCCGCTCGGCCATCGCCATCGAGAGCGTCGACGGTGCAACAATCGACAACATCTCTGTCAGCCACATCCACGCCACCAACACGGGCAACCCCATCTTCATCAGGCTCGGCCATCGGGCAGGCCAGAAGCCGGGCTGCATCTCGAATGTCACCATCAGCGACATCAGCGTGGAAGTGCCCTTCGGGCGGCCCGACATCAACTACGACCTGCGAGGCCCCGAACCCGACTTTTTCCACAATCCGCTACCGAGCGTGATCAGTGGAATTCCCGGACACCCCATCCGCAACCTGACCATCCGCAACGCACAGCTCGTCTATCCCGGCAGGGCTTCGAAATCGATGGCGTATGTGCCGTTGAGCCGTGTGAAGGACATCCCCGAGAACATCGACCACTATCCCGAATTCACAATGTTCGGCGAATTGCCTGCCTGGGGATTCTTCATCCGACACGTCGAAGGCTTGCACCTCGAGAACATCGACATGCGAACAGTGGAGCCCGACTATCGCGAGCCTTATGTGTTCTACGACGTCAGCAACGTGAGCACGGAGTGAAATACTTGGAACTAGAAACTCGAAACTAGAAACTCGGAACTCGAAACTATAAACTTAAAATCATATGGAACAGAAACGCTACGGTCATTTCGACGACCAACATCGTGAGTACGTAATCACCAACCCGCAAACCCCTTGGCCCTGGATCAACTATCTGGGCAATGAAGATTTCTTCTCGCTCATCTCCAATACCGCTGGAGGCTACTCGTTCTACAAGGACGCAAAGTTCCGCCGTCTGACACGCTATCGCTATAACGGCGTACCAATGGACAACGGCGGCAAGTACTTCTACATAAAGGAAGCCTCCCCTACGGGGGGAGGTTTGGAGGGGGCTCCCTGGTCCCCAGGCTGGAAGCCCTGCAAGACACCACTCGACTTCTACGAGTGCCGACACGGCATGAACTACACGCGCATCACAGGCCGCAAGGACGGCGTGGAGTGCTCGGTGCTGTTTTTCGTGCCGCTGAAGACCTGGGCCGAAGTGCAGAAGCTCACGCTGAAGAATCTCTCCGGCGAGGTGAAGCGACTGAAGCTGTTCTCCTTCCAAGAATGGTGTTTGTGGAATGCTGCCACCGATATGGAGAACTTCCAGCGCAATTTCTCGACGGGTGAGGTGGAGATAGAGCGCAACGAAAAGTCCTCTGTCATCTATCACAAGACGGAATACAAGGAGCGCCGCAACCACTATGCCTTCTATTCGGTAAATACGGCCGTACAGGGCTTCGACACCGACCGCGAATCGTTCGTCGGACTCTACAACGGTTTTGAGAATCCTGATTGCGTGATGGCTGGCAAGCCGAAGAACTCGGTGGCTCACGGCTGGAGCCCCATCGCCTCGCACTACATCGAGGTGGAACTGCAGCCGGGCGAACAGAAGGACTTCATCTTCGTGCTGGGATATGTGGAGAATGAGCAGGAGGAGAAATATGAAACCCAACCCCAACCCCTCCCGAGGGGAGTGGAGCTGGTTACCTCGTTGGGAGAGTTGGACCACACAATCATCAACAAGCGGAAGGCACACGAGACCATCGAGCGCTTCGACAGCGTAGAGAAAGTGGATGCAGCCTTTGCCGAACTTAACAGCTATTGGGACGACCTTCTTAATATATATAAGGTATCGACAGGCAATGCAAAGCTTGATCGCATGGTGAACATCTGGAACCAATACCAGTGTATGGTGACATTCTGCATGAGCCGTTCGGCATCGTTCTTCGAGAGCGGCATCGGACGCGGCATGGGCTTCCGCGACTCCAATCAGGACCTCGTGGGCTTCGTACACCAGATTCCTGAGCGCGCCCGCCAGCGCATCATCGACATTGCTTCGACGCAATTCCCCGACGGCGGCTGCTACCACCAGTACCAACCGCTCACGAAGCGCGGCAACAACGACATCGGCGGCGGCTTCAACGATGATCCCTGCTGGCTCATCTTCGGCACCGTAGCGTATATCAAGGAGACAGGCGATTTCTCTATCCTCGATGAACCCGTGCCCTTCGACAACCAGCCGGGCACCGAGGTACCGCTCTTCGAGCATCTGCGCGTGTCGTTCAACCACGTCATCGAGAACCTCGGACCTCACGGCCTGCCGCTCATCGGGCGTGCCGACTGGAACGACTGTCTCAACCTGAACTGCTTCTCGTGGGATCCCAACGAAAGTTTCCAGACCACCGAGAACAAGAGCGAGGGCTCGAAGGCAGAGTCGGTGATGATTGCTGGTCTCTTCGTGGTCACCGGCCGCGACTATGTGGAACTTTGCCGCAAAATGGATGAAAGATTAAAGATGAAAGATGAAAATGCTAATAAACCTTCATCCTTCAACCCTCATCCTTCATCCTATGGAGAGGAGGCCGCCCGCGCCGAAGCTGCCATCGACAAGATGGTCGAGGCCGTGAAACAATACGGATGGGACGGCGAGTGGTTCCTGCGTGCCTACGACTTCTTCGGCAACAAGATCGGTTCCAGCGAGAACGAGGAAGGCAAGATCTTCATCGAGAGCCAGGGCTGGTGTACGATGGCCGGCATCGGACTGGAGGAAGGAATGATCGGCAAGTCGCTCGACTCCGTGAAAAAGTACCTCGATTGCGAACACGGCATCGTGCTCAACAATCCCGCCTTCACGACTTATCATGTGGAGATGGGTGAGATTTCCTCCTACCCCGCCGGCTATAAGGAGAATGCTGGTATCTTCTGCCATAACAACCCGTGGGTGATCATCGGTGAGACGGTGGCGGGACGCGGCGACGACGCCTGGGGACACTATGCGAAGATTCTGCCTTCCTATGTAGAGGAAGACCGCCAGACGCTACACAAGGTGGAACCCTACGTGAACTGTCAGATGGTGGCAGGTAAGGATGCGGCTCGTCCCGGCGAGGGCAAGAACTCGTGGCTCACGGGTACTGCCGCTTGGATGTGGTACACGGTGTCGCAGTACATCCTTGGCATCAAGCCCGACTACGACGGACTCCTCATCGATCCCTGTCTGCCGGCAACAGCTCGCGAATACACCGTCAGCCGCCGTTTCCGCGGAGCCGACTACGAAATCCACGTGCTCAATCCCGACGGCATTTCGAAGGGTGTGAAGGCCATCACGGTGGACGGTCGTCCCATCAATGGCAACATCGTGCCATTCGAGACCGGTCAGCACCGTGTGGAGGTTGTCATGGGAATTTAGAATAAAAGATATAGGAGAGGGCCTAAAATTTTAGGCCCTCTCCTATATTATTACCTTTAGCAAGGCTTATCCGCAGTGGAAATACTGCTGCACGAGCTGTGAGATCTTCTTCGGGCTGTCGCTGATATCGGCACGCAAAGTGCGGTCACCGAAGGCACGCAGCTGGGCGATGATACCGTCGATCATAGTCGGCGAGAACACACCGTGAGCCTCGAAGGCGGCGCGCTGCTTCTCCAGACAGTCGGCCGAAGCCTCGCAGGAGTCGGGCAGCTGAGCCAGCGTGGCGAGCTTATCGGCGTTGGCGGCATCGTGAATGTTCACATCAACATAGTTCTTCTCGGCAACCTCGAGTGCATGCTCCATCTCGAAACCGTGACGGCAGGCAACACAGAGGCCGGCCAACAGCTGATAGATGTCGGCAGAGCCGTCGGGTGAGCGCATCTCGACGGTCTGCTTCTGAGAGGAAGCCCCTTCCAAACCTCCCCCCATAGGGGAGGCTTTTTCCTCTCCCATCCCTACGGGGGTGGGTCCCTCATTGGCCAACCGGCTCATATCGGTCTTTGCAGTCCAGCCCAGCGGAACACGCACGAGCACGGAACGGTTGCGGTCGCCCCAGCAGACATTCGTCGGAGCTTCCTGATGCGGCACGAGGCGGAAGTAGCTCGTGGGGTTCTTGTTGCCGAAAGCAGTGATACTCGGAGCTAAGTCCATCATGCCTGCAATCATGCGAAGGGCATCGTCAGAGAGCGGCGTGCCGAACTGCGGGCGGGGTTGGTCAGTGAGCATCATGTTGCGACCGTTCTTCACAATACGCATGTGGACATGCAAACCTGAGCCAGCCTTGCCTGTTGTGATCTTCGGAGCGAATGTCACGTTCAGCCCTTCACGCCAAGCGAGGTTACGGATCACCCACTTCGCAATCATCAGCTGGTCGGCAGCATCGCACACGGGAACAGGCAGGAACTCAATCTCGTTCTGCTCATAGACAAGGCCGTCCTGCTCGAAGTTGCCCACTTCGCTGTGACCATACTTGATCTGTCCGCCCGTCTGAGCGATGTAGTGCATGCAGCGAGTGCGGAAGTCGTTGGTCTTGGCATAGGGAGCACTCTCGTGATAGCCGCGCTGGTCGATGGCGGGATAGACACCCTCAGCAGGTTTGATGACGTAGTACTCCAGTTCGCCCATCGCCTCGTAGTCCATACCCGTGACCTCGCGGAAGGCCTTTGCAGCACGACGAAGTGTTTGCTCGGGCGACGATGCCAGCGGCTGACCGTCCTTGTCGAAGTAGGAACAAAGCAGACAGAGCGTGGGAATCTCCGAGAACGGGTCAACGAAGGCCGTCGAGTAGCGCGGCAGAACATAGAGGTCGCTGGCCGAAGCCTGAATGAACGAGAACAAGCTCGAACCGTCAACACGCTCGCCACATGTCAGGATGGTGTTCAGGTAGGCGAGGTCGCTGATCACGAAGTTCAGCGTCTTCAACTTCCCATCGCCACCGGGATACATGAAGTTCACCATCTTGATGCTGTTCTCCTCGATGAAGCGAATAATGTCTTGTTTTGTAAACTCTTGCGGCATCTTCTGCAGGTATGCCACCACGCGATTGGCGTTCAACGCCAGACGATCGTTTTCCATGTTGTTTTGTCTTTATCTTGGGTTAGTACTAATTCACCTGCGAAAGTACTATTTTTTTCCCAAATTACCAAAAAAATAACAAAAGATTTGGGTAATTCGGCAGAAGTTCGTATTTTTGCAAAAAAGTTAAGAATGAGTAAGGAACAATACATCGACATCCTGAAACTCTGCCGCAACACATTGCTGCATGATTACGGAATCACATCGCTTCGCATGTTTGGCTCAACAGCAAGAGGAGAGAACCACGAAGGAAGCGATATTGATTTGTATGTGGATACCTTAACTCCCAACCCATTCCTGCTCATGGATGCAAAGGATTTCCTCGAACAGAAAACAGGAAGTTCGGTCGACATTATCCGTAATCATAAGAATCTCAATCCCCGTCTGCGAAGAAGAATTGAAAGAGATGCCATCGTTATCTATTGAAAACCAATCACTTGCTCTCGACATTCTCACTGACATCTTGTCCGCCATCGAGAAATTGCAAGACCGAACGAAATCTATTCGCTCTGTCGATGATTTCTTGGGGTCGTCTGACGGGATGATTCTTCTCGATGCTACCTGCATGCTACTCATTGCCATTGGTGAGAGCCTGAAGAATCTTGATAAAGTGACCAATGGTGAACTTCTGCCCACGTATCCATCAGTGCCGTGGAAACGCGTGAAGGGTCTTCGAGACATCATCTCTCACCACTATTTTGATATTGATGCCGATCAAATATTATGGATTGTCGTCAATGAACTATCCCCTTTAAAAACTGCTATTGAGTATTTCATTAGCCAATTCTCAGCTGAAGAATCAGACTAATCATTGTTTTGATTCCTGATACTCCTCCCACGCCTCGCTGACATCGTCGATGGTCAGTCCAAGCAGGTCGAGACGGTGCAGGAAGTCGGGCATCTCGCGCTGCAGGAATTCCTTCTTGCGGGCAGCCAGAATCTTCCTCTTCGCACCCTTCGCCACCTGCATGCCGATGCCGCGCTGCTGCAGAAGGATGTCGTCGCGCTGCAACACCTCGAAGGCACGCAGGGCGGTGTTGGTGTTCACCTCGTATTCGGCGGCCAGTTCGCGAACACTGGGCACGCGGTCGCCCTCGCGGTAGCGGTCGGCGAGGATGTCATCGCAGAGTCGTTCGGCAATCTTCACGAAGATGGCCTTATCGCTGTAGTAAATCATAGGCGGGTGAGTTTATTTGAGACAACTTGTGCGCGGCAGAAGCAGCGGTAGGCGAGCCAATAGTTCAGCAGAGAAAGTGTCATGATGATGCCAAAAGTGACACCCATGATGGCCTCTTCGCTCAGGTTGCTTACCCTGACGAAAATGGCGAAGATACTTATGCAGACGAAAAGCACAGGAATCGCCCACAGCCACCCGTGACGGCGGAAGAGCAAGCCGAACAGCGTGAACAGCGACCAAGGCCAAAGGGCAAAGGCCATTGCGAACACAATTACAGAGAGGGCATTGAAAATGGTGCCCAGACCCGTTACCTGAAGACCAGCTATGACCCAATGGCCCGGGAATATCTGATATCGCAAGATGTATTCGAGAGGCCAGTTATCATCGAAGAACAGCGGGATGCTGGAGATGACATTCACGGTGAGTCGGGCTGCCAGCGCCAACACGTAGATGCCGAGGGTAGCATAGACGACGCGCGTGAGGAACTTCGTCATGTTGCTGGCGGGCAAGGCAAGCAGCGTGATCGCTGTCTGTTTCTTCTCCAAAGCCACGAACATGCGTGATGTGCAGATGAGTATAAACCCCCAGAAGATCCATTCGTCGTTGAGAACCCAGAGAATGCCGCCTATTTCCTCTATCGAGAATATGCGACATAAGAAGAAGAAAAGCACGGTCTTGAAAAGATAGATGGCAACGAGCCCGAGATAGAGACGCAGGTATAGTTTCTTCTCGGTGCGCCAGTAGTAGCTGATGAGTTTCTTGATGGTTTCCATAATTGTTATTTGTTGGTGTCGGTCAGTTTGTTTCCACTATTCACTATAAACTTTCTACTCTGCACAGCAGCATAGAGCAGTTCGAGGTTCATAGGCGTCTCTTCGTCGTCGGGACGGCGAGGGGCAATGGCGGCATAGCCGTTTGGTGTGCGCTCGCTGTAGAGAGCCTCTGCGGGCGGCTCGGCTTCGCAGGTGAAGGAAAAATGTTCGGTAAGATGCGGTACCATCGCATCGCACAGAACCTCCGAGGTGCCGCCGTCGTTGCTCAGAATGAGCACGTGGTCGAGCAGTTGTTCCACATCGTGCACCTGGTGGGTGGCGATGATGATGGTTCGCTCATCGGTCATGTTCATAGCGATCACCTTGCGGAACTGCTTCTTCGACTGGATGTCGAGGCCGTTGGTAGGCTCGTCCATCAGCAAGTAGCGGGTGCCGCAGGCCAGAGCGAACGCGATGAGCACTTTCTTCTTCTGCCCCATCGAGAGCCTGCTGATATGGAGCGATGCAGGCAGGCCGAACTCCTGCAGACACTGGTTGAACACATCGCGGGAGAAGCGCGGATAGAACGGGCTGTAGATAGTCACGTAGTCGGCAAGCGTCATCGATGGCAACTCGAACTCCTCGGGCACGATGTATAGTTCCTGCAGCAACGACTGTTGCCGACGCGAGGCATCTTTTCCGTCCACCGTCACCTGTCCAGTGAGAGGATGGAGCAGCCCCATGAATAAATAAATTAAGGTGGACTTGCCTGATCCGTTTGGTCCCAGCAGGCCGTAGATGCGACCTGCTTGCAGCTCCAGGTTGAACTCCTCGAACACATTCGGCTGGTCGCTCGCATAGCGGAATGTTACGTCTTTTAGTTGAATCATAACTTCATTTGTTGGTTGTTATAAACTATGAACATATTACTTGAAACTCAATAACTTAAGTGTCTTAGTAACTTAAGACACCGCAAAAGTAGTTGTTTATATTCAAACCTCCAAGGAAACGCCATACATTTTATAAGATTTTAACGAATAATGAATTGTCGCAAACTAATAATAACACAAAAAAACGTAAGCAAATGACTTTATCTCAATAATTTGTTGTATCTTTGCATTCGTAAGAACAAAAACAAAGTATTATGCCAAAGATATTTGAATATTTCGGATTTATCTTCTATTTCTACTCTAACGAACACGAACCCATCCACGTTCATGTAATGCATGGGGCAAAAGAAAGCATCTTCGACCTTATCATGATGAATGGTGAACTGGCCTCGATTCACATTAGGGAGAAAAAGGGGGCAGAGCCCCTACCTGAAAAAGACAAACGCACAGCAGAGATGTTTATCCATAAGTATTACAAAAACATTATCGATAAATGGGTAAAATTCTTTGTTTTGAAGCAGACTATACGTAGTACGAATATCAAGAAAAAGCTATAAGGAGGAAAAGATTATGGACAGGCTCTATATCATAAAAGCTGAAAATGCAGGCAATCTGACTGTCAGCCTGACCTTCAGCGACAACACCGTTCAGAGGGTAGATGTCGGTGACTTCATCCGCCGTCATCCCCATCCTCAGTACAATAAGTATCTTGACCCACGCAAGTTCAGTCGCTTCACCATTGAAAATGGGAACATCGTGTGGGGCAAGAATTGGGATCTCATTTTCCCTGTTGAGCAGTTGCATGCAGGAGTGGTAGAATAGCGTTTTGTCTTGATAAATCGATTATCGGGAAGAAGCATGGCTCATAATACAGCTAGGCATCTTCCCGATGTTTTATGTCAATTGTTGACTTATCTTCTTTCTGCTTGTTCCATATTCGCTAATAGAAAACTGACAAATGGGCATACGCTTCCGCCAGTTTGTCACCTCAGGGTTGTTTGGTGTAGCGTTTGCGGGAAGAGGGGTAGAAAAAACATAAATAATAAGAAAGGAGTAAAACTATGACATTCGACAAGTTTACAATCAAAGCGCAGGAGGCCGTACAGGCTGCAGCAGGACGTGCGCAGTCGGCAGGTCAGCAGGCCATTGAGCCTGTCCACTTGCTCTACGGCATCATGCAAAAGGCCAAGGACGTCACCGACTTCCTCTTTGGCAAGCTGGGCGTGAACAGCCAGCAGATGGAACGCTTGGTGGAGAGCGAGATCTCGCATCTTCCGCGCGTACAGGGCGGCGAGCCCTATTTCTCGAACCCTGCCAGCCAGGTGTTGCAACGTGCTATGGACGCTGCCCAGCAGGCAGGCGACGAGTTCGTTTCGTGTGAGCCCATGCTAATGGCTCTCCTGCAGGTCAACTCAACCGCAAGCCGTATCATGAAGGATGCCGGCATCACCGAGAAAGACCTGCAGCAGGCTATCGCCGAACTGCGACAGGGACAGAAGGTGCAGTCGATGAGCGGCGACGAGAACTTCCAGGCTCTCTCGAAGTATGCTAAGAACCTCGTCGATGATGCCCGCAAGGGAAAGCTTGATCCCGTTATTGGCCGCGACGACGAGATCCGACGTGTGCTGCAGATCCTCTCGCGCCGCACGAAGAACAACCCCATCCTCATCGGTGAACCGGGTACCGGTAAGACCGCCATCGTGGAAGGTCTGGCACAGCGTATCGTGCGCGGCGACGTGCCTGAGAATCTGAAGAACAAGCAACTCTACTCGCTTGATATGGGTGCGCTGCTGGCAGGCGCGAAGTACAAGGGCGAGTTCGAGGAACGACTGAAGGGCGTGGTGAAGGAAGTGACGCAGGCCGAGGGTGAGATCATCCTCTTCATCGACGAGATCCACACGCTGGTGGGTGCCGGCGGCGGCGAGGGCGCGATGGATGCCGCCAACATCCTGAAGCCTGCATTGGCGCGTGGCGAACTGCGTGCCATCGGTGCCACAACGCTCAACGAATACCAGAAGTACTTCGAGAAGGACAAGGCACTTGAGCGACGCTTCCAGATGGTGATGGTCGACGAGCCCGACGAACTCTCAGCCATCTCTATCCTGCGTGGACTGAAGGAGCGCTACGAGAACCACCACAAGGTGCGAATCCAGGATGATGCCTGCATCGCTGCCGTGAAGCTGTCAGAGCGCTACATCAGCGAGCGTTTCCTCCCCGACAAGGCCATCGACCTCATGGACGAAGCCGCCGCCAAGCTGCGTATGGAGCGCGACTCCGTGCCAGAGGAGCTTGACGACATCACACGTCAGTTGAAGCAGCTGGAAATTGAGCGCGAAGCCATCCGTCGTGAGAACGATGAAGAGAAGATTCAACAACTCGACAAGGAGATTGCCGAACTGCGCGACAAGGAAACGGCTTTCCGTGCAAAGTGGGAAGGCGAGCGACAACTGGTGAACAAGATTCAGCAGGACAAACAGCAAATGGAACAACTGCGCTTCGAGGCAGAGCAAGCCGAGCGCGAGGGCAACTACCAGCGCGTTGCCGAGATTCGCTACGGACAGCTGCAGGCACTCGAGGCCGACATCTCACAAATACAGAAACAACTCGACGAACAAGCATCGGCCAGCCGTCTCGTTCGCGAGGAGGTCACCGCCGACGATATCGCTGAAGTGGTGTCGCGTTGGACAGGCATCCCCGTGAGCCGTATGCTGCAGAGCGAGAAGGAGAAGCTGCTGCACCTCGAAGAGGAGCTGCACCGCCGGGTCATCGGACAGGACGAGGCCATCCAGGCTGTCTCTGATGCCGTACGCCGCTCGCGTGCCGGTCTGCAAGACCCGAAGCGACCCATCGCCTCGTTTATCTTCCTCGGCACCACGGGTGTCGGCAAGACCGAACTGGCAAAGGCGTTGGCCGAATACCTCTTCAACGATGAAACGATGATGACGCGAATTGATATGTCGGAGTATCAGGAGAAGCACACCGTCTCGCGACTCATCGGAGCACCTCCGGGATACGTGGGTTACGACGAGGGCGGCCAGCTCACAGAGGCTGTGCGCCGCAAGCCGTACAGCGTATTGCTCTTCGACGAGATCGAGAAAGCACATCCCGACGTGTTCAACATCCTGCTGCAGGTGCTCGACGACGGCCGACTCACCGACAACAAGGGTCGTACCGCCAACTTCAAGAACACGCTGATCATCATGACCTCGAACGCCACACGCGACCAGCTGTCGGTCATCATGCGACCGGAGTTCCTGAACCGTATCGACGAGATCATCACCTTCCAGCAACTCACGAAGGAGCAGATTGCCGACGTCGTCACGCTACAGATGAAGAAGGTACAGGCGATGCTCGAACCGCAGGGCTTCCAGCTCCAGTGGACGCCGCAGGCCATCAGCTATCTGGCCGAGGTGGGCTACGACCCGCAATTCGGTGCACGACCCGTGAAGCGAGCCATCCAGCAGTACGTCCTCAACGAACTCTCGAAGCGCCTCCTCGCTGAGCAGATCACCCGCGAGAAGCCCATCACCATCGACGAGTTCGGCGAAGGCCTGGTGTTCAGGAACTAATTCGCAACTCAATACCATCAACGGCGGAAAAGACCTTTTCTTTCCCGCCGTTTTTTTTATCTGTCTGCGACGCTACGTAAATATGCGCAAATTGACCGTAAATGAATCGTAAATATTTTCGGTTATTCGCGTGTCATTAACGGTTATTATACGTGATGCCAAAGGCAAAGAAACAACTCATACTTAAGTGTTCATGAATAATTCAGATTAGAACCTTACAGAGCTATGCTCTATATCCTACGGAGCTATGCTCTATATCCTACGGAGCTATGCTCTGTAACCTACGGAGCAATGCTCTAGACAGACTGGAGCTATGCTCTGTAACCTCTGGAGCATAGCTTTTGCAGGTCAATAGCATTGTTTTAGCTGTCCGAAAACAATGTCCTACGACTCCGAAAGCATTGCCCAACGCCTCTAAAATCATAGTTTTGAGCCTCTGAAACCATAGTTTTTTGATAATTTGAGCATATTTTCGGGGTTAAAAACGCAATAAAGAGGACTATAATGACACACTCAAAAAACGGTCTCAAAACATCATTCAGCACTCCTAATTCTGCATAACTATCTGATTTTCAATACATTACAAGGCCGCCAGATGTTTTTATCATCGATGAATAGTGATTTCACTATTCATCCTTGTAACACCCTGATACACAATTACTTATAGCCGATGATGAATGGTGAATAGTGTTTTGAAAATTTTACTGAGCGGTATCAATGTCATGAATGTCATGAAGGTCATTAAGGATTTTCGAACTCCCCAAAAACCTCACAATATATAAATAATATTTATTATTGTGGCCTGAAAACCCACTTTTCAAAACCTTAATGACATAATGACCTTAATGACATTCATGACATTCTTCCTTGAAAATGCGAAGAAGAAAAACGGTCCTTCCCTAGCCTGAATAGTTCATAGAGTTTTTATCAGTCTGCGACGCTACGTAAATATGCGTAAATGGACCGTAAAAAAATCGTAAATATTTTCGGTTATTCGCGTGTCATTTGCGGATATTATACGTGATGCCGAAGGCAAAGGAACTACTCATACTTGCATGTTCATGAATAATACAGGCTAGAAAAAGTCCTTTCCCCGCTTCGCTTTTAAAGCGTCGCCTGACGTCGCCGAGCGGAATGGTTTTTACTTTAACCCTGCTATAATTTGAATGCTTTTTAGTGTTCCTTATCCTTAACCCTGACAGAAGTTGAATAAAAACAACAAAAGCGGGCGCTGACTTAACCTTTCGGTCAAAGCCAGCACCCCGTCATATCATCTTGAGAGTTGAATGATATCGCTAAATCACTTGATTTCAAATGATGTCATTCTGCCTTTTCTGTGATATTAATTCCATCATATACATAGGTAATCCATGCGTCTTTTCTATCCATCTTAGTAAAATATATTTGTTTGTCACAAAATGAGGGCTCTTTAGTTTGAACCCACTGTTCCAAGTTTTCTTTTGACTTACATACGGAAATAATCAAAGTGTCTGTTTGATATTTTTCAAAAAAGTCGGTCCATGATTCACAGATAAAGCGATAGTCCCAATTGAAACCATCCTCCAAACTGTTGATTATTTTAAAATCATCTAGCTTGTAATTTGTATCAGGAATAATACTACAATTGACATATACCTTATGCCCAGAACAGTTTTTCACATAAGCATGGACATAGGATCCACCTTCGAAAAGGGAATCACAACTAACTAACAGCAATTGTGGCAGCAACAGCAGCGCAAATAGTAATATCCTCCTCATAGCTTTATCTTTTTTAAGTTTGTTATCACGTTGCAATGATGCGAGTAAGCGAGAACAAAGAAACTTGTTTCATTTGCCGAGCGTGAGCATCATCGCCACTTTCGGTGGCAAATATACGAAATAATTCTTTTCCTTCCAAATTTTTTATTGAGAAAATTGCGGTACTTTGATAGGTGGAGTATCTATCTATTTCAACAATTTCCTGCCACTATTGTCTTCCAACACCTGCATCTGCTGGATGGCAATCCGATTGAGTTTGACGAGCCGCTCGCCCTGTGGCATACCGTCGTTGATGAGCACGGCGTTGATGTTCTCCATATTCGAGAGGCATATGAGCTCGTTGATAGTGGCATAGTCGCGGATGTTGCCTTTGAGATCGGGATTGGCCTCACGCCATTGCTTTGCAGTCATGCCAAACATCGCAACATTAAGTACGTCGGCTTCCTCTGCATACTTCATCGCTGCTTGCTCGCGAGTTACTTCTGCAGGAATGAGGTTACTCTTGATGGCATCGGTATGAATGCGGTAGTTGATTTTTGACAACTCGCGTTTTGCCGACCATGCAAGTTGCTTCTGTTCTTCAGCTTTGAGACGCTGAAACTCCATCACCAGATAGAGTTCAAATTCCACAGACACCCAGTTGGCAAATTTGAAGGCTATATCGCGCTGAGCATACGTACCACCTCCGGCCCCATTCTTTGTAAGGATGCCTATGGCTGCAGTGAGTTCAACCCATTTGGTTGGGCTCATCGTGAAAGCGTTACTTCCTGCTTCAGCCAAAAGGGGGTCGAATTCGACCCCTTTAAAATTGGGGTTGTGCAATCTTTCCCAAAGGCCAAGATACTCCAGCGTATTCTTCTGGCGCATCCAGTTCTTCACCACGTCTTTCGGCTCGGCCTCGTTCTTCTGTCTTGCGATGTCTGTAATGCAGATGTAATCAATACCGTTGACGGTCATCGTTCTGATATTCACGTCCTTTACCGTTATCATACTCCTTTTTGCCATGATTCTTGTGTTTAGGTATTGTACTAATCTGCAAAGATAAACATTATTTTTAATTAAACAAAGTATTTCCCTGAAAAAAGCGTTAACGTCCGTCTGTTCGTTTGTCTTTGGAAACTTCTGTCCGTCTGTTTCGTATGTCTCTCTTCAAGTTTCTAATTACGAGCTGTTCTGCTGTAGGGGGCAAAAAGAAAAAAAATAATAAGATTATTTGGCATTCCGTTCGGTTTTCACTATCTTTGCAGGTTGAAGACAACTGAAAACCAACAATACAACAAATATGGAAGAAAAAGACAGACTGGCAGCAGGACTGCCGGAGAATGCGTTCAGAGAATTGAAAGAGGGTGAGCAGTACGAACCGCTCATGTCGCCCGAGAGTAATTATCCTGAGGTGAATGCCTGGTCGGTGACGTGGGGTGTTGTGATGGCGATGCTGTTCTCGGCTGCCGCCGCCTATCTCGGACTGAAGGTGGGCCAGGTGTTTGAGGCCGCCATCCCCATTGCCATTATCGCCGTTGGCGTATCGACAGCCGCAAAGCGCAGCAAGGCATTGGGCGAGAATGTCATCATACAGAGCATCGGTGCCTGTTCGGGTGCTGTGGTGGCGGGTGCCATCTTCACCCTGCCTGCCATCTACATCCTGCAGGCGAAATATCCCGAGATGAGTGCATCGTTCATCAATATCTTCATTTCGTCGCTGCTCGGAGGCATCATCGGCATTCTGTTCCTGATTCCGTTCCGTAAGTATTTCGTGAGCGAGATGCACGGCAAATATCCGTTCCCAGAGGCTACGGCAACCACACAGGTGCTGGTGAGCGGCGCGAAGGGCGGCGACCAGGCCAAGCCGCTGCTGATAGCAGGCATCGTGGGCGGTCTGTACGACTTCATCGTTGCAACCTTCGGTTGGTGGAACGAGAACTTCACCACGCGCGTGGTGGGCTGGGGACAATATCTCGCCGATCATGCGAAGCTGGTGCTGAAGGTGAACACGGGTGCCGCTGTGCTCGGTCTTGGCTATATCATCGGTTTCAAATATGCGCTGATTATCTGTCTGGGTTCGGTATCGGTATGGTGGCTCATCGTGCCAGGTCTGTCGCTGTTGTTCGGCGACCAGGTGCTGAATATGTGGGATCCAAGCATCACACAGACCATCAGCGAGATGTCGCCCGAACAGATCTTCACTTCCTACGGTAAGTCGATTGGCATCGGCGGCATCGCAATGGCCGGAATCATCGGCATCATCAAGTCGTGGGGCATCATCAAGAGTGCCGTGGGACTGGCCGCGCAGGAGATGAAGGGCGGCAGCGGTGATGCATCGACCTTGAAGCGTACGGAGAAGGACCTGTCGTTTAAGTTCATCGCGATTGCCTCGATTCTGACCATCGTCGTGACGTTCCTGTTCTTCTGGTTCGGCGTGATGGACGGCAACATGTTCTTCGCCCTCGTGGCAATCGTGCTGGTGACGGTCATCGCCTTCCTCTTCACGACTGTAGCCGCCAACGCCATCGCCATCGTGGGCTCGAACCCCGTGAGCGGAATGACGCTGATGACACTCATCCTGGCATCGGTTGTGATGGTGGGTATCGGCCTGAAGGGTCCGAGTGGCATGTTGGCAGCGCTGATCATGGGTGGTGTGGTCTGCACAGCTCTGGCTGTGGCAGGTGCTTTCATCACCGATTTGAAGGTAGGTTACTGGCTCGGCACCACGCCTCGCAAGCAGGAGCAGTGGAAGTTCCTCGGCACGCTGGTTTCGGCAGCTACCGTGGGTGGTGTGATGATGCTGCTCAACGAGACCTACGGCTTTACGACCGGTCAGCTCGCTGCACCGCAGGCTAACGCAATGGCGGCCGTGATCGACCCGTTGATGAACGGCGTCGGCGCTCCTTGGCTGCTCTATGCCATCGGTGCCGTTATCGCCATCGTGCTCACCTATTGCAAGGTTCCTGCCCTACCCTTCGCACTCGGTATGTTCATCCCCATTCAGCTGAACCTGCCGTTGTTGGTCGGCGGTGCCGTCAGCTGGTATGTGACCAGCCGTTCGAAGGATGCGGAAGTGAACAAGGCTCGCGGCGAGAAGGGCACGCTCATTGCCTCTGGCTTCATTGCCGGTGGTGCCTTGATGGGTGTTGTCTCGGCTCTGCTGCGCTTCGGCGGTTTCAACCCCGTCAGCGAATCGTGGCTTGCCAACCCGATGAGTGAGGTATGCTCGCTCGTCGCCTACATCCTGCTGATTGCATACTTCATCTGGGCGACGAAGAAGAAATAGAAACATGAAGATCATCCACAACCGGCTGCTGCCGTTCAGGAAATATGATGCCATCAACATCTGCGGTCTGCTTTTTTGCCGCAAGGGGGTGACCATCACTACTGACCTCATCCAGCATGAGCGCATCCATACGGCGCAAATGCTGGAGATGCTGGTTGTGGGGTTCTACATTTGGTATCTGATTGAGTGGCTGGTGAGATTGCCGATGCATGGGCGTGCTTACATAAACATAGCGTTCGAGCGTGAGGCCTATGAGCACATGTACGACCCGAACTACCTGCTCACACGGAAGCGTTTCGCGTGGAGAAAATACTTGTAAGGACCTCATGAACAAAGAACAGAGCGCGGACAAAACCTTCCAGCCCGACGAGAGTCAGCGACAGGTGATCAATGCCGAAGGTGGCTATCATCTGGTGTTGGCACCTCCGGGATGCGGGAAGACGCAGATCCTCACCGAGCGCATACGACGAGCCCACCAACGCGACGGTGTGGCCTACGACGACATGCTCTGTCTGACGTTCACCAACCGTGCAGCGAGGGGCATGATTGATCGCATACGCGAAAACATCAGCGATAGCGAGATAGGACAAGTCTATGTGGGTAACGTCCATCGCTTCTGCTCGAAATTCCTGTTTGAAAACAACCTGATTCCCGCCGAGACTTCCATCATCGACGACGAAGATGCCATCAGCATCGTGGCTCGCTATCTGGACGAGGACGAAATGAAGGTGATGGAGAATAACACACGTCGTCGCGAATACTTCGACTTCATTCATTTTTCACACTTCATGCAGCAGCTGCGCTCGTCACAGCCACGCCCGCTGCGTATGCATCCGGAGTGCTGCAACAGCGACGATTTGGCGGCGATAAAAAAGATTTGCGATGTACAGAAGATGGAGTTCGATGCCAATGCCACCCTCGACATCTACGACCATATTGATTTCTACCAGACTGCTTCGCGTATGGAAGGCTACGACCTCGGTTCGCAGGTCACCATCGACCGAGTGCTCAGCAAGATGAATGCCGCCAAGCAGTATGAGCTGTACAAGCGCGAAAACCGCCTCGTAGACTTCGAGGACTTGCTCATCATGACGTACGATAGCCTGAGCCTTCCCCCAGCCCCTGATGCGAACACCTATAAAAAGTACCGATGGATACAGGTGGACGAAGTGCAGGACTTGAATCCTTTGCAGTTGGCCATCATCGATCAGATTACTGAAGAAGGGGCTACGGTCATGTATCTCGGCGATGAACAACAAGCCATCTTCTCGTTCATGGGAGCCCGACTGAGCACCCTCAACAGTCTGCGCGAACGCTGTGAAGGACATCTGCACCACCTCTCCACAAACCACCGCTCACCGCAATATCTGCTCGAGGTCTACAACGAATATGCCCGCCACGTGCTAGGCATCGACACGGCGCTGTTGCCCAAGGCAGCCTCACCACAGTCAAAGCATATGACCTCCCTTCCCTTCAGGGAGGGGTTGGGGGTAGGCTTAGATAGGGGAGCTCCTCCCCTACGCATCCTTCGCAGCAACACCCTCGACACCGAATTCTACGACGTTGCCCATGTAGCCCACATCTTCGCTGAAGCATACCCCGATGAGACTACAGCTATCATCGTGAACTCGAATGCCGATGCCGACCTCATCAGCGCTGAACTGCAGAAGATGGAGCAGCCACACTTCAAGGTTTCGGGCGAGGACCTCTTCGCTACACGTGAGATGAAACTGCTGGTGGCTCATCTGAACGTACTGGCCAACGAACATAACTTCATCGCGTGGGCACGCTTGCTCAAGGGTTTCGGTGTGACGGCTTCGAATGCCTACGCCCGAAACTTCGTGCAGTCGCTGCGCCAGCGCGCTATGCTGCCCAGCGACTTCCTCCTTTACGAAAACAGTACTTATCTGGAGGAATTTGTCAAAGCCTATGATACGGGAGACATCGTGGTCTTCGACACCGAGACCACCGGACTTGACGTCTTCAATGACGAAATCGTGCAGATTGCTGCCGTGCGCATGCGACAAGGAGAAATCATTGAGGGCTCTGCATTCAACGTATACCTGCAGACCACACGCCCTATCCCCGAGAAACTCGGCGACATAGACAACCCCATCCTCGAAGAACTGAAGAACCACGAACTGCTGCCACCACAAGTAGGTTTGCAGCAATTCCTCGACTATGTAGGCAATAGTACACTGCTTGGTCACAACGCAATGTTCGACTGGCAGATGCTCAAGAATAATAACAAGAGGGCACTCCCCTCGCACTTATTGTCCCCCTCGCCCAAAATACTCCCCTCGCCCTTTGGAGAGGGGCTGGGGGTGAGGCCGGGGTTAGGGGTGAGGCTATTCGATTCTCTGAAACTCATCCGGCTCCTCGCCCCCGACCTCAGGCAATACAAGCTGAAGTATCTACTGTCTGTACTCGGACTGGAAGGAGAGAACAGTCATCTGGCTGATGCCGACGTCGCAGCCACCTGTTCACTGGTGCGCTACTGCTACGAACGGGCATTGGACATCCTGCCGCATCAGCGCCAGTTCCGCGCTATGTCGCGTGCACAGGAACGAGCAGAGGCTCTGCGACGCAGTTATCTAAAGTACTATCAGCAGGCTCTCGCTACGCTTTACGTTCCGACTAACGACTCAACCCCAGCCCTTCTCAACGAACTTCAGCAATTCCACGACCATCTTGTTGCTGACCAAGTCATCGAGCCTGTCCGCAAACTGCACTACGTGTTGCGCTATCTGGCTGACAATCTTCTTGATCCCACCAACGAACACTCGCTCAGTCAGCAACTGGCAGCACACATCGTGGAAATCAACACGCTGAAAGAAGCCGACCTCTGCAATAGCCACAGCATCGATGATCGCATCTTCGTCTCCACCGTACACAAAGCAAAGGGACTGGAATTCGATAACGTCATCGTTTTCGATGCTGTCGAAGACCGCTATCCCAGCTATTTCAACCGCAACAATCCGGCCGCAATTGCCGAAGATGCACGCAAGTTCTATGTAGCGATCACACGAGCCCGCAAGCGTCTATACATCTCGCAATGCCTCACCCGCATCGACTATCACAACCAACCACGCTCACGACGTCTTACACGTTTCATGATCCCCATCCAGAAATACTTTGGATGAGGATCATAAAAGGGAAGAAACAAAAAGGTTTAGGGGGATTATTTGTCGACGAATCGCTTCAGGATATCACCATAGCTGTCGATACGGCGATCACGCAGGAACGGCCACCAACGGCGCACCTGCTCGGAGCGCTCCATACTGATCGTAACCACCTGGCAGACTTCCTCGTCCTTCGGAGCCCGATAAAGGAACTCACCTTGCGGGCCAACAACCATCGAGGACCCCCAGAAGTGGATGCCATTGGTTTGCTGTGATGGATCGGATTCCCTCCCTACCCTATTCACACTGACTACTGGCAGCCCGTTGGCAACAGCATGGCCGCGCTGAACGGTAGTCCAAGCTTCGCGCTGGCGCTCCTGCTCGTCAGCCGTATCACTGCTCTCATAGCCGATAGCCGTAGGATAGATGAGCATTTCGGCACCCTGCAGAGCCATCAGACGAGCAGCCTCTGGATACCACTGGTCCCAGCAAACAAGAACGCCCAGACGGCCCACGCTGGTTTTGATGGGTCGGAAGCCCAAGTCGCCAGGCGTGAAGTAGAACTTCTCGTAATAGGCTGGATCGTCGGGAATGTGCATCTTGCGATACTTGCCCGCAATACTGCCGTCACGCTCCAGCACCACAGCGGTGTTGTGATAGAGTCCTGCTGCACGGCGCTCGAACAGCGAGGTAACGATTACAACACCCAGTTCCTTGGCCAATGCGCCATAAAACTCCGTCGACGGACCGGGTATCGGCTCTGCCTGATCGAACACGTCGACGTTCTCCGTCTGGCAGAAATAAAGGCCGTTATGCAATTCCTGCAGCACAATCAGTTCTGCACCCTCGGCAGCCAATCGGCGGATACCCTCCCCAAGTCGCTGCATGTTATCACTTCTGTCAGCAGTATTGTGTTGCTGAATGATTCCTACTTTCAATTCTTTCATGATTCTAAACAACCTATTATTTCTTTTACAGACTTACATCCATGCTTGTCGAGCCACTCGTTGATCCCGTCGCGTACTTTCATGGTCACCGCCGGGTCGATGAAGTTGGCTGTACCTATTTCTATAGCAGTGGCACCAGCCATCAGGAACTCAATAGCATCCTTAGCAGTCATGATGCCGCCAAGTCCCACAACGGGAATCTTCACCGCCTTCGCCACCTGCCAAACCATTCGCAGGGCTACGGGCTTTACGGCAGGACCGGACAAGCCACCCGTACTGATCGATAGCAACGGCCTACGGCGCTCAATATCGATGGCCATTCCCATCAGTGTATTGATGAGTGAAACGCTGTCGGCGCCTTCTGCCTCACAGGTACGGGCAATCTCCGCGATATCCGTCACATTGGGCGAGAGTTTCACGATCAGCGTCTTGTGATAGCGTTCGCGAACGGCCCGCACCACGCTGGCAGCACCTGCACACGTCGTTCCGAAGGCCATACCGCCCTGCTTTACGTTCGGGCAGGAGATATTCAGCTCGATTGCTGGAATGCGCTCAAGAGCATCGATACGCGCGGCACACTCAGCATAATCGTCGGGAGTAGAGCCACTCACGTTGACGATAATATTCGTATCGATGTCTTTCACTTGCGGATAGATGTGCTCACAGAAATAATCCACGCCCTTGTTCTGCAGGCCAACACAATTGAGCATGCCGCTCGCTGTCTCGACCATACGCGGATAGTCGTTGCCTTCGCGAGGATGCAGTGTCGTTCCCTTCACGATGATGCCGCCAATCTCATCAAGCGGCACAAGATCCTGGAACTCCAGCCCATAGCCGAATGTTCCCGAGGCCGTCATCACGGGGTTTTTCAACGATAACCGTCCGATATTCACATTCAGATCTGCCATGTTAGTTCCTCCTTTCTAAATACGGGACCATCTTTACATACACATACGTTGTGAACGGCTTCGGTGCCGTCTGCATCCGTCTGGCGAATCTTCTCCACGCAACAGAGACAGGCACCGAGCCCGCATGCCATCAGATTCTCTAACGAAACCTCACAGGCTACTTGCGCCTTCCAAGCATAAGAAACAACGGCTTTCATCATCGGGGTCGGACCACAGCATTGCACCATATCGAACGTCTCCTGCTGCAACACGGAGTGATTGGTCACAAAGCCCTTTTCACCCTCGGAACCATCCTCTGTAGTAACCAGCACGCGGCCATACTTGCGGAATTCGTTAAGTTGTAACAAATCAGTTGCCGTGCGGGCTCCAAGCAGGAAGGTCACCTCAACATGCTCATAGCAACGCTTCAACAAGGCTCCCTGATAAAGCAACGGGGCAACGCCTACGCCTCCTCCGACAAGCAGAAATCGGCGCTCTCCCTTCTCTGGCTTCGCGAAACCTCTGCCCAACGGCAACACGCAATTCAACGTGTCGCCTGCCTTCAAATGCGCCAACCGACGAGTGCCGTCGCCCACAACAGCCACCAATAGCCACAATTCGTTCCGCTCGCGATCGACGAAGTGGATGGAAATGGGCCGACGGAGGAATGTAGTAGGACTATTGTCGACAAGTACCTCGACAAACTGACCAGGCTCCATCTCGGGCAACTGCTCATCGCTTGTCAAACGAAGCAGCACATAACGAGAATGAACCTGTTCAACAGCACGAACAGTCAGATCCAAACAATATTTCTTCATACGTAATTCAAAATACTGATGCAAAGTTACAAATAAGTGAGCGAAATGCAAAAAGAAAACCGTTTTTTCTTTTTCATTTCCGAACGGGAGTAACTACGGCGAAGCCAAAGATACGAAAAATCGAGGGCAGAACAAAAAGAATCCTTTCTTTTTTTATGCCGAGATGGAGTATTTTCGCCAGCTAAGCTGGCAAAGTTACGAATAAGTGAGCGAAAAGCCAAATTTATTTGAGCTTTTCCGATCAAAAGGAGCAGCGAGGGCCATCAAACTTGTTTGAATGGCCGAGTCGTGACATTTGAAGACGAAGTCAACGAAAGGACTCGAAAACTTGTTTTCGCTTGCACAGTAAGAACTTCGGCAAGCCAAAGTTCTTTCTCCGCGATGCGACGAAAGCGTCTCCTTACGTCGCCGAGCGACAAAAAATCGAGGGCAGAACATTTGAGTTTTCTTGACAAGGAAACGACGTAAGCAAAGGTTTTAGAACACCCCATATCATCATTTCTTGGGAACAAAACTCTCCCAAGTCTGGTCATCGAAGAAGATGCGGATCTCCGTTATCTTCCTTTGCGGTTTGTCAATATTTTTCAAATAGTAATTGTCTGTATTTTTGGGTGTCACATTTACACCTTGAGCGTATGAGCTTGCTTGAGGCGACATCGGTGGGGTGGAAGAGGGCATCTCAAAGTTGAGCATTGCCTCTTGCGAATCTGGTGCTCCTGATGTCGAAGCTGTTTGATCAGCCTTCTGATCATCAATGTACATAGGACCAGAACCAAAAAGCAACCAGTCGGTAGAAATACTGGGCAGACTGTTCTTAATTGCTTCAACAATGTTAAGTGACGGATTCGTCCTACCATTGAAAATTCCACTGAGGGTAGCGGGGGAGATTTTTATGAACTGAGCAAAGACCTGTTGGGTCATGTGCTGACTCTCCATGATGCGTCTAATTCTGTCTTTCATTTTGCGAAAATTTACGTCTGTTTTCTAAACAAGTTCGTTTTTGACCTCAAAATAGGGAAAACCCATTCGGTTTACAAAGGTAAAGAGAAAAAATGAAACGTGCAAGTTTTTAAAGCAAAATTTTAAAATCGGATGGTTTAAATTTTCGTTTTTGAATTTCTAAATATTAAAGAGGGAGAAGTTGAATAATTAGTATTAAAACGTAAATGTAAATTTCAATACTCTAAATAGTATCGCAGAAAAACAAGAGCAAAAATCTGCAAATCGTTGGTAATCATATTGTTAAATATGGATTTAAGATACTAAAACCGCACAATATGCATGATTTACCCTAGCTGATTCATGCTAAATTGGCATTTTAATTCACCAAATATAACATAACTATCTGGGTTTCAACGAATTAAACAGACTTAATCGTTTATGTATAATTACATGTTCGCTGGTTTGAACGAATGAATTTAGATTTTAAAACTTAAATATTAGAGATTTGAATATACAAACATGATGTTGAATTCAATATAACTATTTGTTATTTGTTTGACATGATAAATATTTCAATATTCGAAACTTCAAACAATTAAATCATAATAAAAGTGAACGCTGAATTGCGTTTTTTCCAATTTTGAGACTTTATGCCATTTTCGAAGAATTCTGAACAAAGGTTCGGAAAGATGAAAATAGTGCCCAAAATGAGAGGGGTAAAATGGCCGCAAGTGCCTGATTTCATTGGGGTTTTGGCTAAAAAAAGTGCTCCTGGCGAGCACTCATCCTAGAAAAAAATAGGGCGTTTTTTGATGAAAAACGGATATTTTCTCAATGCAAAATGAAAAAAATCAGCTCTTTCATGAGCTCTCCTTGGCCCGTATTTGGATTATCAATGCCTTTTCCGCGCGCATCGATCTCTCTCATTTTCGAAATTATCTGCATCGTTTTCATTCCGCTGTAGTTTCTCATGCCCGTAATGTAGTCTCTTGCCGCCCATCCAGATCTGAGATCCAGATGCTGCGCGACAGCATTTTCGTTCGTCCGATTGGGCGAATAAAATGCAATCATGAGATTTTGGAAATAATTGAAGAGCATTGGGAGAATCGAGTAGAGAGAACCGGCCTTTTGATTATTGTCAAAATATTTCACAATCTGATTGGCCTTGTAAACATCTCTGTTGACGATGGCCGAGCGGAGTTCAAAACCATTAAACTCCTTGCTCACTCCAATCTCCTTCTCAACAATCTCAGGAGTGATCCTTCTCCCCTCTCCTGTCAACGAGATGAGCACCTTGTCGAGTTCCGATGTCAGTCGGCTCAGGTCTGCTCCGATGTGGTCGGCAATCATCTGCGTTGCCTTGTAGTCGATGCTGACATTTTTCGACTGCAGGTAGCTCTCGATGAAGCCAGGAAGTTCGCGTTCCGATTTCTTTTTGCTCTCAAACACCACTCCCCCATTCTTCTCGGCCATCGAAATGAGCGTGCTATTTGCCTTTTTACGTCTGTCGAGCACACCATTTTTGTGGCAGAGCACGAGTACTGTCGTCGGAGTTGGCTTTTCGGCATACTTCGCCAGAGCCTCCCAATTGCGCAAATTCTGTGCTTCTTTCACGATAACCACCTGTCGCTCGGCCATCATCGGATAACGACGAGCCATATCGGCCACCTGTGCAGCTGTGGTGTCCAATCCGAAAATAATGGTCTGGTTGAAGTCGCGCTCGGTTTCGTTGAGCGCATGATCAGCCACATAGTCAGAAATCGCATCGATATAATATGGTTCGTCACCCATCAATATATAAATAGGTGCATATTTCGATGCTTTCAGGTCCTGCATAATCCCCTCAAAAGTGGGGCCGCTTTTTCTTTCTGCCATATTGTTCAGGTGTTATCTCCTGCAAAATTACAAAAAAAAGAAGAAAAAGAACAGAACAAAGCAAAGAAATCAGAAAAAAACTGCTTTTTGTGATTGTTCACACGATTTGCGGATACCCTTTTCCGCAAATCGATGACCATAAGCATGAGAATAAAATCCCCCTCTTTAGGCGACCTAAGGAGGGGGACCGAGAGAGGTTTCTACATCAGACAGCTTGTCACACCCATTGTCGTGCCGATGGCAGTCAATATCGCAATCAGCGTCTGAATGATGAATTTTATCAAGTCGCTTCTGCTCGGAAATTCGGAAGCGAGCTTCTTTTTCACTTGCTTAATCACGTATTTCCAGAATGCTTTCTTATTCATAGTAGTGATGTTTAGAAATTAATAATGTGAGAGTTTCATAGTTTCAAGTGTAAGGAGCTCTACGTTCTAGTGACTTCGTCACAGTTCAAGTAGTTCAAATCGTGACTTCGTCATGTTCAAATAGTTCAACAGACGCAGGCTCCTTTCACGACCGCAGGTCCCTTGAACGCCGAAGGCATTGAACTGCCCGCAGGGCCCTTGAACCGCCGAAGGCATTGAACTGACCGCAGGTCTCTTGAACCGTGCGAAGCACATTGAACTGACCGCAGGTCTCTTGAACCGTGCGAAGCACATTGAACGCCGAAGGCATTGAACTGAC
>JAFZAP010000034.1 GCA_017557185.1 Prevotella sp.
CACCTCATACAGCTTCTCGTTCTGCTGGTTGTAGAAGGAGGAGATGCGGTTGGTGACGGCTATCGAGCGGTCAACCTTCGGCTTGCGCGTGGTCACTGCATGGAGGGCGCAGCACTCGAAGCAGTTGAACGCATTGCGGAAGTACAGCGTCAGGTTCGGCTCGTCGTCCTGAACATAGAACGTGAAGGCGCGGGCTCCGACCTGCACGCTGCAGGCGAGCACCTTGATGTGGTCGCGGTTCCAGCCATGGGACTCTACGGCGTCGAGCATCAGCTTCATGTTGACCTCCACTTTGGAGATGGAGTCATTTGTATTGACCGACATCTGCGGCGAGTACTGATACACCCGTGGCTCGTCGTCATAGACGCTGGCCACGACACGGTAGCGGACGGACTCCTGCGAGTACGCCTTCTTATAGTAATACAGGAACTCAGTGGCCCCGCTCCACATGAGTTTCCCTTCCATCGTGGTCAGGAAGTTGTTGCGGAGAAACTCCTCGACATCGCCCGTGAAATGCTGTTCCAGATAGATCGCCTGGAAGGTGGCCAGTGTTTGGATGCCGCCATTGTGGCGGCCCCGGATCTCGAAGCTGCGCAGGGCATGGTTGCCCTGGCGCATGTAGTATTCGATGACCGAGCGGATGTCGTGGACGACGATGGTCCTCTGATATGGGATGTGCGTTGCCGAGAAAACCGTGGTACCTCCAGACACGATCATCACGATGGCTTCGTTGTCATCGCTGGTGGCAATCTCAATGTCGGGTATCTGCGAGGAGAACATCAGCTCCTCGAGTTGGGTGTTCAATGTGACTGACATATTCTTCATGCGCCTTTGGCGCAGTTTAGAGTTTAGTGGTTACAGTTTAGTGATATTTCTGTCGCAAAGGTAACGGATGGGGTCTCTACGGCAAAAGACATCAAAAGCCACCTTTGAAAGTGGCTTTTGCGTAGATATGTGGTTTCGATTATATGCGGATAAGTGCTACACCGCCAAGCATTAGAATAATGCCAAGAATCTGTAGCGGCGAAATACGCTTTCGCGGTGCGTTTAGCCATCCGAAATGCTCCATGAGCATACTCAGCGCAAGTTGTCCGATGAGAATAAGCATGAAGAACACTCCTGCACCTATCTTTGGAATGAGCCAGGCGTTGCCATAGACACAGATGGCACCACAGATGCCGCCTAACCACATCCACCAAGGATGATTTCGGTTGAAAGCAAGATTCACACGCAGGGCATTGCCTTTGATAAGGCAGAAAGTCAACATGGCTACAGTTGCAATGATAAACGAAACCGTGCTGGCTTGAACTGCTGAGCCGATGATGCCCCCAAGCATCGCGTAAATCGCGCCTATGCTTGCCATCAGACATCCCGAGACCACGGCAAACAACTGCCATACGACCTGTCTTTTGCCGGTCGCACCAACAGTTTTCTGCCCTCGTAACCTCGGAAGTACAGCAACCAAAACAACTCCCACAATGAGCAGCCCCGCTCCCATCAGCCGCTTGCCGTCGAGTGGAATGACTATTGCGCCGAACCATCCGAAGTGGTCGATGGCGAGGCTGAAAAGCAGTTGGCTGAACATCGGGATCACCGTGGCTTGAAGTTGCCCAAGTTCCTTGAACAGGTAGATGGCGCAGGTGATGGTGAGCAGGGCTATGATGCCGCCGAACCAGCTCCACCACGGAGCTGTGGAAAGCATTTGTGCCGTCGGTAGTACGGGTGCGCCAATTGCGAACGCAACAACAAGCAGCCCCAACGTTGAAACCGAGAACGAGATAAGTGTCGAGACATAGGCTTGCCCCACCACCATCCGCAGCCGTGAATTAGCCGCCGTCTGGATGGGGATGAGCAAACCCATCGCCAATGTGATAATCAGGAATATCATACTTCTTTCTTCAATTATGTTACCACCACCCGAACTGACTGCGGCCGGTATCGAGCGTGCGGATGGTCTGCATTTCGTCGTCGCTTAGTTCGAAGTCAAGGATGTCGAGGTTCTCGTGCATCCTCTCCTCGTGCGTTGTCTTGGGGATGACGTCAATGTCCTGCTGCAAGAGGAAGCGCAGCCCCACCTGGGCGATGCTCTTGCCGTGGGTGTCGGCAATCTTCTTCAGCGTCGGGTCACGGAAGAAACCATTCTGGCCGCAGGCTAGCGGTGACCACGATTCGTGCCATGTGCCGTGTTCCTGCAGCAGGCGATGCATCGCTCCCTGCTGCCGATAGACGTGCGTCTCTATCTGGTTGACGGCGGGCACCACCCTGCAGTTGCCGATAAGCCTCAGATAGTTGTCCTCCAAGAAGTTCGCCACGCCGATGGAGCGCAATAGTCCCGTCCGTTGGACATCCTCCATCGCCTGATATTGGCTGATGAAGTCGCCCGACGGTTCGTGAATCAGAAACAGGTCGATGTAGTCGAGCCCGATGGCCCGGATGGAGTTCTCGATGCTCCGCATGGTGTCGCCGTAGCCGCGTCCGCCCCATAGTTTGGTGGTGACGAACACCTCGTCACGCCGCAGTCCTGATGCTCTCACTGCAGCACCCACCTCAGCCTCGTTGTCGTAGCACTGTGCGGTGTCAATGTGTCGGTAACCCGCTTCTATAGCCTGCTCCACGCACCCCTGTGTGATGCGTCTCGGCATCTGGTAGGTGCCGAAGCCCACCATCGGCATCACATGCCCGTCGTTCAGTTTGACGTGTCTTTCCATCGCCTACCTGTATTTCTCTGCCAGCGCATACACCTTCGTCCAGTATTCGGCAGCCGTCGCTGTGCCGCCCTGCATCTCGGGGTACTCGTACTTCACCTCGCACACGTCGCGCTGCTGGTTCATTTTCCAGATGGAATCTGCCATGCGGGCGGGCGACATGTAGCTGTCGATGCCGATGCTGCCGAAGACGGTGAGCGTGCCGACATGGATGCCACGGAGCTTTAGCTCACCGTGCAGGGCGATGGCAAGGGCACGGATGGCAGCCTTGTCAATCGACAGGGGGATGAACTGCGCCGTGGGATAGTCAGCCAAGCCGCCACCTGTCATGAAGATGGCTCCGTGCTTGGCGGCAAAGTCATCATCGACCACCAGCCGTGCGCAATGGTACGCACTCGCCACGTCTATCTGGAAATGCCGCATCAATTCCTCGCTGCACATTGTCGCGGGGTCGTCAGCCGCCGTGATGCCCACATTGTAATAGAGCACGTCGGGCGTGCCGAACTGCTCCCGTGCCCAAGTGATAGCCTCAGTCAGCGTCTCAGGCTTGGCGGCATCAGCCGTATGCACGTGCGACTCGATACCCGCTGCCGTCAGTTCAGCCTTATACTTCTCCAACGACTCCGCATTGCGGGCCATCAACACCACGCGATAA
Source organism: Prevotella sp. (assembly GCA_017557185.1). Lineage (GTDB taxonomy): Bacteria > Bacteroidota > Bacteroidia > Bacteroidales > Bacteroidaceae > Prevotella. The sequence continues at coordinate 3,361 of JAFZAP010000034.1, forward strand.
CCCTCGCGTCCGAATCTTTCTGCCACATGGTTGCCAAGTCCCTGACCTGCGCCAACCACAACAATCGTTTTCTTATCCATATTCATTTCAGTTTATGCATTTAGTTTATAAGAATCGGATAATATCCTCTATTGGACGCTTATCCGAATGCATCGGCGATGGTTTAGCTGCCTGGTCCGCATAGCCCACGGGCATAACCAGCACCGACTTCTCATTCTCAGGCAGTCCGAACAGCTTTTCCAGTGCGCTGTTGGCAAAATAGTTGCACCAGCAGGAGCCAAGACCAAGTTCCGCTGCCTGCAACATGATATGTGTTGCCACAATGCTTACGTCCTCAATGCCGGAATGAACACCTTCCTCCAGCGGGTTCTTCCAGTCCTCATCGGTGTTATAGGTGAATAACAGAACGGTTCCTGCTCCGTATCTGCAATGTGTCAGGCTGTCCAGTTTCGTCAGGGCATCTTCGCTCTTAAGCACATATATCCTTTGCGGCTGTAGATTCTTTGCCGTCGGTGCGGCATTTCCTGTCGCGAGGATTATCTCCAGTTTTTCCTTCTCGACAGCCTTGTCTGTAAACTTCCTTACCGAGAATCTCGTTTTAACCAGTTCTATGAAATCCATAATGATATTTATTTTTTATCGTTATTACTTCTTGTTTACATCTCCCTGGTCGATGGTGCTCTCTGGCACGGAGGCGAGGTTGGTCAGTCCCGTGCGGTCGCCATAGACGGTGAGTTTGTCAAGTTCGGCGGTGATGGCGGCATTTTCTTCAGCCGTCAGTTCGACATCGGCTGCACCCAGGTTTTCGCGCACGCGCTCTTGACGGCGCATTCCGGGGATGGGTACCAGGCTTTCGTAGGCCATCAAGTCCCATGCGAGTGAGATCTGCGCCGGTGTGCAGTGCTTCTCAGCGGCATATTTCGTGATGAGGTCGATGAGCGGCTGGTTGCGGTTCATGTTCTCTTTGGAGAAACGGGTGATGACGGTGCGCAGGTCATCGCCCTTGAACTCGGTCTGGGCGTTGTACTTGCCGCTGAGGAAACCGTTGGCCATGGGCGAAAAGGCCACATAGCCGATGCCTAACTCCTTGCAGAGCGGCAGCACGTCCTTCTCCCACTGGCGAGCCATCATCGAGTACTCGCTTTGGATGGCGGTGATGGGTGTCACGGCGTGAGCCTTGCGAATTTGTTCTGCGGTGGGCGATGACTGCCCCCAAGCACGGATTTTACCTTCCTTGATGAGTTTGCCCATCACGTAGGCCACCTCTTCTTCATTGCCCTCGCGCATCTGATGCTCGGTATAGATGTCGATGTAGTCGGTGCCCAGACGGCGCAGTTGTCCCTCCAGCGTCTTGCGGATGCCCGTCTCGCTAAGTTTGTCCTCGGGAAACTGATGGCCAGGCAGTTTCTCAGGCCAAAACTTGTCAGAGATAACCACCTTGTCGCGGGGCAGTTCCTTCAGGGCCTTGCCCACGAATTCCTCGTTCTCGAAATAGCTGTACATCTCGGCCGTATCAAAGAAATTGCAGCCCATGTCATAAGCGAGATGGACGAGGCGGATGCCCTCCTGCTCACTTGGTCCTTCACCGTAAGCGTGTGTGAAACCCATACAGCCCATTCCGATGGCCGATACTTCCAGTTCTCCTAATTTTCTTGTCTTCATTTTTGCAGTTATTTTAATTGTTGAACTTTTACGGTGGCAAAATTACTGCCGTTACATGAAGCGGATGTTATGAAAATGCGCCGAAAATTTTAGAAAATCGGAACAAAATTCTTTTGGGAATAAAAAATCGCTTATCTTTGCGGCATATAAAACGAACAAACGCAATGTTTACGCCATTTGTAACCGATGAACACCCGGTGGCTCTCTATGAGGGAGCGCCGCCTCAATATACCAATGAGGGCATGGCGATTGACTGTGCTCTGGTGCTGCACGTGCTGCAGGGTACGGCTCGCATCGTGTGCAACTTCGAGGTGATAGAGGAACGGACGGGCAGCGTGGTGCTGTTCAACCCCGGTGATGCTATCAAAGTGGAAGAGCGGTCGGCAGACTATGAGGTGGAGATTCTGGCCGTCAGCAGTTTTATCCAGCTGGCCGCGCTTAATCAGTTGGAAGGTGTGAATGTCAGTGCCTTGAAAAAGACTTTCGTGCTCGATGCCCCTGAAATTTCATCTGCCGCCAGCGGGATGGTGGGCGTACTCCGTCCTGCCATTGGGGTCTGCTCGTCGCGTGAACTCTATCATGTCAGCGTCATGCAACTGCGGGCGTTCTACACGCTCTATCAGGTCGTGCTTCGTAAAAACGGAATAGAGACAGCCACCTTCAAGAGCCGTGCCGACGAACTGTTCTTCCGTTTTCGCCAACTGCTGAGCCAGCACTACCGCACCTCGCGCAACGTCAACTTCTACGCCGACAAACTCAGCATCACGCCCCGCTACCTGACCAACATCGTGCAGAGCCACTACGGGAAGTCCCCCAAAGAGGCCATCGACATCTACACCATCATGCAGATACGCCTCGACCTCCTGCAGTCGGACATCACCCTGACCGACCTTGCCTACAAGTACAACTTCTCCAGTCCCTCCTTTTTCAGCGACTACTTCAAGCGCAACGCTGGCATTAGTCCTCAGGAGTACCGAATCGCAAATTCAAATATCTAATACTGGTACATATTTTTTTAACTTCCGATGATTCAAAGACTTTAAATTGTATCAGAGGAAAACGACAGTACATGTACCCCCTTATAGTTCGATTTTCAGACCAGTAAAGAAGCCCCAAGCCCAGGGGGCAAGAAAGCCCAGAAAAGCGGTCATGAAGATGGTCACTACATAAAGGGCAGCAAAGCCCAGAATCTGTAAACAATAGTTTTTGTTCATAGCTTTTTATTGTGTCCAAAGTTATGGCTTTACGCCGAGGATAGAGGCGTATGACGGTTTCTTTCGGTGGATTTCAGTCTGGATGAATCCCGCTTCGTCGAGCAAGTCTTTCAACTGCTCTGGTGAATAGGCAGTCATGCCCTCACAAAGGTCTGTCCACTTCGAGTCAGCCTCCAGCACTTCCACCATGATGGCAAAACGACCGCCCGGCTTCAGCACCCTGTGCACCTCTTGCAGGCAGTCGGGCAGGTTGGGCCAGAAATAGACCGTCTCG
>JAFZAP010000035.1 GCA_017557185.1 Prevotella sp.
GAAGGCTATTGACGAGGACGGCATCAAGAAGTATCACCACGTGCTACGCGGCCTGAAAGAGCTGCGCGGTCCCAATGGGGAGCGTATGGGCTACGACAAGAGTGAGGACGTCAGCGAGCGTTATGCCATCCACTTCCTGCCCACCAAGTACCTCATCGACCGCGAGGGCAATATTGTCGGAAAGGTCGACGACGAGACTTTGGACGCCAAATTAAAGGAAATCTTCGGATTCTAAACTCCCCCTATTTTCCATTATAAATTTTAAATTTTCCTTTTTTTCAATGAAAAAAATACTATTCGCAGCACTGGCCCTAATACTGGCTGCCAGCTGCACCAAAGACAACAAGTGTGTAATCAACGGAACCATCACCGAAGCCGATGGACAGGCCGTCTATCTACAGTATCAAATTGGTGACAGCACCGTGATGGATAGCACTGTCGTCGCCGATGGCAAGTTTACGTTTACCTGTGAGCTCGATGTGCCCTATCGCTCTGCAGCACTCATCATTGGCGACATCAACGACAATTATGGACAGAACTCAACCTATTGCCAAGTGGCACTAGAGCCAGGCACTGTCACCGTTGTTGCCGAAGGCGGCAAGCTGACCGATGCCACCATCACTGGCGGCAAGACGCAGACCGAGATGAACGAGCTGAACGTCCAATTGAAACCCTTTAACGACAAGTTCAAGGAATTCAACGAGAAGTACTACGCACTTACCACCGAAGAAGCACGCGACTCTATGAATGCCTTGATGGAACCCATCCGCAAGGAGTACGAAGAGGTGACCACCAAATTCATGAAGACCCAGACGGGCTCGTTCTTAGCTCCCAGCTACCTACGCATGAAGATGGGAAATATGAGCTATGAAGACATCAAGGCCGTTTACGATGCCTTCGCCGACAACGTGAAGCTCTACGGTGACGGTATCGATGATGTGAAAAAGGAACTAGTCGCCCTTGAGAATGTGCAGCCGGGCAAGGATGCTCCCGACTTTACCGCCAAGGACATCAACGGCAATGACTTCACCCTCTCTTCCCTGAAGGGTAAGGCTGTCATCATCGACTTCTGGGCATCGTGGTGCAAGCCCTGTCGCGCCTCGAATCCCCATATGCTGGAGCTCTACAAGAAGTATCATGACAAGGGTCTGGAAATGGTTTATGTGAGTGATGACGACACTGCTCCCGACAAGTGGCGCGAGGCCGTACAGAAAGACGGACTCACCGCCGAGGGTTTCCACCACGTACTGCGAGGTCTGAAGTGGGACCGCTCAAAGGGCATGGCTGGCATCGACCATACCAACGATATCAGCGACAAGTATGCCATCCACTTCCTGCCCACGAAGTACCTCATCAATCGCGAAGGTAAGATGGTGTGCAAGATTGCTGAGGGCGAGGATGCCAAGCTCGACGAGCAGCTCGAAGCCCTGCTGAAATAACCCGAACCTCCAATAAGTTATGAAAAAGAATCTTTTCAGCATGCTGCTGCTTTTCATCGTTGCATGCAGCTGTTCCGCCAACAACGGCAAACTACACGTGAAGATGGACTGCAAGGGAGTTGGTGACTCTGTGATTGTCATCATTCGCGATACACAGCTCAACTTTACAGGCAATCAGGGTGTCTTCGATTTTACCGTCGATCTGCCACAAACGACTATGCTCACGATTGCCGAACCAGGCATCATGCGTGGCATTCGCTCTGCCCGCTACTACCAGATTCCTGGTGTTCCAGGCGAGGAGGTCGTCATCACACAGACCGATGAGAGCCGTTATGATATCAATGGTTCGAAATTCTATGCCCAATACCACACAGCCGACCTGATGCTGGAGGAAGCACAAAAGCCCATGCAGGAATTCCAGCAGAAGTGCCAGGATATGTTGCAGCAGGGCGTGTCGCAGGATTCCGTGATGAACTACTATCAGAAAGGCCAAGCAAGTCTCACAGAGACATATGCCCGTACGGTTACCGACTATATTAAAGCACATGCCGACGAAGAAGCAACAGCGGCCATTATTTCGCAACTACAACCCGACCTCGAAAAGATGAAGGCGGCCGCACAACTCTTGGCTCCTGCCGTTCGCGATGGTCGCTGCAAACCACTCTATCAACTACCGATTGATCAAGCCGAGGAATATGCCAAGCGCGAGGCCGAGGCTGCCAAGAAACAGGCTGCTGGTGTTGACGCTCCCGACTTTACGCTCAACGACCTCCAGGGCAAACCGCTTTCTCTAAAGAGTTTGCGCGGTAAATATGTCATCCTCGATTTCTGGGGTTCGTGGTGCGGATGGTGCATCAAGGGGTTCCCCGAGATGAAAGAGTATTACCAGAAGTATAAGGGTAAGTTCGAAATTCTCGGTGTGGACTGTAACGATACCGAGGCGAAGTGGAAGGATGCCGTGAAGAAAAACGAGCTGCCTTGGCTCCACGTCTACAACCCTCGCGATTCAAAAGTGTTGGCCGACTACGGTGTATCTGGCTTCCCCACAAAGATTATCGTTGGTCCCGATGGTAAGATTGTCAAGACCATCGTAGGCGAAGATCCCGAATTCTACACATTGCTCGACGAACTATTCAAATAAATCTCGATTTTTTATCATACTCTCTTTCTTACGATGCCCCTGACAGGTTTACTCCCTTGTCAGGGGCTTTTATATGGGCTCGGTTCACTTTCACTTTTCACTTTTCATTTTTCACTTCCGCCTTGGCGGGGGGGGGAATTTCCTACTCAACTTTAGGGAAAGGCACCCGACAATTTAGGAGTTATCCTTTGCAAAACAGCGGAAATGCCCTTATCTTTGCCGTTGCAAACAAGCTACAACGGCGAATGAAGGCTTCGGCTCGGCATAGTTCAACAAGTTTGACTCTGCGCTCGCCTTGCACTTCACTTGCATAAATAACAAAATGTTTCACTCTTTAACGGATAGGAGATAACGATATGAAGAAGATGATGATCCTGGCAGTGATGATGGTCATGACCGTCTCGGCCAACGCAATGAGCTACAACGCAGCAAAGCACGAGGCTCTGTTCCTGAGTGACAAGATGGCTTTCGAACTCAACCTCACGCCTGCTCAGTATGAGGCTGTCTATGAGATCAATCTCGACTACCTCATGAGCCTGAACGGATGTGGTGACGTGTTCGGAATCTGGTGGGACCGTCGTAATGCCGACCTCCGCTTCGTGCTGAATAGCTGGCAGTACGACAAGTACATGCGCCTGGCCCACTTCTATCGTCCTGTGGCATGGGGCGCCGGTGGCTGGACTTTCGCCGTGTACACGCACTATAACAGAGGTCTTTTCTATAACGCTCATCCCAGGGTGTTCGTGACTTACAAGGGTGGCAACAACCGTCGCGATGTCCGCTTCTATGCTGACCGCAACATGCCGAAGCCCGTCGTGAATCACAGCACGCCGGTGGTGCGCAACCACAAGCCCGCCGTCACGAGTGACAACAGGACTTGGCGCAACAACGGAATCGCAAACGGGAACGTGAATATGGGCAGGGGCAATGGTACTCCCAACCGTAACATTGCACAGGCTACCAGCACTAACCGCACGAATGCCGGACACTTTGGCGGGCGCAGATAGGAATGGTCCATTAAACTCTCTATATGCCTTGCAAAAGGACTCGCGGGGAATCTCAGCAATGGGGTTCCCCGCTTCTTATTCTTGAAAAAACAATAAAAAAACTTAGGTAATTATATACTTTTTGACCCCTCAGTTTCTCCACGGCGGATGCCGATGATTCTAAGGAATGAAGGAATCAAGGAATTTAGACAGAGAGACATAGAGTCGGAGAAAGAATGAGACGGAAGTAATTGGATAATGGAGGAGATGGTGTTTCTCACCATCGTCATACGTTCGATAGGGTCTGCACGACAAATGCGGCCCCCCTCTAATCCCCCCAAAAGGGTGGAAGCCACGTTAAGACAAACAGCAGAGAGAGGCACTACGCTGGAAGTAAAGCACCCCTCTACTTGGAGGGGCAGGGGGAGGCTCTCCGCGCGCGGAATCTCCCTCCATGATCCAAATTACTTCCGCATCATTCTTCCTCCGATTTACTACGCAAGCGGCACAGCCGAGCGCGTTTCCCCCATTCCTACGTTCCTTAGAAATCTCTCTTTGTCTCTGTGTCTTATTTGGGAATCTGTGGGCAAAAAACGTCTGTTCGTCTGTTTCGTATGTCTAAAATGTTCAGGGTCTAATCCTAGATAATACAAAAAAATGAAACGAATGGAATAGGACTAAGGAGGGTGGGAAAATGCCATCACCTCCTCTGTCCTAATTCCTTCGTCTCAACCTAATCTCTGTATAATTTGTACTATTGATGGGGAAACCCATGTTGTCACAACATGTTCCTCAACCCCGCAATTCGGGAGGGAGCGTCGGCATTGCACCGTTCTGGGTGCAGACGAAAGCAGACACTTCCACAGCCTTCTGGTGAGCCTCCGGCACAGACTTTCCGTTGAGGATGGCTGCGCAGAAGGAACCCGTGAAGGAATCGCCGGCGCCGACGGTGTCGGCAACCTGTACCTTCGGAGTCTCCTGGAAGGACATTGCCCCAGGCGTGAAGACATA
>JAFZAP010000036.1 GCA_017557185.1 Prevotella sp.
CGCTGATAGGTCTGGTTGAAGTAGGTGGAAGATGTTGTACCGCAGAGCTCAACCGTGCTGTGCATGGGGGAGACGTCTTCGGCTGTTCCGTCCTCGTGGAATACCACATCAAGCAGGTCAGCCTCAGGAACTGTGGGTTCAACGGGATTAGCATTGTTAGAATAAGTTCCATCGTCCAACTTGTAGACTACCTTGCTGGTGTTGGCAAGTACGGGATAGAGGTCCTCTCCCAGTGTCTGGTACCATACGGGGTCGTAACTCTGCTCACCATTGAGAAGATAGCATATCTCGCCGCTGGCGAACTGTTCCTCAGTGTTGCGCACGCCGTCGTAGTTGTTCATCACATTGACAGCCTGGGTACCCTTGTTGCCATAGGAAAGCAAGCCAGTGGATGAACCATCAGCTATACGCTGTGTATTGTATGCGTAGCTGTTCTTGAAGACGGAGGTATTGCTCGAGGAGAGATAACCCACCACGCCTCCGGCAGCCGTTGTCGATGCCTCCACGATGGGCTGGTCGTGGATAGTGAAGTTCACCACGCAGCAGTTCTCGATGGTGCCCGAGCCGTCGCGGCCCACCATCGCACCACGTGCTACGGGTGACGTGCTGGCATTGTTGATGGTTACATCCTTGAGGCAGAGGTTGCGGACTACTCCCGTGTATAGCAAGCCGATGAAGCCAATGTGGTTAGAGTTGTCTGCCTCGACGTTGATGGTCACGTTTGAGATGGTGTGTCCCTGACCGTCGAGCGTACCGCGGAAGGCACTTGCATTGGCGCTGGTGAAGCCGATGGGAGTGAAGTTGCTCACCTCGCTCATGTCGATGTCGTCATCGATAACGGCCTTGGCTGAGTAATCGCCCTCATTGACGTTGGACGAGAAGATGACCAGATGGCGTGGTGTGCTTATGTGGTAGGTGCCATCCTCGGCTATAGGCACGGAGATGTCGCCATAGACTTTTTCGAGTGCAGTGATGCGCTCGCGTGCCTGTTCCTCGGAGACAGTGCCGTTGATATAATCGTCCCATGTTTCGTTGATGGTGGCGGTCAAAGCCTTGTAGGCATCCTCGCTGAGCATTTCGCTACGATAGAGTTTAGTGGCAAGGTCCACGATAGTCTCGGCAGTCTTGACCATGTCGATGTAGGCCATGCGGCAGGTATAAACTTTGCTGAAGAGTTCACTCATGCGCTTGATGAGATCCATCTTCTCGGCTCCTGTAGTGACAGTCTCGCTCTCAGCGATGGCTGCAATCACCTGCTCGCGCAGTTCGTTCGACATGTTGGGATACTTGGCGTAGTCGCCAGCGTCGCTCACGAAGTCGCGAATGGTGATGGCGCGCGCCACGAAACTCTCCAGTACAGCGGTCAGCGATTCGTTGGCTTCCTCGGCTGTGCCTAAGTAGAAGAGGCGTGCGTTGGTGAAGGGCGTCCAGTTGTTGAGGCTCGAAGCCTTGTCGTTTACACCCAAGGTCAGTGTTCCGTCAGTGACTTCTACGGCCACACGGTTTACGTAGCGGTCAGCCTTGAAGGCATAGGAACAGCCTACGAGGTAGTCAGGCACATAACCGGTGGCATCGAGTATGTCGTTGTAGTATGTCTTGTCTACGCTATCACCAGTGATGTGGCAGTTCACGCCGTCCTGGGCATCTGCCTCGTAAACAGGATCTTCGTTGATGGCCATAATGCTGTTGGCCACGTCGTTCATGAAGAGGTCGGCAGTATAGAGTTTCACGTTCACGTCGGCAGCGGTGCGCGTGAAGGCATTCATGCGTAGCTCGTAGATGCCGTTGGGCAGGTCTTGCAGGGTCTGCTTCACGGCAAAGGGACCTGTCATACCGCGTACCACATGCATGATTTCGGTCACGCCGCCGTGGTACATTTCAGCATTCCCCTCTACGGTCCAACCATTGAAGCCGGCGGTGAAGTCGGGATTGTTCATGACAACGGTCATGTCGGAGCCTGCAGCTGGGTTAGCCAGCACGACGCGAAGCAGCAGTTTATCCACGTACGCCTTCTCGGCCACGAGTTCTTCGCCCGTCAGGGTATGGGTGGCCAGGATGTAGGTGCTGTTGCCGTTGGGATAGTCACCAGGCTCGATTTCACTCTCTGCATCGAGATAGTCCTCGAGGAAGTCGCGGTTGCTGTTCTGCAGTTCCATGCTCTTGAGCTCTTCACGTGCGTCCTGACAGGCCTGCATGTAGGCCTGGTACTCGCCCACTGAGGTTGTAATGGCGTCACGCAGGGGCTTTGCATCGCCGTAGGCTGTCATGAACTCGTCGAATGTGGCGAGACCGCTCCACGTGTCGATTGCAGCCTTGTAGGCATCAATCAGCGACTGAGTGGCAATCACCTCCTCGCAGTAGTTAGTCTCTTCCGTAATGACATCAGCACGGAAAGTGGAGAAGGAATCACCGCTCTCTACGTTGACATAGCTACCGCCACTCTTGTAAACGACACCATGCGTTGCATCGAGCATGGGATAGGGGTCAGAACCTATGGTCTGGAACCACGTGGGGTTGACGAACGTCTGGCCGTTCAGCAGCCATGTCAGTTCACCATTTGCAATCTGTTCTTCTGTAATGAGTGGAAGCTGGCTACCAAACATTGAATAGCAGTTTTTGAAGGTTGCACCCCCATAGCGGGCAAAGTAACGGTCTTCGCTATCGATACCTTGTGCTGTACCTGTAGCCCAGCAATTGCTAACCGTTGCATTGGAACCCAGCCAGCCTGACAGCTGACCACTCTCGCTGCCACCAATGACGTTACCGGTAACATAGCAGTTGGTAATGATAAAGGTGGCAGAACTGCTCATGCAACAACCGATGATACCACCAGCATTTACACCAGAGCAGGTAACGTTACCCTCGTTACCCAGATTGGTCATATAGATATTACCACTCACACCTACAGATTCGCCAATCAGACCTGAGTAGGCTGCACCCGTGATGGAACAAGTCTCGTCAAGAACAATGTTCTGGATAGTACAGGGAGCTTTGATATAACCAAACAGACCTGCACAGTTGGTTTCCTGTTCAACAACGAGGTTCGAGATGCGGTGACCTTTTCCGTCAAAGGTTGCGTTGAAAGGATTGTTCTCGGTTCCGATGGGCTTGAACTTGTCGCACATGCCTTCCATATTGATGTCAGCAGTCAGACAGCCATTAGCCTGAATGTTGCCCCCGTTCACAAGGGCAGCAAACCACAGCAGCTGTTCGGGCGTGCCTATCTGGTAGATGCCATCGACAGGCTCTAACCAAGTTTCATCCGCATTTCCGCAGACAGAGCAAACACCATTGACGAAGGTGTGAGGATCACGTATGCCAGTGTCCGAGTTGCCATAGGTGAGGTCACCTTTGGGCGTTCCGTCGCAGGTGAGGTCGTTGGTGAGATACACCGTCTTGTGCGTACTGTCCAGTACGGGTGAAGGATCCTCGCCGAGGGTCTGGTACCACAAGGGGTTCTCGCTCTGTGAGCCGTTTAGCAGATAGCATACCACGCCGCTGGCAAAAACGTCGGCAGTAGTGTTCTGGTCATCATAGTTGTTCCTTACCTCCGTGGCCTTGGCGCCCTTACCGCCGTTGGCTTTCAGGGGAATTTCCTGACCATCCACGACACGTGTGGCATGGAAGGAGCAGTTGTTCTGGAATACCGTTGCAACAGCTGAAGAGAGGTACCCTACCACACCGCCAGGGGCTGAGGTTCCCGTCTCCTGGATGACCTGCTCGTTCAACGTGAAGTTGATTACGCAGCAGTTCTCCATGATGCCCGAACCGTTGCGGCCTACCATACCGCCGCGTGCCACGGCTGCCGTACTGTTGTTATTGATGGTCACGTTCTTGACGCACAGATTGCGAAGTGTGCCTTCGTTGAGCAGACCGATGAAGCCAACGTGGTTGGCATTTGTCTCGCTGGTGGTGATGGTCACGTTCGAGATGGTGTGCCCTTGACCGTCAAAGTAACCCTTGAAAGCCGCAGCATTGCCGCTGGCATAGGCAATTGGCGTGAAATTCTCGATGCCGCTCATGTCGATGTCCTGCGTCACCTTGAAGCGGGCAGTACATACTAAGTCGCGGGTTGCCAAATCGTTCGAGAGTGTGGACAACTGCACAATGTCCTCAGCCGAGGTAAGCAGGTAGTACCCGTCTTCCTGGGTGAAAGGCACTTGCGCCCGAATGGCTCCGAGCATGCACAGCAGTGCCGTCAGAGCAAGAGTAATTCTGTTTTTCATAAGCTTTTTTTATTTAAATGTTATTGTTGTGTTAATGATAAATCTGTAAAATCATATCAAATCAGCCACAAATTTAGGAAAAATTCATGTAAACGTGTATGCATATTTTTGTTTTTTTTTATCTTTGCAACAAAAATCAAGACAAATAAACGATGAAGAAGTGTATCTTGGCAATCGCCATCCTCCTGTGCAGCTTCACGGCGAAGGTACAGGGAACAGAGGTGTCGGACGGCCTCAAAGAGGTTTATAAGAGTAGCGAGGCACGGTTCTACACGTTCAATTATCCCTCGAAAGGTACGTCAGGCGAAGACGTGGTGCTCTCGTCGCTGCTCATCGCCTGGATGCCGTCAAAGCCTGCCACGACCGACAGCATCGAGTCGCTCCACATCTACAGCCACTACACGATTACTGCCGACACGGAGCGCCCTACATCGGACAGTAATACTACTGACCGCACATTGTTCGGTATGCTCGTGAAGAGCCGCTATGGCATGAGTTCTGCATACAACTATGTGTCCCGTTCTGTGGTCATTGCTCCCGATTACGAGGGCTTTGGCGCGAGCAACGACCGGAGTCATCCTTATCTGTCCCGTGAACTGACTGCCCTCCAGGTGATGGATGCCGTGAAGTATGGCATGATGCTCTATCAGAAACTTGTCGATGAGAATCGCGCCCTGGCCGTCAAGAGCGACTGGCGCACCTTCAGCTTTGGGTACTCTCAGGGAGGAGCTGTCGCTCTGGCCGTACATCGATACATCGAAGAGAATGGTCTCTCGGACGAGTTGCACTTCCGTGGAAGCATCTGCGGCGATGGTCCCTATGACCTGATTGCCACCCTTCGTTATTACCTTACGGACAACGGAACAAGTTACGGCGCTCAGACCGTGCATCGCCAAGGAACGTGCACGCTTCCGATGGTCATTCCCATGATCATAAAGGGAATGTTGGACACGCATCCCGACATGAAGGCGCACACCTTGGAGGACTACCTCTCGCAGCAGTTCCTCGACACTGGTATCATGGACTGGCTTGCCAGCAAGAAGTACTCCACCGGCGACATGAGCAGGCTCTGGTACGAACAGCTGCAGAAAGGACTTGATGCACAGGGTCGCCACTACTCGCCCGCGCAGATGGCAGAGCTCTTCTATTCGCCATCGAAGAACAACGTGTGGGCAAGGCTCGACAAACTCTTCACGCCTGGCTTCTTTGCATACATCGCTGATGTGGACAAGTTCGGTACGGTGCCGACCGAAAAAGGCGACGTGTATCAAGACATACACCGCGCAATGCTTGATAACAGTGTCTGCGAAGGTTGGGAACCGCAGCACCGCATCCAGTTCATCCATTCCAAAGGCGATATGGTAGTGCCCTATGGCAACTACCTCTCCTTCCGCGATGCTCATCCCGACGGCGAGGGCGAGCTCTACCGCATAGACAGCAGCGCCACCTCTACAGATCACTCGGCTGTGGGCACCCAATTCTTCCTCGCTCTTACCACCACGGGCTCCTATGGCGCATACTTCAAGTGGCTGGACGAAAGTCCAGAAACAGGAATCGGGCCCATTTACGACCTGACGATTTCCGATTCACCGTTTGATGATGCCTGGTACGACCTCAGCGGTCGCAAAGTCGTAAATGGTAAATCGTCAAATGGTAAATTGCCGAAGGGTATTTACATCCACAAAGGACGCAAGGTGATTAAGTAGGGCAGAACTTGTTTTTTTCCCCCCTTGCTGTATGAAAAGGTATTTCCTCGGAAAATGTTAGGCAGCACCGATGAAAATTAGGCCACAGGAGCTAATGTGACCGATGTTAAGAAGAGGAAGTCAACACGTTGAAAGTCCGGAGTTAACACGTTGTGTTTTGGGTTTCAACGTGTTGTCTTTTTCCTGCCATTTTATGTCCCAATCAGCGACCTCGAGGTTAAATCAGAGATAGGCGAACGTGATGGAGTGAGGCGGAATGCTGTGCATGGTGGCAAGAAAACTCGATGTCAATTCCAAGAGAAAACATGGAAAATGTATCAAACCATAAAAAAAAACAGAAATCATACTTTTTTTTCGGTTAAAGAGTATATCTTTGTGCCAGCAAGAATTAATTGTTCCCCCTATGAAAAAGACATTCCGTATCATTATGTTGCTGACTGCACTCCTCTGCACAGCAATCCGTGGAAATGCCCAAGCCCTCTATTCCACCTTAGACTTCAGCCTGCCCGAAATGCAATGGCGTCCCATTCCACTCTGGTTCTGGAACAACGCTACGGTTGAGGGAGATGTCCTTGAACAGCAATTGGAGCAGATGATAACCACCGATTATTATGGTGGCTGCGCCATCTTACCTTTTGGAGCCTCATTCAGGCCATCTTATCTGTCGGCAGATTATTTCAACCTCTACGGACGGGCTATTGCAAAAGCCCGCGAACTGGGTGCCCACATGTCTCTCTACGACGAATATGGATTCCCCAGCGGAAGCATGGGAGCCAGCAACGGCAATGGAGTGCCCACCTTCAAGAACAACCACCCAGAGCACACCATTAAGCGGCTTGACAAGATTGAGTCGACTCTGCGCGGCGGAAGCCATCTCTCCCGCACCATCACGTACAACGGCAAGATGATGAGTCTGGTGGCTTGGAACAACAATACCAAAGAGGTGATTAACTTGCGCGATAACCTGAACAACGAGAATCTGCTTGAATGGGACGTGCCAGCAGGCAATTGGCGTCTGTTGATCTTCCAATGCGTGACCGATGGCGATCCGGATGTGGATTATCTCTCGCCCGAATCAGTCAGCCTTTTTGTCAACGACACCCATGGAGCCTATTACTCCCACTTCCCTGAGGCCTTTGGCGAGACCGTCATATCCACGTTCTTTGATGAGCCCTCGACATGCTATGCGCAAGGACGAATGTGGACTTACGACTTCAACGAAAAGTTCCAGGCTCGCTACGGTTTCTCGCCCGAAACGCTCTATCCCGCCTTATGGTATAACATCGGCGCGAGTACAGCTGCGGCGCGCTGCCTCCTCTTCGGCATGCACTCCGAACTCTATTCCTATGGTTTCATGGGTACCATTGGCCGGTGGGCCGAAGAACACGGTATACAAGCCACAGGACACCAACTGTGGGAAGAAGTGGCAAATGCAACCTGTGTGGCTGGCGACCTGATGCTCGATGGAAAATACATCAGCATGCCGGGCATTGACAAGATAGGCGGCCCCGTAGGAACGGAAAACTACTATAAAGTGGTTTCGTCGTCGGCCAACAACTGGGACAAGGACTATGTCATGTCCGAAACATACGGCGCCATGGGAAACATCCCTACCGAGACGATGTATCAAGTGGCCATCGAGCAATATACCAAGGGCATCAATCACCTCATACCGCATGCCGTGTGGTACAACAACCGGAATGTTACTTACTTGCCTGAACTCTCGTGGCGCAACCCCATCTATAATACCGAACTGCCTCGTTTCAACCGTTTCCTCTCTCGTCTGAACTATCTGCTTGCCCGTCCTGGTCGTCATGTGGCCGATGTGGCTGTGCTCTATCCCATCCAGACACAGTATGCCGGACACTACTTTGGGGGACCGAAGAGTGCTGATTCAGGTGGCGTTGACGTGCCAGGCACCGACTATCCTCTGATAGCCCGCACCCTGACTGATTTTCTTGGCGTGGACTTTACTTTCCTCCATCCTGAGGTGCTCGACGACCGCTGTAGCATAAGCGATGGATGCCTGCTGATGAACAACAAGACGAACTGGGAATCGTTCTCAACCATCCTCCTGCCAGGCGTGAAGACCATCTCGCTGAGCAACATGAAGAAGATAGAAGCTGCATGGGAGGCTGGCGCAACCATTATCTTCACCACACAGAAACCCAGCGAATGTGCCGACATCGACGGAGACAACACTCAGATACAAGCCATCGTGGAACGCATACTCAGCGGTGAAGAAGGATGCGGGAAAGCCACCTTTGTGGCATCGCCCACAACCCGAAACATAGCCAATGCGCTGCAGTTGAGGACCGCAGCTCCTGACGTAGTCTTCAAGACTGATGGAGAACCACTGAACTATCTCCACAAGGTTATCGGCGGACACGATGTCTACTACTTCGGCAACATCGACGCTTCCACATTCAAAGGAACCATAAGCCTGCGCACACCGCTGCAGAATGCCACACTGATGAACCCACACACAGGCGAATACTCCACACCCGACATGAAGACGGGTGAAGACGGACGTCAAGAGATCGATTTGCAACTATGGCCCAACCAAAGCCTGTTCCTCGTGGACGATGCGCTGCTCGAAAAGAATGGGACGAATGAAGAAGTGTCCGACCGCAAACTGACGTACACCATCGAGGCCACCATCTTCATCGAGAAACTCTCGGGTAGCATCTGCTTCGCCGGCATCGACAACAGCAACTTCTACATGTGGCAGTTCAATGTGTCCGAAGCCTCCAATCCCCGCCTTCGTCCTCACCGCTGGATGGGTGGAGCAGCCACAGCGATGGGCGATGTCTCGCTTCCACAAGAGGCACGTATCGCACGCAACAAGTCCTTCAACGTGAAGATAGAAGTGAGCGACGAGCAATATGCACGCACCTACATCAACGATGTGCTGGTGGACGAACGTATGGGTGCTTTCACCTTCGGCAAGATTGGCTTCCGACAGTCCCACGACCCGCAATACAATTCAGAAGAGACGGCACGCTATGACAACGTGCGCATCACGATGGGCAACGGTAGGGTAGCGTTCAGCACTGACTTTACTGGAAACAATCCGTTCACCGCTGGAAACGTTATGGGCGGATGGCTGCGCGTACAGGGCAACATGTCGACCGATATATATGCATGGATAAAGGAATTGCCCGACGGCATCCAGGAAGTGAGAATCCCGTATCGGCACGAGTCCTCGCAGCAGGTGTGGAACCTCTCTGGCATGCCATTGTCCACTATCCCAAGTCGCCAGATTTACATCTCCGATGGACGAAAAACGCTGGCTCCATAAGTCATCAAATATTCCAAATGTCCGTTTGGTCTTACAGCAAATCTAAGGCGATGACGGCACAAGCTTCAGCATCGGACAATGCGTGGTGATGACATCGCAGATCGTAACCACAGGCGGCAGCAACGGTATGCAACTGATGATTGGGAAGCGAATGGCCGAATTGACGACGGGCTGCTGTAAGCGTATCGTAGAATCGGTAGTCGGGATAATCCATCTGATAGACCCTGAAGACCGCTTTCAGACAATTCTCATCAAAGCGGGCATTATGAGCAACGAAAGGAGGGGATTTTGATAGCATCGACACGCTAGAAGAGAATGCTGCCGCTATACGCTTCTCGATTTCGTTCCAAACCAAAGGAAAGATGGGGGCATCGTCTGTGTCACTTGATGTCAACCCATGCACCCGTTGGCAGAAATAGCTGTAGTAGTCAGGTTCCGGATGAATGAGACTGTAGTAGGAATCAACGATTTGACCATTCCGCACTATAACTATGCCAACGGAACAGACACTGCACAACTGTTGGTTGGCAGTCTCAAAATCGATGGCTACGAAGTCTCTAATCATTTACTTGACCATGCTTGACATCAGGCTTGTTAGTCAGGATGAGACTGTCTCCCAAAGGCTTTTCCCCTACGAACTCGAAACCCAAAGGTGAAAGTCCGATCAACGTCTCACTGCCAAACCTTACCTGATAACTTAGTTTGCTACCATACTCCACCTCCATGCCGATGCGTCCATCGGGTGAAGTGATGGTCGTTTCCTGCGCCCCTGCGTGCAGGCCACATAACAACACGGCGAGCGTCAAAAGTGCTTTATTCTTCATCTTTCTTATAGTTTTCAATTGCTGTTTCAATTAATGTTCTGTCTGCCATAAAGGCTTTGAAAGCAATCTTTACCAGACTCCAGTTCCAGGTCATCAAGCCAACTCCCATACATTTCTTCAGTGTGGGCCAGAGCGCATTCCGATTGGTTCGCAAATAGTCCTGGATGATTTCCTTGTCGCTGACTCCATACGACATTAGGAGCGCCATACTCACAATACCCGTCCTGTCCTTGCCGGCTGTGCAATGAAAGAGGGTGCATATTCCTCGCTCGCCATTTTCTCTCAACTTCGAGACTACCTTCTCCAACTGACCACGAGAGTATTCATCGGTTACGGTGAATGCGTAAAGAGCTTTGATGTCGGGAATCATTTCCTTCAGTTTCTCAGGATGCTTGCGGAGGTTTCTGACGACGATCATGGGATCGGAACCTGTCTCGTGGGTAATGCCGATCGTAGAATCCTTCAGGAGAGGAATTTGCAGATATTCCACGTTCCCAGACAAGGGGTCAGGGTATTCAGCAGACTCCACAGAAGTGCGTAAGTCTATCACGCAGGCTATGCGGTATTCCTTGCATAGGTTAGCACATTCCTCCTTGGTGAGAATACTGAGTTTTCCGCTACGCAGATATAATCCATGTGGAACTGTACCCTTCCCATTGGCAAAAGGTATTCCCCCAAGGTCTCGTAGGTTAAGCTCATGCCGTTTCATCGTTGCATTTTTTTTACAAGAATCTTCACTTGCCCAATGTCCATTCTTTACGTTGCTGCTTACTGCTTTGGGTATCAATCCTCAATATACGATGGCAAAGATAGAACTTTCATTTATTTTCCATACAGGATGGCGTGACAAAATCGCTATTTAAGGTAACATTAATGAGTTGAAAGACATGAATGGCACACCTTGCTTTCAAAAAAAACAGGATAAACAAGGAAAAAAGAGAAAAAAATTGTTCGTTCGTTGCTTTCTTTGTATCTTTGGCACCGCATAAAGATATTTCGTTGAATATTATTCATTTTTTAATAATTTTATCAGACATGAAGAAAGTTTATCTGGCACTGATGTGCATGGCAAGCTTCGTCTTGATGACCGCTTGCGGAGGCAACAAGAAGGCTGATGTGGCCGATGCCGAGAAAGAGAACGCAGAAGTTGTGGAAGACACAGATGAAGAGGACGATGGAGTCCGTTGTACCGAAGGCGAAGAGGATGCTGACAGTGAGGAAGCTGTTGCCAATCCTGCCGATGCTCAGGCGCTCGACTTGGAAACCCTCTATGCGAACGGTGATTTCAAACCCGCCGAAGGTGTTGTTTTTGAAGACAATCTGACCGCTGACAAGGACGGCGAACTGCCCACGAAATGGGACATCAAGGAAGGTAGCGCTGAAGTGAATGCTTGTGGTGAGCGCAACATCATCAAGTTTGTTGGAGGTTATGCCGCAATCACTCCTCTGCTCAATGGTAAATCTGACTTCCTGACGGATGTGTGGAGTCTGGAGTACGAGTATTTCATGGCCGACTATTCTCCTCTTGCCGTCAGGTTCTTTAATAAGGAAGAGGAAGAGATCGGCAACGTCCACTTGTATAGTGAAAGCGTTACCTATGGCTTCTGTAAGACGGACGATGAGACCATTGATGGCGAAAATCCCGACCTCAGCAAGACAATCAAGAAAGGTTGGAACCATTTCGGCATCAGTTTCAACAAGGGCAACGTGAAAGTTTTTGTCAATGGTAAGCGCATTGCCAATCTTCCAAACGTGAAACAACCCGTGAGTTTCATTGTCTATGGACAGGAAGGACACTACATCACTAACATTCGCGTGACGAAATAAGAAAGAGAACTCTTTTTATAAAAACAGGAAGGCCTTCCACTATGGGAGGCTTTTCTTTTGTTTGGGGGCGGGAAGAGCCTTGCAGGTTTCACGTACAAGCTTTGAAAGGTAATCGCGATCGTCAATGTCTTCGATATAGAAATAATCCTTTGCACCCTCGTAAGGTGGTCGCAGGTCGATGCTTCTGAGCAAGGAACGCCCTGTTTCTGTAGGTTTCAGATAGAATTTGTCGTCACAGATGAGACCAAAGATTTTCCCGTCGCAATAGATGCCGTAGTCGCCAAACATCTTCTTGACTATGATCTCACCCGCTCCAGCACACTGGTCTGCAATGTATTGCACGAAGTCCTTGTTGCTTGCCATATCAATCTCTTTTCTTTCCGGATTTCCTAATTACTTAATTGGTTCTCGTTCATGATGGGTACAAATTTACGTGATTTTCATAAGAAAACTGCTGAAATTACACATCTTCACACTTGATTTGAATGTAATTGGCTGTTTTTTGTTATTTTTGTAGTCAAATTAGACAAATAAAGGAGCAACAGTTATGATCCTTCGAAGAAAATTACGAAAGCTAGGATAATTATGGAATATATGTCACAGGAAGGCTACGATAAACTCGTGGCCGAACTACGTCAGTTGGAAAACGTGGAGTTGCCTAAAGTAAAGGATGCCATCGCAGAGGCTCGCGACAAAGGTGACTTGAGCGAGAACTTCGAATACCACGCTGCCAAACGAGAACAGGCACGATTGCTGAGCAGGATACGCTTCAAACAGAAAGTGTTGGAATTTGCGCGTGTCATCGACACGTCAAGGCTCAGTGGCGAGGGTGTCAGGTTGCTAAGCAAGGTGGAAATAACCAATTTGGGCAACAACACCAGGATGACCTACCTCATTGTCAGTCCCCATGAGTCTGATCTGCGTGAAGGCAAACTCTCCATCAAGTCGCCTATCGCTCAGGCGTTGCTGAACAAAAAAGCGGGTGATGTCGTGGAAGTCCGTGTTCCAGCCGGCACTCTGAGACTCCGCATAGAAAGTTGCGATTAATCACAATCAATAAAAGTAAGGATATGGATTTCTTAGAATTGGTAAAAAGAAGATACAGCTGCAGGAATTATCAGCCTGAAAGTGTGGAACAGGAGAAGTTGGATTATATCATGGAATGTGTGCGTTTGGCTCCCTCCGCCGTGAACAGGCAACCCTGGAGATTCCGCATCATCCGAAGCGACGAGGACAGAAAGAAACTCTGCCAGTGTTATAGCCGTGAGTGGTTTGCTACGGCTCCTGTCGTCATTATCGCCTCTATCCTGCACGACGAGGAATGGGTGCGCTCAGATGGCAAGCATCATGGTGATATCGACATAGCCATTGCCGTCGAGCATCTTTGTCTGGCGGCAGCGGAGCAAGGAGTCGGCACGTGTTGGGTGTGCAATTTCGATGCCGGGCGTTGCAAGCATCTTTTCGGTTTTGGCGAGAACGAAGAGCCTGCTGTCCTGATACCTCTCGGCTATCCTGCTGATGAACATAGAGAGAAAACGCGTAAGCCCATCGGCGAGATCGTGAGGTAGAATGGATTACAAGTGATATTCCAAATTCATGCAAACAAGAACTCCGCCCAAGTTGCCCTGAGCGGAGTTCTTTTATAATTTACTTGATTATCGTTGTTTTGTCGTCTGCCTCTTAACTTACCACCATCCTTTCAAATGACTAAATACCAAATGGCTAAATGGGACTCCGAGCTTGCTCGCCTGAGCACCTACGGAGCGCAAGAAATGACTAAATGGTAGATGGGACTCATTCTTCCCAGTCGTCCCAATCATTGTATTCCTTGGTGCGGGCGGCTGTGGTGCTGCCCCCTTTGTATGTAAGGCCGGTGGTGGTGGTGCTGCTGACACTTTTGACGGTTCCCGTGAGCAACTGACTTGCCAGATTCAACTCTGCCACGATGGTTTCCGGGTGCTGATAGTTCTTTTTCATTGTCGTACCCTCCTATTTGATGAATGTTTTCTTATCATTGTTGATGTAGATTCCGCGCTGAGTGGGTTTACCTTCGAGCTTGCGGCCGCTGAGGTCATACCACTCATCGGATTTACCATTTGACGATTTACTATTTACGATTTCTTGAATCGAGGTCTCGCCATCGCCAATGTTCACCACGAAGTCCTTGATGCCGCTTGCCGGGTCGCCCGCCGTGAGACCGTTCTTCAGCTTGAAGTAGGCGCGGAAGGCGTTGATGGGCATGGCTTCGTTTGGATAATAGAGGGTGTTCTCATCACCCAGGTAGAGTATGGTGTTGTCACCGCCGCTGCTGATGCTGACGGGGTCGTAGTTGCCGATGAAACTCACTGCGCCGTCGGCGAACGTGAGTTCATTGGGTGTTGTAGTGAATGATGGGGCCTTGAATATCGGGTTGGAAACATCATTGTACGCGTCCGTTGACCTGATGATATATGGCGTGCCCGCTTGCAAAAAGGTCACCTCTTTGCCGAAGGTGAGTGTGAGGGTGTTGTCCTCGATGGCAGCGCTTTCCAGCGTGCGTGCCCTGAATCCCGTGAGTGCCCCCGTATTCAGCGACACGTTGAATGGCAGGCAAATGGTGTTCCAACAGCCATCGGCGTAGATGGTGCGGCCTGCGATAGTCACTTGATACACCATGCCTGGTGTCGCGCCGGCAATGATGTCGGTGTTGTCCCGGTCATCATAGAGCGTGAGCTCCGGGAAGGTCTTGCGCATGTATCCGCCCACACCGGCATGGGCTTTGGCATTGTCTGTATAGTTCATATCGTAAGTGGTTTCGTCCTCGCCCACGATGCTCACGCAGCCATCAAACATAAAGTCCGATTCATGCACATTGTCTGTGTTCCATCCGTCGCCGATGTATATGCCCACAAGTTTTATACAGGATAAGAACATAGAACCCATGTTTTCAACTTTCCCCGTGTCGAACCCGCTCAGGTCGAGGGTGGTCAGGCTGCTGCAGCCGCCGAACATAATACCCATGTTTTCAACGTTCCCCGTGTCGAACCCGCTCAGGTCGAGGGTGGTCAGGCTGCTGCAGCCGCCGAACATAATACCCATGTTTTCAACGTTCCCCGTGTCGAACCCGCTCACGTCGAGGGTGGTCAGAACGAAGCAAGCGTGGAACATTGCAGACATGTCGGTCACATTCCTCGTGTCGAACCCACTTACGTCGAGAGAGGTCAGGCCGGAGCAGCCGGAGAACATAAAACTCATGTTGGTCACGTCCTTCGTGTCGAACCCACTTACGTCGAGAGAGGTCAGGCCGGAGCAGCCGGAGAACATATCAGACATGCCTATCACTTTACCCGTGTCGAACCCGCTCACGTCGAGGGTGGTCAGACTGGAGCAGCCGGAGAACATAGACTCCATGCTTTCGACTTTCCCCGTGTCGAACCCGCTCACGTCGAGGGTCTTCAGGCCGGAGCAGCCGGAGAACATTGACTCCATGCTTTTAACGTTCCCTGTGTCGAAGCCGCTCAGGTCGAGGGAGGTCAGACTGGAGCAATTTTGGAACATGAAAGACATGTCGGTCACTTTACCCGTTTTAAACCCGCTCACATCGAGGGTTGAGAGTTTGCTACAGAAGTAAAACATGAAGCTCATGTTCGTCGCCTCGCTGGTGTCAAGGTTGTCGGTGCCAAGCACCTCTTCCAGGGCGGTGAACTCACAGAACCACCGCGCCATGCTTGCGGGCCGCACCGGGGCAAACGACGGTTCGAACACCACGGTCTTCGTGCCGTCCTTCACGGTGGAATTGTTATACCATCCTGGTTCGTCGCCAGATGCTGTCACGTCTGTTCCGCTCCATAGGGCGGTGATGGTCAGGGCGTCGTTGGTTCCCTCGGGAGTGAAATTACCGCTCTCGGTCAGTACATCATTCCTGTAGGTGAAATAGAAGGTGGTGTTGTCGGCGCAGTAGATGGCGTAGGGGGTCTGTGCCTTTACGACAGTGGTCATGGCTAGCATCATGGCGAGCAATGTGATGGCTGCCCGCGTGGTGAAATGTCTGTCTGTTCTCATTATGGTATTGTTTTTATGCATGCAATTTTTGCTTTTCGTTTTCGTTGCAAAGTTACGGAGAATTTTCGAAACCACCAAATGAACGGAGACGTGGCTTGTGAAAAAGTGTTAAGAAACCGCCTTGTTGACGAGTCCAGATTTGGACTGAGCTGCAATTTCAGCCCGGTGCCCTTGTCTTGGTGATCGAACAGCAGGGTTCCTCGCCGTTAGAACCACATACCTAGGTATGTGGTTTTGTCCTCCAGCAAGGGGTGGACAAAATGGCTCCCCCTTTGGAATCGAGTCCCCGTTTCAGGGAGTCATCCTCGTCTGCATGGCGATTGCATTGAGAGGTTTGCTGTACCCCAGCACCTTTGCCGCATCCTTACCCACATTTAAATCATTGCATGCGCTACAGCGCTACAGTGCTACAGTTCGAAAATAGGTTATTACTTGTGTGTAAAAAATTTCATA
>JAFZAP010000037.1 GCA_017557185.1 Prevotella sp.
ATCCTGAGCCAGGATCAAACTCTCCGTTGTAAATTTTTATTCGTTTACCCGCCGTCTCCGAAATAAAAACGGATCAGGCAGGAGTGTTGTCTGTACTCAAGGACTGCTATCCAGATAATAGAAAAGAAATTACGGTTCGTATAAAACTACCCAAGTGCTCATCGACTCATCAAAGATGCGCGATTTGCACCTGCTTCTTGTACTACTACTTCTGTTATGTAAATCATTCAAAGATCACTGTTGTTTGCTCCATTTTTGAGCGAAGCGAGTGCAAAGGTACGGCAAATTTTTATATCCTGCAAACTTTTCTATGATTTTTTTTCAAAAAACATCATTTTTTCTTCTTTTTTTACAAGAAACCGACTTTTCCTGCTGTTTTTTCCGACGTAAACACCACTTTTTGCACATTTTTCACTCCTTTTGCAGGTCTCAACACCCTAAGTTTGAGGGAGGCCGTCGAAGAAAAGTTTTGGTAGTTTTTTGGTTAAATATTACTTAAAAGGCTCATAATCTCAGATTATTTCGTAATTTTGCCCTTTGAAATACTTTCTATGTGAGCCGAAGGCCCCCAAAAAGCAATTACACATATATTATATATAATAAGGTGTAAAGAAGAAATTGAGCAACAACAAGGAAACAATAATAAAAAATACTGATTGCATGAAAAAGCTGATAGCAATAGCCTTCGCACTGGTACCCTGCCTGTGCTTGGCTCAGGGAGACTGGGAGAAGCCAGTCAAGAAAAGTGAAGAATCCAAGAAGGCTTTGTTCACGAAGAAAGAGGCCGACACCGACGTCAAATACCTAGAGGGTGCTGTGCCCACCGTCGACGGGAAAGTTGTCTTCACGCTCGACAAAGATGTACCAGGTAAAGATGCGCAGCAGATCTACGACATTGTGTACGACGTCTTGGAGAAGATGACGACCGCCGAGAACCAGTTCAAGGAGAGCCAGGTGTCGCTTGTGAACAAGAAAGACCACGTGATAGCTGCCCGCTACCGCGAATGGCTGGTGTTCAAGAACACCTTCCTCGCCCTCGACCGTACAGTCTTCAACTATACGATCATCGCGAACTGCAGCGACGGCCATCTGAACATGACGCTCTCGCGCATCTACTATAACTATGAGACCGAACGCGGTGACACAGAGGGACTGGAAACCTCTGCCGACGAATGGATTACCGACGAATATGCCTTGAACAAGTCGAAAACGAAGCTGAGCAAGTATTCGGGCAAGTTCCGTCGTAAGACCATCGACCGCAAGGATGAAATCTTCCAGATTGTCAGCACAGCCCTTGAGCATTAATCCCCAGGGTTTCGGTATAATCATCATTGAAGACTATGAGCAACGAAGAGAACACGAACATTCCTCACCGCCGCACCGACCGTCTGACCCCGAAAGGCAAACACAACCGTCTGCGCAATGCACTCAACATCATATTCATGTTGGGTGCCATCATCGGCCTTTGCATTTATTTCTTCTCAGACAAGACTATAGGCACCTACGTCATTTTGGTTGCCATCGGCTTCAAACTCGTGGAATGCAGCATCCGACTCGTCAACTGACCGCCGGAGTAACGTCATAGAGAATATCATTGTCAGATGAGTATGAGAATAGCCACGTTAGGCTTGTTAATGCTTCTTGCATCGGTTTCGTATGGACAAATCAACGAAATCGACGAGTCAGGCAATATCACCACCCGAAATGCTGCCGGCAAGCGGTCGGGTGACCAATCAGGCCAACAGGGCGAAGGCAACAAGGAAATCCCCAAAGGCATGAAGACGTGGACGGTCGACGAACAGTTTGGCGACCGTACTGCCGTATTTCCCGACACCCTTCAGTACATGTATATGAACACCGCCTTCACCGAGGGTCTGCGTGGAGAATACAACACAACCGGCAACAAGGGAGCGCCCCGCATCAACAGGATATTCATCGACCGTCAGGCCGACGGCCATTTCCTCTTCACACAACCCTACGACTATTTCATCACGCAACCTGGCGATTTTCATTTCACCAACACCTTATCGCCGTTCACGAACCTGAGCTATAACAAATGTGGCGACAGGACGAATGGCGATGACCATTTCACGGCGAAGTTCGGCGTGAATGCTGGCAAGCGGCTCGGTTTCGGCTTCAACTTCAACTACATCTACGGACGCGGCTATTACGACTCGCAGAGCACCGCCCACTTCAACTACACGATGTACGGCAGCTACCTTGGCGACCGCTACGAAGCCCACCTTCTCATGTCGACGAATCATCAGAAAGTCACCGAGAACGGCGGTATCACCGACGATGAATACATCGTACACCCCGAGCGATTCAACGAGAGTTTCCAGAGTTCCGAGATTCCCACCGTGTTGCAGGAGAACTGGAACCGCAACGACAACCAGCACGTTTTCCTCACCCATCGCTTCAACCTCGGTTTCAATCGCAAGGTGCCGATGACCGACGAAGAGATAGAAGCCAAGAAGTTCGCGATGGCCTCGCAGAAGGAAGAAGCTGAGCGCAAGGAACGCGAAAAGAAGGAGAAGCAGGCACGTGAGGAAGGGCGCGAGCTCAACGAAGACGACTTGAAGCAGGAACCTACTTTTGCCGGTCGTCCCGACGATGCCAAAATCGCTGGTGCCGAACCCGTCAAGACCGACTCCCTCAACATGGGAGAGCGAATTGCCGTCAACGGAAAGGCTGCTGCCGACAGTCTGCTGGCAGCCGAAAGCAAGGCTCAAGAAGATACCTCGTGGCTGAAGAACGAATATGTGCCCGTGACCAGTTTCATCCATACGTTGAAACTCGACAACTACCGTCGCATCTATCAGGCCTACGACACACCCAGCAACTTCTATGCCGACACCTATTATCCCGATGCGTGGCTGATGGCAGGCGACTCCATCTACGACCAGACGAAGCACTTAGCCATCAAGAACACTTTCGCCATCTCTATGCTCGAAGGGTTCAACAAGTGGGCAAAGGCAGGCTTGAAGGTGTTTGCCACCAGTGACTTGCGACACTTCACCCTGCCCGACACGCTGGGAGCACCCATGAGCTACAAGGAACACACGCTGAGCATCGGCGGACAGCTCATCAAGACACAAGGTCAGACACTCCACTATCGTGCGAAAGCCGAAACGTGGCTCATCGGCGAAGATGCCGGCCAACTGAAGATCGATGCCTCAGCCGACCTGAACTTCCGGCTGTTCCGCGACACCGTCACGCTGGCAGCCCGCGGCTTCCTCTACCGCCTGAATCCCACCTTCTACTACCGCCACTACCACTCGAAGCATCTCTGGTGGGACAACGACGGTCTGGATAAGATCATCCATAGCCGCATCGAAGGACTTTTCAGCTATCAGAAGACGCGCACCACGCTGCGCGTTGCCGTCGACGAAATCAAGAACTACACCTATTTCGGGCAGAGCTACACCATTACTGAAGACATGAGTCGTGTTGGAAACACCATTGCTGTCAGGCAGTGTTCCGATGCCATCAGCCTGCTCACCGCCTCTTTGTCGCAGCAGTTCACATTCGGACCCCTCAACTGGGAGACCGTGCTCACCTATCAGAAGACCACGAAGTCTGATGTGCTCCCCGTTCCCGACCTCAATATTTACACCAATCTCTTTATGCGCTTCAAGATAGCCCATGTGCTGAGCTGCGACCTCGGAGCCGATGCCCGCTACTTCACGAAGTATGCTGCCCCCGACTACAGCCCTGCCCTCGGCCAGTTCTGCGTACAGGAAGGCGATGCCAAGCAAGAGATTGGTAATTATCCCATCGTGAATGTCTATGCCAATATGCATCTGAAGCACACGCGCTTTTTCGTCATGATGAGTCACGTTAATGCAGGTACAGGCAGCCGCGACTATTTCCTCACGCCCCACTACCCCACCAACGGCCGTGTTCTTCGCCTGGGTGTGAGTTGGAATTTCTTTAATTAAGGGTGCCTCACCCTAACCCTCCCCAGTAGGGAGGGAAAGCCTCACCCCAGCCCTCTCCAAAAGGAGAGAGAGCACGAAAGCTGCCTAGGTGCCAATAGCAAGCTTTTGCACTTACAGCGCGAAAAAACTTGGGAGAGTTGGAGTGGAGTCCTATCGTCAGCAAAGATTCAGGAGGAAACCGAGAGAAACGGCAAGGCCATAGACGAACATGTTGCGAGCCGTCATACCGAGCACGCGGTTCAGCTGTGCCCCCTTTCCGATGCGGCGCATCTCCACGAAAGCGGCAACGTGGAGCGGCTGATAGAGGACGATGGGTAGCCATGTTGCCCAGTTGTGGCCATAGAGGATGAACGTGCACCCCAGCAGGCAGGCCGTCACGCCCAATGCCAGATAGAGAAGCCGTCCCCACCTCTCGCCAATGACGACGATGAGCGTATGCTTCCCTGTGCGCCGGTCGTTATCGATGTCGCGATAGTTGTTGATGACAAGCAGCGTGTCGATCACCAGTCCGCAGGCGAGCGATGCCAGCAGGCACTCCATCGTGACGAACTGGAATCCTTCGGGCATCGACAGATAATAGGTCAGCGTGACCGGCACCACACCGAAGAACAGCAGAACTAGCAAGTCGCCCAAACCGACATACGACAGATGGGTGGTATAGAGGAAGCAGAACAGCACACACAGCGCCCCTACGACAACCATCTCCCAGCCGCCGTAGAACACCAGCGGCAGACCGATCACACACGCCAGCGCCGTCGTCGCAATCAGCGCCTTCTTCATCGCATCTGGCGTCACCCATCCCTGTGCACACGCACGCTTCGGGCCCAGTCGCTGTTCGTCGTCGGTGCCCTTGCGGAAGTCGAAATAGTCGTTCACGAAGTTGGCGTCGATCTGCATCACGAAGGCAAACAGGAAACACAGCACCATAGGCACAATCCTCACATGGCTCTGTGCATCGCTGATGGCCAGAGCGGCACCAATCATCACCGGAACGGCAGCGCCGGTCAGCGTCTTCGGGCGTGCTGCCAACAGCCAAGCCTTCCACGAATTCTGTCTTATGTTATTCTCGTCCATATTCTTTTTCCACTGTTTCTTCAGATTAGCATAATTGTTTTTCTCGCCTGCAAAAGTAGCTAATAATTTCAAGAACAACTGTCAACAGAGCTCCGTTTCACCCACTTTTTGTTTTTATTAACTATAAAAAAGCATTTTGTATCATAAATCTTACTATTTTTGCAGATTAAGAAAACCTGTCATCTATGATCGATCAGAATGTGAGCCTCGATTTGATGCAGTTCGTGGAAACCAACATCCTGCCGAAATACAACGACTTCGGCAAGAGTCACGGGCTGGCACACGTGCAGAGTGTCATCAAGAACAGCCTCGAGTTGGCACGCAAGATAGGGGCCGACCCCAATATGGCGTATGCCATCGCTGCCTATCACGACATCGGGATGAGCGGCCCACGAGCCATCCACCACATCACCGGCGGCAAGATCATGGCCTCCGACCTGCGCCTGAAGCGCTGGTTTAGCGACGATCAGCTGCGCGTGATGCGCGAAGCCATCGAGGACCACCGCGCCTCGGCTGCCCACGCTCCCCGCAGCATCTACGGGAAGATCGTTGCCGAAGCCGACCGCGAGCTTTCGCCCGAGTCCGTCTTCCGCCGCACGGTGCAGTTCGGTCTTGAGCACTATCCCGAGAAATCGCGCGAGGAACACTGGGAGCGGTTCAGCGAGCACATGCAGAACAAGTACTCCACGAATGGCTACATCACCCTCTGGATTCCCAACTCCCCCAACGAAAAGTCGCTGAAGCTGATACGCGACATCATCGCCCAGCCGCAGCTGCTGCGCCAGGAGTTCGAGAAATACTACGACGAAGAGACCGCCAAGGCCTCCATCCCCAACGACAATAATCCAACCTGACAAGAAACATGAAATACTTTATCGTAGAAAACAACAAGCAGTCGGGTCCGTTCAGCATCTACGAACTGAAGGACAAGGGCATCACCAGCGAGACACTCGTCTGGGGAGAAGGCATGACCGACTGGACACCAGCATGGAAAGTGGATGAGCTGCGCGCCTTCCTCTTCAACACTAAAGACACCTCTACCCCACCCCCGCTGCCCGACGACCTGCCTCAGGAGCCCGCAGCCCCAGAGGCGCCGGCAGCAGCTGCCGTCCCCGCCAAGCCGAAGGGCAGCTCATGTCTGAAGCGTCTGTTCACGGCCTTCATCATTCTGCTGGCCGTCGTTCTCGTCGCTATGGCGGTATCATGTCCCAAGGAGCAAGACCACAAGAACAAGATCAAGGAGAAGATCACACTCGCCCTCGATCAGTCGGCACAGCGCAACAACAACCTGTTTGGCGTCGGCATAGGCCTCGTGCGTCATCTACTCACCGACCAGATCCTTGATAAGGTGCTCGACGAGATGGTCGACTTCCATAACTATTACATCTACTCGAAGTGCACCATCAACACCGACGGTAAGGACAAGAACATCTCCTACGGAGCCTTCGGGCGCGTATTCACCATGAACGAAGACGATCTGTCGCGCTACATCGACGACCACAACCCGCTGTCGGGCTTCGAGCCTGCCACAGGCACTCAGCAGCCTGCCGACACCACCGGCACTCAGGCACAAGTCGATGAGGGCGACCTGATCAACAACATTCAGGAAGAGATCATCGGTTCTGTGAGCCGCATCGTCAAGAAGCAGATCGGCGAGCGCACCGACAGCACCACCAGCGATGCCATCGAAAAGATTGTCGACGGCGTCACCGACATGATACTGAATCAGGTCAGCCATTAAAATGCAAATGGTACAAACGATCAAATGGTTTAAGGAAAAGCTCCCCTCCCTTCAGGGAGGGGTTGGGGGTAGGTTCCATCTCCCCTCCCTATGGGGGAGGGGCTGGGGGTGGGGCTTCCTTCTCCTCCTCTCCCTCCCCCTCTGTGCACAGCGGCACGAGATTCTGAACGACCGCATCGCCACGCTACAGGTCACACCTGGTAGCGACTGGCTGTCGCTGCCCATCATTAAGCTGGGACAGCGCATCAACATCAGCTTCGACGACCTCACCCACGAGTACCACCGCTACGTGTACCGCATAGAACATTGCGAAGCCGACTGGACCGTCTCCGAGGATATCTTCACGACCGACTTCGTTGAAGGATTCAACGACTCGCAGCCGCTCGATGACCTCGAGGAGTCGCTCAACACCAATGTGCTATACACCCACTACCGACTGCAGATTCCAAACCAGCATTGCCGTCTGAAGATGAGCGGTAACTATCGCGTCACCATCTACGACGAGAACGACGACGACCAGGCTCCTGTGCTCACGGCGTGCTTCATGGTTGTAGAGCCTCGCATGAGCGTTGCGATGACCGTTACCGACAATACCGACATCGACATCCGCAATGCCCACCAGCAGGTGGAGATGCAGCTCAACTACGGAGGGCTGAACGTCATCGACCCCGAGCGGCAGCTCACCACTGTCGTCATGCAGAACGGCCGTTGGGATAACGCCGTCGTCAACGCCAAGCCGCAGTTCACCATGAACGACGGCTTGCGCTGGAGCCACTGCCGCGACCTCATCTTCCCCGGTGGCAACGAATACCGCAAGTTCGAGATGCTCGACGTCACGCATACTACGATGGGGCTTGAGAAAATCGACTGGGACGGAACCGCCTATCATGCCTATATCTGGCCCGATGAGCCGCGTCGCAGCTACGTCTACGATGAAGATGCCAACGGAGCCTTCCTTATCCGCAACAGCGACAACATCGAGATCGACCGCACCTGCGAGTACCTCCTCACCCACTTTCGCCTGCTCAGCCCCGAACTCGAAGGCGATGTGTTCCTGAACGGCTTCTGGACCTACGACCAGCTATCCGAGCGCTACCTGATGGAATACAACCGCGAGAGCCAGACCTACGAGGCAATCATCCCGCTGAAGCAAGGCTACTACTCCTATCAGTACCTGCTTGCACAGCCCGATGGCACCCTGCGACCCGTGCCCTCCGAAGGCTCCTTCTACCAAACGGAGAACCAGTATCAAGTGCTCGTCTACTACCGAGGCACCGGCGAGCGCACCGACCGCCTTGTCGCCTTCTCGCAGGTAGCGACAAGGTAAAACCTACATTTCCTCCATTCTCCTTTCTTGATTGAAAGGTTCAAAAAAACTCCACCCACCTCGCAAAGAGATGAGTGGAGAATTATATATTTGTCATATTAATCACGTTTTATCATTCGATATTCTCTATATGTCATCATGCGATTACAACCTTTGCCGTCTTGCGTGTAGTTTGTGCAACCAAGGAAATAATAAGGTTTTTCTCCTTTACTCTGCTTCCCCTGTTTAACGATTAAATAGCCGTCCTTGCATTGGTCGCATTTGATAATAGACATATCATTGCCATTAATTTCATTCGTCAAGAAATCACAAATCTCTGGTTCGTTGGAGCAAACCCATAGTTTCAGCCCATATGTTTTCTTGTATCTCAGTTGCAGAGGATAACCACAAACAGGGCAATGTTTAATGTCTCCTGTGTTTTTTCGAACCTCATCTAACTGACCTCGTAGAGTTACATTTGGATAATCTTTCACTAACTCGCGCACGAATTCCGATGGTCGTTGTTGTGGTGTTACAATATAGACTCGATTCTTAGTTCGCGTCAGAGCTACATAGAAAAGACGTCGTTCTTCTGCATATTCGATAGAACGGTCAATTTTTACGACATAATGCAGGATAGGGTCATCTTGTATTTTTGATGGGAAACCATATGTAGAGTCTATAGCATTGATAATAATGACATTATCAAATCCAAGCCCTTTGGCTCGATGCACTGTCATGAACTCCATTTCTATTTCTGCAAACGTCTTGGATGTTACATTTCCTGTTTTTTCCCAATAAACGAAGTCTGCAGATTTTGTAAGATTGAAGCCATCAAAGCCATAACGCCCTAGCAACAATATTGAAGATTTGGGATTTTCCGTAAGGATTTCTTTCATTAACTTCTCAACGGTTTCGCCCAACAGGAAGAATTTTCCTCCACGACCTTCATACTTTTTTCGGTCAACATCCTCAGTATAAGTCTGTATAATAACAGGATTATTGATATGCTTAGGTGAGATAAGGGCTTTCTGTATTTGCTCAGTATTCTTCTGAATGAATCCACCTGCAATATCAATTACCTCTTGAGCATTACGATATGTTTTCGTGATACTCAACTCTAAACCATATCCAAATGTTTCCTTAAAGTGAGTGAATAGGGTAATATCGGAACCTGCATAGGCATATATTGATTGCCAATCATCTCCAACGGCAATTATCTTTGCATTACATAATTTGCTCAATTCCTTGGTGAGGTCAAAACGTTGACGAGAAATATCTTGGTACTCATCAACGATGATATATTTGAAGTCTGGCACTATTTGCCGTTCCTCCGCTTCGCGCAATATACGAGCGGATTCATTTATCATGTCCTCAAAGTCAATGGCATTCCGCTCTTTGAGGCATTTGGTATATTCATGATAGCATTGTTCACAAATGGTCAGGAAAAGTTTGGTGCGCTCATTCTTGGATGTGGAATTCCACGTGCCAAATTTCTCAACAGGATAACCATTTGTTTTGAAATTCTGTATAAATGTGCATACCAGGTTTACAAGTCTTGAAATATAGCGGTTTTCCTCTGTGTTGACAATCTTCTCAAATATCTCTTTAGATGAACGAGGATGCAACTCAAAACCGTGTGCAACTAACTCCTCTTCTAAATGTGATAACAAATCTCTGCCATCATTATATCCAGAGAAGGTATAAATAAGATCAGTAGAATGTTTTTTATGCAATTTGACCTTGTCGTTGACTTGTCGTTTATACTTTTCTATCTGTTCTGCATTATATCTGCTGTTCTTTCCGTCTTGCGTAATGCCAAAGTGCTCAATATATGCAACTTTATCATCTTGCGTAATGGTGAAATCAGGAGTATATACTTTATATGAATTAGCAATATTGAAAGGATATGGTTTTTCATACGTGTACTCTATACCCATTCTATATAGATAGTTTGCAATTAGCACTTCTTGCGATGAACGTAAAGTTTCACGAGCTATAGTTTGATATTTACCAGTCCGTTCATTTATGATTTTCTCTGCGTATTCGTCTATGTTTCCTCGAATAGTAGAGAAATCTGCCTTAGAAATGTAATTGAAAAAGTCGTTCAAGTCTTCCCCCTCGTATGGCGCGTCAAAATAACTACCGAAGAAAAGTATAAGTTTATCAACCAACTCTGGATTTTCAAGGATATTTCCTTTTAGATAGTTATTGATAACGTTATACATAAAACCTTGGTCAACCACCATTTTGCGCTCGGCATCTTGTCTTCGCAATATCGCATAACCTGTTTTATGGAAAGTCGTTACAGGACAAGGTATGCCGAGGTCTTTGTTTATCCTTTCTCGAAGTTCGCCTACAGCTTTGTTAGTGAACGAGATTACCAAAATATCTTCTGGCGAAACACCCTTCTTCTCTGTAAGATAGCGTACCTTTGCAGAAACTGTTGTAGTCTTACCCGCACCCGCACCTGCTATAACCAATGTGTAATCTTCATCAGAAAGGACAACACGTCTTTGCTCCTCGTCTAATAGGATTTTGGGATCAACAGGAACGAGAATCTTGTCGAGATAATCTTTATCTTCTTTTAGATGTCTCTGAATGTATTGGTCGTTATGCTCTGCAATAATAGATGACTCTTCGTTTATACACACATCTTCGAACTCCGAAAGAAACTTTTCTGCATACCTTTTCTCTAATCCATTTTGCTTGCAATAATAGTCCAACGTTTTGGCTCTTTGCGCATTCTCGAAGAAGATATATGTTTGGGAATAGTTCTCACAAAGAGGTAAATATTCTGAACGGGCAATATACCGGTCTACCTCCTGCAGCGACATCAAATCCTTACGGAATGCCATTAACTCCTTTATCTCAGGAGTCAACACATTAATCCCTGCATCATCGGATTTGAATATGCTTAGAATTTTATAAATTAGAGACATATTATTAATCCTACATATTTCTTCCCGAGAACAAATTGTTTGTTCCTACTTCGGTTTTACTTTCTTTTGACTCTTCGCGGTTAAAATGTCAGTCACTGTCTGACAATTGGTATTAAGCTAACTTCCTGCGAGCATCTCCGTCAACTTGTTGGCAAAGATACGAATAATTTTCGAGATTGTCACAACTGAGATTGAAAAAAATACACATAATTAAAAATATGTCTTTTCACTCCTCAACACCCCTCGTTTGGTACAGTTAGTACAGATGGCAGTTATATTATGAGCCATATCAC
>JAFZAP010000038.1 GCA_017557185.1 Prevotella sp.
CTTTTACACCAATCTCGGCAAACAGTCCTTGGTAGTTGGCAGTGGCATCCTTGATGACGATGCGGATGGTGTGGCCGTTGCCATAGAACGTACCCCAGTAAGAAGTAATACTTCCATTGTTATTACCCATGGGAATCCACGTTACGGCGCCCATGTCGAGGTTGGCCATCAGCAGAATATCCTTTTTCTCATAAGATTTGAAGTTATCTCGGACGTATGCCAGCTCTGATGCCTTCTTGATGATGACGACATCGTAATATCCTTTATACGCCGGGTTTTCTTCAGTCCATCCGGAGTAGTATTCCGGCTTCGATGTAGAATGGCCGTCCCACACGTCGTCAAAGACAGTTGGGTCGGGAATCTGTGCCCATGCTCCTTGCGCAACTGTGCACAGCAGGGCGAATAATAGGACGTAACTCGACGAAGTCAATAGTTTTCTTCGCATGTTGTTAATAATTTAAGTAAATATTATTGTTTGTTATATGTTTTCTTCCTCTTCGCTCTCCAGTTCCTGCAATGTCTCCACGCGCCAGAGCAGGAAAGCGATGATGACGATGCTGATGACCTGCGACAGATACTCGCGCGCCATTTCGCCCATGTTCGAGGTGTATAGCGAGTAGACGGCGAAGAGAACCACGGCGAACACCAGGCTCTGCCACACCTCCTTGTGCTCCAGGTCGGCATAGTTGTCGCGCAGCCACCGCCCGTACTGCCGTAGCGCGAAGATGTAATACACCACGAAGACGACACAGACGGCCAACTGATAGTAGTGCGGCAACTCGTAGCCGTAGAACCACGAGCGTTGGTCCATGCCCACGATGCCGAACGCGACCACCGGCACCTGCCAGAGCAGCCACGGCCAGATGGGGCGCCGGCAGTCTTGCAGCATCGAGAGCAGCACGACCATCACGAGAGGCACCAGCGTCAAGTGGTCGAGCATGATCACCAAGATGGTGCGCACCAGCCAGTCATCGGCCAGCCACCACTGCCCGATGGCATACCACCACACGTGGCTCGCCGCCATCACCGCCAGCAGCACCGCCGTCCAGCGTCGCAGCCGCAGGCTCGACTTGACATCGGCAAAGACATTGCGCCGCCTGAACAGCAGATACACCGCCGCCAGCACGGCCAGGAATGCCACCCCGCAGTAGAGCGCGATGAACAAAACGTCTTGAAGTCCTCTGTAATCGAACATAATCTACAGTTTTTAGTTATTAATTTGCCTGTAAAATTACAAAAAATCCCCCGAACCGCCAAGGCCCGAAACGTGGGCGGGAGCAGATTTATACGATTTGACAACACTTTGCATATTTGACAACTCGTTTTGCTGATTTGACAACTCAAAATTGTTTTTTTGACATGATGGGTGGCGAAATGACACCATAAAAACGCCGAGACTCCATGCGGAATCTCGGCGAGATATCTACCGGCGTTGTTGATTACAACCCCTCGATTTCCTCAGCAGTCAGGCCGGCCGCACATCCAGGCGGTGACGGTTTGGCCGATGCGCTGAGTGAAGGCACGGCTGAAAGTGCTGTAACTGCGGTAGCCGCTCTCGATGGCCAACTGCTGCACGGTGAAGGGCTGCTGGGAGGCAGCGACCTCCTGGTAGCGGCTGATGAAGTGGTTGACGCGCAGGTTATTGATATAAGTGCTGTAGGTGATGCCCTGACGTGAGAAATACTGGCTGAGATAGAAGCGGTTTGTGCCAACGGCCTGCGCCAGTTCCTGCAGTGAGAGGTTGTGCTTCAAGTAGAGTTGCGGGGCTACGCAGTGCTCGTTCAATAGTCGCTCGATCTGTGCGAGGTCGATATTGACAGACCCTCCCCCTTGCCCCTCCCTATAATGGAGGGGAGAAGATTGTTCTTCCCCTTGAGTCTGACCACTCCCCTCACTCATAGGGAGGGGCTGGGGGTGGGTCTCTAAGTTTGGCAGCGTCTCCACACGCCACAGCAGGAGGCCGAAGATCGCGAGTTCGAGGACATTCAGGAGGTAGAGCAGGATGATGTTGGCGTCAATGAATGAATAGAAGATTAACAGCAGCACGAATACAAGCGACACCACATGGGTAAGCCACACCTCCTTGTGTTCCAGGTCGGCATAGTTGTCGCGCAGCCACCGTCCGTATTGCCGCACGGCATACGCCACATATACCGCAAAGAGCACGTAGAGCAAAAGGATGTAAACTGTGCCTATCTGCATGAGCAGTCCGTTGGGCCAGACCATGAGCACGCCTCCCATTGCCACGAATGGCATCAAGGCCGCAATGACGGGCCAGACGGGCCGACGGCGGTCCTGGAGCATGGATAGCAGCGTGCCGGCGATGGTGGGCAGCATCGTCACGCCGTCAAGCACGACAGTTGCCCAATAGCCCGCGGAATGGAACAAGTCGTCCAAAGAACGGATGTCGCCGGAAAAGACTAAGAATAGGAACCACCACACATGTGCCAATGCCGCTACGGCAAAGAACGCCGCCGACCAACGGCGCAGGCGCAACGGCGGCGTCGTGTCAGGCGCGAAGGCATTGCCACGGCGCAGTAGCAGGTAGAGCGCCGCAATGAGTGGCATTACGCCCGTAATACTGTAGATGACGATAAACAGTATCGTCTGTAAAGATGTCAGCCTGAGAATCTCCATTTATTTATTCTTTCGATTCTTCCGTTAAACATGCAAATAGTGGGCAGAAATAATCTGTTTCATTTAATCTGCTTGACGGGGAAAGTGAAATAGGTATCTGGGAAAGGCTCGTCCTTCAGCGTGAAGTGCCACCACTCGGTATCGAAATGTTTGAAGCCGTGGCGCATCATAGCCTGACGTAGGATCATGCGGTTCTTGAACTGCTCGGGGGTGATGCAGCGTTTCGGATTGGCAGGACTCTTTGAATTGTCGCCCGTGTACTCGCCCGTCTCAGGATTGCCGCAGAAGTCGGGATGGCTCTCGGGGCCGAACCAGTCGAAGGTGCCGCCCATGTCGAGTTCCTTTTCTGTCGCCATGTCGAACAGCGTCAGATCGAGAGTGGAGCCACGTGTATGACCGCTCTTCAGACAGATATAGTCCTGAGGAAAGAGCACGCTCTTGTCGAGGTCGGGATAGAAGTAGGGCTTCATCAGCGTGTCGTTGATATCCTCAGCCCAGCGCACGAAGTGGTCAACACCTTTTTGTGGACGGTAGGCATCATAGATCTTCAGGCGATAGCCTTGGGATTTCACGTCATCGCTCACAACCTTTAAACTGTCTGCGGCCCGTTTGGTTAACAATGCCGTTGGCTCCTCATAACCATCGATGCGCGTACCCACAAAGTTATACGTGCCGAAGTAGCGGATTTCCAATATAGCGTCTGGCACCACATCGGTAATGGTTACAAACTGGCTGGCATCGTCAGTCGCGCTGACTGCCGCACTCTTCTTTGTGTCCGAAAAACAGGACACCATCGTTATGCCGCAGATTGTCAGGATGGCGGCGAGCATCCATAATCTGTTCCTATTCATATTTATATTCCTATTTCAGTTTCGCTTTTGCCTCTTCAATAGTAGATTGTATCTCTATGAATCTGTTTTTCAATGAGTCGCTGGAAGCATCATCGTCCATCATGCTTTTGTCTATCTGCTCGCGCTGCTCGCGATAAGCGTCGATATCAGCGTCGGTAACTTCCATCATCTGCTTGCATTGGGCATACTTAAGTTGCATATCTTTCAGCATGCCACTGCTCACAATAGCATGGAAAGAGTATTCGAAATTAAGTGTATTCTTTAAGGAACTGAATGGATGGGTACGGGCTAGGTCATTGGTTATGGAGTCACAGATCGATGTCTTGTAAAGCTTACGTATCTGATAGAACTCAGCCACATTCTCGGTGAAAAGCACGTTGCCAACGGTGTTGATGGTTTCGATGCTCGACGAGAAGATGCGCTCCGTGGTCTCGGTATATTCTACACTCGGCAGCAGTTGTGCAAATTTGTATCGCAGCGCTTCGAACTTGGTGGTGTCTTCTGCTATCTGCAACTGCATGTCCATCGCCTGCTGGATGGTCGAGTCGGCCTTTTCGATCGACTGCAATGAATTGTACATATCGTACATCACC
>JAFZAP010000039.1 GCA_017557185.1 Prevotella sp.
CCTAATTTCTATACTCTGTTGGTGTCATGCCAACCTGTTGCTTGAACA
This sequence comes from Prevotella sp., assembly GCA_017557185.1. Lineage (GTDB taxonomy): Bacteria > Bacteroidota > Bacteroidia > Bacteroidales > Bacteroidaceae > Prevotella. The sequence goes on from JAFZAP010000039.1 coordinate 49, forward strand.
GGCGGGTGAAGTGTTGTGGATACTGGAAACCGAGTTTATAGGCCACCTGGTTGATGGTCAGCTCGCGGTCCATGACGTATTGCTTCGAGAGGTCGATGACCTTGTTCTGGATGTAGCGCTGAGCCGTGAGGCCCGTCTCCTTCTTGATGAGGTCGCCGAAGTAGCCGGGCGAAAGGAACACCTTCTCAGCAAAATAGGCTACCGAGGGCAGTCCCTTGCGCTCTGCTTCGCCGCTTCGGAAATAGGTCTCCAGGTCGTGCTGGAAGCGGGTCATGATGTCGCTGTTCACCTTGTGGCGCGTGATGAACTGGCGGTCATAGTAGCGCATGCAGTAGTCGAGCAGCATGCCGATGGCATCGGTGATGAGCGTCTGCGAGTGCTTGTCCACAGGGTGCTGCAGTTCCTCCTCGATACTGTCGAGCAGATCGCTCACGATGCGCTGCTCACGCTCCGAGAGGTGCAGGGCCTCGCGCTGGTCATAGTCGAAGAAAGTGTAGTCATGGATGCGCTTGGCGAGCGGTGTGCCGTAGATCAGGTCGGGATGGAACAGCAGGCCGCGCGAGGCTGGCATGGGCTTCGTCTCGTCCCATACCACCTCGACCACCTGTCCAGGCTTAAAGCTCACGATGGTGCCCTCCTGATAGTCGTACTTCTCGCGTCCATAGCGTATCGAGCAGCCCTCGCCCTGCTTCAGGAACAGGGCATAGAGGCAATAGTTCAGACGCGTGTGGTTCAGATCCACAGGTGGCTCTACGGTATGATTCACCACCGTCACAAGCGGATGCAGCGTCTCCCATCCGTACATCTTGTTATATGCGTCGATCGAGTCGAGCTGGACGATTTTTCCTTCTGCCATGTTATTTCAGATACTCACGGAAAAAGTTTTCCAATTTGTCGAAAGGAATGTAGTTGCCCGTACCACCATCATAAAGGTCGCAATGAGTGGCACCCGGGATAATCATCAGTTCCTTGTTGTCACCCTTGAGAAGCTTGAAAGCATCTTCGCCCATATAACGGCTGTGCGCCTTCTCGCCATGGATGATAAGAACTGCGCTGCGTATCTCGTTGGCATACTGGAGCAATCGGGTATTCATCATGGGCATCATGCCGCAAGCAGCCCATCCGTCGGTGGAGTTGCCGCTACGTTCATGGTAACCGCGTGGTGTCTTGTAATATGCATGATAGTCCTTGATGAATTGGGGGGCATCGTCTGGCAGCGGATCCACTACGCCTCCAACACGTGGATGCTCACCGGTACGGTAGTCCTCGGTTCGCTGACGCGCCACCATCTGGCGCATGGCATAGCGTGCATCCTCGTTGTCGTTCTGGTCGAAATAACCCTTCTCGTTCACTCGTGTGAGTTCGTACATCGTCGAAGCCACAGTCGCCTTGATACGTGGATCGACTGCCGCAACATTGAGGGCAAAACCACCCCATCCGCAGATGCCGATGATGCCGATACGCTCGGGATCAACCAGCTCATAATTCGACAGGAAATCGACAGCAGCCGAATAGTCTTCGGTATTGATGTCAACTGAAGCTATCCTGCGTGGTTCGCCGCCACTCTCACCTGTAAAGGAAGGATCAAAAGCAATGGTCAGGAAGCCGCGTTCGGCCATCGTCTGAGCATAGAGTCCGCTTGATTGCTCCTTCACGGCACCAAAGGGGCCGCACACGGCAATGGCAGGCAGCTTTCCGCTCGCAGCTTTCGGCACATACATATCGGCTGCAAGTGTTATACCGAATAGGTTCTTGAACGTCACCTTCGAGTGCTCCACCTTGTTGCTCTTCGGGAACACCTTGTCCCACTCTTGTGTTAAAGTCAATGTCTGTTCCATGTTCTTCTCTACTTTGTTTTGATTAGCTACTTGTGTGCAAGCCGTCAGCATGCCGACTGCAAGCAGAACGAATGATACGGTTTTCTTCATACATTATTCTATCTTATCTGATTTGTTTTTTCCCGTTTCGTATCACAATCCCTTTCATCCCGGTCTGTGCCAACATCCCTGAGACAGTATAGGTTGCCGATTCCTTGCCGTCGGTCAACACTCGGCTGAGACTTGAAGGATCGGAGATGGAGAGCGTCACGATTACGTTATCGCCTCCCGCATTCACCCATTGTTTGATTTCGGCCTGCGTCATGTTATCGAGCTTGCCGAGGCGGGTGAAGTCCCATGAGTTCGTGTCATAGTAGATGCATAGATTGCTGCCCAGATACAGAATCAAGTCGCCCGGCTGTGTGGTGATATCTTCATTGTTCTGGGGGAACGAATAGCCCAGCGGCCCCACCTTCTCAAAGTCACCATAGTCATGAGCCTCGTAAGTGATGTAGCCCTTTTGAAGTTGCGCCACCAAAGCCTCCGTCGAAGAGTTGCTGACGAGCGTTGCCGTCTTGGTCACACCACCGATGGTAAGGTACATCTTTTGCTGAGCGTTTGCACCCAGTGTCATAGCTGTTAGAGCCATAATAATCAGTCCTTTCATAATAGTTTGTTTTTCCGGGTGCAAAGATACGGGGTTTTCCTGATATTCGGCCTAAATGAATTGCGGAAAGAAATACCATTATTACGGATTTATCTCTCCATTGAAAACAATCTCATTGCTCATCAATATTGATTAGTGTGTATTTGCGGCTACCTAAGCCAATCTGCTCATCGAGAAAAATGAGTGGCATCCGAACGCGGATGTCACTTGTTGATTTTTCTGATAACCCTGCATGGATTGCCTACAGCCACGCAGTCCTCTGGGATGTCTTTGCTCACTACAGAACCTGCTCCGA
>JAFZAP010000040.1 GCA_017557185.1 Prevotella sp.
AGGAGGCAGGTGTAAAGACGGTGACGTCAAAGCCGAGCCTTACTAATTGCCCGAGGCTTTCTGCGCGTGGCTGATACGTTCGGCTGGCAGCGGAGTCGTGTTGTGAGAGATTTCCGTGCGAGTACATGGTCTTTGCTTGTTGATATGTCAACCCCTATATTTAGGTGGTTATAGCGGCGGGGTCCCACCTCTTCCCATTCCGAACAGAGAAGTTAAGCCCGCTTGCGCCGATGGTACTGCAATGCAATGTGGGAGAGTAGGTAGCCGCCTTCTTTTTGATGAGAGTCCTGTGGTCATAAGACTGCGGGGCTCTTTTATTTAGCCTACCCCCGACCCCTCCCTGAAGGGAAGGGAGAAAAAGCTGAAGAAAAAAGAAGGAGGCAGGGAACACAAAATCCCTGCCTCCTTATGTTGTGAGGATGCGTTTAGACGTTTAGAAAAGATGGCTGATTTCTTCTTCTGTAATGAACTTCAGTTTGTTCTCGCTGATAACGGCCTTTGCCTCGTCCATATTGTCAGTACGGAAGACGAGGATTCCTTTTCCCTTGTGCGTAAACGAATAGAGGTATGCGATGCTGATGCCAGCCTTACTGATGGTTCTTACTACGTCGGCAGCTCCGCCGGGAACGTTGTCGAGTTCGAGTGCGAACACATCGGAGAAAGCTACTGCGACGCCAGCTGCCTGCAGCTCGGCGAAGGCTCGTTGCGGTTGGTCACAGATGATACGATAGATACCATACTCTGCAGTATCGGCAATTGTAGAAGCGAGAATCTGGATTTTCGCCTTTTTCAATACATCAAGCACGATGATGAGCGTGCCCGATCGGTTTTCCATGAAGATGGATAGTTGTTGGATAGTCATAGGATTTGGGGTTGAGATGTTTTGAATGTTGGATAGATGCGTTTTGTTGAATGATTAGAGATTTGATTAGAAGAGTTTGCGCAGGTCGCGCACACGCACGGCCTTCTTCTCGTCGCTGACAGCCAGAGTACCTTTCTGTACGAGTTTCACCTTGGGTGTAATGAGAATCTCGTCTTTCAGCTGACGGGTGATGTTCTTCTCGAGAGTGACAAGTTGCTTATAGTCGTCGGAGAGAAGCTTGTTGAGTTCCACCTCGACGGTCATAATGTCGGAATCGCCTTTCGTTTCGATGGTGATGAGATAATCGGTTGAGAGTTCCTTGAACTTCAGCAGAATCTTCTCTATCTGGATGGGGAAGATGTTGACGCCCTTCAAGATAATCATATCATCGCTACGTCCTTGCAGTCGAGCCAGACGGCGATGCTTACGGCCGCAGGGGCAGTCGCCGGGCAGCAGACGCGTGAGGTCACGGGTGCGATAGCGGAGCAGCGGCATTGCCTCGCGGTTGATAGTTGTGATGACGAGCTCACCCAATTCTCCTTCGGGGACGGGCTGAAGTGTCACGGGATCAATGATTTCGATGATGAAATAGTCTTCCCAGATGTGCAGACCATTTTGTTCTGGGCACTCGAAGGCCACGCCAGGTCCCATCATCTCAGAGATACCATACGAGTTGTAAGCCTTCACTCCAAGATTTTCCTCGATGCGTTGGCGTTGCTCTTCGCTGTGCGGTTCAGCACCGATGCAGAGCACTCGCAGCTTCGTGTCTTTCCGCGGGTCTACACCCTCGGCTTTCATCACTTCGTAGATGCGTGAGGCATAGGAGGGAATAGCATGGAGAACGGTCGTCCCGAAGTCGCGGATGAACTTGATCTGTCGTTTGGTGTTTCCTGCGGCGGCAGGCACGGTGAGCATTCCCACCCTCTCTGCACCGTATTGGAATCCGAGTCCCGCTGTGAACATGCCGTATCCGGCAGAGTTCTGGAATACGTCGTCGGGTCGGCTGCCCACCATCCAGAGGCAGCGAGCAACCGCCTTCGCCCATTCGTCGAGGTCGCGTTGTGTGTGAAGCACCACCGTAGGATTGCCGGTAGTACCACTCGACGAGTGCAGACGTGTGCATTCCCTAAGCGGCACGCAGGCGAGTCCGAAGGGATAGTTGTCGCGCAGATCCTCTTTGGTTGTGAATGGCAGACGGCTGATGTCGCTGAGCGACTTGATGTCGTCAGGCGTGATGCCCAGTTCCTTGAAGCGCTTCCGGTAGAACTCAGCATTCATACAATGCCGGACGGTCTTCTGCAGTCGCTCCAGCTGGAGCTTCTCCAAGTCGGCACGCGACATTGTTTCCAATTCCGGTTCGAAATAGGGTGACACCTCCTGGTTGGCTACTATTGTTTCTTTTTCTGTCTTTTGAATAATTTCTTCCATTTTTATTAAGAGGTTATTAAATACTAGAAATGTGGTCCCTCGGTCTCACACGGAGAAGGAAAGGGGTGCTCAGAGTTTGCGCAAGTCGATCACGTGTGCGCTCTTTCCTTGCGAGCGCTCGATGGTGTTTGGTGCTTTCAGCTGTACCTTTGCCGAAATGCTCAGCACGCTCTTCAGCCGGTTGGCGAGTTTCTTCTCGAGTGCGTCGATGGCAGCAGGCGTATCGAAAGTACTTGTAAAGTACTCCTGGCGCAGCTCCACCTGTACTTGTAGCGTGTCGAGGTTGTTCTTGCGATCGACCACCAGCATGTAGCGCGGAGCAAATTCCTGCATACCCAACACTACACTCTCCACCTGCGATGGGAATACGTTGATGCCTCGGATGATCAGCATATCGTCGGAACGGCCCTCGATACGTCCCATCCTGATGCTGGTGCGCCCACAGGCACAGTCGCCAGGTATCAGCGAACAGAGGTCGCGTGTGCGATAGCGCAGCAGCGGCATGCCTTCCTTCGTCAGCGTGGTGAACACCAGTTCGCCTGTCTCGCCCATTGGCAGCGGCTCGAGTGTCACCGGATCGATGATTTCCGGATAGAAATGATCCTCACAGATATGGCTGCCATTCTGTTCCTCGCACTCGTAGCTCACGCTTGGTCCCATAATCTCGCTCAATCCGTAGAGGTTATAGCCTTTCAGCCCGAGTCGCTCCTCGATTTCCTGTCGCATCTGTTCCGTCCAGGGCTCAGCACCGAAGGCACCCACACGCAGCTTAATCTGGTCTTTCGTGATACCCAAGCGGTCCATAGTCTCGGCCAGATAGAGTGCGTAGGAAGGTGTGCAGGCGATACCCGTGATGCCGAGGTCGCGGATGAGTTTCAAGTGCTTCTCGGTGTTGCCAGTACCAGCAGGAATGACCGATGCTCCGAGGTGTTCCACTCCGTAGTGAGCTCCCAGACCGCCGGTAAACAGTCCGTAGCCGTAGCTCACGGAGAACGTGTCGTTGCGAGAGATGCCGTAGGCTGTCAGACAGCGAGCCATGCACTCGCTCCACACGCCGATGTCCTTGCGTGTATATCCCACGATAGTGGGGTTGCCGGTTGTTCCCGACGAGGCATGCACGCGTATGATTTCGCTGCGCGGAGCAGCCTGCAGGCCAAAGGGATAGTTGTCGCGCAGATCCTGCTTCGTGGTAAACGGCAGGCGCTTGATGTCCTCTATGGTCTGAATGTCGTCCGGCCTGATGTCCAACTCCTGCAGTTTGTGTCGGTAGAAGGGCACATTGTGGTAGACGTACGTCACAATCTTATTAAGCCGCTTGCCCTGTAGGGCGCTCATTTCGTCGCGGCTCATGCATTCTTTGTTAGGATTCCAGATCATTGTTGTCCTGAGTTCTGTGTTGTAAAAATGATTGGTTGTTAGAATGAGTGCAAAATTACAAAAAAACTTTCATTCTTTCAAGAAAAAAGCGGTGAAAGTTTCTGTTGTCAATCACTTTTTCTTGTTTTGTGTCATTTTGTTGGAGATATCGCTGCTTATGCAGGCCTGAAAGATTGCGTTGGCATGTATGAAATACCTCAGGGAGGTCTGAAATGTTAAAAACGTTTCATCATTCCATTTTTATCATCTTCATATAAAATAAGGTGTAAATGAGGCTTGGAAGGCGATGGCCGGCATCAGCTGAGTCGTTTTAACCATTTATTTATGTAATCTATCATAAACATTTGATAATCAATAAAATATAAAATGAGCCACAAAAACGGCTGAGAAGGCCGAAAACTGCGCTGCCAGAAGCCGTTTTCCTGCATGTTTTGCTTCATGTTTTTGGGGCAAATTGTTGATTTTCAACACTTTAATAATCTTAAAAAATGTAGAAAAAGGCCCGAAAGTTTGTGTATGTGGAAAAAAGTTCGTACCTTTGCACCCGATATAGAGATGTTGCTTCCTTTTGTTTCGGAAGGTCATCCATAGTATTAACGGAGTCAGAGCGAACATAGGATCAGTAGAATCCGGTTTTACCATTCAGAAACCCTCTTGATTCTCGCCTTTGCTTCTACGCTGGTCGCTCACGGACATGCGCTGCTTTTTCTGATGTCCAAGACTCCCTAAATGTTATGTTATGAAAAGAGTTTTTAAGACTGCAGTGGTTGCACTGCTATTATTAACGGCGAACCCACATTCTGCTCAGGCAGCAGGCAATGGAAGTAGAGCGACGACGAGAAGCTTCGATTGGAATCCCGTGATGGAGGCGATTATCGAGGTGGAGAGTAATGGAAATCATCGTGCGCAGAACGGCAATCAAGTCGGTGCGATGCAGATTACTCCGATTTTGGTTGAAGACTGTAATGAGATCTTGAAGCAGAGAAAAAGCACAAAGCGCTACAAGTTATCAGACAGGTTCAACGTTGAGAAGTCAAAGGAGATGTTCCTACTCATTCAGTCGTGGTATAACCCGAAGAATAATGTTGAGAAAGCCATTCGTTCGTGGAACGGCGGTGTCAACTACAAAGTGAAGAGCACCCAGCGTTATTACGAGAAGGTTATGAAAGCAATGAGAAAATAGAAAAGTGTATAGCAAAAGGCGGTCATGATCCTGTGAAGGATGATGGCCGCCTTTTTTATGTTCATTCGTTCGAAAAGAAAAATGAAAAAAAAATATTGTTTTCGTTTTGTATTTCGATTACTTATTCGTACCTTTGTCAGCAAATATATTGTTTAACTATTAAAATTGTAGGATATGAGTATTCTTTTAATTCTCCTTGCAGTCGTTGTACTGATTGCTTTGTGGGGTGTTGGCATTTACAACAACCTCGTGAAACTGCGTAACAATCGTGAGAACGCATTCGCTAACATCGATGTGCAGCTGAAGCAGCGCCACGACCTCGTGGGACAGCTGGTGGCTGTTGTGAAAGGCTATGCCGAACACGAGAAGGAAGTCCTCACACGTGTCACCGAGGCCCGCTCGGCAGCTATGAATGCCACGACCATCGGCGACAAGATCCAGGCAGAGAATGCGCTGACCAGTGCACTTTCAGGCTTGAAGATCTCCCTCGAGGCCTATCCCGACCTGAAGGCAAACCAGAACTTCCTGCAGCTGCAGACCGAGATTGCCGACATCGAGAACAAGCTCGCTGCTGTTCGCCGCTACTTCAACACCGCCACCCGTGAGCTCAACAATGCTGTGCAGACGTTCCCGTCGAACATCTTCGCAGGTCTGTTTGGCTTCCACAAAGAGCCGATGTTCGAGGTTTCGAACGAAGAGCGTGCCGACCTTGACAAGGCACCGGAGATTAATTTCAATTGATGAGCCCCACTCCCATAGTCTCTCCCCCATAGGCAGGGGGGTACAGGGTGAATCCCCGTGCGTTGCACCTTACCCGTGCGAAGCACTTTACCTGTGCTGCAGGTGACTTTCATCTTTGAACCTTTGAACGCTGCGAAGCAGCTTTTGAACCATTGAAGTACGTAGGTATACAAACACAGATCAGCCGCAACAACATGATGAGCATCATGTTGCTGCTGCTGTTTCCGGTGATCATTCTTGGAATGGTCTGGGTGTTCCTCATGGCAGTGAGCTACCTGGGCAACGGCTACTACGACGACTACGGCAACTTCGTCAACCAGGTAAGCCTCGAGCAGGTCAACTATTACTTCCTGCAGTCGCTGCCGTGGGTCATCGGTGGAGTAGGGCTGTGGTTTGTCATCGCCTATTTCGCCAACACCAGCATGATACGTCATGCCGTTGGTGCGCGTCCGCTTGAGCGTCGCGAGAATCCGCGCATCTACAACATCGTGGAAAACCTCTGCATGACCTGTGGTATGGACATGCCGAAGATCAACATTGTCGACGATGAGCAGCTGAATGCCTTCGCCAGCGGTATCGACAAGAACAGCTATACCGTCACGGTGACGACAGGCCTGGCCAACCGCCTCACGGATGCCGAGCTTGCAGGCGTCATCGGCCACGAGCTCACCCACATCCGCAACCGCGACACCCGCCTGCTCATCACCAGCATCATCTTCGTGGGTATCGTTTCAACGGTGCTGAGCCTTTCAGCACGCCTGATGAACAACGTGATGGTGTTCGGCCGCTACAGCGACCGCGACCGCGACGGACGCGGAACCGGCCTCTCGCTCATTCTCATCATGGTCATCGCCCTCGTCTGCATGGCCATCGCCTATGTGTTCACGTTGCTCACCCGATTCGCCATCTCCCGCAAGCGCGAATATATGGCCGATGCAGGCGGTGCCGAGCTTTGTGGCGATCCGTTGCCGTTGGCTTCGGCGTTGCGTAAGATTTCTGACGACCCAGGTCTGCAGGACGTCAGTCGCGACGATGTGGCACAGCTGTTCATCATCCATCCCGAGAAGTTGTCGTCAGGCATCCTGTCGTTCGTCAACTCGCTGTTCGCCACCCATCCCCCAACCGAGAAGCGAATCGAGATTCTCGAACAATTCTGAATCTGAACACATAAGAGCGGACACACTCGCAGCAGTACCGCCGATTCTTAGCCGAGTCACCCATGTGGCTCGGCTTTTTGTGTGTAGTAGTGTCTCTATTTCAATGCTTTTATACCGCAAATGCAATGCTCTTGATAACCTGGATCATAACTATCGTGCAATAAAATAATTTACTTTGTTTAGTAAAATAAGTTATATTGTTCAGCAAATTAACTTATTTTATTCAGTAAATTAAGTTATTTTACTTTGCAAATTAAGTTAATTTACCGAGCAAATTAAGTTAATTTACTCATCAAATTAAGTTAATTTACTTTTTAAATTAAGTTGATTTGTTTTATAAAGTCATTTAATTTACTTAATAGGAGCATTTCTAACGCGATTCTAAAGCAATCTTCCAGATAGACAGGATGCATGCTCCGGTTGAACGAAATGATACATTTCGACGCTATTCTCCACGGATTTCGCGGATTATCACGGATTTTTTATTTGAACATCTAAAAACACAAAATATGATGATTCTAAGGAATGAAGGAAACAAGGAAATTAGACAGAGAGACGGCCGCGCAAGCGCGAAGTGAATAGTGAACAGTGAAAAACTAACCGCAGATTACGCAGATGACGAGGGGCCTACCCCCAACCCCTCCCAAAGGGGAAGGGAGAAAGGAGGATGGGACTACGCAGGATGTGGCACCCCTCTACTTGGCGACTGGGGTCTTCAGAGCAGCCATCGGAATGGCTGCGGCCCCACAAAGGGGAGCAAATCCCCCATTTGCGACGGAGGCCGGGCAGGGGGAGGCTCTCCGCGCGCGGAATCGCCCCTCCATTATCCAATTACTTCCGTATCATTCTTTTCCTTTTATTCCTTCATTCCTTAGAAAAACAGCATCATTCGAATATAAATCATTTTTTGTTTTAATTTGTTCTAATTATTCTTCTATGTTGCTTTCCAAATAATTGGAAAATATTTATTGTTTATTAACTGTTTATTATCAATCACTTAATGAAAAGTCCGTTAGTACGAAGACTTTTGAAGAAGATGTGGCTGTCAGC
>JAFZAP010000041.1 GCA_017557185.1 Prevotella sp.
ACTCGTGGCAAGTGGTACGCCCGTGCCATCTACCCGAAGACTCCGAAGTGCACCAAGGACCTTGCCCAGATGATTCAGGACAACGTCTCGGTGAAGCGTGCCGACGTCATCGCCGTGCTCGACGAGTTGGTGAACGTCATGAAGCTCTGGCTTCAGGAGTCGTACCGTGTGAAGCTCGATGGCTTCGGCTCGTTCAAGATCGGTCTTGCCACCAAGCCTGCCGACACTGCGAAGGACTTCTCTGCCTCGAAGCATGTGGTAGGTTCCCGAGTGAACTTCCAGCCCGAGACGCATTGGAGCGCCGCAAACGGCAACCGCCGCATCAAGGTGTTCCTCGACAACCTGCAGGTGGAGGAAACTCCCGAGAATGCAGTCGAGAAGGACGGCTCCACCGGTGGCGGAGACTAAAGCCCCACCCCCGCCCTCCCCAAAGGGGGAGGGGGGACAATTAAAGCGAGGGGAGTAGATAGCCTTCTAAATCAGAAATGCAAGCAGAAGGAGATTCTGCTCCCTCCCTTTCGGGAGGGTCGGGGTAGGCTCCCTCAGAAGACGTGCTCCCAGCAATGGGGGCGCGTTTTTTTTAACGAGTAAAAGCGGGAAATTACTTCTTATAGACTCCTCCGGAGACGGTGTGGGGGTCGTAGGTTTCGCCTTCGCGGGGGAAGGAGGGGATGAACTTCATTTCGTGCTCAATCCTGTGCTGGCGCTGCCGCATGTAGGCGCTGGGCTCCTTGCTGCTGAAACGGCGGGGATTGGGCAGTGTGGCGGCAATCAGCGCACAATTGCTGCGCGAGAGCTCGCGGGCCGACTTGTTGAAATGGTACTCGGCAACTGCGTCAACGCCATAGATGCCGTCGCCCATCTCGATGGAGTTCAGATAGACTTCCATGATGCGCTGCTTCGACCATAGCAGCTCGATGAGTGCAGTGAAATACGCCTCCAGACCCTTGCGAACCCACGAGCGGCCGGGCCACAGGAACACGTTCTTGGCCGTCTGCTGGGTGATGGTGCTGCCGCCGAGCTTGTTCTTCCCGCCTTTCATGTTGCGCTTGGCAGCGCTCTCGATGGCCTTGTAGTCGAAGCCGTGATGCAGCAGGAACCGCTGGTCTTCGCTCGCCATCACCGCCACGGGCATGTGGGGCGAAATCTTATCCATCGACACCCAGTGGTGATGCAAACGGAGGCTCCGGCCGTCCTTCGACTGCTCCACGCAGCGGATCACCATGAGCGGAGTGAGATAGACGGGCAGGAAGCGGTAGGCCACTACTGCCAGCAGCGTGGTTGAGAAGAATAGGGCGATGGCCCAGCGAAGGATTCTGCCGACGATTTTCATGCAGTTAGACATAAAAAAAGGGAATTACCCTGATACTTTTTTGATCATGAAAACCATTTGTTTTCTAAAGACAATCTAGGTCGTGGATTTATTAAGACAACTTAGACAACTTTGGACAACTTTACGTTGTCCCTTGTTGTTCGTGTTGTTTTTAATCCCCAAAACCATTTGTTTTCTAAAGTCCGCTCGACCCGCAGGTGAGCTAGCCTAATGGGGCAAAAAGTAAATAGCTGCCTAAAAAAAGTTGATAGCTGAAAGTTGAGAGAGGAGATTGAGACAACCCGTGGAGGTCGCGACAACTACCAACTATCACCTTTCAACTATCAACTCTTAGGGATTGATTATTGCAGTGTACCAGCCTCTGCAGCCTGGATCATGGCCTGGCTTGCATACAGATAAACCTCCACGCGGCGGTTCTGAGCCTTACCGGCAGCGGTAGAGTTGTCAGCAACGGGGTTTGCCTCGCCGAAGCCGGCAACGCTGCGAATCTGATTGGTGGTAACGCCAAGCGACTGCAGGTAGCTGCTCACGGCGTTTGCACGCTGCTCGGAGAGAGCCTGGTTCTTCTGAACGCTCTGCTCGGGTGTGGAGTTCTTCCAGCCGGCATTGTCGGTGTAGCCCTGGATGGCCACATCGCAGTCGGTGTTCACCTTCAGCACGTTGTTGGCAAACTGGGTGAGCGACTGCTTAGCGGTGTTGCTGAGCGTGGAGCTACCGGTGTTGAAGAGGATACCGGAGTCGAAGGTCACCTTCACAGCCTGCAGGCCGTTGGCGTCGAGAACCGACTCCACCTGTGCGTTCTGCACGGCCTGAGCCTGAGCCTTCACCTTATCCATGTGCTTGCCGATGAGGGCACCAGTACCAGCACCTACAGCACCACCGATGGCGGCACCGACGGCTGTGTTACCGGCAATCTTACCAATGATAGCACCGAGAGCTGCACCAGCACCGGTACCGATGAGAGCACCATTCTTTGTGGCAGTACCACAACTTACAATCACTGCGAGACACATTCCGAGTGTCATGAATTTCATTTTCTTCATATACAAATTGTTTTAAAAAGTTAGAAAATAGATCTCATTTTGACCAGAGATTTGACGCTTGCAACGGGGACTCGTTTAACGAAGTGCCGCCAATTGCATGTAAATCTTTTGCAAAGATAACTCTTTTTTTTACTTTATCGCAATTATACCAACATTTTTTTGTAATTTTGCGGCAAAATTAAGCAATCGACCGCAAATTGCATAGGGAAATCGCCTAAAAAGCGATATGGAAATCCCTAAAAAGAAGGTTCGACGCGCCTGCGGCGCTGTTGAGAAAGGTTAAGAGAGGTCGAAACTCGAAACTTGAAACTCGAAACAATAACAATATTATGGCAAAAGAACTGAAAGATTTGACAAAACGTGCTGACAACTATAGTCAGTGGTACAATGATTTGGTGGTGAAGGCCGACCTTGCCGAGCAGTCGGCAGTGCGTGGCTGCATGGTGATCAAGCCCTACGGATATGCTATCTGGGAGAAGATGCAGCACCAGCTCGACCTGATGTTCAAGGAGACGGGCGTGCAGAATGCCTACTTCCCCCTGCTCATCCCGAAGTCGTTCCTCTCGCGCGAAGCTGAACATGTGGAAGGTTTCGCCAAGGAGTGTGCCGTGGTGACCCACTATCGCCTGAAGGCAACCGAGGACAAGAGCGGTGTGGTGGTTGATCCTGCCGCACGTCTGGAAGAAGAGCTCATCATCCGCCCCACATCGGAAACCATTATCTGGAACACCTATAAGAACTGGATTCACTCATGGCGCGACCTGCCCCTGCTCTGCAACCAGTGGTGCAACGTGATGCGCTGGGAGATGCGTACGCGCCCCTTCCTCCGCACCAGCGAGTTCCTTTGGCAGGAAGGCCACACGGCTCATGCCACTCGCGAGGAGGCCGAAGCCGAGGCTAAGCTCATGCTGAAGGTGTATGCCGACTTTGCCGAGAAATGGATGGCTGTGCCTGTTGTGCAGGGTGTGAAGAGCGAGACCGAGCGCTTTGCCGGTGCTCTCGACACCTACACCATCGAGGCCATGATGCAGGACGGCAAGGCTTTACAGAGCGGTACCTCCCACTTCCTCGGCCAGAACTTCGCCAAGGCCTTCGAGGTGACCTATCTCAACAAGGAGAACAAGCCCGAGTATGTCTGGGCAACCTCGTGGGGCGTTTCAACACGTCTTATCGGAGCTCTCATCATGACCCACTCCGACGACAACGGCCTTGTGCTGCCCCCGCGCCTGGCTCCGCTGCAGGTGGTCATCATTCCTATCGCCACGAAGCCCGAGCAGATGGAAATGGTCAACCGCGAGGTGGCTCCCATCATGGAGGCATTGCGCCGGAAGGGCATCAGCGTGAAGTTCGACGACTCCGACAACAAGCGTCCCGGATTCAAGTTCGCCGACTATGAGCTGAAGGGCGTTCCCGTGCGCCTGGTGCTTGGTGCCCGCGATTTGGAGAACGGTACCATCGAGGTGATGCGCCGCGACACGCTGGAAAAGGAGACACGCCCGCTGGAAGGCATCGCCGAGTATGTGGAGCAGCTGCTTGAGGACATTCAGCAGAACATCTACGAGAAGGCCCGCAAGTATCGCGATGAGCGCATCTATGAGTGCGACAACTACGAGGAGTTCAAGGAGCGCGTGAAGGACGGCGGCTTCTTCCTCTGCCACTGGGACGGCACTGCCGAGACCGAGGCGCAGATCAAGGAGGAGACACAGGCCACCATCCGCTGCGTGCCCTACGGCTTCGAACAGACTCCCGGCACGGATATGGTGAGCGGAAAGCCTGCCAAGTATCGTGTCATCATTGCACGCAGCTACTAATGGCAGCGTAGGGGCAGACCCCCGTGTCTGCCCGAGCAATAACGAACAACATGCCCATAATCCACGGGCAGACACGGGGGGCTGCCCCTACAGTTGGCTGCAAAACATTCGTCCCTATACTCCCCTTTAAGCCCTTAAAAAAATCATTACAAACAAATGAAGAAAGTTTGTCGTCTCTCACTTCCCATCGTCATCGCCCTACTCCTCATGCTCGGTGCATGTGGAAAGAAGAAAGGTGTCGTAAGCGTGGCTGGCTACGAGATTGACAGTGTCGTGGTCGATACTACCGCTTCGCTTGTCAAGGCGGCAGGCGCACCCACCTGTCAGCTGTCGCTCCACTTGCACTTCCTGAAGGATGCCAAGGCACAGGGGTTGAACGACACGCTGTTGCGCGAGGGAATACTGTTGCCCGACTATTTCTCGCTGAACAAGGAGAAGCTCACGGTGAAGGCGTTGGTCGACTCGTTTGTGGGCCGCTACGTGGAGGAATACATCAGGGAATATGCCCCACTCTATCGCGCCGACCAGGAGCATGCCTCGGCCTACAACGTGGAATACCGCGTGCATAGCCGCTTCCAGGAGAGTGCCAGCGGAGTGCTCACCCATATCGCCGACGTCTATAGCTACGGTGGTGGTATTCACGGCATCAGGCAGACACTCGCCCTCAACATCGATACCGACAAAGGTGCCATCATCCGTCTTGCCGATCTCTTCGCTGAAGGCTCTGAGCAGGAGCTGAAAGACAAGATCGTCGAGCAGATGGCGAAGGGGCAGAAAGCCAAGTCGCTGGCAGGATTGCAGGAGAAAGGCATCTTTGCCGATGGCGAGGTGTACGCTTCGGAGAACTTCATCCTTGGCAAGGACGACATCACTTTCATCTATGGCGAGGACGAGATTGCCCCTCATGACGTTGGCGAAATCCGTGTGAAGCTCGACAAGGACGACATCAAGAAACTGATGAAATAAGCCTATGGAACAAATCCTCCAATACTTCCCGAAACTCTCTGATAATCAACGTAGTCAGTTCGCTGCGTTAATGGAACTCTACAGGGATTGGAATGCGAAGATTAACGTCATCTCGCGCAAGGACATCGACAATCTCTATGAGCACCATGTGCTGCACTCGCTGGCCATCGCCAAGTTCAGCGGCTTCCAACCCGGCACGGAGATTCTTGACTTCGGAACAGGCGGCGGCTTCCCGGGCATTCCCCTGGCCATCATGTTTCCTGAGTGCCGCTTCAAGCTCATCGACGGCACAGGCAAGAAGATTCTCGTGGCTACAGAGGTGGCAAAGGCCATCGGCCTTCAGAATGTCGTTGCCGAACACCTGCGCGGCGAGGATGAGAAAGGCAAGTTCGACTTCGTGGTGAGCCGTGCGGTGATGCCCCTACCCGACCTGATGAAGATTGTGCGCAAGAACATTTCGAAGAAACAGCGCAACGCCATGATGAACGGTGTGATATGCCTGAAGGGCGGAAACGTCGAAGGCGAAATTCATCAGTATCGCAACATTGCCGAAGTGGCCGACATCAGCCAGTGGTTCCACGAAGAGTGGTTCCGCGAGAAGAATGTCATCTACGTGCCTGTATGACAACTATCAAAATGTAATCAAAAGGAGATATGCTAAACATTCAGTGCTTTGTGTGCAACATGCTGCAGGAGAACTGCTATGTGGTGAGCGACGAGACGCGCCAGTGTGTCATCATCGACTGCGGTGCCTACTATCCCGAGGAGAAGGCTGCCATCAAGCAATACATCAGCAAGAACAACCTCACGCCAGTGCATCTGCTTGCCACACACGGCCACCTCGATCATAACTTCGGCAACAGGTTTGTTGAAGATGAATACGGATTGCGGGTCGAGGTTCATCATGAAGATGAGTCGTACATCAACAAATACGAAGAACAGGCAGAAATCTTCTTCCAACTCGACACGTGCGATGCCCTGCCTCCCGTAGGGCGTTTGCTGTCCGACAAAGACACGGTCACGTTTGGCAGTCACACCTTCTCAATCGTTGAGACACCCGGCCATTCGCGTGGCAGCGTGTTCTTCTATTGCGAGGAAGAGAAAGTGTGCTTCTCCGGCGACACTTTGTTCCAAGGTTCCATAGGACGTACCGACCTGAACGGCGGCTCTATGTTCATGCTCATCCAGAGCCTGCGCACCATCTGCCAGTGGCCCGACGACGTGGTTGTTCTTCCCGGTCATGGCCCTCAGACGACCATCGGACAAGAGGTTGCCACAAATCCGTTCATCGACCGCTAATCAGTAACGATATGAATCAGAAAGCAGAGCGAGTCATCCTTGGCATCGACCCTGGTACCAACGTCATGGGATATGGGGTCATACGCGTCGTCGGCAACAAGGCCGAGATGGTAGCCATGGGTGTCATCGACCTGCACAAAATGACTGATCCCTACCTGCGACTGGGTCATATCTTCGAACGGGTGACAGGCATCATCGACTCCTATCTGCCCGACGAGATGGCCATCGAGGCTCCGTTCTTCGGAAAGAATGTGCAGTCGATGCTCAAGCTCGGGCGCGCACAGGGTGTTGCCATTGCCGCAGCCATTCACCACGACGTGCCTATCCATGAGTATGCCCCTATGAAAATCAAGGTGGCAATCACGGGCAACGGCAATGCCTCGAAGGAACAGGTGGCGGGTATGTTGCAACGAATGCTCCATCTCAATCCCGAGGAGATGCCTTCCTACATGGACGCTACCGATGCCTTAGGTGCCGCCTACTGCCACTTCCTGCAACTGGGGCGTCCTGAGAGCCCTGCCAGCTATCGCGGTTGGAAGGACTTCATCAACAAAAACCGTTCTCGCGTCAGCACCGGCGGAAAGAGTGCCAATGCTGAGGATGAAGACAAATCATAATATCAGCATGAAAAAGAAGAACGATATCAAGCGCGACTTACGCTACCTGCAGCTGCTGGCACAGAGCTTCCCCACCGTAGCCGATGCCTCTACAGAAATCATCAACCTGCAGGCCATTCAGAACCTGCCGAAGGGTACAGAGCACTTCCTGGCCGACCTGCACGGCGAGTACAAGGCCTTCCAGCATGTCTTGAAGAATGCTTCGGGCAACATCAAGCGCAAGATGAACGACATCTTCGGCAATACCCTGCGTGAGGCTGAGAAGCGCGAACTCTGCACGCTCATCTACTATCCTGAGCAGAAGATTCAACTCGTGAAGGCACAGGAAGAAGATCTCAACGACTGGTATCACATCACCATCCATCAACTGGTGAACGTTTGTCGCAACGTTTCGAGCAAATACACCCGCTCAAAGGTGCGCAAGTCGCTGCCGCAGGAGTTCGCCTACATCATCGAGGAACTGCTCCACGAGAGCACCGATGATCACAACAAGGCCGCCTACGTCAATGTCATCATCGATACCATCATATCCACGGGTCGTGCTGACGACTTCATCTGTGCCATCGCGGCAGTCATACAGCGACTTGCCATCGACCGCCTGCACATCCTTGGCGACATCTATGATCGCGGCACAGGTGCACACATCATCCTCGACACGCTGGCACAATACCACAAGTGGGATATCACCTGGGGCAACCACGACATCCTCTGGATGGGAGCAGCAGCGGGCAACGACGCCTGCATCTGCAATGTCATTCGCCTCTCCCTGCGCTATGCCAACATGCGAACCCTCGAGGACGGCTATGGCATCAGCCTTCTGCCACTTGCCACATGGGCGATGGAGAAATACGACGACGACCCCTGCAAGGGCTTTGAGCCAAGTACTAGTGGCGGAGCCGATCAAACCGATGAGAAGACACTCCGGCTGATGGCTCAGATGCACAAGGCCGTCAGCGTGCTGCAGTTCAAGATTGAGGCAGAGATCTACGAGCGCCATCCTGAATGGGGAATGGCCAGCAGAGTGGAACTCTTCCGCTCCCTGCTATCCGGCAACGAAGGAAAAGGCTGGCTCACTGCTGAAGAGCGCGAGCTGATCAAGAAGCTCCACCACTCCTTCCGCGTCAGCGAGAAGCTGCAAAGCCACATCCGCCTGCTGCTCAGTCACGGCGCCATGTATAACATCTGCAACGACAACCTGCTGTTCCACGCCTCCATTCCCCTCAACGAAGACGGCACCCTGCGCAACGTCATGGACATGGGTTGTGGCCGTGAACTCTTGGAAAACATCGAAACCACAATCCGAGCTGCCTTCCAAGCCGATACAGAGCGCGAGGAGCGCCGGGCAGCCATCGACTTCTTCCTCTATCTGTGGTGCGGCCCTGAGAGTCCTTTGTTCGACAAGTCGAAGATGGCAACCTACGAACGCTACTTCCTCACCGACCGTGAATCGTGGCATGAGGAGAAAGGCAATTACTTCCGTCTGCGTGATAATCGCGAGGTGGTTGACCATATCCTCGATGCATTCGGCATCACCGGCGACAATCGCCACATCATCAACGGACACGTACCTGTACATGCTGCCGAGGGTGAGAACCCCATCAAGGCAGATGGCCGCCTGATGGTGATCGACGGTGGCTTCTCGCAGGCCTATCACAAGACCACGGGCATTGCCGGCTACACGCTTGTCTATCACAGCCGCGGCTTCGAGCTTGTGCAGCATGAGCCGTTCCTGAATGTCAACGATGCCATTCGTCGAGGCACCGACATCAAGTCAACCCGCCAAATCGTGGAAATGGCCAATCACCGCATGCTGGTTGCCGACACCGATAAAGGCCGCGACCTGCAACGCCAGATCAAGGACCTCGAGCACCTCCTCTATGCCTATCGTCACGGCTATATCAAGGAGAAAGAGAGAAAATAAACTTTATAACAAAGAGAGGCTGTCATACGATTCCACTATCAAGGACACATATTATATAATAATAAGAGGACAAGCGTGTGGTGCTTGCCCTCTTATTATTGGTTGGTGTGTTCTTGATTAGAACGGCAGGTCGTCGGTGCTCTCACCTTCAGCAGCGGGGGCTGGTGCCGGTGGGAACGGAGCATTATCGACAGGAGCTGCCTGAGGTGCAGCGGCAAACGGAGCTGCCTGGGGAATGGGCGCAGCACCATACTGTGCAGGATCAACCTGACGCACATCGAAAGCACGAATGCTGTTATACCAGCGGCCATTATACTCGTGGGCATCAATGTCGAACGAGACGAGGACCTCCTGTCCTACCTGCACATTGAAGCGTGCCAGACGGTCAGAGCCAAACACCTCGAAAAGCATTTTCTTCGGATACTGCTCATGCGTCTCTATCACATAACCCTTCACCTTCCATTCTCCACGTGCTGACGTACCACTTCTTTCCTCGGTCTCAGCAATCACTCTTCCTTGTAGTTCCATGTTTATTCTTATTAAAATGATGATTTTTGTTTAATTCGTTTGCGAAATTACTAAAAATGTTCTAATTTATGAAACTTTTTCGGCATTTTTTTTGTTTTGAACGATGGTTTTTTGTAATTTTGTGGGATAATAGCAAATAATAACAACAAAACCCATATACCCATGAGATTTACATTATCAAGTACTGCCCTGAGCAGCCGTCTTCAGACACTGGCAAGAGTCATCAACAGCAAGAACTCTCTGCCTATCCTCGACAGTTTCCTGTTCGAAGTAAGGAACCAGCAATTATTCATCACCGCCAGCGACAGCGAGAATGTGATGCGTTCGGTCATCAACCTCGACCAGGTGGATGGTGAAGGAAACTTTGCCGTGCCCAACCGCACGCTCCTTGACACGATGAAGGAACTTCCTGAGCAGCCGCTGACATTCGAAATCGACCTCAACACGCTAACCATTAAGATACTATATCAGAACGGTCTGTATAACTTCACCGCGCAGAGTGCTGACGAGTATCCCCGTGTGCAGCCTATTCCTGATGGAGCAACAGTCATCACCATCGACTCGCAGATGCTTGCCGATAACATCTCACGCTCCATCTTCGCAACGGCTCAGGACGAGCTTCGCCCTGTGATGAACGGCATCTACTTCGACCTGACGCAGGACAGCCTGAATGTTGTTGCCAGCGACGGCCACAAGCTTGTGCGCAACAAGAACTTCACCATCAAGAGTGAGACGCCTGCTGCCTTCATCCTTCCGA
Source organism: Prevotella sp. (assembly GCA_017557185.1). Taxonomy (GTDB): domain Bacteria; phylum Bacteroidota; class Bacteroidia; order Bacteroidales; family Bacteroidaceae; genus Prevotella. Next base: position 10,276 of record JAFZAP010000041.1, read on the forward strand.
AGAAGCCTGCCAATCTGCTGAAGAACGTGCTTGGCAAGGACGGTGGCGATGTGGTCATAAAGTTCGACGACCGCTCTGCAGAGATCAGCTTTGCCGACGGCATGCTGTTCTGCCGCCTCATTGAGGGCCGCTATCCCAACTACAACTCGGTGATCCCCCAGAACAATCCCAACCAGCTCACCATTGACCGTCGCTCACTCATCGGAGCCTTGAAGCGTGTGCTTCCCTTCGCCAGCGAAAGCAGTCAGCTCATCCGCTTCCACCTGGAGGCAGGCAAGCTGGAGGTTTCGTCAGAGGACATCGACTTCTCAACCAGCGCCAAGGAGGTTGTCACTTGCGAGTATGCAGG
>JAFZAP010000042.1 GCA_017557185.1 Prevotella sp.
TCGCTCACTTATTCGTAACTTTGCGCTCGATATATCAGCAACTACAGAATGTTTTTTAGGGTAAGCAATGAAAATAGCCATCATCAAGTATAATGCAGGCAATATCTGTTCGGTGATCAACGCGCTGAAACGGCTCGGCATAGACCCTGTGCTCACCGATGAAGCCGACGTCATCAGGACCGCCGACCGCGTGGTGTTTCCCGGTCAGGGTGAGGCGTCGTCGGCGATGGCGTGTCTCAGAGAACACGGCCTCGATGAGGTGATCCGCTCGTTGCAACAGCCCGTGCTGGGTATCTGCATCGGACAGCAGCTGCTCTGCCGACACTCCGAAGAGGGCGATACCGACTGTCTGGGCATCATTCCTGCCGACGTGAAGCGCTTCGCACCGCTCCGCCACGAGGACAAGGTGCCGGCTATGGGGTGGCTGCCCGTCAGATGGAAGGGTGATGATTCGGAAGAACTTCCCTCCTACTATTTCGTGCACAGCTACTACGTGCCCCGTTGCGAATGGACGCTGGCCACGACCAACTACATCGCACCCTACTCTGCCGCCCTCCACAAGGACAACTTCTGGAGCACGCAATTCCACCCCGAGAAGAGCGGGCCGCAAGGCGAAGCCCTGCTGCACAAGTTCATCAGAGAGGGACATCTATAAGACAAACAAGAAAAGACTATGATAGAACTGGTTCCGGCTATCGATATCCTCGACGGCAAATGCGTAAGACTCACCAAGGGCGACTACGCCCGTCAGACCACCTACAACGATAATCCCGTTGAGGTGGCGCGCACGTTCGAGCGCATGGGGTTCACACGACTCCATGTGGTGGATCTCGACGGAGCCCGTTCCCGACACATCGTCAACGTGGAGGCTCTCCGTGCAATCGCCGAGAACACGCGACTCATCATCGACTTCGGCGGAGGCATCAAGAGCGACGACGACCTGGAGCAGGCCTTTGCCGCCGGTGCACGGATGGTCACCGTCGGAAGCATTGCCGTCAGCGAGCCCGACTTGTTCATGAAGTGGCTCGACCGCTACGGTGCCGAGCGATTCATCTTGGGTGCCGACGTGCGCGACGGACGCATCGCCGTGAACGGCTGGAAAGAAGACTCGCAAGAGGAACTCATTCCTTTCCTGCGCCGCTATGTGGAGCGAGGTGTACGCAATGTGCTCTGCACCGACATCTCGAAGGACGGTATGCTCGAAGGTCCCGCCATCGACCTCTACCGCTCGGTGATGGACGCCTTCCCCCAGTTGCATCTCATCGCTAGCGGCGGGGTGTCGTCGAACGATGACATTGCCCGTCTCGATAAGGCAGGCATCCCTTCCGTCGTGTTCGGAAAGGCGTTCTACGAAGGGCGTCTGGCATTCGAGAGTATGGCGAAGCGCATCATCCCCTGTCTCGACGTGAAGGACGGAATGACCGTGAAGGGAACTAACTTCGTCAACCTCCGGACAGCCGGCGATCCCGTTGAGCTGGGCAAAGCCTATAGCCAGGCAGGAGCCGACGAACTGGTGTTCCTCGACATCACCGCCAGCCACGAGGGCCGCAAGACGTTCACCGATATGGTGAGCCGTGTGGCAAGCGAGATCAACATCCCCTTCACCGTTGGCGGAGGCATCAACGAACTCAGCGATGTCGACCGCCTGCTGGGAGCCGGAGCCGACAAGGTGAGTGTGAACTCGGCCGCCCTCAGACAGCCGCAACTCATCGACCAGATCACAAGCCGCTACGGCTCGCAAGTGTGCGTATGCGCCATCGACGCCCGTCTTGATGTCGACGGCTGGCATTGCTACGTGAAAGGCGGCCGCGAGCGTACGGAGCGCGGACTCTTCGAGTGGGCACACGAGGTTGAGCAGCGTGGCGCCGGCGAGATTCTCTTCACCAGCATGAACCACGACGGCGTGAAGAACGGCTATGCCAACGATGCCCTCGCCCGCCTCGCCGAAGAACTCACCATCCCCGTCATCGCCAGCGGTGGAGCAGGCACGAAGGAACACTTCCGCGATGCCTTCGTGGTGGGTAAGGCTGATGCGGCCCTTGCCGCCAGCGTGTTCCACTTCGGCGAAATCCCCATCCCCGACCTGAAGGAATACTTCTGGCAGGAAGGAATCAACGTGAGACGGTGTTGAGTGACCGTCATAAAAGGAAACAGACTTCATGACAATGATAGACTTTGAGAAAATGGGCGGCCTCGTGCCCGCCATCATACAAGACGCCCGCACGAAGAACGTGCTCATGCTGGGATTCATGAACCGCGAGGCCTACGAGAAGACCTTAGCGACAGGACTCGTCACCTTCTGGAGCCGCACCCGCCAGTGCCTCTGGACGAAGGGCGAGACGTCGGGCAACGTGCTCCGGCTGGTGAGCATCAAGAGCGATTGCGACAACGACACGCTGCTCATCAAGGCAGAACCCGCCGGCCCCGTCTGCCACACGGGCACCGATACCTGCTGGGGTGAGACGAACGAGGAAGACGACCTCGCGTTCCTGAGCGAGCTTCAGGACTTCATCGAAAAGCGCCACGAAGAGATGCCCGAGGGTTCCTACACCACTCGCCTCTTCACCGACGGCACGAAGCGAATCGCCCAGAAGGTGGGCGAAGAAGCCCTCGAGGCCGTCATCGAGGCCACCAGCGGCACCAACGAGAAGTTCATCTACGAGGCTTCCGACATGCTCTACCACCTGCTGGTGTTGCTCACCGACAAAGGTCTGCGCATCGACGACCTCGCCCGCGAGCTACGCCGTCGCCACGATCCCGACTGGGACCGCAAGCGTCGCGAGCAGAGGGCCAAGGGCGATGAAGAATGAGCAAGAAAAGAAACCAATCAATAAAAACATACCTGACATGTTAGTAGAATACAAGAACGTAAAGGTTTACCAGGCAGATGAAGCCGTCCTCGAGGACGTCGACTTCCACGCCAGCGAAGGCGAGTTCATCTACATCATCGGAAAGGTGGGATCGGGAAAGAGCTCCCTCCTGAAGACGATGTATTGCGAACTCGACATCAACGAAGACGACGCCGATCAGGCGGTAGTGCTCGGACGCGACCTCACGAAGATACGCCGCAAGGAGATTCCCGCCCTTCGCAAGGAGATGGGCATCATCTTCCAAGACTTCCAGCTGCTCCACGACCAGACGGTCTATCAGAACCTGCGCTTCGTGCTCAGGGCTACCGGCTGGAAAGACAAGAAGGCCATCAACCAGCGCATCGATGAAGTGCTCACCGACGTGGGTATGCTCGAGAAGCGCGACAAGATGCCTTCCGAGCTCTCGGGAGGCGAACAGCAGCGCATCGCCATCGCCCGCTCGCTTCTGAACACGCCGAAGATCATCGTCGCCGACGAGCCTACCGGCAACCTCGACCCAGAGACCGCCACCAACATCGTGGCCCTTCTGAAGGAGATCACCAAGACGGGCACCGCCGTCGTGATGTCGACCCACAACATCCTGATGCTCGACAAGTTCCCAGGCATCGTCTATCAATGTGAAGACAATCACATCAAGGAGATTACACAAGAATATAACAAATAACGTAAGCACAAAGACTATGAAAGTAATGAAATTCGGCGGAACCTCTGTTGGTTCGCCTGATCGCATCAAGCACGTCGCCAGCCTCGTCACCGAGTCGGGCGAGCCCACCTTCGTCGTACTCTCGGCCATGAGCGGAACAACCAACACGCTCGTCGAGATCTCCGACTATCTCTACAAGAAGAATCCCGAGGGTGCCAACGAGATCATCAACACGCTCGAGAAGAAATACATGGTGCACGTCGACGAGCTCTACGACACCGATGAGTACAAGCAGAAGACGCGCGACTTCCTGCATCAGGAGTTCGACTATCTGCGCTCGTTCACGAAGGACATCTTCACCTCGTTCGAGGAGAAGAGCATTGTCGCACAAGGCGAGGTGATGTCGACAAACATGATGGTGAACTACCTTCAGGAGAAGGGAATCAAAGCCGTGTTGCTCTCGGCACTCGACTTCATGCGCACCGATAAGAACGGCGAACCCGACCCCCAGTACATCAAGGAGAAGCTCGCCGCCATCATGATGCAGAACGAAGACTATCAGATCTACATCACTCAGGGATTCATCTGCCGCAATGCCTACGGCGAGGTCGACAACCTGCTTCGCGGAGGCTCCGACTACACCGCCTCACTCGTGGGAGCAGCCCTGCCCGCCGACGAGATTCAAATTTGGACCGACATCGACGGCATGCACAACAACGACCCGCGCGTGGTGGAACATACCGAGGCCGTGCGCCAGCTGAACTTCGAGGAGGCAGCCGAGCTCGCCTACTTCGGCGCGAAGATCCTGCACCCCACCTGCGTACAGCCGGCTAAGTTCGCAGGCATCCCCGTGCGCCTGAAGAACACCCTCGACCCGAAGGCCGACGGCACCATCATCGACAACGTCATCATGCGCGGAAAGATCAAGGCCGTCGCCGCGAAGGACAACATCACCGCCATCAAGATCAAGTCGAGCCGCATGCTCCTGGCAACGGGCTTCCTTCGCAAGGTGTTCGAGATCTTCGAGAGCTACCAGACGCCCATCGACATGATTGCCACTTCGGAGGTCGGCGTCTCGATGAGCATCGACAACCAGGCTCACCTCACCGATATCGTCAACGAACTGAAGAAGTACGGCACCGTCACCGTCGACTCCGATATGACCATCATCTGCGTTGTGGGCGACCTCGACTGGAGCAACCTCGGCTTCGAGTCGCTGGTGCTGGAGGCCATGCAGAACATCCCCGTGCGCATGATCTCCTACGGCGGTTCCAACTACAACATCTCGTTCCTCATCAAGGGAAGCGACAAGAAGCGTGCATTACAGAGCCTGAGCGACAAACTCTTCTCCTGATATGATCAAAGGAACATTCCCCGTAGAACAGTTCTCCAAGCGCGAGACACCGTTCTACTACTACGACACGCCCCTGCTCCGACAGACGCTCGCCGCCATCAACGACGAGTGCCGCCGCCACGAGGGGTTCCACGTCCACTACGCCATTAAGGCAAACGCCAACCCGAAGGTGCTGACCATCATCAGCCACGCGGGGCTGGGAGCCGATTGCGTGAGCGGAGGTGAGATACGCGCCGCCCTCAGCGCCGGGTTCCCCGCATCGAAGATTGTCTATGCCGGCGTGGGCAAGAGCGACTGGGAGATCAACCTCGGCCTCGATGCCGACATCTTCTGCTTTAATGTGGAGAGCATCCCCGAGCTCGAGGTCATCAACCAACTGGCGGCCGCGAAGGGAAAGGTGGCTCGCATCTGCCTGCGCATCAATCCCAACGTGGGGGCTCACACGCATGCCAACATCACGACGGGACTCGCCGAGAACAAGTTCGGCATCGCTATGCGCGATATGGACGACGTCATCGCGGTAGCACGCGAGATGAAGAACGTCGAGTTCATCGGCCTGCACTTCCACATCGGCTCGCAGATCCTCGATATGGGCGACTTCGAAGCGCTCTGCAATCGCATCAACGACCTGCAACTGAAGTTCGAGCGCCAGCATGTCGAGCTGAAGCACATCAACGTGGGCGGCGGTCTGGGCATCAGCTACGACCATCCTAACCACTTGCCCATTCCCGACTTCCACGACTACTTCTCCACCTATGCCAGCAAGCTCAAACTACGTCCCGGCCAACAGCTGCACTTCGAGCTCGGACGCGCCATCGTCGCCCAGTGTGGCACGCTTGTCACCCGTGTGCTCTACGTGAAGCAGGGAGCCGCCAAGCAGTTCGCCATCGTCGATGCAGGCATGACCGACCTCATCCGTCCCGCGCTCTACAACGCCTTCCACCGCATCGAAAACATCTCGAGCGACGAGCCCGAGGAGACCTACGACGTGGTGGGCCCCATCTGCGAGTCGAGCGATGTGTTCGTGAAGGCCTTCGACCTCAACCGTTGTCATCGTGGCGACCTGCTCGTCATGCGCTCGGCGGGTGCCTACGGCGAGATTATGGCCAGCCAATACAACTGCCGCCGCCTGCCCGTGGGATATGTCACGGAGGAGTTGATAGTTGATAATTGATAATTGATAGTCGGAACTAGAAACTCGGAACTAGAAACTCGACACTCGGAACTAGAAACTCGACACTCGGAACTAGAAACTCGACGCTCTATAACACCATGATATTCGACACGATAACTCTCATCTTGGGTGCGGCAGTCCTGCTACTCGCCGTTCTCACCGCTCTGCTCAGCCCGTTCCGCCGCGACAAGTTGCCGGAGACATCAAAAGAACCGTCAGAAGAGCCGTCAGAGGCCCCTTCTGCCGACATCGCAACCGACGAAACTAACCAAACTCCCCTCCCCTCGGGAGGGGTTGGGGGTGGGTATCCCCTCACCCTCCTCGTCACCGTTCAGAACAAGCAGGCACACCTGCTACGGCGCCACCTGCCCCAGCTGCTCAGCCAGGAATACGAGGCGGGCTACGAGGTCGTTGTGGTGGCCGAGAAGGGCGATAGCGACACCGAGGACATCCTCAACAGCTATGCCGGCAACCCGCTGCTCTACGCCACCTACGTCCCTGACTCGTCGCGCTACATGAGCCGCAAGAAGCTCGCCATCACGCTCGGTGTGAAAGCTGCCCACAACGAGTGGATCGTGATGACCGACGCCTACTGCTCGCCCGCCGGCAACCACTGGCTCCAGGCTCTCGCCAGCCACATAGCCGACAACACGACCAACGAAGCTAACCAAACTCCCCTCCCCTCGGGAGGGGCTGGGGGTGGGTGCTCCCTCATCATCGGCTATAGCAACTACGACGACGAGGCGCGACCCTACTACCGCTTCGAGCGGCTCCAGCAGGCCTGCTACACGATGCGCGAGGCTCGTCGCGCTACCGCCTATCGTGCGATGGGTTGCAACGTGGTGTTCCGCAAGAGCGAGTTCATCGAGGGCGACGGCTATCGCGGCAACCTCGAGCATACGCGCGGCGAATACGACTTCCTCGTCAACAAGTACGCCCGCCGCCACCTCACCGCTGTAGCCAACGAACCCGAGGCATGGGTCATCGACGACGCTCCCACACGTCACGAGTGGCGAAGCCGACACATCTATTATATGCACACGCGCAAGCACCTCGCGCGGAGCTTCCGCCACCGTCTGCTGCCGTTCATCGACGAGTTTGCCCTCCACCTCTGCTTCCTCGCCGCCATCGGCATCGGCGTCTTCGCCGGTCTCACCAGCCGCTGGATCCTGCTCGGCATCAGCATCGTCGCACTCGTGCTCAACATCTGCCTCCGCACATCGTTCGCCCGCAAGGCCGTGCGTGCCTACGGCGAGGACATCGCCTCCTGGCGCCTCTACCCCTACGAGCTCAGCGGCATCTGGCACAAGCTCTACCAGCATCTGCGCTACTGGCGCGCCAACAAGACCGACTTTACGACACACAAGGTGTAGTGGATAGTTGAGAGTTGAGAGTTGAGAGTTGATAGTTGATGATTACCATCGCCTACAAACCTACATGTAAAGCATCATTTCCGATAAAACATCTGTGTAATCTGCGGTTCAATCATAAAGACGACAACAAGTAATAAATCAGAGTAATCCGGGTAAATCTGTGGATAAAATAGTTCTCCATCTGGCAAGCCTGGGGGAAACCCAGGAGAGCACCATCGCACAAACGCTGGTGGAAGGACTTCGTGACGCCTTGCGCGACAGGGTGACTCTTGTCGATGCCGGGTCGACCACCATCGCACAACTGCGCCGCCAGCACCCCGACCTCATCCACATCATCGGCCTGGGAGGTCTCGCCACCCGGCAGCTGATGGCACGGGCCGGGAAGTTGCGCATCCCCTATGTCGTCACACCCCTGTCGACGCTCCAGCCCTGGACTCACGTGCGCCATCCTCACTTCCCGCCGACCACCATCCTCGTGGCCAGCAGCCACATCGAGCACGAACAGCTGGCGAAGCTCTATCCCCAGAACCCCCTGCGCCACATCGCCAACCCCGTTGTCACCGCCGACACCAGTTTCGACGAATATGCCCGCCACATGCAGGAAGTCTATACCGAAGCCCTCCGCATCCACGATGCCGCCGTCTGCGACGATATCGCCCGGCACATCAGCAAGCTCGGCGAGGAAGATGTCGCCATCAGCGACATCCTCCAGCAGGTGCTCTACATTCGCTACCAGCACCACCGCCGACACATCACACAATCGTCACTCGACCGTCTCGCCACCACGATGATCACCACCAACTACGACGAAGCCCTCATGGCCGACCGCCTCAACGAGCTACAGCTCACCACCTTCTTCGCCCAGCTCGAAACTTTCCTCGCCGAACACAGCACCCTCACCGAAGGTTTCATGCCCATCCCCTCACAACCCAACAAAACCTTCACTTTATCGTAATCCACACCCACCCCATTTTTCTTCTCAAACACTACCTTACTCCCTATCCTTATGGAGCAATGCTCTGTACCTTATGGAGCAATGCTCTGTAGCAACTGGAACAATGCTCTGTAGCAACTGGAACAATGCTCTGTAACAACAAAAAGCCCAGGGCGTTTGCCCTGGGCTATATCTCTCCCCTCCCCTCGGGAGGGGTAAGGGGGTGGGTGTTAGAAGAACAGGTAGCGGTTGTCGGTGACCTTTGCCTTGCGGTAGAGCTCGTTGGTGAACTGGCTGGCATACTGCATAGCGCGCTGACGGAGCTTGTCCTCTTGGGCCTTGGCGTCGAACTTCACGTCGCGGTTGGCCTTGTCGACGACCTGGAACAGGTACACGCCGGCGTTACCCTTCACGGGTGCCTTCGAGAAGGCTCCCTTGGCGGTGGCTGCTACGGCTCCGCTGAGCACGGGCTCGCTGGAACCTGTGGAGGTGATGAAGACGGGAGCGGCGAAGGTGATCTGGCTGACGGAGTCGACGCTGGCACCCTTGGCCTTTGCATCGGCGATCGACTTGATGCCTTCAGCCTTTGCGATGAGCTGCTCGGCCTTCTTGTCCTTCAGCACTTCGGCCTTGACGATTTCCTTGACTTGCTCGTCGGCGAGGGGACGGTTACCGATGCCGTGGATCTTGCTGAGGACGACGACGAGGAGGTGGTTGTTGTCGCCACACTCGTACATCGGGGAGATCTCGCCTTCCTTGGCTGAGAAGAGCCACTTCAGGGCGTCGCGGGTGCTGCGGATGCCGGCGAGGTTGTGCTCGGCGGTGGTGAGGTCCTTACGCTCCTGCACCTGGTAGCCGCTCTTGGCTGCGTTTCTCACGATGTCCTCGGCGGTGCGGTTGGCGCTGACGAACGAGCTGAACTTGTTGTAGGCTGCGCTATAGGTGTCCTTCGAGAAGTCGATGGTCTTCTTCACAACGGCGGCGGTGTACTTGGTGACGAAGTTCTTGCGGTCCATCACCTGTACGATGATATTGCCCTGCGGGAGCTCTACGTTCTTGAGCTCGCCGGCTGCCATCGTGTTAAGCGACATGAGGTAGCCCTTGGTGTCGGCATCCATCGAGGGTGCGTTCTGATACTGGCGTGTGGTGAGCCAGGTCTTCTCGCCGGTCTGGCCGTACTTCTTGGCGATGGCCTCGAAGTCGCCACCTGCCTTGAGGGCGTTGAAGATGGAGTCGGCGCGCTTGTGGGCCTCGTCGGCGGTCTGTCCGCCTACCTGGATCTGACGGTACTCAACGCTATCGGGGAGCTGTGTCTTGGCGACGAGCTTGATGAGGTTGAGGGTGTTGTCGAGCTTGCTCTCGAGGGGTCCGTAGACGGAGCCGATGCCCATGGAGTCGAGGCGCACGGCGATGTCGGAGGGGAAGGCGTCCTTGAGCACGGGGAGGCCGAGATAGCTGATGAGCGATGTGCTCTTGCGCACCACCTCAGTGGGGTCGGCGGCCTCGGCGAGGTCCTTCTGGTATCCCTGGAAGAGTTTCTGGAGCTCGGCGCGGTCGGCGGGCGAAGCCTCTACCACGTAGTCGACGAACTGCACGTCGCGGCTCTCAACGAACTGGCTGAAGCGGCTCTTCAGCTCATCGTACTTAGCCTTGAGGTCGGCGTCGGTGATTTCCACCTTGTCGTCGGCGATGCTGCTATAGGGGAACGAGGCGAGCTCGATGCGGCTCTCGGTGTTCTCGTCCTCGAAGGCCTTCTTGGCCTCTACGGGGTTGGAGAGGAGGCTGTGTCCGAACAGGCTCTGGAACTTCTGGGCGAGAGTCTGCTGGCGCAGGGTCTTCTCGATGAAGGTCCAATAGCGGTAGATGCTCTCATACTGACGTGCGAGCTGCGGGTTGGTGCCCTGCTGAGTCTTGTACTCGGCAAGGAACTTCTGCAGGGCGTTGGCGTCGAAGCGACCGGTCTGCTGGTTGACGAATGGTGTCTGAAGGAGCATGGGGTTGGTGCCTTCCTTCAGGATGTTCTGCATCTCGGCATCGGTGACGGTGAGTCCGAGCTTCTTGGCCTCGTTCTCGATGATGCGTGTCTGGATGAATGTGTTCCAGACGGCGTCCTTCACCTGGTTGAGCTGCTGCTCGTTGAGGTTGTCGGTGCCTTGCTGCATCTTCATGACCTCCGAATACTCATCGACGAGTTTCTGGAAGTCCTGCACACTGATTTTCTCTCCTAACACTTGGCCGACTTGCTGACGCTGATCGTTGCGCGATGATTCGCATGAGCGTACTGCCTCCTCGGCGATGAATGCAAACAGGGCCAAAGCGATGACGCTTACGAGTAGTGGCCCCCAGCTTCTGATTTTTCCAATTGCTGCCATTTACTTTTTTTGTTGTTTTATTTATTATTTTTTATTTGTGTTCAGACATGATTGCTCAAAAAAGCGTACAAAGTTACGAAAAAGATTTGAAACAACGGAATTTTTCTCGTAAAATTTGGTTTTACGCGCCGTTTATCGTCGTTTTTCGGCGTTATTCCACCACTTTTAGCCTGACAAGTTCAATCTTTGTCATCGTATTCTTGACAATTCGGAACTCGTATTTCCCGATTTTCACCACCTCGTTGAGCTTGGGGAAGCTCTGGTATTCGTGGAGGATCAGGCCGGAGACGGTCATGTAGTCGTCGCTCTCGGGGAGGTCGAGGTCGAAGAGCTCGTTGACCTTGTCGATTTCGAGTCGGGCCGAGAGCACATACTCGCCGCTATCGAGGCGCTTGGCGACGTAGTTGGAGTTGTCGTGCTCGTCCTCGATGTCGCCGAAGATTTCCTCGACGATGTCCTCGAGCGAAACGATGCCGCTGGTGCCTCCGAACTCGTCGATGACGACGGCGAGCGACTTCTTCTGCTGGAGGAAGATCTGCATGAGCTTCTGAGCGGCCATCGTCTCGGGCACGAAGGGCATCGTGCGGAGCGTCTGGTGCCAGTCGTCGAGCTTGCGGAACATCTCGGAGGAGTGTATGTAGCCGGTGATGTGGTCGACGTCCTCCTTATAGACGAGGAGCTTGGAGTGGCCGCTCTCCACGAACTTCTGGCGCAGGTCGTCGAGCGAGCTGTTCTCCTCGACGGCCACGATCTCGGTGCGTGGAATCATGCAGTCGCGAACCTTCAGATCGCCGAAGTCGAGGGCGTTCTGGAAGATCTTCACCTCGTCGTCGATGTCGTCGTCGCTCTTCGCGTTGTCGATGCTCGACTGAACGAGGTAGTCGAGGTCGAGTTTCGTGAATTCCTCGTCGCCCTCCTCGTTGGCAACCTTCACGCCAAAGAGGCGTAGCATGAGCTTGGAGAGCAGCGTGGCGAACTTGCTGATGGGCCAGAGCACGATGTAGCACAGGTAGGCGGGCACGGCGAAGAACGTCAGCAGGCGGTTGGGAATGTTCTTGAAAAGCGTCTTCGGCAGGAACTCGCCCGTGAAGAGCACGACAATCGTCGAGAGGACGGTGTCGGCGGGCACGGTGAATCCCGGCTGCATGCCTCGGAAGATGGTGTTGTCGAAGAGCGTCGCCATGAGGATTCCATAGACGACGAGTGCGATGTTGTTGCCCACGAGCATCGTGCTCACGAAGCCGTTGGGATGGGCGTAGAACACCGACAGGATGCGTTGCGAGATGCCGTTCTTGCCTTTCTCCATCTCGGCGAGCATGCGGTTGCTCGACACGAAGGCAATCTCCATACCCGAGAAGAATGCGGAGAAACACATGGCAACGATGATGCCGATGATGAGCGATATGTCAACTTGTCCTTCCATATACCTTATTTATATTATCGCGCGAGCGTGGACTTGCGCTGGGGGTGCGACATCTGCCGCATGGGCTGTTGCACCGACGAGGTGTCGGCTGACGACTTGTCGGAGCCGTCGAAGTCGGCCTTCTCGAACGAGCCCTTGCTATTCGAGACGTAGTAGTTGGTCATGCGCTCGTTGCTACGGAAGTAGGTGCCCTGAAGGGTGCGCTCGGGGGTGACGAGACGCGAGAACACGTGCGAATAGAGCTCGTGGCGTCCTTCGTCCCAGAAGAGTTGCTCGCTGGAATATTGCAGGCCGTCCTTCGTGAGGATGCGCACCCGGCCGCGCAACTCCCATAGCTTGCGCTTGTCGTAGTTGTAGGCGGTGTCGCACTGGATGTAGGATTGCACGTGGAACTTCTCGTCGAACTGGGTGAGGAACAACCCCTTCTCGAAGATGGAGCGTGAGGGGTCGACACCCGGGTTGTAGTCCCATTGCTCGGTGACGATGCGATACTTGATGACACCCGAGTCGGAGATGAGTGCGTTGACACCATAGCTGGTCATCATCGGCACAGAGTCCTGCGGGCGGATGGCGGGCGCGATGTGCTCGTGCTGCTCCTGACAAGCAACCAGAAGCAACAACTGACCGACAACGAGCAGCGGTAACGTCTTCCTCCACCACTCTACCCTATCCTTCATCCTTTTCTTCTCGCTTTTCACCTAACTATCTATACTTTCTCTACTCTCTCAACTTTCTCAACCCGCTTTCGTAGCGTAGCGGAGAAAGAACTTCAACTACTCCACCTTCCACTTATCGAACCAGCGCTCGTTGAATGTCACGCCGATAGTCAGGCGGAACGTGTTGCTCGTGATGAACTGCTTCGAGTCCTGGCGCACCCATTGGGCGCTGATGTTAAGCGTGGAGATGCTATTCGGGCGGTAGAAGGGAATGCCCAGACCCATGCTGGCGCTGATCTCCTTCGGACCGTCCTGGCCGTTGATCTTCAGATAGGGCGTAGCGTAGGCGACACCGGCGCGATAGCGGATGCGGTGCATGTAGCTTCGGCGGCTCTCGGGGTTCGGGCAGAACTCCAAGCCGAGCGACATCTTATGCAGGTCGTTGCACAAGCCTTTCACCGACTTGTAGTCGGCAACGCCGTTCTCGGAGGAATACTCCAGCAGACCCACGTCGGCCCACTTCTGCCATTTGTAGTCGGCTCCCACGCGCCACCTGTTGTTGTGGTTCCACATCAAGCCGGCGCCGATGGTGGTGGGCAGCTCGAGCTGGAGCTCACCCTTGCGCGGATAGCTCGTGGTGTCGGCAATGCCGGTCGAGGAGTTGGTGGAGACGATCTTGCAAGTGGGGTCGCCGCCAATCTCGTGGCCGAGACCATAGGTGGCACCCAGCGTCAGACGGTCTTTCTTGCTGAGACGGGCGGTGAGCTGTACGCCGAAGTCAACCTTGTAGTTGCGCACGTCGGCCGAATAGAACTTCGACAACGAGGTGCTGGCCTCAGTATAGGTGTTCACCACCGAGCGGTCGTAGCTGCCCCAGAGGTAGCCGCCGTTCACACCGAACGAGACTCCGCGGAACGGCTCCCATCCCATACCGATGAACACCTCGTGCAGGCCGCCGTTGCCCTTATAGACGGTGGAATAGCCGGAAGAGCCTTCGGTGCCGATTCTGTTTGTGACGCTATAGTTGTAGCCGATGTTCGAGAATGGTATCACGCCGAACGAGAAGCCCAGGTGGCGCGCCATACGAAAGCCGGCAACGGCATATTCGAAGTTGGCACTACGGGCGTTGATGCGCTTGTTGCCTTCCTTGAAATTCGAAATCTGGCCGGAGAGACCGAGGTCGAAGATGAACGAGAGCGAGTCGATGGCGGAATAGGATGCAGGGTTCAGGTGGTTCACCTGTGCATGATCGCGATAGGCAATGCCTAGTCCGTTCATTCCCTTACCCACGCTTCCCGACGGGTCGGAGAGTTCGCCCAGAGCATACTGGCTATAGGGGGAATTGGTTGCGCTGCTCGTTGAATATACCGTCTGAGCCATTGCCCCTGCCGACAAGCAGCAGAGCATGACCGCACACATCATTTTTCTCATATAATTCATGTTAATCTGAGTTCTTTTCCGTTCTTTTTCTCAATTTGGATGCAAAATTATTGAAAAAAATCGAGATAAACGCACGATAATCGCAAAATATAAGTTATTTTTGCATCGTGAAACTTTTTAAAAGGATTTTAAGACCTCTTTTCGGCATTCTGCTACTCATTGCGGGCGGTGGAACAAATGTGTATGCCGACATCAGCCTCACGCCCGAGGAGGCACTCCGCATCGACTCCACCATCAGCATCTCGTTGCTCACATGCGAGCCCGGGCAGAAATCGTATAGCCTCTACGGACATACGGCCATTCACTATGTGAACACCGAGCGGGGAATCGACATCGCCGTGAACTACGGCATCTTCGACATGAGCAAGTCGTTCTTCGTGCCGAGGTTCATCCTGGGCTGGACGGATTACCTCATGGGGATTCAGCCCTACGACTACTTCTGTCAGACTTATGCCTACGAGCGAAGGGGAATCATCGAGCAGGAGCTCAATATCCCAGCCGAAGAGAAGATTCGCTTCGCCGAAGCCATCGAGGTAAACTACAAGCCCGAGAATCGCGAATACCGCTACAACATCTTCTATAATAATTGCACGACGAAGGCGCGCGACATGATTCTCGGCTCGATGAAGACAACCTTCAAGCGGAAAGACGGCGGCCCCTCGTTCCGCGAACTCACTCATCAATGCACGAAGGATTACCCGTGGACGGAATGCGGCAACGACCTGTTGCTGGGCGTGTTGGCCGACCGACCCACCAACGTGAGCGAACAACAGTTCCTGCCCTTCAACCTGATGGAAGACTTCGAAACGGCCACAATCTGCGATAGCATTCCCCTCGTGAGCGCAACGAAAGTCGTCGTCCCGATGTTCAACGACCCCGCCGAGAAGGAATTCCCGCTGAGCCCCACCGCTTGTGCCCTCATCGTAGCGCTCATCATCTTTGCGGTAACGATAGCCGAATTAGTGATGCACAAGCGCTTCTGGGGCTTCGACCTCGTGTTGCTGCTCCTCATCGGTTTTTGCGGGCTCATCCTCACGGCCATGTTCTTCTCGGAACACCCGACGGTGAAAATCAACCTCCAGATACTTTTGCTCAATCCGCTGGCAGCGGTGTGCCTGTGGCCCGTCGTCAGAAACGAGCGGAGAGGCCGCTCTCATTGGTTCTGGAATGTCTACGCCGTCTGCCTGGTTCTCTTCCTGCTGGGCAATTTCGTGCAATGCTATGCGGAAGGCACCAATATTTTGGCATCATCTTTGCTCATCTGGAGCGGAGCGAAACATCGATCCGTAAATCGAAAATTGGTAAATCGTAAATCCATAAATCGTAAATCCATAAATCGTAAATGAACAGGTATCTCGCCCTCATCATAGCAGTCCTCTCAGGAGCAGAGATGCAAGCCTTCCAGCTTGCACCACGATTGGTCGTTAACATCACCATCGACCAATTGCGCACCGACTACCTCGAAGCCTTCACCCCACTCTACACGGCCGACGGCTTCCGGAAGCTGCTCAGTCAGGGCGTCACCTACGATGCGGCAAGCTATCCCTACGAACCCGTTGAGCGCGCGTCGGCCATCGCCACCATCGCTACGGGCACCACTCCCTATTATCACGGCATCATCGGAAACCGATGGCTCGACCGCAACACCCTCCGACCTTTCTTCTGCGTTGACGACCCGCAACACTATGCTTCGCCACACAAGCTCATGACCTCGACTATCGGCGACGAACTGAAGGTGAGCACACACGGAGCAGCCGTCGTCTGGAGCGTTGCCGCCAACAAGGAATGCGCCATTCTGTCAGCAGGTCATGCGGCCGACGGAGCCTTGTGGATTGATGAGAATGCGAACCGCTGGCGCACCTCCACCTACTATTCGGCCGTTACGCCCGAGTGGTTGAAGCAAATCTCTACCATAAAGCAGGAACTCACTAAGAATAAACAACTTACGAACGACGAGGTTGCCAACATGGCGCTACAGACCATCACCCACACATCGATGGGAACCGATGATGTAAGCGACATGCTGTCGGTCACCCTCTCGGCTACGAAGCCGGGTGGAAATATGACAGATTGGCAAACCGAGATGGAGAGTGTCTACATGCAACTCGACAATACGCTCGGTCGCCTCATCACGGGTATCGAGAAGGCGGTGGGCAAAGAGCGCGTGCTGTTCGTCGTCACGAGTACGGGATACGCCGAGGACACTCCCAGCGACCTCTCGCAATACCGCATCCCTACCGGCACCTTCTATATCAATCGTACGGCCAACTTGCTGAACATGTTCCTCTCGGCCGTCTATGGCGAGGGACGCTACATCGAGACGTGTTTCGGCAACCAGATGTACGTGAACCACAAGCTCCTCGAGCAAAAGCGCATCAGCATCTCAGAACTGCTGCAACGCTCGCAAGACTTCCTCGTGCAGAACTCAGGAGTGGCCGACGTCTATACGGCAGAGCGACTGCTGGCTGGCAACAACGACATTCTGAAGCTTCGCAACGGCTTCTCGCCCACGCTCAGCGGCGATATCATCATCGAAGTGACGCCCGGCTGGCGACTGCTCAACGAAGACACGATGGAGTCGTTCACGTCGCGTACTGGCTTCATCCCCTTCCCCATCATCTTCTACGGGGCAGGAACGCATGCCGAGCGCATCGCTATCCCCGTCACCACCGAGCGAATAGCACCCACGATAGCCAAGAGTATCCGCATCAGAGCACCAAACGCATGCTCGGCAGAGCCGTTGTTCTAGGATCTAGACACTAGAATCTAGAAACTATTTTCCTCCCATTTTTTCTTTTTTAATTTAATAATGTGCAGATTACGGAATTTTATTCGTAATTTTGCAGGCGCTTAGGGCATTCCCCCTCGTGGGATTCCCGACGTCGACAACATAGAAACAACAAAATAGTAATATAAAAGATGAATTTCAACAAATTTCTCAAGTCACTCTTCGGCGACAAATCGGTGCGTGACATGAAACTTATTCAGCCTCTCGTGGAAGAGGTGAAGAAAGTGTATCCCGAAATCGAGAAGCTCAGCAACGACGAGTTGCGCGCAAAGACGAAGGAGATACAGAAGTACGTGCAGGATTCGGCACGCGAGAAGAAGGATAAAATCGAAGAGCTGAAGGCAACCATCGAAGAAACGCCGCTCGACGAGCGTGAAGCTATCTTCAACCAGATCGACAAGCTCGACAAGGAAGCTCTCGAGATCTTCGAGAAGGCACTCGACGAAGTGATGCCCGTTGCCTTCAGCATCGTGAAGGAGACTGCCCGCCGTTTTGCGGAGAACGAGGAGACTATCGTGACAGCTACCGACTTCGACCGCGAACTGGCTGCCGACCCGAAGAAGGACTTCATCACCATCGACGGCGACAAGGCCATCTACCACAACCACTGGACGGCTGGCGGCAACGACCTGAAGTGGGAGATGATCCACTACGACGTGCAACTCTTCGGCGGTATCGCCCTCCATCAAGGAAAGATTGCCGAGATGGCAACGGGTGAAGGTAAGACCCTCGTGGCCACACTCCCCGTATTCCTTAATGCGCTCACGGGCAACGGTGTTCACGTCGTGACGGTGAACGACTATCTGGCCAAGCGTGACTCCGAGTGGATGGGACCGCTCTATATGTTCAACGGCTTGAGCGTCGACTGTATCGACAAGCATAAGCCCAACTCCGACGAGCGCCGCCGTGCCTATAATGCCGACATCACCTTCGGTACGAACAACGAGTTCGGTTTCGACTACCTGCGCGACAATATGGCCTCATCGCCACAAGACCTCGTGCAACGTCGACACAACTACGCAATCGTCGACGAGGTCGACTCCGTGTTGGTCGACGATGCCCGTACGCCGCTCATCATCTCCGGTCCCGTGCCCAAGGGCGACGACCAGATGTTCGAGGAGTATCAGCCGCTGGTGGAGCGACTCGTCGATGTGCAGCGCAAGCTCGCCACACAATATCTGGCTGATGCCAAGCAGAAGATTACGCAAGGACAGTCGCTCGTGGAGCAAGGCCAGAAGAAGGAAGGTCAGGAGATGCTCGACGAAGGCTTCGTGTCACTCTTCCGCTCATACAAGTGTATGCCGAAGAACAAGCCCCTCATCAAGTACCTCTCTGAAGAAGGTATCAAGGCCGGTATGCTCAAGACGGAGGAAATGTTCATGGAGAACAACAACCGCCGTATGCCCGAGGCCGTCGAGCCGCTCTTCTTCGTCGTTGAGGAGAAGCTCAACTCGTGCGAGCTCACCGATAAGGGTACCGACTGGCTGGCTTCGCAGGTGAACGACCGCGACCTCTTCGTGCTTCCCGATATCACTTCGGAACTCTCCGCCCTCGAGGCCGAGAAGGACCTCACCGAGGAACAGCGTGTCGACAAGAAGGACGAGTTGCTCAATCACTATGCCGTACAGAGCGAGCGCGTGCACACCATCCGCCAGCTGCTCAAGGCCTACTGCATGTTCAACAAAGACGACGAATACGTGGTCATCGACGGCGAAGTGAAGATCGTCGACGAGCAGACTGGTCGTATTATGGAAGGTCGCCGTTGGAGCGACGGACTCCATCAGGCCGTTGAAGCAAAGGAGCACGTGAAGGTGGAAGCCGCTACGCAGACCTTCGCCACCATCACCCTGCAGAACTACTTCCGTATGTATCACAAGCTTGCAGGTATGACCGGTACCGCTTCGACCGAGGCTGGTGAGTTCTGGGATATCTACAAGCTCGATGTGGTGGAGATTCCTACCAACAAGCCCGTTATCCGTAACGACCAGGACGACCGCGTTTATAAGACCGCACGCGAGAAGTATCGCGCCGTGATCGAGGAAATCGTCGAGATGCGCGCCAACGGCCGTCCCTGCCTCGTGGGTACGACATCGGTCGAGATTTCGGAGATGCTCTCGAAGATGCTCTCGATGCGTAAGATTCCACACCAGGTGCTGAATGCTAAGCTCCACCAGAAGGAAGCCGACATCGTCGCTCTCGCCGGTCAGTCGACACAAGGCACCGCCTACGTGTCCATCGACGGCCGCGCCTTCTGCGACAAGCCTTCTGCTTTGCGCCACAATCAGGAGCTCGCCGACACCGATAAGAAATATGCTGATGAAGACACGACCGTCGTGCGCGAAGAGCAGCGCCTGCTCGGTGCCGTCACGATCGCAACCAATATGGCCGGTCGTGGTACCGATATCAAGCTTTCCGACGATGTGAAAGCCGCCGGAGGTCTGGCCATCATCGGTACAGAGCGTCACGAGAGCCGCCGCGTCGACCGCCAGCTGCGTGGTCGTGCCGGTCGTCAGGGTGACCCGGGAAGCAGCGTGTTCTACGTGTCACTCGAGGACAAGCTCATGCGTCTGTTCGGTTCTGAGCGCATCGCATCGGTGATGGACCGCCTCGGATTCAAGGAGGGCGAACGTATTGAGAGTGGTATGATCACCAAGAACATCGAGCGTGCACAGAAGAAGGTCGAGGAGAACAACTTCGGTATTCGTAAGCACCTGCTCGAATACGACGACGTGATGAACAAGCAGCGTACCGTTGTCTACGAGAAGCGCCGTCACGCCCTGATGGGTGAGCGCATCGGAATGGATATCGCCAACATCATCTGGGACCGCACCATCAACATCATCGACAACAACGACTATCAGGGTTGCCGCGAGGAGTTCCTGAAGGTGCTCTCGATGGAGTGTCCGTTCACATCGGAAGAGTTCATCAACACCAGCCGCGACCACCTCTACGAGCAAGCCTTCCAGGCTGCTATGCAGGCCTTCACCCGCAAGACCGAGCGTCTGCAGACCGTCGCCTGGCCCGTCATCAAGCAGGTGTTCGAGAATCAGAGCGAGATGTACGAGCGCATCCTCGTGCCTATCACCGACGGAAAGCGCGTCTATAACATCCCCTGCAACCTCCGCGAAGCCTACGACACCGAGGCGAAGTCGGTCGTGAAGCAGTTCGAGAAGACCATCATGCTTCACATCATCGACGACTGCTGGAAGGAGAACCTGCGCCAGCTCGACGAACTGCGCCACTCGGTGCAGAACGCCAGCTACGAGCAGAAAGACCCGTTGCTCATCTTCAAGCTGGAGAGTGCGAAGCTCTTCGACGATATGGTGAACGATATGAACAACCGCATCTCCTCGATCCTCACACGCGGACAGATTCCAGAATTGGAACAGCAGGAGGTGCGCGAGGCCGCTCCCGAGCAGCGTTCGCAGCGCTACAACGAGCAGCGTGGCAACGAACTCGTCGATCCGAACCAGGAGGCTGCCGCCCACACCGATACTCGTGGCGGTGCCCAGCAGCAACAGCGTCGCCAGCCCATCGTGAAGGACAAGCTTCCCGGCCGCAACGATCCCTGTCCTTGCGGAAGCGGTAAGAAATTCAAGAACTGTCACGGACGCGGCTTGTAATCCAAAACGTATTCATTCCACACAAACAAATAACAAGAAGGGTTGACACGCATCAGCCCTTCTTCATAGAAAAAACCAACACGACTATGGTCGGCATTAACATCAACAACCTGAAAAAGTCGTTCGGCGAGAATGTAGCCGTCGACATCGATCATTTTGAAATCCACAAGGGCGATATGCTCGGACTTGTCGGTAACAACGGAGCCGGTAAGACCACTCTCTTCCGTCTGTTGCTCGACTTGCTCGAAGCCAACGAGGGCGAAATAGGAATCATCCATCCCTCCGCAGAGGCTTCCATCAATCCCGCCAAGAGCGAGGAGTGGAAACAATTCACCGGAGCCTACATCGACGAGGCCTTCCTCATCGACTTCCTCACACCCGAGGAGTACTTCCAGTTCGTGGCTCAGGCAAACCGTATGACGCAGGAGGAAACCGACGAACGGCTGGCTCCCTTCGAGCATTTCATGCAAGGCGAGATCCTGGGACAGAAGAAACTCATCCGCGACCTGAGTGCGGGCAACAAGCAGAAGGTGGGTATCATCTCGACGATGCTCACCCGACCCGACCTGATCATTCTCGACGAGCCGTTCAACTTCCTCGACCCGTCGTCGCAGATCATCCTGAAGCGTCTGCTCAAAGAGTATCACGAGACCACAGGTGCCACCATCCTCATCTCCAGTCACAACCTGCAGCACACCATCGACATCTCGACGCGTATCGCACTACTGGAGAAAGGCCACATAGTGAAGGATCTGCTCAACGAAGCCGGCAGCGCAGAAGCTGAACTTGAGCAATACTTCAACGTAGAATAAATAGTCCATAAAAAATCATCCCAGCCTCAACTCATAGGCTATGCGCCCCGTTACTCGCAAGTAGCGGGGCGTTTCTAATACACCTATACCATTCCTCCAATATTTCTAGAGCAATCATCCGCTTCAATAAATTAAGTTAATTTGATGAGTAAATTAAGTTAATTTATAAAGCAAATTAAGTTATTTTACTGAGTAAATTAAGTTAATTTACCGAACAAATTAAGTTAATTTGCTGAACAAAATCAGTTAATTCATAAAATCAAAGCAATCTTCTACATAAACTAGAGCATGCTTCTATACAAACGAGAGCATGCTTCTATACGAACGAGAGCATGCTTCTATACAAACGAGAGCATGCTTCTGGATGAACTAGAGCATGCTTCTGGATGAACTAGAGCATGCCTCTATACAAATGAAATGGGAAGACGAACGGAATCATCCGCTGTCTTCCCATCGTTCTTTTGTTTGCAACAAATGCAATCGCCGGTCAACTGAGCACTTCGTCGAGCGCACGCGACAACTGGTCGGGACAACTGGTCGGTTTGCTGCCGCAGGTGATGCCTTTCAGCATATCCCTGACTTCCTGAGCCTTCCGACCCGTCACCAACTTACAAACACCTTTCAGGTTGCCGTTGCAGCCGCCCTCAAAGCGGATGTCCTCAATCACGCCGTCGTCGCTGACGACAACTTCAATCAGACGACTACAAGTTCCCTGCGTCTGATACTGCACACGCTTGCTCATAGGAATGATTGCTTTGTGAAGAGAATTATTCCTCCTCGGGCTTCATGTTCGTATAAACAGTCTGCACGTCGTCGAAGTCCTCCAGACGCTCCACCATCTTGTCGATGGTCTCGCGCTGCTCGGGCGTAACGTCCTTCAGGTCGTTGGGGATGCGGGTAAACTCTGCTCCCGTCACCTCGAAGCCGTTCTCCTCCAGATGCTTCTGGATAGCGCCGAACGACGAGGGATCACCATAAATCGTGATGGAGTTCTCTTCCTCGTCCTCGTCGAACTCGTCTTCTACGCCGTAGTCGATCAGGTCGAGAATCAGCTCGTCCATATCCAGCCCGTCCTTCTTCTTGAAGGTGAAGACGGCCTTGTGGTCGAACAGGAAACTCAGCGAACCCTGCGTGCCCAGGTTTCCGTTGAACTTGTTGAAAACTGAACGCACATCGCCTACGGTACGGGTGGTGTTGTCGGTCAGCGTCTCCACGAAGATAGCGATTCCGTGAGGGCCGTATCCCTCGTAGGTCACTTCCTTGTAGTCGCTCTGGTCCTTACCCATCGCGTTCTTGATAGCACGCTCGATGTTGTCCTTCGGCATGTTCTCGCGCTTGGCGTTGGCGATAATAGCACGCAGCGCGGGGTTCATGTCGGGCTCGGGACCGCCAGCCTTCACGGCGATGGCAATCTGCTTACCAATCTTGGTAAATGTCTTGGCCATATGGCCCCATCTCTTCAGCTTTGCAGCCTTACGATATTCAAATGCTCTTCCCATAATTTTAATATTTACCGCAGATTACGCAGATTACACAGATTTAATAATCGTTTGCAATCCTCTCATACTGCAGGCTTAAGTTTTTGAAATTAATAATTAATCCTCTTGATAATCCTGTTGCTTTCAAATAATGAATTACTTGAGCACGATGTATATCGGCTATATCCTCGACAGTCTTCAACTCTACCACTACTTCACCATAGCAAAGGAAATCTGCGTAATATTTTGTCTTGAGGGGTATTCCGTCATAGATAATATCCAACTCTTTTTCTCGTTCGTAAGGAATACGTCTATTACGGAACTCCACTTCTAAAGCATCACCATAGACAGCTTCTAGAAATCCCGGGCCTAACTCCCGATGAACTCTCATGGCTGCTCCTATGATTGCATAGGTTTTCTCATCCTTTTGTTTATAACTCTTCAGCAAATCCATAGAATTAAGAATCATCACCGATTAAAGGAACCAATAATAATCTTTATAATCTGTGTAATCTGCGGTTAAAAACCTTTATCTCAGCTCGGCGTTGAGCTGCTTCTTCAGGTTCTGGATAATCTTCTGCATGATAGCGTCGATCTGCTTGTCGCCCATCGTCTTCTGCTCGTCCTGCAGAATGAAGTTCACAGCATAGCTCTTCTTGCCTTCCGGCAGGTTCTTGCCTTCGTAGACGTCGAAGAGCTCGACCTTCTTCAGGAGCTTGCGCTCACTCTGGCGGGCAATCTGCTCAATCTGTGCAAACTCCACCTGCTTGTCGATGAGCAGAGCGAGGTCGCGGCTCACAGCAGGATACTTCGAAATCTCGGTGTACTCCACCTTATTCTTACGTATAGCCTTCATCAGGGCGCCCCAATGCAGGTCGGCATAATAGACAGGATTCTGAATGCCGAAGTCCTTCTGCAGCTTGCGGCTGATAACGCCAAGTTCAACGAGCACCTTGCCTCCGCGATTCTTCAGCGTCAGACCGCTCGAGAAGACGTTATTTGTGCTCTTCTCGCTCACCAGCATCCCCTGAGGCACACCCAGACGGGCGAGGATGTTCTGCACGTAGGCATTCAGCTCGTAGAACGACGTGTCCTCGTTCTGATGAATCCAACTGCCCTCCACGCGCTTACCCGTCACCCAAAGCGACAGATGCATCTCTTCTGAGTAAGCCTTGATAGGCAGCACTTCATCATTCTCACGCTTCTCAGCATTGTAGTGATAGCAGTTGCCGAACTCGAAGAAGCGCAGGTTGGGGTTCTTGCGGTTCACGTTGCGAACGATACTCTCCAGTCCTCCGAAGAGCAACGTCTGACGCATCACGCCGAGATCAGCCGACAGCGGGTTCATCACCTTCACCGTCGTCTCCGGTGTGTAGGCGTTCAGTGTGTTGTCGTAGTACGACAACTTACTCAACGAGTTATTCAAGATTTCATTGAAGCCACAACCTACAAGTTGCTCTGCAACAAGGTTTTGCAGACGATGCTCCTTATCCTGTTCGCCAGCTACTGTGAGCGACGACTTCAGCTGTGTGGGAATCTCCACGTTGTTGTAGCCGTAGATGCGCAGGATGTCCTCAACCACATCGCAGGGACGCTGCACGTCGACACGATAGGCGGGAACCTGAAGCAGCAGACCGTCCTCCTTCTCCTCGAGTATCTTCATCTCCAGCGAGGTGACGATGTTCTTGATGGTCTCCTTACCGATCTCCTTGCCAACGAGCTGATGTACATAGTCGTACTTCAAGTCGACACGCGGGTCTTCGATGGGTTGCGGATATACATCCTTGATCTGCATCGAGATCTTTCCGCCAGCCAACTCGCGACAGAGAATAGCAGCCTGCTTCATCGCATAGATGGTGCCGTTGGGATCGATGCCGCGCTCGAAGCGGTAGCTCGAATCGGTGGACAGACCGTGACGGCGCGCACTCTTGCGAATCCACGTAGGATGGAAGTAGGCAGCCTCGAGCACCACGTTGCGCGTGGTCTCATACGTACCGCTACCCTTTCCGCCGAAGATTCCTGCGATGCACATCGGCTCCTCAGCGTTGCAGATACTCAGGTCGTGCTCGCCCAGCAGATGCTCCTCGCCGTCGAGGGTGACGAACTTCGTACCCTCAGGCTGCGTGCGGACAACGATCTTGTGGCCCGTCACCATATCTGCATCGAAGCAATGCATAGGCTGGCCGTAGGCCATCATGATGTAATTGGTGATGTCGACGATATTGTTGATTGGGCGAACACCCACAGCCGAGAGGCGCTGCTTCATCCAGTCGGGACTCTCCTTCACGTCGCAATCGGTCACGCTCAGGCAGACATAGCGCTTGCAAGCCTCCTGGTTCTCGATCACTACGTCGATAGGCAGGTCCTCGTTGTCGACGGTGAAAGCATCGCAGTCGGGACGGTGCAGAGCCGTCTCATAGCCGTTCTGCTTCAGCCAGGCATACAGGTCGCGTGCTACACCCCAGTGCGAAAGGGCATCGGAGCGGTTGGCGGTGATGTCGATCTCAATCACCCAGTCGCTCTCCAGATGATAATACTCTGCAGCAGGCGTGCCCACTACAGCGTCCTCGGGCAGCACGATGATACCGTCGTGCGAGGTGCCGATACCGATCTCGTCCTCAGCACAGATCATGCCCAGGCTCTCGTATCCGCGCAACTTCGCACGCTTGATCAGGAATTCCTTGTCGCCGTCGTAGAGCACACAGCCCACGTCGGCAACAATCACTTTCTGACCAGCCTTCACGTTCGGCGCTCCACAGACAATCTGCTGCGGACCTTCGGCCTTGCCCAGGTCGACAGTCGTCAGGTGGAGATGCGTGTCGGGGATATCCTCACACGTCAGCACCTGTCCTACATACAGACCTTTCAGCCCGCCTTTAATACTTTGTACTTCCTCCAAACTGTCAACCTCGAGGCCGCCCGACGTCAGCGCGGCAGCCACTTCCTCCGGTGAGAGGTCGAAGTCAACATAATCTTTCAGCCATTTATACGAAACGTTCATATATAACGATTTTATTGTTTTCCGATTTCGCGTAACATCGTGTAAACGACCCTACACGCCAATTCAGCCTGCAAAGTTAGTGAAAATCGCAGACAATACAAAGTAAAAAGTCATTTTTTTCGCTTTGCGGGATTATTTATTGAATCTTACCGCTGCACTTTCTTCACTACGCGGCCGTCGCCCATGCGGGTGATGACGATGCCCTTGTGGTTGGGAGCCACACGGCGACCTTGCAGGTCGAAGGCTGCGGTCGGAACTTCGGTCTTCGAGTCAGCAACCGTCTCGATTTCTTCAGGCTCGTTGAAGTACCACCAGCCGATGTTCGAGCGATGCTCCTCGCCGCCGCCGCGATAAATGCTCTGGATGCCGAAGCGGTCGAAGCCCGACTGGTAGATATAGATGCCGTATGCCTTCTCGATGATGGTCCCCTTCTTGTCGGAGAAGAGATAGGGTATCTCGTCCATGTTCTCCGTCAGGCCAGAATATTCATCGGTGTAGAGTGTGTAGGGTTCCTCGTCGTCGACAAACAGCTGGTAGGAGAGCTTGGCGGGGTCCATGAAGTTTCCTTCGGTATCCTGCAGGGGAACTTCGAACATCGCAATGCTGAAGACGTTCTGTCCGTAGGTCTGGTAGTAGATGACCTTCGGGTCTTTCGGCGTTCCTGCATGTTCCTCATAAGGGCGCAGACGCGGCATGTGGAAGATCTCTCCGCGACCGTCGTTAGCATTCAGCGATGTAGTGAGCAGGAGGGTCTGATCGGTTGTGAACGTATTGGTCGACTCATCGAAGTCAAAGACAAGGTCGCCAGCCGGCCAATCGTAGATCCACGTATAGCCGCCGTAGCCATCATCGACACGCTCGCCGTTGATGCCGCAGAAGTAATAGATGAAGCTGCCGCCGATGCCTGCACACTGAGCAGGGAAGGTGACCTTGCCGTCCTCGAAGGTGCCTTTCATCCACGAAGTGGTGAGCTTGCTCTCGGTGACGTTCTGCAGATAGACGTCAGTTCCGTCGAAGCCGACCTGCATGAGGTGGCCGTTGTTCTGATTCTCCATTGAGTAGGTTTCCGTCTGAAGTCCAGCAGGCGGTGTGACGGGCAGTTCGTCGACGTAGGTGAGCACGGTCTCGTAGTCGAGGTAATAGCTCCACTCGCCCTCGTAAGCATCCGTGTAGACGAGTCCGAGTCCGTCGTAGGTGTTCGACTCATCATCGCCGAAGGTATCGTTGATGCTGATGGTGTTGCCGTCGATGGTAAAGGTGACGGAGCCCTTCGTTTCGACAGTATACTTCTTGATGTCACCGTTGACTTTCACAC
This sequence comes from Prevotella sp., assembly GCA_017557185.1. Classification (GTDB taxonomy): domain Bacteria; phylum Bacteroidota; class Bacteroidia; order Bacteroidales; family Bacteroidaceae; genus Prevotella. Next base: position 27,257 of record JAFZAP010000042.1, read on the forward strand.
GAGCCAGTCGCATACCATATCCCCAGTCTTCGCCCCAATATACCATCTGTCCGAGAGGCATTGTTATCGTGTTTCCGTCGACGTCACCCTCCACCCAGGTATAGGTGGTAGCATGCGACATGATGTTCTTAATCCATACTTTCTTACCATCGTCGGAGAACACCACTTCAGCCACGATGCCGTCCTGCTTCTCATCGACGAAATACACAGGAGCATAGGTAGCACGACCTTCTCGCACATAGATGCGGTAGTCGCCATCGGGCTGATCGCGGATGATGCCGTGCTTGTCGGCAGTAACCTTCGAGAGAGGAGCGAGCTGCATGTTCTCGACCGGGCGGTTGACGGTCTGGCCAGACGCCGTTGCTGCAAAGAGCAGCGCAAAAAGGGAAAGAAGATATGTTTTCATTACTTGATGATTTTTTTACCGTTTACGATATAGATGCCCTTGGGAAGAGTTGAGAGGTTGAGAGGTTCAGAAGCGGAGACGCGACGACCACTAAGGTCGAAGATGCGCACCTCGCCTTTCGAAGAGGGATTGGGAGTGATGCTGATGCCGCTCGACTCGCCTACCTGCACCTTGTCGGCATTCACGGCCTCGCCTGTACGGGTGTCGATGAGCACAACCACGGGGCGCAGCTTCTCCTTGTCCTGCACCAGCGAGTTACTCGAGATGTCGAACGTATACGTATGCGAATACGTCTTACTGCCCTCCACCGATGCGGGCAACGTGCCTTCCATTGCAAGTCCACGGGCGTTGGAGAGCTGGATAGCCACATCGTTGAACTCAATATCCTTGATGACAGCAGGCTGATTGGCATAATACTTCAAATAGGGATCAGCCTTTGCCGAAGCGTCGCCCGAGAGAGCATTCTGCTGATACCATTCCTTTCCTTCACCCTTCAAGCCGTCGGCCGTCAGGATATAGGTCAGCTGGTAGGGACTGTTGCCGAAGTCGCGCACAAAGGAGGTCTTCGAAGTTAACTGCAACTGCGTCTGTGCATCGTCTGCCCACATGGCCTCCAACACAATGGAGGCAGGAGAAATGATATTCTGTCGACGCATCCAGTCGTCTTTGATGCCTAAGCTTGCACCGCTCGAACCACTGAACGGATTCACGTTCTGCACGCGGTCGAGATAGCCGTTGGGGAAGCTGTTCACATCGTTGGGATACAGCGACGTAATCGTCATCGCGTCGCCATTATGGAAAGCCACACCCACGAAGTCGTCGGGATAGAGCTCGTTCATAGCCTCCATTCCCGCCATTCCTCTCGGACAATACTGGCACCACGTACCCGTGTATTCCTCCATGAGCGGCTTGTGCTTCGGGAATTCAGAGAGATAAGCCATCGTGAAGGTCGTCGTAGGCTGCACATCCTCGTTGTCGAAGCCATCAAGCTTCTTCACCGTGATGCTTACAGGATAGGTGCCTGCCGTCAGCTGAGCAGGAATCTCAACCTTCAGGTTTGCCTTGCTGCCGAAATAGCCGCCCTTCACGGTGACGTTCACGTTTCTCTCGATGGTCTCACCGCCGATTGTCATCTCATAGTTCATGTTGCTGATGGCGGCTGTGCCGTGATTCTCCAAAGGCAGCGTCAGCGTTGTTTTCTTCCCAACTCCCAGATACGTGTTCAGCTCGTCGGGAGGCAGCAGCGCCGCAGCATGCTCCTTCACATTGTCGCCCGTCAGTCGAACGACCATCGCATAGGCGCCAGTCGTGTAATAGGCCGTCTCAGCCAGATTGCGCCATTTGCGGACCGTGCGTGAAGTGTGGATGTAGAGGTTGCCGATATCCTCGCTGGCGACACACATGATGGGGGCTTTGTTGGCGTCGCCAGTTTCTACCGAAGCGACGTTCAGCGAATAGCCCGCATAGACGCCTTCCTCCGTGATGGTATAGGGTTCGGCGAAAGTCACCTCAACCCACTTGCCTTCAGGTGTGAAGTCGATGCTGGTGATATCGGGCACATTCGCACCGTTGGCGAGTGTCAGCTGCTTCGTGAGCCAAGCCTTACAATCGGTCAACGTAGCTCCGGAGTTCATCGGGATATTCATGCCGACAATCTTCATGCCGACGAGGGAGGGATCATTGAGGAACATGGCCACATCGTAGCTCTCGGCCTTCGCAGTTCCCATTCCCTTGAGCGTCCCAGAACCCGTGTAGACACCATAAAGCAACTCATTCTGCGCTTGCATCGTGTAGGCGAAGAGAAGGGTTGCGAACAGTAGTAAAAATCTTTTCATAGGCTTTCAGTTGTTATTAGGTTGTTTATTTATTTATCTATTCATCCAGGCATCGGTCGAGTTCGCGGGCGATAGCCGCTTTGTCGAGATGCTGACCGATGAAGACCAACTTCTGCATGCGGTCGCCATAACGGTCGTCCCAGTCGTGCTGCAAGCCGGGATTCTGCTCCAAGAAGAGCTTCAGCTCGCCCTCGGGCATCGTAGCATACCACTGGCCGGCATTACGCAGGCTCACCTGCTTTCCTGCCTGCTCGAAGACGTAGCACATGTCAGGTTCATCGTGGAACCAACAGATGCCTTTCGCGCGGATCACACCCTTCGGCCAACGGCGCGCCACAAACTCATCGAACAAGCCGAGGTTGAATGCAGGCCGACGGGAGTAGACATAGGTGCCGATACCGTATTCCTCAGCCTCACCCTCATCGTCGTGATGCTTCTCGATCTCGCTAATCCAAGCAGCCGATGTGGCAACCTTGTCGAAGTCGAACATATCGGTGAAGAGGATCTTGTCGAAATCTACATCGCAATAGTCGGTATCGATGATTTCAGCCTTTGGCTGCAAGGCGCGGATGATCTGCCGCACACGCTCCAACTCCTCAGGCTTCACCTCGGAAGCCTTGTTGAGCAGCACGATGTTGCAGAACTCAATCTGCTGGATGACGAGGTTCTCGATGTCGTCTTCTTCCAGATTGCCGCGCAACAGCAGTTCGCCGCTGCCGAACTCATCGCGCATGCGGAGTGCATCGACAACTGTGACGATGCTGTCGATGGTGGGAACGCCGTCGTAAACATACTGCAGTCCCATCGTGGGCATCGAGCAGATGGTCTGGGCGATAGGAGCAGGCTCGCAGATGCCGCTGGCCTCGATGACGATATAGTCGAAACGGTGCTGACGGGTGATGTCGCGCAACTGCTCGACGAGATCCATTTTCAGCGTACAGCAGATGCAGCCGTTCTGCAGGGCCACGAGGCTCTCGTCCTTCTGCCCTACCACACCCCCCTTCTCGATGAGGTCTGCGTCGATGTTCACCTCGCCGATATCATTCACGATAACGGCGAATTTCACTCCTTTTTTATTATTCAGAATGCGATTCAGGAGTGTTGTCTTTCCGCTGCCCAGATAACCCGTGAGCAGCAATACGGGTATTTTCTGCAATTCCATCGTCAATAATCTTGATATATCGAGGGGTGCTTCTTTCTGGTTGTGTGACTCAGGTGCGGGCAGCAACGGCACGCACGCGGCTCAGCGTCTCGGGCGTCATCTGCAGATAGTTGGCGATATAGACCAACGGAGCGCGCAGCACTACCTGCGGATAGAGCTTGCACATCTTCGTGTAACGATCCTGAGCCGTCTCGAAGCGCATCAGGTCGGCATGAATCTGCGAGATGATGAGCGACTCCTCGAGAATCTTACGATACATCATCTGGATGTTCACGCTGTGCAGAGCCACCACCTCCAGTTTCTCCTTCGGCATCGCATAGACGATGCTCTGCTCGAGAGCTTCGACCTGCAGTCGGCTGGGAATCTCCTGGAAGAGACTTTCTATGCACATGAAGATCGTATGGTCCTCTGCCAGATGTTCGGTGACTTCCTTGCCGTTCTTGAAATAGAACTGGCGCACGAGCCCGTGATCAATGAAATAAATGTTTCGGCAGATATCACCCTCACGCAAGATCATCTCTCCACGCGCAAACTTCATCGGTACGAGAATCTGTTCCAGCATGTCCAGTTCTTCGTGGGTCATCGTACTGTAGCGGCGCGCCAATTCGCGGGCAATATCTCTCGGTGTGTTGATAAATCCTCTCATATCATCCTTCCTTTCTTCTTTCTATACTTTTCTATATTTCTTTATTTCTGATTAGGTTCTTGTCAGGTCTTCGGTATTGATCATCGATTGTTAGTCGAGTTTCAGAACGGCGAGGAACGCCTTCTGCGGCACTTCCACATTACCGATCTGTTTCATACGCTTCTTACCGCGTTTCTGTTTCTCCAGCAGCTTGCGCTTACGCGTCACATCGCCGCCGTAGCACTTGGCGGTCACGTCCTTGCGAACCTGCTTGATGGTCTCGCGGGCAATGATCTTTGCTCCGATAGCAGCCTGAATGGCGATGTCGAACTGCTGGCGCGGAATGAGGTCCTTGAGCTTCTCGCACATACGGCGACCCAGCGTCACAGCGTTGTCCTGATGCGTGAGCGTCGAGAGTGCATCCACAGGCTCGCCGTTGAGCAGGATATCAAGCTTTGCCAACTTCGACGGGCGGAACGAGTCGATGTGGTAGTCGAACGAGGCATAACCCTTCGAGATGCTCTTCAGCTTGTCGTAAAAGTCGATGACGATCTCGCCCAGCGGCAGGTAGAAGTGCAGCTCGACGCGGTTGCCGCTCACAAACTCCTGCTTGATGAGCTCGCCGCGCTTGTCGAGGCAGAGCTTCATAATCGGCCCGATGAAGGCCGTTGTGGAGATGATGCTCGCACGGATGTACGGTTCCTCGATGTGGTCGATCATCGTCTGGTCGGGCAGTCCCGACGGATTGTGCACTTCCTTCTCCTCGCCTTGCTTGGTGTAGACCATATACGACACGTTGGGAACGGTAGTGATGACGTCCATATTGAACTCGCGGTCGAGGCGTTCCTGCACAATCTCCATGTGGAGCAGACCGAGGAAGCCGCAACGGAAACCGAAACCGAGCGCCACACTCGACTCAGGCTGGAAGGTCAGCGAGGCATCGTTGAGCTGCAGTTTCTCGAGCGAGGCACGCAGGTTCTCGTAGTCGGTGGGATCGATGGGATAGACGCCTGCAAACACCATCGGCTTCACTTCCTGGAAGCCCTCGATGGCCTTGTCGCACGGACGATTCACGTGTGTGATGGTATCGCCCACCTTCACCTCCTTCGCATCCTTGATGCCCGAGATGATGTAGCCCACCTCGCCTGTCGAGAGCTGTGCCTGCGGAATCATATCCATCTTCAGCACGCCCACCTCGTCGGCGGTGTATTCCATTCCCGTATTGAAGAATTTCACCTTGTCGCCCTTGCTGATGCTGCCGTTCTCAATCTTGAAATAGGCGATGATGCCGCGGAACGAGTTGAACACAGAGTCGAAGATCAGCGCCTGAAGCGGAGCCGAGGGGTCGCCGACAGGATGCGGCACCCGCTCGATGACAGCCCGCAGGATGTCCTCGACGCCTTCGCCGGTCCTTGCTGACGCGCGGATAATCTCCTCGCGCTTGCAACCCAGCAGTTCCACGATTTCGTCCTCCACCTCGTCGGGCATCGCGCTGGGCATATCGATCTTGTTGATCACAGGGATAATCTCCAAATCGTGCTCGATAGCCATATAGAGGTTCGAGATGGTCTGAGCCTGCACGCCCTGTGTGGCATCGACCACCAGCAGAGCACCCTCGCAGGCGGCTATCGAACGGCTCACCTCGTAGGAGAAGTCGACGTGTCCCGGAGTGTCGATCAGGTTGAGCACGTATTTCTCACCATCGAGCTCGTAGGCCATCTGGATGGCGTGACTCTTGATGGTGATGCCGCGCTCCTTCTCCAACTCCATGTCGTCGAGCATCTGCCCTTCGGTGATCTGAATGGTGTTGGTGCGCTCGAGCAATCGGTCGGCAAGTGTCGACTTACCGTGATCGATGTGGGCTATGATACAGAAATTACGTATATGGTTCATGCTGTTATCGAATTCTTTTAAAATGCAAAATTACGAATAATTTATGAGAATTCTATCTGAAAAGACATTTTTTTGCGAAAAAAACCATATCTTTGCACAGAAAATTACCTATATGATGAAAAAACTTATCGTTATCGCTATTGCGACACTCGCTCTGACAGCATGTCAGAAGAGTATGGAAGACCGCGCCGAAGCCGAAGCTCGCGCCTACACGCAGAAGTACTGCCCCACCCCCGTCTACAACTTCACACGCACCGACAGCCTCGTCTTCGACCGTACGTCGCGAACGTTTGTCTACCACTGTTCGCTCACCGACGAGATGGACGACTCCACCGTGATCAGCCAGAACAGCGAAAAGCTGCGCAACGGACTGCTGCAGTCCATCAGGGAGTCCACCAACCTGCGCGTCTACAAGGAAGCCGAATTCTCCTTCCGCTATCTGGTCAGGTCGGCGAAGAATCCCCAGCAGGTCCTCTTCGATGCAACATTCAAACAAGAGGACTACAAATAGAAAAAAGGCAGCTATAAAGTTTTTGGCCCCGAACCAATATATTGAAAAAAACAATAAAAACCCTGTAGGGACGGGGTTCACTCCCCGTCCGCAAGCTGCTGATGGGCAGTGAAGCCCATCCCTACAAGCTGATAGCTCCCACTCAGCACGTCAGGTCGGTAGACCTCAGCCGTCACAAGCGGTGTTTTTTCTGTTTTTTTCAATTCAAAAGGGTAAAATAGTCCATAATAATGCCTGTCCAGAATTCATCCGGGCAGGCATTGTTATCCTTCGAACGCTAATGTCCTATTGAAGAACACACACGATATAATAAAAGTTCAGTTATAAAAGACGAGCCTCTCGGCTGGTATGACTTGCAGGCCGTAAAGCCTGTATTCATGCTTAGCGATTACTGATTTCTGCGGGGACCGCCGAAACCGCCGCGGCCGAAGCGCTCCATACGCTGCTTCTCGGCTTCTTCGTACTTTTTGAACTGCTCCTCGCTGAGAATCTTCTTCAACTCACCCTTGTAGGCTTCCTGATTCTCCCGCATCTCCTTCATACGAGCTTCCATTTGCTCGCGGCTGGGACGCTCACCCTGCTGCATGCCACCCTGGCCGCCACGAGGACCACCCTGGCCGCCACGCATGCCGCGCATGCCACCCATGCGGATCTTACCTGCATACTGGGTGTTCACCTCCAACAGCTTGTCCTTCTGTTCTGCGCTGAGTCCATACTCTTCGGCCATACGCTCTGTCTGTGCCTTTGCCATTTCGGCAGGATCCATCTGGCGCTGGGGACGCTGACCATTGTTCTCTTGAGCCATTGCGGTAGCCGACATCAATAATGCTGCTACCATTGTCATCATCAGTTTCTTCATACTTTCTTTTTTTATTAAATTAATAATGTGATGTAATGATTTTTTTATTGTTTCAATTCTTTGTGTTGGCTCCAATATCTCACCCGCTAGCAGGGCTCGTAAAGGAAAAACTACTCTTATGACGCAGATAGACACGTAAAGTTTAACGAAACGGCAAAAAAATTTGCATATTTCTGATATTTTTCTTACTTTTGCATGTCTTTGAATATCAAGTAGAAATGAAATACGCTAAACATCTATTATTAGTACTGCTGGCCACAACGGTCATCGCCTGTACTACCGACAGCACGCCCGAGCAACCCGCAGAGCCGCAGCTGCCCGAGCTCGTCATGCAGATACAGAAGCAGGCGCGCTTCTACAGCACCGAGTGCCACGTCCACAAGATCATCTCCCACAACGACTCGCAGCAGCTGCTCGGCAGCATTCTCGGACAGCAGTTCAGCATCGACCTGCCGCTGGGCAAGCGCAGCATCGCCATTCCTATCGACGCAACGGTGAAGGCTTACATCGACTTCGGCGAGTTTGGCGACGACAACGTCAGGCGACGCGGCGACAAGATAGAGATCATCCTGCCCGACCCGAAGCTCGAAATCACCAGCACCCACATCAACCACGAGGAAGTGAAACAGTATGTGCCGTTCCTGCGCAAGCACTTCACCGACGAAGAGCTGACGAAGCTGGAGCATGCAGGCCGCGAAGCCATCGTGAAGGACCTGCCGCGACTCAACCTCACCGAGACCGCCCGCCAGAATGCAGCACGCGCCCTCATCCCGATGATTGCGCAGATGGGATTCCCCACCGATAACATCACCATCACCTTCCGCAAGCAGTTCACACCCAGCGACCTGCCCGCCATGCTGCTGGGAGGCGATTCCTCGCCCAGATAGCCCGCACCCCCTTAGACCCCCTTTCCACACTATGACGAAGAAGAATACAACACAGCATAACGAGCAGCAGGAAGAAAGCATCCTCGACATCCTGCGCATCCTCCTGAGCGGACTCTCCCGCACAGCCATCATCATCATCGGCATCATTGCCGTCGTACTCATCGCAGCCTTCGCACTCGTCTACTGGATGTTCAGCAGCAACGGAGCCTCGCTCACCACGAAGGAGCACATCGAGCTCTCGCCAACACAGATAGAGCGCATCGAAGCCATCGGCCAATGGGAATTCCTCTCGATCAGCGACGAGGAGCTCGTCGACACCGTGCGTCACGGATTCTTCGGCGACGATGAACTCGTGCGCATCTACACGGGAACCCTCCGTCTCGGCATCGACCTCGCCGATACGGAAGAAGGATGGATTCGTACCGACGGCGATACCATCCGCGTGCTGCTGCCCGACATCAAGCTTCTCGACGACCATTTCCTCGACGAAGCCAGCGCCCGTTCGTTCTACGAGACAGGAAAGTGGTCGCAGGCCGACCGCCAGGCCCTCGCCGCCAAAGCCCGCCAAAAGATGCTCGCCCGCTGCCTCACTCCAGCCAACATCGCTTCAGCCGAGCAGAACGCCACCGCCCAGTTCCACCAGATGCTGCAGTCGATGGGGTTCCAAAACGTCAGCATCCGCTTCCGCCGCTAACACGCCCTACTCCCTCCAACAGGCGTTCAGCGACAAAAGATGTAGAAGAACTTCACTTGAGCTTTCTCTGTGTTTTTACGTTACAAAGATACAAAAAAATTCTGAGAACTGCAATGATTCCGGCAGAAACTTTATAGAAACTTTAGTTCTGCCTCTGCAAAGCATTGTGTGTCAACGTGTTACATCACACAAAAGTTACGTTTTCAGTGTGCATTCCCTCCTCTGATCACAACACGCGATGTGGTACAGATGGCAGATGGCAGTTATATTATGAGCCACATTTCTGGAGTCACTAGAAGGAGAAATTAAAAGTTACTATTTATATATAATACTTACTTTGAAAAGGGTGAAAACATGAACGAAA
>JAFZAP010000043.1 GCA_017557185.1 Prevotella sp.
ACCTCGCCCTCGTGAACGTCGTTGCCCCCGAAGAAGAGGTAGTACCTGCCGTTGGCCTCAATGACAGAGGGTGCCCATAGAGCCCGCCGAAGCCAAGGTATGTTCTTCTGCTCGAGCACCCGCGGGTGTTTCTTCCAGTGCACAAGGTCCTTCGAAGAGAAGGCGTCGAAGAAGAGCTGCTGGTCATAGGGAGCGCTATAGGTGGGGAATACCCAGTAGCGTCCACCCATGACTGCACCTTCAGGATCGGCATACCAACCGGTGAATATGGGGTTGCCGCTGGTGCGACGCTTCTCTTTCTTCGGCTTAGCCGAAACTGGCAGCACCATTAGCACCGCGAGCAACAATAGCAGTTTTTTCATTGTTTCAAATTCAAACATTTTTATTGTTCTTGGGAAGGAGACCGTAGCCGTCCTTCAGATTACGCCGGTACTCCCAAATCTCCTCGAGCTCTTCATGTGTGCCGATGGAGGGCAAATCGTTGCGGCGTGCATCTTCAAGCATGTTCCAAGCGTTCTGCGAGGCGATTGCCGAATCGCGGAAAGTAGGCATCTGAAGGTCGCGCACCCCAGTTCGTATGCTTACAGCCATTTCCTCAATCAGCCGGTCGATGTTCTTTCCGCCGAAGGGTCGTTCGATATGCTTTGTCTCACTGATGCCGTGGATATCGACAACAGCAGTCTTGAAATCGTGTGTCATGCGGCAGAAGCCCTTCGTGCCGATGAGTTCCACGTAGGAATTATGCGTCTGTTCCTTCGAGAGCTGCCCGTAAACGAAGCCCTGAGTGATATCGTAGACGATACCGTTCTCAAAAGTGCCGTGAACCTGCAGCCACCAAGGGTCTTTCCAAGCCCACATGCGTACACCTTGAGCGTGCCACGTCTTATACTCGCTATGAGCATACCATCGGGCGAGGTTCACATAGTGCATGCCACAATCGTGGAACGAAGGCCCTTCTGCCTCATGGCCCTCACCAGGCGCTAGGCCGGGAGTCATATGGCAGATGCGCATAATGGAAAGCTCGCCCAGTTCACCACGGTCGATGGCATCGCGCATGACACCATGATACCAGGCATTCTGAAGGTACATATTGACACCGCTCATGACGGAAGCCTTTTCTACAAGCTCCACTGCTTGCCATTCACGTTCAATCGTATCAGCAATAGGCTTCTCGGCAATGATATGTTTTCCTGCGGCAATAGCTTTCCGGACCTGCTCCAGACGCGAGTCGGCCATAGCGCAGAGTGCCACCACTTGCACTTGAGGGTCGGCAAAGATGGCATCCTCGTCCGCCACCACCTTGATTTCCGGCGCAAGCTGCATCGCCAACTCACGACATTCCGGATCGATATCGCAGACGTAAACAACTTCATAAGCATCGCTGCGCTGGAACTCCTGGAGATAATAACGTCCCATGCGCCCGAAACCAATCAGCCCTACAGTTATTTTTGTCATATAAGTTTATCTATATTTAGGCAAGTTTCATGAATACCAACAAATACAGGGCAAAGATACAAAAAAAACTTCAATTATATATTATAAAATATGCACATAATCATGTAAAAAATGAACTAACTGCCCTTTTTCTATCAATTATTGACCGATATTTACTTTTTTCCTAGGTTGTGGAGCAGTCCTCCCTACCCTCGGGAGCAGTACTCCGCAGGTGTATAGAGCCATCCTCTCTATGTTCTAAACCATTGCTCCGCAGGGGCTGGAGACGTGCTCCGTAGGGTCTAAACCAATGTTCCGTAGGGTCGTGAGCAATGCTTTGTAAAAGCGGCCTAATACCTACCCCCAAACCCCTCCCGTAGAGGGAGGGGAGTGAAATGCCTTCATTTCAGGGGTGGGCTTGAGGTGAGTCCGCTACCCCCTCTTCAGAAGACGTGCTCCCAGCAATGGGGCGCGTTTTTTGTTGTCTTCATTTATGTCATCGGGGTGTGATGCGAAATGAGAAAGTGGGAAAGTAACTTGTGGACAGGAAGCGAAATGCGGTGCGAAGTAACCGCAAAGCGTACAGGATTCAAAGATTATTATATAGATTTTTATAATAATCAATAATTATATAGATTTTATAATAATCAATAATTATATAGATTTTATAATAATCAATAATTATATAGATTTTATAATAATCAATAATTATATAATAAATATGTAATAATACTTATTATAGTTATACTATTTTCATGTTGTCTTTCGCCTTCCACCTACCTAAATAGTATTCCTGTCCACAAGTTACTTTCCCACTTTCTCACTTTCTCTACTCTTACCCCCCACTTTTCTCCCTGATTATTTGGAACTTACAGAGAGAAACACTATCTATTCGGCGGGGGTGATTATCTCTTCTGATTCGGCTTCGCCTTGCTACTTAACCAACACTTTTCTTCCGTTGATGATTTGGATGCCGCGATAAGAGCTTGAGATGCGCTGTCCTGCTATGTTGTATGCGTTGGTTGAGGTGTCGGCGGGGCTCTCGACGGTTGTGATGCCTGAGGTGAATTCCTGTTCAGACACGAGTGTAAGGTGGATGGTGTAACGCCTCAATGCATTCTGGAAGCAGACGAGTGCGTTAGCTGTCCAGTGCTCGTCAGGTGCGGCCACAGAACGTGTGCATACTTTGTCGTCCTCGAACCGAATCGTGATGTCGGCATTGGTGCTACAGAAACCATACTCGTTGAACGTAAGGCCCTTGTCGGAATTTGCTGCAACAGGATCGCTCCAGTATCCGTCGTCCATGAGTCCTCGATAGTGTTCTCCGATGAGCAAATCGTTAGCACCGATGGCCTGTGCAATCTCCGAGAGCTTGTCGAAATCGACTTTCAGTTCTTTCTGTCCCACAGGAACGGTGAGATAGGCTGTAGCCACTTCCTGGCTCAAATCCTTGGTTGATGTAGGGATGTAAACGGTGTTGTCGGCAAATATCAGCCGGTTGGTTTTGCTGATTGACGGCATTGCGAACGCGTAGATGTTTTCTGCACCATCGGGGAAGCGTCCCACTGAGTGCCAGCCGTCGTGCTGTGGATAGCTCAGTGTGTTTGTCCACGACTGGTCGCTTGCCGTGAGCAGCACGTCGCCTCCATCGGCATCCAGTTTGAATAACGTGTGCAATTGCGAGAGGTCGTCGAGATTGTCGCACCACACGACAAGGAAGCCATGTGCCGGGATCACGGTATTGACAGTGCCGTTGGATGCAGGAATCTGGTATTTCTTTGTTTTTGAGGCATTGTCGCTGACATACATGCCAGCCACGTCGACGGCCTCGTCAGTGGTGTTATAGAGTTCTATCCAGTCGCCTTTTTTGAAGTAATCGTTGATGAATATCTCATTGTCGGCACTTACCTCGTTGATGACGACAGGTGTTACTTCGCTTGCCACTCTGTCCATCTCTGCCAGAGGTTTGAACATGGCTTTCAGCGTGATGGTGGAAGCTGAGCCCAGGGTATATTCGGGTTCGGTGGAATCATATTGCGAAACGTCGTTGACGGGTGTCTGTAGTCCCAGTTCTGCGCTCCAGACCACGTCGGTCGAGGCAGCAGAGTAATTATGTACTTCCACAGCAATCAGGTTTTCGCCTACATGGAACAAATCCTTGTTTAATTCGAGGGAACCGACGTCAGGATTGTTTGAAGCCAGCTGACCGTATGTGCTGTAAGTGATGTCGCCGGAAGGCATATTGTATCGTCCGGCTTCTACCCCATTTACATAGACTACAAAACCATCGTCAACTGAATAATTGAGTATGAAATCGGCATCGTCGGGGATGTTCTTGATCTCAAATGATTTACGGAAATAGTACGTAGGGTATTTATTGTTGGCATTACCGCCATAGCCGATTGTCGTGTTGAGCCCAGCCTGATTATATCCTAAGGGCGCCTGACCTGTGTTCCATCTGGCATCTGAATAATCGGTGGAATACCAGTTCTTGCCATCAAGAGAACCTTTGGTGTAGTATTTCCAATCGCTGTCGGGGGCGAATATCCTTGTCACCTTCTTGACGCCATCACCCAGCCATCCTGCGAAGCGGTAGCCTGCAGGTGCCTCTGCCTTCAGCGTGGCAGGTCCGAAGAACACTCCGTCGAAGGCATTGGTAGGAATGGTTATGCCGTTGAGTGAAAGCTTGGCGTTATCAATGTTGGTTGACAAGTGGAGTGTCTGCTTCGGGGTCTGTGAGAGTTTGAATGCCGAATAGTTTCTCAGCGCATTGGTCATGGTGCCGTTGTAAGAGTCACCCATTTTCTTCAACAAGCTCGCAGCTGATTCAGACGGATTCACAAAGCCATTCAAGCCCTCATACGCTGCAACATCGTTTACAACAGCCCTGAACCTGTCAACCGTAGCGACAGAGCCGCCAAAGACGCAGTATGCATCGATGAATCGTCGGCGGAACGAGTCGTTGCTCAGCATATTCAGGAAGTTTACTACGTGCTGAAGGTTTTCTGTGACCTGCCTTCGCTGGCCAGTGGCAGGATCATACTTATTGAAAGTCCAGCTCTTGTGTCCTGAAAACCATCCGAAAGGATCGGTTGTGGAGAGTGCTGAATCGAGGTCGAAAAGGACGAAATGGAACTTTCCATCCTTCTTGCGGAAGAACTTGATGTTGTTCTGCGGCCAGTCGTTGCAGCCAAAGTAGAGTTCTACGCATAGATAGTTGATGAATTCATCGATATCGACAAGTTGGCAAATCTCATCGTAGGACGACTGGTTTGCGGCAGACCTCGACAATTCCGTCCAGCGGTTGAGAGCCTCGAAGTTGCCCTCCATGCATATCATTCCCGAATCAGGACTGAGGTCGAACTGATCAATTTCGTCGCTGCTTAATCCATAGTTGGCATAAGCGAAGTGCTTGTTGCTAGGTTCGCGCATATTCAGCGTGGCATAGTACTTGCCATTCAAAATGATATGTGTTGGTTGCCAGCATTGGCCATCGACATACCAGCCGCCACGGCGTGTCACTTCCTGTATGACGGCATCCCAGATGCGACAATCGGTATCGTTGCCACCGTTGTGCATGAGCAGGGTTCTATTCTTGTTGAATGGCTTGTCCTTAAAATACGGATATGACAGGAAGTTCTCGCCGTAGTATTGTTTGTCGGCTTTGAGCTTAAACGAATGTGGTGTCCAATTGCGGCTCCACCCGCCAGTCATAGAGAAATCGACTTCCTGACTGTGGGCCAGCGCATATTGTCCGTTACCGTCGGGCGTGAAGTATTCCATATTAACCGGACGGTCCCAGTCGCGATTCCAGTTGCACGGGGTTGTCTCGCCTCGTCCCGGTGCGCCGTGCGGTCCTCGCTGGAAGAGTCCCAACTCCTTGCTGTTGATAAAGTCATCGTTGGTGATGACAGATATGATCGGGAACACGAAATCGCGTGTCTTGAGTATATACGAATGCGACACCACCCTACTTGGCAAATAGCCGTCACGATAGAACCTGAGCCGCAATGTGGCTGTTTCCGAGAATGCGAACTCGCCACTCTCGGATGTCATTCCATGAACGTCGGTAGGTGTAGTCCCATCAAGCGTATAACGCAACGTCGCACCGTCGGGAATCGCAACGCGGACAGTCAGCACGCCAGTAAACAACTGCCCTACCCTATCGACGACAGGCGGGGCCATCTGTTTTGATGCGAACACGCTGGCAGCGTTTGCTGTCCCGGGGGTTGGCATGGCTGTAATTCCCCAATTGTCGCCTCCATCCTCCGTTCGGGCATAAGAAGCCCGGGATGGAGTTTCAGGGTAAGCGAACTGAGCCAGCACAGCATTGCCATCGGATATGGCTATGGTACCACCTACGTACTCAAGTTTGAAATTCACCTGTTGCAGCGCGTATTCATCATAATGGTCGAACCATATCACCTTGTGGCCTTTTGCCGGAACAGCACCATGATCCAGTGAGAATGGGTATTTCCTCAGATTTATCACATCGTCCGTGATAAACAGCCCTGCGAGCGTGACAGCCGTGTCCGTAGGATTGAAGAGTTCTATCCATGAACCGAAGTTGTAGGACGTATCGAGGAACATGTCGATATTGGAGGGCATCACCTCGTTAATGACAATATTCTGCTGCGTACCGGCAATCTTTCGTACCGTCACGGCACATTCCACCCTGCAGCCGCTGCCATCAATGGCAGTTCCCGTCAGCGTAGCAGAGCCTTCGCCAGTCGCCTTTGCCAGCCCGTCTTCGCTGACTGATGCGATACGGCTGTTTGACGATTGCCATTTAACCAACTTGTTGACGGCATTCGCAGGCTTTACCTCCGGGCACAACTGCCTCTCCTCGCCCAAAGCCATGAACAGCGAAGGCGAATCCAACGTGATGCTTACTACATGCACATTGTCGGTCCAATACTCCAGTCGCCAGTTAGAGATGCAAGTCCAGTCGCCTCCGATGAACTTGGTTTTGTTGATGCCTATTGTTATTTCCTCATCCTCAACGATTTCAAATTCCAACACATTATGATAATATCCTGCTTCAAACCACTTATGAGCAGCAGCCATATCATCAGGCAGATACTTGCCGGAAACCTTGACCGTTGCGCCTCCAAGACTGCGTGTAGCCGCACCTGAGGCACAGTGCACAAGTTTTGCAGCGAATATCGTATCGGCACATTTGGCATACATAGTCGCATAGCGATAGGCATCGCCACCCTCTGAAAAGCGAGAATAGTCCTTACTGGCATCGCCTGCACGATAGAAACCCTGCACCGACAGGCGGTAATGTCCTGCCGGCATTTTGCCTAATGTCTGAAAAGTGTCATACGTCTTCTGAAAGTGAGAAGCATTGGAAACTGCTCCGTCGAAGTTCAGTTCCGTACCGAGCCAATAGTCGCCATTGTTGCTGGCGTAATTGGGGTTCCTGATGTAAAGGGCTGTTACATCAACCCATTCCACATTGGCATACGTGGCGCATGAACACAATGCACAAAGAGCAAAGGCAATGTGTCTGAAAGTGACTATCCTGCTTTTCACTAGGGTAAATAGTGAAGCGTTTCTGTGAGTGTCGATACTTTTTTAGAATCCTATGGAAACACCAAAGTTGAGCACACGCTGGTTCATGTAGGCATCACCGGCTGTGTTCGTGGATATTTCCGGGTCCTGCTGATATTTATCGTAGCTTGTCCATGTAAACAGGTTATAAGCGTTCATATACAGTCGCAGGCTTTCCATGAAACGTGGCGTGGCCTTACGTGGGAACGTATAGCTAAGATCAATCGTCTTCAGACGTACGTACCACGCATCGATGAGCCAGAAGTCAGACATGTAGGCCTCGGCACTATTGACGGTGGACGGGTTCGTGGTGAGACGCGGGAAGCTGATCTCTGCGCCGGAATGATAGCGGTCGAGCGTCCATGCCTTCTGATGCAGTGGCTGGAACTGCGACTTGAACGACTCAATACCCGTACCCACTACGGAGAAGCTGTAATTGAAGGAACCCTGGAACAGGATGCTGAGTGTGAGCCCCTTCCAACTGCCGCCAAGCGTAAGTCCCAAAGTAGTGTTCGGGAGATTTGGCTTGCCGATGGCCGCTTTGTCGTAATCGTCGATCGTTCCATCACCATTGAGGTCGGCATATTTCAAGTCGCCTGCCTGCACGGGAATGTCACTATTCGGTACGGCAGGAGCATTGGCGTCGCCGGCATTGATCAATGCAATATCCTCTGGAGTGTAATACCCTATCATGTGATAGCCGAACTGTTGTCCGATAGGCTTGCCAGTGGATGCCAGCCACGGATAACGATGTTGCGCCTCCGCCTGATACTCAATCTTGTTCTTCGCGTAGGAGAAGACGAAGTTCGTGTTGAATTCGAACTCGCTCCACCGGTCGCGATAGCCAAGCTGACCGTCGAAACCCCTGTTCACCGTCCTGGCCACATTGAGCGGCGAGGAGCCGATGCCGAGGATGAGCGGCACGTCGTTGCGTGTGACGAGCTGGTCGTAGCGCTTGTCGTGGAAGAAGTCGATGGTCAGCGACACACGGTTCCACAAGTTCAGGTCGATACCGATGTCAAACTTCTTGGCCTTTTCCCACGTCACGTTGTCGTTGCCCAGATCACCCTCGTAGTAGCCCTGCGAGCCTTCGTTGTTGCGCTCGCCGAACGGATAGCTGATGCCGGTCTGATAGACCTGACGATAGAGATAGCGTCCACCGGCTGCCACGTCGGAACCGACAATACCATACGACGAACGGATCTTCAACAGGTCAACCCACTCGAAGCGTTTCTTGAACCAAGGCTCCTCGCTGATGGCCCAGCCCACACCCAAGGCGGGGAAGAAACCATAGCGATGATCAGCATCGAAACGGTCGGAACCGTTATAGGCCGCGTTGAAGTCGACGAGATAGCGGTTCTTATACTTATAACCCATCTTCAGCGTGAAGCCCGTGAACTTGTCGGGCACCTTCTCGCCCGAGTTCTCCGTTGTGGTGCTCTCGCGGTTGTAGAGCAACATTGCATTCACATCGTGGGCATTCGAGAAGATGCGCGCATAGTTGATGCTGGCCAACAGGTTGAGGTCTCTCCTCGCCTGATTGGTGTTGCCACCCACCAGGTACGTGCCGGGAGTGTAAACCCCGTTGGGGTTGATGTTGTAGAGGTCGGTCACCGGATCATAGTGATAGGTGGGATAGTCGCCACGTATCACTTGGCGCTGCGACTCGTCGATCGTGGAATAAGCCAAGCGCACACTCGACGACAAGCCTTCGGTCAGCCAGTCCATCTTCCAGTTGGCACTGTAGAGCAGGTTGTTGTCGTTACGGCGCGTACGCCGATAGCCCTCATTGGCAAGACGTGCATTCAGCGTAGGCAGCGATGTTGACGTGTCGTAGAGGTAGGCATAGGTGCCGTTGGGGTTCATGACCGGCGCCGAATAGGGGTGCATCTCCTTGAAGCTATAGATCTGCCCCGTCGCATTGATGCTGCGCGGCTCATTGATGTTCATGAATCGCGACGTGATATCAAGCCTCATCGAGAGATTGTTCGTCACCTGGAAGTCGAGATTCGAACGATAGTTGAAACGACGATACAAATAGTTGTTGTTGATGCCGTCACCACTCGAGAAGTGGCGCACCAGTCCGTCCTGGATGAAATAGCCGGCCGAAACGAAATACTTCAAACGCTGCGTGCCACCGCTCACGTCGATGTTCATATTCGTCTGCGTGGCCACCTTCTTGAAGATCTCATGATACCAGTTCACGTCGGGATGTCCGTAGGGATCGTCACCCGTGCGGAAATGCTCGAGATCCTCGTCGTTGAACAACGGCACCCTGCCGTCGTTCGCATACGCATCGTTCACCAGCTGTGCCGTCTCATAGGAGCCGAGGAACTTCGGCGTGCGTACGGGAGTCTGCAGACCCGTCTCCATGCGCAGGTTGATTTTCGGCTTGCCCTCCAGGCCGCGACGCGTCTTCACCACCAGCACGCCATTGGCACCCTTGATACCATAGATGGCTGTCGTGGAGGCATCTTTCAGAATGGAGATGCTCTCAATCTCGTTCACGTTGATCTGTGAGAGCTGCTCATAGGAGTACTCCACGTCGTCGACGATGATCAGCGGTTGGTTACCTGCCGAATTCAACGAGCTCACACCACGGATGAAGAAATCGGAGGCATCCTTACCCGGCTGTCCGCTGCGCTGCTGCGAGAAGAAGCCCGGCAGCTTACCCGCCAGCGTGTTCTGCACGCTACTCACCGGCACCTTCTGCAGCTCCCGGCCGTTGATGGCACTGACGGCACCTGTCAGCGTGATACGCTTTGCCGTGCCATAACCCACCACGACCACTTCGTTCAGTCCGCTCACGTCGGGAACCAGCTGCACGTCAATGCGCTGTCCGCCCACGCTGTGCTCCTGATCGACGAATCCCACATACGAGAAGACGAGTGTGCTCCCCCCCGGTGCCTGGATGCTGTAGCGTCCGTCGATATCGGTAATGGCAGCCGTCTTCGTTCCCTTCACCTTCACCGTTACGCCCACCAACGGTTCCGAGTCGTCGGATGACACCACCCTGCCCGTCACATTCGTCTGGCCGAGAGCAAAGGCGAATACACACAAATTTATCAATAATAATACCGTTCTTTTCATCACCGTTCTTACCAATTAGGATTTTGTACCATGTTGTCATTCTTATTCACCTCCGCGTAGGGAATCGGATACAGATAGCGCTTGTTGTCCCATGCCACGTTCAGCACATTGCAGGCGGTATAGGTCGCACTAACGCCATTCGAGGAAATCTGCATACCCTTGAGCGGCTGCCTATAGATGTTCTCGGCCTCACGCCAGCGGCGGATGTCGAAATAGCGATGCTCCTCGAACGCCAGCTCCAGGCGGCGCTCGTTGTGGATCGCCTGTCGCATCTCCTCCTTCGTCATGCCCGCCTTCAGTCCATACATCTTATCGCTTCCGGCCGCAATGCCGGCACGCTTGCGAATGGCAAGGAGCACATCGTAAACCTCCTCAGAAGGCTTGTCGAGCACCTCGTTCTCTGCCTCGGCAAAGTTGAGCACCACTTCTGTGTAGCGCATGATGACCCACAAGTGAAGGGCAGCACTATAGCTTGACGACGATTCAAACGAGCCCATGAACTTACGCTGGAAGTAGCTGGTCGTGCTGTAGTCCTCACCCGAGTTCGGATTGTGGGCACCGCCCTGCCACGTCTGCAACGTCGTTCCCAGCCATTTCGAGCCGTTATGCAGCACCGTCAGGTCGAGACGCGGGTCGCGGTTGGCATAGGGATTCTGCGGGTCGTAGGTGTACGCCCCTTCCTCGCCGATCGCCTTTCCGTCTTTCATCGGGAAGGCATCTACCAGGTTCTGCGTGGGATTGGTCCGTCCGCTACCGATGTTGGTGCCCGAGAAGCCCAACGGGCCAAGGTTCGATTCCACTCCTGTGCCCGACCCTCCCTGACGGAAGAATATCAGCTCGGGATTGATCGACTTATGGTAGAAATTCAGGAATATATTTCTAATACTCGTTGCCAGCTTGAACGTTCCGTCGCCTTTCTCTCCCCAGGTCTCCATGAACTCGCGGGCAGCATCGGCAGCTTTCTTCCAGCGGTTCCTGTCGTAGGCGGCATAGCCTATCAGCTCGTTGCCGGGTTCGATAGGTCGTTCGTTGAACAACGGACTGGCCGCATAGAGCAGCACACGGATCTTCAGGGCCGCACAGGCCTGCTTCGTGGGAACGTGGGCATAGAGTCCGGGAACGTCCATCGGGATAGCCCGCAGCTCGTCCTGAATAGCGTCGAGCTCACTCACGATATAGTCCACACACTCACCGAACGTGTTGCGGGGCAGCTCAAGGTTGTCATTGATATCGTAAACCTTATCGCCGAGCAGGGGAACGCCGCCATAGCGCTCCAGCATCTGGAAATAGAACCAGGCGCGGATGAAGCGGGCCTCTGCCTTCAGCGTGCGGTTGAGCGGCTGTTCCTCACCCAATGCGTTGATATAAGTCGCCTTGAACGGCACCACATCGATACCGTTGATGAAGATATTCACCTTGCGGATGAGCGAGTAGTAGTCTCCCCATTTCATCTCGGAACTGATGCGCGTACGCGCTGTGTACTGACCCAACTGCAGTTTCAGCACATCGGGTTCACCATCCATGTCGATGGGCAGCGCATCGTCGGATGCCGCGTCAAGATAGTA
The DNA here is from genome assembly GCA_017557185.1 of Prevotella sp. Lineage (GTDB taxonomy): Bacteria > Bacteroidota > Bacteroidia > Bacteroidales > Bacteroidaceae > Prevotella. Next base: position 11,646 of record JAFZAP010000043.1, read on the forward strand.
GCCGCCGACGCGGCTATGACCGCTCTCCAGTGCATCGTAGATGGTGCCGAGGAAGCCCAGTGCGCGGTCGCCCACCGAGTCGGTCGTCGAGAAGAGGAAGTCCTCCGTGTATTGATCGACCGGCAGTTCCTCATAGTTGTCCATGCAGGCTGTCGCAGCAAATAGTGCTGCACACCATGCAAAAGCCATTATCAGGTTTCTTTTCATAGCCGTAAGTTTTAGAATTTCAGATTGATACCAGTGATGACGCAACGCTGCAGGGGTGAGCTGGTGAAGGTCACTTCCGGATCCACCAGGTCGGTGGCGGAGAAAGTGAGCAGGTTCTGGGCATTCACGAAGAGTTTCACCCTCACGCCTCCGAGATGGTTCCTGCAGAGCAGTTCGGGAAGATTGTAGGCCAGGCTGATGTTCTTCAGCCGGAGGTAGTTGCCTGAATGCATCCACAACGACGAGCCCATTCCTGCGCCCATGTTGTAGCTGTTGCCACCTGCCGACAGGCGCGGATAGGTTGCCGTAGCAGCAGTCTCAGGGGTCCAGCGGCCAAGCATGTTCTCGTAGGCCTGACCGTAGGTGCTTCCCACGCCGAGGAATCCCTGCACGAGCGTCTGGTCGTCCACGTAGAGGTCGCGCTTGTAAGCTCCCTGCCACAACATGGAGAACTCCACACCCTTCCATTCCAGTCCGAGGTCAACACCGAAACAGCGCAGCGGCTTGTCGCCGCCGATCACCACGCGGTCGAACTCGTCGATGACGTTGTCGCCGTTCTGGTCGACATATCTCACGTCGCCAGGCTGCACCTCATATCCCGTGATGACGGGATAGCCGCCGGCAATGTCGGCAGCGGTGAGGAAGCCGTTGGCCTGCAGTCCGTAGGCAACTCCCACGCTGCGGCCCGTGAGCCGCAGCCAGTCGTATTCCACTCGCTGCTCGTCCATGTAGAGCAGCTTGCTCTTGGCAAGGCTCCAGTTGGCAGATACGTAGTAGTGGAAGTCGCGGAGGCGATCCTGCCAGGTCAGCTGCAGCTCAACGCCCGCCTGTCGGGTCCTGCCGATATTCTCGGTAGGATAGGCCGTTCCGAGCAGCTCGATGCTCTTGCCGCGGTTTTGCAGCAGGTCGTAGTAGTGATCGCTATAGCAGTCGAGAGCAAACGTGAGCCGGTCGCGCAGCAAGGCGGCATCAAGACCGATCGTCAGCTTGTGGGCTTTCTCCCATGTGCGATAGGGATTCGCCAACTCGTTCTCACGAGCGAAGAGGTTGCCCTGACCCTGAGTCGTACCTTGCGTGTAGTATCCGTAGGGGTCGGAGAACGTCTGACGGTAGGTGTAGTAGCCCGAGTTACCGATACCGTTGCCGGTCTTTCCCCAAACGGCACGCAGCTTCAGCTTATCCAACCAGGTAGCCTGTTCCATGAACGCCTCTTGTGCGATGTCCCATCCGAGACCGAAGGCACAAAACGTTCCCCAGCGGTTGCCTGGTGCATAGCGGTTATAATAACTTTCGGTGACGGCTACCTGCGCAAAATAGCGCTTAGCGTAGTCGTAGGAAATCTTCTCCATGATGTTAGAGGGAATCATGGGCAGGTCGTAGTCGTCGATCTCGTGCCGTGTGTCACCAGTCAGGGCTGCATGCAAAGTATGCAATCCGAACTGACGGTCGTAGTTGACACTCATCTGACCGTAGAGCATGTTATACGAAGCTACAGACGTGAAGTTGTTCGTCTGCGGAACCGATGAGCCGTAAAGCGTATAGATGGGCTCTCCCAGGTCATCGAGGCTATAGGCATAGACAGGAGCCTGCTTCGTGCGGGTGATGGCGGTGCGGGTGAGTGTTGCCACACTTCCGAGCACATGTGCCGAAAGACCTTTCACCAGTTTTCCGAAGTCGTAGCGCAGTTTGAGGGTAGCCTGAATGTCGCGCTGGTTGTCGGAAATATAGCCAGAGTTGACCGTTTGCGAGCGCAGGTTGTTGGTGAACGACCGGTTACCACCCCATGTGCCGTCTGGATTATTGATGGGATAAGCGTTGTTGGGGGTGGTATAGATATTTCTCAACAAATCGCTGTAGCCGCTGCCGCTGCCACCGGGCTGATTGCCTTCGGTGATACGTCCGAGTGCGGTCAGGGTAGCCTCAAAGTCGTCGGTGATGTTGATGTGAACTTTCGACGAGAGCATATAGCGGTTCAAGTTGAGATTGGTGTTGTAGTTGTTCTCCTTACTCGTACGGAAGGGACCTTGCTCGTTGAGGTAGCCGAGACTGACAAAAAATTGTGCCACGCGACCACCACCCGATACATTGAGGTTATAGGACTGAGAGATACTGTTTTTGCGCAGCAGCTCATCGGTCCAGTTCACGTTCGGATAGAGATAGGGATTGGTCCCGTTCTTGAAAGCCATATAGTCATCATAACCGTAGAGGGCTGACTTGCCGTCGTTCTGCAATGCTTCGTTGAGCAGATAGGCATACTTGTCGGCTGAGAGCGGATGCAGTCGGTTGACAGCATGGTTCACACCGAGTTTGCCTGTCAGCGAAAGGTGAAGATTTCCGTCAGTCGGATTCTTTGTGGTGATGATGAGTGCACCACGTGAACTCTGCATGCCGAGGAACATCGATGAGAGCGCGTCTTTCTGCAGCGATACCGACTCAATAGCCTCCGGGTCGAGCGAGAAGAGCTCACGCTCGATACCATCGACGATGACGACGGGCCCCATGCCTCGCGAGCTGTAGGTGAACTGTGAGTTGTCTCCATAGCTATTTATGCCGAATCCTGCAGGTATCCAAGCGGCGATTGCTGCTTCACTGTTGCTCGTCGTATTGCGCAGGGCAAAGCCACGATACTGTGAGATGTTGAAGCCCGCCATGCGTCCTTGCAAGGCCGTCATGATGTTGGGCGAAAGATACTTGTCAAGGTCTTTCGTAGAGACAGTCGACTGAGAGCCGAGGTAGTCGCTGGCAGGTGTATGCTCGCCATATGGTCCCACGATGTCCTTATCCGTGCTTACAAACCGCTCCATGAGGTGCACGGAATAAGTCTCATTTACCTTCAGCGAACGAATCTTGCCTATTTTCTCCTCTTTGAAGAGGTAGTCGGGATGAGTGAACGTCACCACGTCGCCCGTCTTGAACGTAAAGTCGAACGTGCCGTCGTCGGCTGTCGTCACCTTTGCGTCACCTCCCTTCAGCGCAATCTCGACTCCAGCGATGGGTTTGCCGCGCAGGTCGGTCACCATGCCCTTCGTCGGCGCGTAGTTCTGTGCCTGCAGAGAGGTGAGGCCAAGCATGAGCATGAGCATGCCCATGAGTATGGCAAGCCGATGCCCTTTTCTTTTAATAGATGCTGATATTATCATCGGTTTTTATATTTACAATTAGACGATTTACAATTTTACAACTTATCTATCAACCAAAATCCTTTCCCTATCAATTGCACTGGAAGGTGTAGATAAAGGGAAGGCGATTGTCCGGATCAGGCTCATCCTTTCCAAGGCCGAGATAGTCATCCGTATCTTGCCCAATGACGATATCGCCGTTCTTGTTGGTAAAGAAGTACTCGATTTTCACAAGTTGCTCTCCCTCAGGAATGTTGAAGAAGCCTGCTGGCCAGAAGGTGATACTGCACGTTTTTGTCGACTCGTCCTCAACGGGCATAAGTGTTTTTTCCGATTTCTCTTTCACTTCATACACATGACCTGATGCTCCGTAGGCCTTGCCCTCGAAATAGACCGGCTCATTGGCTTTGGTGAGATCATTTTCGGCAACACTACCGATGAAGCTGAACGTCAGGAAGTCGTCTTGCAGCGAAAGCAGTGGCGAGAGGCGGTTGAGGTGGTTGCTGCAATAGTCAACAACGGCGCCCGTGCCACCAACAACCTCAAAGCAGTCAGAGTACATGGCCTTCTTATGGTCACCGCCATCAGAGAAGCCGTCGTCGGTATGATTGACGAAGAAGCCTAATCGGCACTTGAGGTTTTCGTCGCCCACACGCGTTTTTATCCAGATAGTGTATTTCGGCTTGTCGCCGTTGTGGATTGTCCATGCGATATCGGTCTGGAAGACCACCCACTCCATGTCGTCGAGCACGTTGGGACCTACGCCGTAAGTCTGATTAAGACATTCGACCCATGTCAGGCCGTTTCCATTCTTGGGCAGGGCGTTCGACGGCATGAGCGACATGTTCATAATCTGTTCGCGATCGTCGGCGAGGTCGCAACGATAGGTCACCTTGGCATACTTGGCCACATTCCATGTTTTCGGCACGAGGATGGCGACTACAAAGTTGGTGTTGCTGACATCGGCTGCGCATTCAATATGCCCGTTCACGGTGAACGTAGCCTCTGTGCCTGCAATAGCATAGTCGCACTCGCGTCCATCAATAATCTGCGTTATCGACACTTCGTCAAGATAAACGCAACCCGTAACGGCCAAGCCTATCATGACTGCCGCAACAAGCATCTTCACGAGATTGTCTTTTATCTTGTTTTTTATTCTTTCCATCACAGTACATTAATTTGAGGTTCTAATCAGCTGATAGACATACTTATTGCTTGAGCAGCCCGGGCTGAGGGTGATGAATAGCCTTCGCTCTCCGTTCGAGATGGGGTATTTCAGCTCTACGGTCATGTTCTCAGCCTGTCCATTTTCTTTGAACGAGAGATTGAAGGGGTATTGCGGGTCGTCGATGCCCCATGTACCATTCTGCCTGACCACGAAGGGCAGGTAGTTGTCGATGTGATAGGTGCCGTCGGCAAGCAGATGCAGGGTGAACTGCGAGAAATCTACGGCACGGGTGATATCGATGTTGTTGCGCGTGACACTTACAATCTTCCATGCACCACTGAGGTCTTTCACTCCCTCTACGGCTCCGTAGGGATCGGTGTTGTCGCTGAACGTGCTGCATGAAGCGAAGATTCCGCCTGCCAACACCATGATGGCATAAATAATCTTGTGTTTCATAGCTCCTTTAGTCATAATATGGGTTTTGGATTAGTTCCGGACTCTTCACCGTCTCGTTGTAGGGGATAGGGAAGAAATACATTCCCTTGCGGAAGACGTGTGTGCGGACAACGAACTCACGGAACGTGGCATTGCTGCCCGTGATGGTGATTTCCGATCCGTGCATCGGACGGTTCTCTGTCTGCTCGGCAATCATCCAGCGGCGCACGTCGAAGAAGCGGTAGCCTTCGAAGGCCAGTTCTATGCGGCGTTCGAGGCGTATGGCCTCGCGCATCTCGTCCTGTGTCATGCCCGCCGGCAGTCCGTACATACCGTCGTCTCCCGACTCAATGCCTGCGCGCTCACGGATGAGCTTCAGTGCCTCGAGCGGTCCCATCTGCTGCCCGCCGATGGTCTCGACGAAGTCGGGGCCGTAGTATTCATTGGCGGCCTCGGCATAGTTGAGCAGGATCTCGGCAAAGCTGATGATGTTGCGGCACTCTGGTGAGCCTACGAAATAGTTGGCTGCACAGTTGCGGTTGATGTGCTTGCGGATAAAGAGACCTGTAGGAGTACCGTTGTGCACTTCGTCCTGCGTGACGACGTCGCCGGTACAGGTGCGCACGGTGTAGTTCTCGGTGGTTCCGCTGCGCTTCACACAGCCGTCGTAGATAACGTTGATGCGATAGCGCGGGTCACGATTCAGCTGCGGATGCACGGGGTCGTAAGTGTACTTTCCCTGTCCGATGGGCTTGCCATCGGCCATCGGATAGCTGTCGGCGAGGTCGAGATAGATGTAGCCTCCATTGCCGTTGCCGCCGCACGAGGTGGCATCGAGCATCTGGAATACGCCCACTCCGGCAGCTCCCTTCTTCTCGAAGATAACCTCATGATAGGGGCCATAGGGTAGTTCGTGGGTTACCCCAAGGGAGTCGGTCCATGCCGTTGTAGAGACGAAGTCGGCGGGAAAGGTCATGGCGTAGTAACCCCAGCCTGGCTCGTCGTCGCCGGTGCCCTCGGTCTTATGGACTGAGTAGAGGCGATAGTCGCCGCTCATGGTCATCACGTCTTTTGAGGCCTGATAGGCATCGCGCCAACGCTCTTTGTCGTAGGTCGGATAACCGAGCAGGAGTTGTGTCTCAGGCGTGCCGAAGCCGCTGCCGTTGTGGAGCGGGCTGGCGGCGGTGAGCAGTACACGGGCAATGAGTCCGCGGCAAGCTGCCTCGCTGGCACGTCCGTTGTTGCGGCCGGTGTTACGCGGGCGCAGCAAGTTCGTCTTGATAATGTCGCGACACTCACCCACGATGTAGTCCACGCAGTCGGCATAAGTGTCGCGCGTGGTCTTCAGCTCGTCGCTGAGATTGTAGCAGGTGTCACCAATGATAGGCACACCACCATAGTGACGCAATAGCGACGCATAGTACCAAGCACGCAGGAAGCGGGCCTCGGCCTTGTAGCACTCTTTTGCGCTGGTCACCATCGGCGCACGGTCGATGTTGCCCAGGAACTTGTTACACCGGCGAATGTTGCTGTAGCATTTCTGCCAGGCATCGCTAGTCACAATGACGGGATTGACAGTGCCCGTGGCAAAAGCCATACCCGTCGAGATGTCTGACGACTGCTTGAACTCCGCCTCGTCGCATGCCACCTGCAGACCACCGTTACCGAAACGGTTGAGTTCTGATTCGTAGCCCACCTCTGCATAAATCTGCGAGAGGAAGCCTGCCGCATACGCACTGTCGCTGAAGATGACATTCTCATCCAGGTCCGTAATGACGGTCTGGTCGAGATAGCTGTTGTCGCATGCAACAACCATCATCACAATCACCGACAAGCCGAAAAGGATCTTTTTTACTTGCATAGGATAAAGTTATTAGTGAATGATTTTGTTATGCTTTTGTTTTGTCTGCCGTAATGGAAGGTCAATCGTATAGCGGCCGCTGCCATAGTCGGTTCCCGCTATGGTGGCGGTGCATCCGAACGGAACTACCACCTCTATTCCCCCGCTCCGTGCTACGATGCTGATCGTTCCGTAGGGGGTTTGCTTTTCTGCCTTCACCCAGTCCACTCCGTCGGGCAGCTGCGGGGTCAGGGTGAAGTGCCGGTAGGCGGGCGACTCCTCGTCGGGGATGATGCCTGCCAGACCCTGATAGAACCATGCGCCGATGCCGTTGTAGCAATTATGGATGCGCGAACGGGAGCGGTCCCACGACTCCCACGTGGTGGTGGCATGGTTGTCGATCATGTAGAGATAGCCTGGATAGTCGCGCTGTTTCAACAGACTGTAGAGGAGCTGCGCCTCGCCGTTGCGGATAGCCCATTCCGTGAAGACGGGCACGCCGACAAGTCCTACGGCAATATGCCTGCCGTATTTCGTCGCTGACAGCAGCTCGAGCTTCCGGCACACCTGGTCGTAGATGTCGGCAGTCGGCACGACCCCTGCGTTCATGGCATACGACATGTCGAGCGGCGATGCAGTGGCATAGGTGCTGTCGGAGGCGTTGTAGAATGTTGCGTGAATCGATTCGTTGAGCCGTCGCCGCCATGCAGCATACCTGCCGGCATCACGGTCGTTGCCTAAGCATCGGGCGATGAGCGTCATGGAGCGCAGACACTCGCTCACGAAGCAGTTGCTCACAAGGCTGACGGAACGCGCATCAGCGGCATCGACGCCTGTCGGCGTGAGCCAATCGCCAAGGAACCACATGCGGTTCTGCGTGTCGGGCCAGCGCTGCAGCAACCCGCCGACCGAATATCGTGCCACATATTCCAGCCAGCGCCGCATACTGTCGTAATGGCGGGTGATCATACGGTCGTCGCCATAGTTGACATGGGCTCTCCACGATGCCTGAATGATGAATCCGCACCAATAGGGACCACCGCCCCCGCCACCTGCCGGTGCCACGTGAGGCATTCCGCCATCGGCGTCCTGCGCATCGCTCCAGGCGTTCAGCCAGTTATAGTAGGTGCTGGAAGCGTCCTGAAGGGTTTGCAAGGTCATGGTCGAGGAGTTGCCGTCGCCACCGTATCCCATTCGCTCAAGGTGCGGGCAATCAACCATGTAACCGCTGAAGGTAAGGCAGCGAACGGTGCGCTTGATCATGTCGTGAATGGCGTTCAGATCGCTGTCGGAGCATACGAATGACGACATATCGCGCTGACTGGCAGCAATCTGCAGGGCTTCCATGCCCGTGATATCAGGCTTCTTGTCGAGTCCGCCGATGGCAATGTAGCGGAAGGCGTGGTGATTGAAGCGGTTGCAGAACACGTTGGGATTCGTGGCTGAGGCAATCAGCACATCCTTCTCGCCCGAATATTGCAGGGAGTCGGCATAGTCGTCGGCATATTCGATACTCACCGTCTGACCGTCGTCCATACGGCCGAAGTCGGCCGACAGCCATCCTGTGATGTTCTCGCCGAAGTCGATCATCCACTTCCCGTCGTCCAGTTTGCTGACGGATTGAGGCTTCAGTCGCCTTATGATGGTGTTTCCCACAAACATCTGCGGGGTGGATTTCTGTGTGATCGGCACCGTTTTCACGGGTGCCCCGCCCTCGCTTGTGAGGTCGGGCATGCCCTTTCGTGCGTCAATCTGTTCGCCTCCGAACTGCAGAGGCATCCATGTGCCGATGTCGTTGAGATATCCTATGCCGTCGGAGTTGCTGTGCCAGGTGCGGTCGGTGGAAATGATGTGGCGGAGAGTGCCGTCGGGGGCTATCTCGTCGAGTTCGGCTCGCACGACGGGCGTTTCCGTGGCATTAGGGAAGAGTGCTTTTTTGTACCAGCCTCTGCCTAACCAGATGGCTATCGTGTTGCCGCCCTTATGCAGGTAGTCCGACAAGTCATAACTCACAATGAGCGTACGCTTGTCGAGTTGCGACACGGCGGGAGCAAGCACCTGCTGCCCTACCTTCTTGCCATTGACATACAGTTCATGATAACCCAGCGAATTAACGTGTAGCACGTACGTGCCCTTGACGTTGTCGAGGACGAAGCGCTTGGACAAGACCGGAGTCGTGTTTTGCTGATTATCAGCAGTGATGTAGTCGCCCTTGAAGTCCTCTCCATCGGTTATTCCTATGCCGAAACGGTGGGTCCTGCTCCATCCGGAGCACCCGTCGTATCGGTTCCAAGTTCGCACACGCCAATAGTAAAGGCAGCGCTGACGGAGCGACGGGCCACGATACGGAACCATGACCGACTCAGAGCTGGCCACCTTGCCCGATTTCCAGATGTCGGCCTTGCCACGCTGCAGTAGTCTTGGTGTGGAGGCAATCTCTATTTCGTAGGCAGTCTGGGCATCGTTTTGACGATTTGAGTGGTTCATCCAGCTGAAATGAGGGCAGGTGTTGTCGATGGCAATGGGCTCCTGCAGATTATCGCAAAGCAGGTTGTCAACGCTCAGAGCAGTCGTCGGCCTGCCTGCGAAAGTCCTATTCACAGGTTTGCCGTCACTCGGAAGCCACATCGCCGGTCCGAGTAGAACCGCTATTATTCTAAGTAAAAGACTTCTCTTCATAACTTGTTGTCTGCAGTGTATTACCTCACTCCTTTCGCAGCGATGTATTCTTTCTTGCCGTATTGCTTCACCAGAATGTTGAATTTCCTAGGCTGTGCCTCGGGCGTCGTCTCTATTTGCACGGTGCGTTCCTCGCCTGGCATGAGGGTGACGTATCCGTCGCTCATGATGGTGGGAAGGAGGCGCTCGCCTGTCTTTGCATCAACAAGGCGTATGCGGTTTGCGAACGACACGTTCGCTGTTGGGTTCTTCAGTGTGAGCTGATAGGTCCCCTCCCGACCTCCCCCCAATGGAGACGGGGTGACGCTGCACTCGAGTTTCGCCTGAGGCATGGCATTGAGTGCACGGTAGTCATACTCCTTCTTTTGGTTGGTCCAATAGAAGTTGGTGTCTTTCGTTACGCCGTTGACGACGAGCTTCATTCTTATGAACAACATATCGCCGGTGTATGACTTGGGCATGTCGAGCAGAAAGGCTTCGGCGATATTGCTGGCCTCAACGTTGATGCCCGATTTTGTCTGATGAGCCACGCGTTTGCCATTGATGTCGAACAGCTCGGTTTCGACGGTGGCATTTGCAATGCGTGATGATGTTGTGTTGATGACTTTCACACTGTTTGTGAGGCAGTTCCACTGCACATGTTGTGGCGTGCAGGCTTCCTTAGCACCCCAGTAACAGCCTGTCGGGTCGTAATAATAGTCGTAGGTCTGCCATACGAACGAGGGATAGGCAGGGTGACTCATCCATATAAGGAGTGTGGAAGCATCGCGCCACATCTTGTCGTTCCAGGCCTCATACATGCCCTTCATGTCCTCGAGGTTGATGAGCTGAGCCTTCTCGCAGAACTCCTCAAGGCTGCCGCACTCGCCATAACGGTCGTTGACGGAGTGAACATAGTCGATAGGACCGCCGTTCCAGGCTTCCTTGCCAAAGAAGTGTTTGTTGTAAACGGTATTGTCGGAGTCCTTCAGCGCCTCGTCAGAGGGCAGAGGCCACTGCACATCCTTTGGTATGAAGAGCTTAGTGCTCTCATAGGTTGGGAATGTAGCCATACCTATTTCAGAGCGACAACCGTATCCGTAATCATTACCGTAAGGATAGGCGGGTTTATTAAAGGCGAGATTACTCCATGAACCTTCAAAATGATGTTTAGGGGTCATATCCTTCCACCATCCGGAACCAGACTTGGCCTCCTGATTGGAACATGAGGTATAAAGGCGGTCGTTGGCGTCTTCTTCCATGACTATGAGGCGGAGAGCCTTGTCAATATCATCAACAGGGCGTGTTTCGTTAGCTCCGCACCAGAGGGCTATGCAGGCATGATTGCGCAGACGACGTACCTTGTCACGTGCATTAGCCTTGAATTCGTCGTGGTCAGCTACGTCATTATAGGCCACATAAAGCCAGAAATCATTCCATACCATGATACCGTAGCGGTCACAGTAGTCGTAGAACTCATCGTCCGTAACGCAGCCTGTCCAGAGGCGTATCATGTTGTAGTTCATCTCTTTATGCAGTCGTATCTTTGGCTCGTATTGCTTTCCATGGCAGCGGAGCAGATATTCCGACATACCCCAATTGCCGCCTTTTGCGAAGACGCGCTGCCCGTTGATAATGAACTGCAGTACAGGCATTCCTACTCGGTTGTTCTCAATGCGGTACTCATACTTGCGAATGCCGAAGTCAATGGAGCGTGAGTCGGTGACAACACCATCGACAAGCGTTTCCATCTTGCAGTTATAGAGGAAAGGCTCGCCATATCCGTTAGGCCACCATAGCTGCGGATTGTTGATTGTAAGTTGCTGAAAATCATACGGTGTGAGGCTTATGTGCTCGGTTCCCCCCGCCTCTACCGTAATGCTCTTTTCGCATTGTATATTGCCTGGAGTAATGGTGCAGCGCAGTGTAACGTCCTTCTTCGCTGGGGCACAGTTCTTAATGTCTGATGATATGGTTATTTCTGCCTTTTCTTTTGATGGAAGACTGCTGCGGACCCATGGGTCGTCCATAACCGTTTCGCCTGTTACAGCTACGTAGCAACGGCCTGGAATACCATTCAGACGGCCTGGGATGTATGGCATCCAGTCCCATCCTGCACCAGCAAGATAACTTGGAGAACATGCCACGCCATAGGGGCCTTTGTCCGTGCGGGTCTTTTTCTGATCAGCATCGTAGATAAGTACAGAAACAGTCTGCGCCTTACCTGTCTGGTAATACTCCGTTACGTCAAAGCGAGAGCGCATCATGTGCCCTTTGACGTCGCGTGTAGATTCCTCAGTTCCTGAAACCTTATGTCCGTTGAACCAGAAGTCGGCATAGCGGTTTGTGTTGTCAAAGCATAGCCAGACGTGCTGTCCCGGCTTTACTTCTGTAGGAAGAGTGAACTCCGTTCGATACCAGAAAGGACCATTGTATTTTGTTTCGTCAACCTTATATATATTATCTGCATATTCCGGACACGGCTCTATGCCAGCCTCTACGTATGATGTGAATACGACTCCTGGCACCACGCCCTTGACTGATGTTTTGGGCATAGCGAAGCCAGTTTGCGAAATCTGTGCACCGTTGCTGCCGACTTCCGATTGCCGGGCAAGTTGCCAATTAGCCAAACCATCCTCTGAGGCGAGGGAATATTCAATGCGCTGTGCAAAACTAACTGATGCACAAAGCATTAGAATAACAAACAATGCAATGCGTTTCATCTTTCCTTATCTTTTTATTAGTTTATGTGTTTACTTTTATTTCCCATTACAAGCCGTAGCTCACCACCGGCAACTATCTCCGAGAAGTCGAGCCAGAAGCGCTTCAGAGGCTTGCCGTTAAGCGTCATGCGTTGGATGTAAATATTCTCATCGCTATTGTTTTCAGCAACAATAGTGAATGTTTTACCTGTAGCAGGCAACTGTATGGTGATACGGTCGAAGACCGGGGAAGTGATTTCCGTACGTGTTTCGCCCGGGCAATACGGATGCAGTCCAATTGCAGAAAGGACATACCATGCTGACATCTGCCCTACGTCCTCGTTTCCTTTTAGTCCCGCTACCTTGTTCTCATAGGCATTTTTGCAGATGAATCGAGTCCAATACTGCGTAAGCCAAGGAGCATCAAGTCTGTTGAAGAGATATGGAACGCCATGCACTGGTTCGTTGGCGTGATTGTAATAAAGGTTCCAGAACATATCCTCAGGCGTGTTCTTGAACATCCACTGCAAATCCTTCAGCACCTTCTCACGACCTCCCATCAGCTTAACCATGCCTGGGACATCGTGTGGAACGAACCAGCCTTGCTGCAGGGGATTGCACTCCATGGTGCCGTACCATTCCTTCAGGCGACCTTCCTCGGGCCATTCCATCCACGAACCATCTTCATTACGAGGACGAAACCATGAGTGTTCTTTATCCCAGATGTTGCGGTAGGCCTGACTTTTCTTGTAGAATTCGCGCTGCGTTGCCTTGTCGCCAAGCATTTCTGCAAGCCTTCCTACGCACCAATCTGCATAGGCATATTCAAGTGTGTGTGATATCGACATGCCTCCGGGAGTGTAGCCATACTTGTCATTCCCGAACTCTGCTGAAGAGTTTTTGCAGTATTCAAGGGCAAGTCTTGCATCGAAATTGCGTATATTCTTGGCGTAGGCATCAGCAATGACTGAAAGGGCAGGATTGCCAAACATGCATCCGGAATAAGCATTCATCAGTTCCCAGCGTTCGTAATACTTGCGTCCACTTTGGGTGGCGAGTGTCGTAAGCGAATTGATGAGGTCGCCTACGAGTGTAGGATTGATGATTGTCTGCAACGGCATTTGCGAGCGGAACACGTCCCAGCCTGAAAATATAGTGCGCTTCGTAAATGTGCCATCACTCATATAAACCTTCTGGTCGCCGCCTACGTATCGTCCGTCTACATCCTGATGTATGCGTGGGTCTATCATGGTATGATACAAAGCAGTATAGAATATTGTCTTTTCGTCATCGGAACCGCCCTCAATCTGAATGCGTGAAAGCTCTTTATCCCATGAATCGCAGGCCTGTCGGTGAGCATCGTCAAATGTAATGCCCTCAGCCTCAGCATGGTAATTCTTGCGAGCGCCCTCCACATCGCAATAGGAAATGCCCACCTTCAGCACTATCTGTTCTCCTTCCACGGTATCAAACTCAGTGAAGAAACCGATATGCTTGCCGAGAGCATGACGTGCGTTGCGTTCAACTTTGGCATCAGCGATGCGCTTCTGGTACTCGTTGCTTATCACATCATCGAGATGCCGCGACTGTCCCTCTGGAATCTCCGCCGACCACAGCGCCCAGTCTTTCATCGGCCTGCTCAATGTGGCATGGAAGAATATCTTATAATCAGCATGTCCGAGACCATCACCCCAGCCACCACCATCAGGAGTGCAGTGCAGCCATCCTTCGAATGTGTGGTCATCAATAATGTTAATCTCCTCCATATCAGCTGTACCGCCTACGCGTCGTGCAAGGTCTATCTGTATTCTTGACTGCTCATTTTGTGGAAAAGTGAATCGCATGAAGCCACAATGCGTTGTGGCAGTACATTCAGTGCGGATATTGTAGTTAGTTAATGTGACGGCATAATATCCTGCGCGTGCGGTCTCCGTTTCCTTGTTATATAAGGAGCGATAACCTTTCTGCGAGCCATCCTCACGCCCCATAGCCAGCTGCAGAGGTCCATTGGTAGGCATTACGGTGAAGTTTCCGAGGTCACCATTCCATCCGATTCCACTCATCTGAGTAAGGCAGAAACCTTCGATGGTCTTCATGTGATCACTGTAGCCTGAACCATTATCGCCTCCAGTTATCGTCTGCGGACTAACCTGCACCATTCCATATGGCGTTGCAGCACCAGGAAAAGTCTTGCCAAGTCCGTGATATGCCCCGGCAATCTCAACGTCAGTGCTCGCTCCTATCATTGGATTAACGTAAGTGTTGAGTTTTCTGTTGCCTGCAAGCAGTGAGACTGGCAGGGAAGATAGTAGCGCAATAGATATTATGATTAAATTTCTCATGTTTAGGTGTTTTGTTTATTTCGTGTATAATCTGTAAGTGTTTACAGCAAATCGGGGCATGGACACTCTGGCTGTAACCACCCCGTCCCTACTATTTACCGGTATTTCGTCAAGCACATTGCCAAGCAGGTCAACATGCTGCATTTTCACTACGTCTGAAGGCAGTATAATGCTCTGTGAGGAACTATCTCCCTCTGAGTTGAAAAGCCTTAATATCAATTTATTATCGCCTTCATTGATAAAAGCTGAAAGTGAGTATCCTGTGCCTTCAAGTGATAGGAAGGAGTGCTGCTCCGTATTATTCATCGCAGTCCTCATGGCACGTTGCGGCGTATTAAGTATGTCGTTGTGGAGCTGGATATGTGCCTGATTCCACGTTCCTTTGTGAGGCATCACATGATAGGTCATCGTCGTAGGCTGACCGACAGGGTAGTTGCGCCCCCATAGGCCCGGACCACTATATTGAACTGTTAGCGACATCGGGAAGTCGTTTCCGTAGGAGTAGCTGGTGGTATGGTCGGTGAAGACTGCCATACTCTTGCCGTTAGCGCCCTCCAGGTCGATCCAGTTCAGTACCACGTTGTGCTTGATGCTGTCCCATCGGTTATAGAATGTATTCTCCAGCCGGCTCTCGCACACATCGTACGGAGCATCCTTTACAATGGTAGCAGAACCTATGCTACTTGGGAAAAAAACGCTCAGCATATATCTTGTGTCGTAATAACTGACGTGATGCGGACTGTTGTCGCCACGTCTTCTCCTCTCATTTTTAAAAGTATAGTCACCTATTGCTACGTTGCGTGTCCAATCTACCGTCAGCGTTACTTTTATCTTTGGATCACCTTCGGTCAGGGTAATGGTCTTTGTGAAAGGAACTCCGGCTATTTCTCCATTCAGCTCGATACTCTTTATAAGACTGTTATCCTGAAGGACTTTCACTGATGCGGGTGTTTCAGTTGACGAGTGGAAAGTTCTGTCAGACTTGAAGTACCCACGTAGTTCTCCAAACGAATAATCGTCATTGTTATTCACGTAATCGGTTTGTCCGTCTTTCACTATCAGGCTTAACACTGTTCCACCTTTCTGCAGATCGAACTGAATGCTATACATATTGTTTTCAACTGTGCAGCTATTCTTTTTCACAGTGATGCCATGCGTGGCTTTTGCGTATGTCACATCTTCGTCTGCTATTTTGATGGAACCGAAAGCAGGTAAGTCAACAGCAAATACTTGATCGTTCTCGTTGAATACCTGCCGACGCGAATAGGGTAATGTGTTCAGAATCAGCCAACCCGTCCGACTGCCGTTCTCCTTCGTGCTGGCCTTCTCCACCTCTTCCTTCGCGATTCCGATCGACGAAGCTGTCCAGAGGTTCACATTATCAGCCCACGTGCCGCGTTTGTTGAGGCCGTTATAAGGCACTATCCAGCAGTCGTGATGTTCCGACAACAGCAGCGTGCGCCATGCCTCGTTCATATTCTTCTGGCTTTCGCCATTGGTGAGCTGTGGGAACATACCTGGCGAACAGAGATTCTGAATCACCATACGTTTTTCGGCATCAACGAGATAGTTCTCTGCTCTGCGCACTGCCTGAGCGAGTTTCTGCAACACTTGTGAGCCCCACATCAGTCCTGGGCATATATCTTCTTGTGACATTCTGTAATCCGGCTTGGGTGCTGAAGCCGAAAACTTCTCGAAATAATCGCTCCACAGTATGTACTGAGTTCCTTTTTGCTTATCGCCATAGCCTATCCACGGTCCATTCTTCCATCCTGCGTCCTGATAAGTCATTGCGATAGGATTCTGTATCTCTGCCTCAAAACATGCTTTCCAATAACGTTCGGTGTTGCCCCAGCCAGCAGTCTGCCAGACAGAGTTAGGTTCCAGTGTCTCGCATGCGTAACGTGGAACGGCAGTCATGCCTGTTCCATCTGGTCCGATAAGATTCACGAACTGCCCACCGAAGTTCCTTGCATAGCCACCCCAGCAAGTGTTAGGGCATTTCAGTGTCATGTACTTAAAGCCTAATTGCGGCAGCAGCGTCGGCAAACACGATGTGTAACATGGTTCTTCACAAGCGTATGTCTCTATTCTTACATCGGGAAAATGCTCACGTGTCTTTGCCATTCCCATCTGGAACTGGCGTATGATGCTTTCTCCTTCAACGCAGTAAAGGTATGACTGAGCGTAACTTGGGTTGGTATATTCCACCTGCCTGCTGCCTGCTATGCTTTTGAACAGACGGTACGCTTCGGGAGTCCGGACTCGCACCGTATCCCACGTTTCCGGCTCTATTTCCAGTCCTATGCTCCATGCCGGGTGCTGTTTCAGCTGGTCATACATGAACTGTGTATAAGTCATCATGGGATAATGCCCATAAACACCTCCATGGTATCCATCGGCGAAATACCTCTGTGCACTGGCGTTGATTGACATCATAGCCAGCAAAATCAGTACTATTGCTTTGATGCGAGAGAAAAACATTTATTATTTACTTATAATATATACTAGTTTAGCATGCGCTCACCTTCACCTCATCACCCTTCAACTTAATTTCTTTTCTTCAAAGCTCTCGTACCACTGCGCAGAAGCAATGTCAAGGCGATGAACACATGTGGCAGCAGTATCTGAGGACTGAACGGTGCGACACAAAGATATACAACGATGAGCGCACTGTACAGCATGAATCCTATGCGCATATACTCAGGTTTCTTTCTGAAAAGCAACACGACGAGCAGCGGCAACGGGTTCATCACCAATACGTGCCAACTGCCGTGAACGCCCTGCAATTGCGATAATGTATTGAAATACAGGGAAACAATGCCTGCTATGGTCTGTGCAGCAAGTAATGCAACGTCAAAACATACGACCACCTTCTTTGCGACCCCCTTGAGATACATCACCGTGATGACTAAAGCAACAACCAGCAAGGCCAGGAATGCCACGAAAGGAGTTACAGGGGAAGGGACTAACTCAGTGTGCTCATTACTTATCTGTATCGGTGCACCATCAAATACAGGGCGGATTTCCCCCGTGCTGTCATTGACAAAACTGGCATCACTCCACACATCCGTTATTATGAATGGAGCAAGCCTTGTGTAAACCTCGCTTTCATCTTCACCCTCAGCTCCGAGTATAGTCAGCCAGAAGAACTGGTACCATGGAGTCTTCGAAAATATTTCCTTCACAAATGTGCGGTTGTCGCCCGTCAAGACAGGGTCGAGCTTACCATATTCTATCCTTTCACCAATCAGCGACTTCTCTATAATATAGACACACATGGCCGAGCAATTGGTCTTCAGATAGTCATATTTCCAGTGAAAGCTGCTGTGAGCATTCTCATCAAGGCTCTGCCAAAGCACCCTCTTCTCATCAAGAGTCAGGTTCAGCTTGTACTCCATCACTCCACGGTGGCTTTCCTTGTATTCTTCCAGGAAGCCATTCGTGTACATAGGCACGAATGATCCTACGCCCGTTCCATTAAAGAACTTGAACTTGTTGACAAGCGTATTGCTGAAACTGTAGGTGAAGCAATAGTCCATGTTGTGTGACGGACACTGCATTCTGATGGCACAGTGACCACAACAGCTATAAATGTCGTTGCTCGGTTCTGCTATTAATAAACTGGCGAATACATCTGTTGCAAGTCCGCCACCGTCATTTGACACGCTGTCGGCACTCTCCATCTGAGCCTTCATTTGCAATGGCAAAAGCACAAGGCTTGCAACCAAAAGCAAAACATAATGCGTAATAGTCTTCATAAAAAATATTTTTTGCAAAGATAATAATAATTAACGAATATGAAAGAAAAAAACGAACCAATAAATGTAAGAAACGAACCAAGTCGCAAACACGCATGAAAAATAACAAAAATCAAGCAAAAAAATATCATTTTTGAGGCATGGTTCGATTTTGACAGTTTTTTTGTGAATGCATATTTGCGTGTTCTTATTTTTTATATATATTTGCAGAAAAATCAGAAAAGAAACAATGAATATATGAGAATCGCTTCACTCCTGTTTACCGTAATATGGGTTCCTGCAATAGTTCTGGCTCAGAACAATGTACTACCTCTGGACAGCAGACATACTGTCTGGCAAGTTGCCCCTCAGGCTGACATGCCTCATAGTGAGGGGGATAGAGTATCGACTGTGGGCTTCAAGCTTAAGAATTCCATCAAAGGCGTTGTGCCGGGCACTGTGTTTACGGCTTACGTGAATGCCGGCAAGGAGAAGGACCCGAACTATGGCACCAACATTCTGGAAGCCGACGAGGCCTTTTACAACCGGCCTTTCTGGTACAGGACTGAATTCCAACTACAGAAGCGCAAGGCGGGTGAACGGGTGTGGCTGTGTCTTGACAACACCAACCGCTATGCCGATGTATGGGTCAACGGACATAAGGTGTCAGGAACGAAGGATTCGAAGCGCGACATCAGCGGTCACATGCTTCGCTCTCGTTTCGATATCACTAACATTGTGGCAAAGAAAGGAAGGAATGCTGTAGCAGTACTGATTTACGATGCCGACCAGAAGAAAAGCCGCCATGCGAAAGGTGATTTTGCTAATGCATGCAGCCCTACTTACCTGTCGGCAGCAGGTTGGGACTGGATGCCGTACGTACCGGGAAGAATGGCTGGGATAACAGGCCATGTACGCATTGAGATGACTGGGGGCATAAGCATGAGCAATACATGGGTACGCACCGAACTGCCAACGTTGTCGCATGCCGACCTGAGCATTCAGACTACCCTGCACAACACTACGGGCAGTGTGAAAGACGTTTTGCTGAGCGGCATCATTCAACCTGGAAACATCTCTTTCACCAAGAAGATAACGATGAACGTGACTGACACGACAATTACTGTCACGCCCGACGATTGCCCCTCGCTCTCCCTTGACAATCCCCGACTATGGTGGCCCAACGGATATGGGGACCAGAATCTATACACCTGCACGCTCAAGGCAAACGATGATGACGTGCGCAGTACGACTTTCGGAATTAAGCGCTACGAGTATGCCTATATATATAATAAGGTCTTGCAACCTGTGCTTTACTTCTACATCAACGGAAGAAGGCTGATGCTGAAGGGCGGTTCATGGGGCATGGCGGAATACATGCAACGCTGCGACTCTGCCGAGTATGACAAAAAGATACGTCTGCATAAGGATCTGAACTATAACATGATCAGGTGCTGGACAGGATGCGTCACCGACGATGCTTTCTATGAAGCATGTGACCGCTATGGCATCATGGTCTGGGACGACTTCTGGCTACATTCCGGCGAGGGGCATCCTGCGGAAATAGAGGCCTTCAAGGCGAATGCTCTCGATAAAGTGCTGCGACTGCGCAATCACCCTTGCATTGCCTTGTGGTGTGGAGCCAATGAGTCGAGGCCTTTGAAGGAGATTGACGATTTTCTACGCGCAACAGTGGCGAAAGAGGATGGGCGCCTCTATAAGTCAAGCTCCAATCAGGATGGGCTTTCCGGTAGCAGTCCTTGGGCCAACCGCCCACCCCGTTTCCACTTTGAGACTTCATTAGGCGGACTCATTCTGCTCAATCCCCCTTATCCATACGGAATGGACTATGGCTACGGATGCCGCTCGGAGATAGGAATGGCAACAATGCCAAACTACGAAAGCGTAAAGATGTTCATACCCGAAGAGGACCAATGGCCACTGCCTGAAGACAAGGTGCTGTCGGAATTCAACGACAACGTTTGGAATCATCACTTCTACGGAGCACGTGGAGGGAACGCCGGGCCGATGTATTACAGGGACTGCATCTACGACAGATATGGCACTCCCAACTCGCTGCAGGAGTTTTGCGACAAAGCGCAATATGTCAACCTCGAAGACATGAAAGGCATTTATGAGGCATGGAATGACAAGATGGGCAACGATGCCTCAGGTGCGCTCATATGGATGAGCATGTCGGCATTCCCGTCATGCGTGTGGCAGACTTTCGACTACTATTATGACACTACAGGCTCATACTATGCTGCCAAGAAAGCATGTGAACCGCGTCACATCCAATGGAATGTAGTGACAGATGCCATCAAGGTGGTGAATGCAACAAACGAAGACATGAACCACGTAAAGGCATCGGCATCGGTTTATGATTTCAATGGAAATGAGATAAAAGCCTTGCATAAGGAAAAGGACGTCTCGCTGCGTGCCGCCGATGTTACCGAAGCGTTCCGCCTTGATTTTCCACATCGCAATGTTGCATTAGGCTGCAAGGCTGTGTCATCATCGGCTACAGAGCGTTTTCCTGCTTCATTCGCAACTGACGGACTCATGAGCACCCGATGGGAAAGTGAATACAGCGACCCTCAATGGATCATGATCGACCTTGGGCAAGAGCGCAACATTGAAATGATAAGAATACTTTGGGAAGGTGCCTATTCCGCCAAATACGAGGTACAGACCTCCGACGATGCTGAAACGTGGCACACAGCCTACAGCAATGAAAACGGGAAGGGCGGTACGGACATCATAACAATCAGTCCGACCGCAGCACGCTTCCTGCGCATCATGGGAAAGAGTCGCAACTCCTGGTTTGGACATTCCATCCATGAGATTGAGGTTTACGAGCCCAAGACCTCTGACGAGAACCCTATCCAGTTCGTCAAACTTGAGTTGAGAGACTCCGACGGCAAGCTCATCAGCGACAACTTCTATTGGCGCAACAGCGACATTGAACTTGATTACAAGTCGCTTGCCACGCTTCCTGAAGCCAACATCACTGCTACAGTAATAAGCACCGACGCTGCGAAGGGCACGGCTACGGTCATCGTAGAGAATCATTCCACGACGGTGGCATTCGGCAACCGCCTTCGCCTTGTCGTGCCAGCGACACAGGAGCGAATACTGCCAACCACGATGTCTGACAACTATTTCACGCTCATGCCTTTTGAAAAGAAAACAATAAGCATTGAGGCTCCGCCGGAATCTCTATCCCGAGGTGCTTCACTGTTGCTGAAACAATATCTATACAAAGAAAAGAACATTTATCACAACTTAATCAAAACTCCAAAAACATGAA
Source organism: Prevotella sp. (assembly GCA_017557185.1). Taxonomy (GTDB): domain Bacteria; phylum Bacteroidota; class Bacteroidia; order Bacteroidales; family Bacteroidaceae; genus Prevotella. Next base: position 33,167 of record JAFZAP010000043.1, read on the forward strand.
AGATTCCAAGTTATTCAAGCACAGGTTGCTCATCATTGCAGCCATCGCCATGATTTTAACATCATGCTACCGCATCGGTAAGATCTACTCTCCCACGACTGTAGATCCCAACACAGCCTATTCGGCTCGTATTGTCATCGTAAACGACAACAACAGCGACCCGCAGACCGGTTACTCAATGTTTGCCGTATGTGTTCCTTCCAACTGGACAGTCGCCGTGAAGGAAGGCGCCCTCAAGCAGTATGGCAAGGAAGGTGCCATGATCGACGGCACATGGGACGTCAATGCGCAACTCGACATGGTCTACAGCCCCAACTACTCACGCATTTGCAACGAGGCATTCCCACGCGAAGGCTATGAGTGGGTGGGATTCCGCACAAAGAACATCTATCGCCGAAGTCTAAATCCAGGCAACGGCGGTTGCGACTCTGTGGCTATTGACTTCGACGTTTTGAACAACGGCGTCGCAGGCGACTACGAAATCGACTATATCGTAGGAAACATCGAGTCAAACGAAGAGAACCCCGATGCCGTGGAAACATGGACAGGCGATCCGCTTAAATCAGACCTCTTCACTACAGCCACATTCGGAAAAGAAGATGCCGATTTCAAGAAGGTATATGCCGAAGGTCACTCTATCGTAACTGTAAAGGAAGGCGGCACACCTACTTACATCATTCCAAAGGTAAGCGTATCGAAGAACAGCATCGAGGCTGGTGAAAGCATCGACATCGCATACGAGAATCTTGCAAAGAACAATTGCATACAGATTTTCAAGAACTACTCGCTCGTACCGATGGCTTGCTCCGTTACTGTCACATCCGACGTCGATGAGCGTTTCTACAGCAATTCGACAACCATTGAAGGACTCGAGCCAGGCGTTTATCATGTACGGCCGGTTGCTGCCGACGGCACTCCTATCCTCGAGGAGACAACATTCACCGTAGGCAACTATGCCGCTGTGGAGGCTCCTCTCGGAAAAGTCATGGTGATGGGTGCTCCAGGACTCATGGCCCCGGATATTCTCGTCAACGACGGCATGGCCTTCCAGACGTCAGCCGCTCTAAACGCCAACCTCTACTCCGACTCGCCTGCTCTCGTTGACTGGCAGCTGAACAAGGTTATCGCTGCCAAGCCTCAGACGCTCCTTGTCATTGGCGACCTTACTAAGGGCGGTGACCTCATCAGCCATCAGTTGCTCGCTGGAAAACTCCAGACACTCATTGATGCAGGCATCAAAGTATGCGTAGTGCCAGGCGCAGCCGACATCGCCAACCCGACGGCAGCTGTCTATGACGGCGAAAATGCTACTCCCTCTGAGAACATCACTGCCGAGCAGTTCGCTACGCTCTATGCCAACTTCGGATTCAACAATGCTGTCTCTCGCGATGCAAATACCCTGTCGTACATGACATACCTGAACGACAACATTGCCCTCCTCGCCATCGACGGATGCGAATACAAAGAATACGGCGACTCACTGATGCAGAGCGGACACATTACCGAAGCTACTGCCGACTGGATAAGGACAGCGTGTGGCGACGCCCTCGCTACAGGACGTAAGATCATTGCTATCTCATCACACATCATCGCCGCTCCATTCAACGGTTATGCCACGCTTGGCAACACGATGAACAACAACGACGCAATCAGTCTTGCCGCATTCACTGGCGGTGCAGTTGACGAAGGTCCCAAATATGCCATCGACAATGCCACTGTGAAAGCTCTCCTCGCTGAGAGCGGTGTGACTGCAGTATTCACAGCCGGCATCAATGCCTCCGACATCCAGTGCATCAATGTCGAAGGGGACGGTTCGTTCTATCAGGTCAACACAGGCTTCGCCACTGCCTACGAATGCCCTCTGCGCACCGTTTCTTTCCAGAACGATGGCATCAGCATCACGACAGACTTCGTGAAGGATTTCGCAGCGCCTGAAGGTCTTACATTCGAGGAGTATGCCTACTACCGCACAATCTACGAACTGCCAAACGGCGTAACGACAGCTATTCTCAACTACTGGCCACAACTGCAGTCATTCCTTACTGAGCGATTCACATTCGAGATTGACGAGACCCAGGAGATTGATTTCCTCCGCGACAGGAACCTGCTCTTCCACCTCCCCGAGACAGGCGAAGAACTGGCAAACAACGTCAACAGCACCATCATTCCTCCACTAGTCAAGGTGATCACACTCTTTTCTCAGGGCAACGAGGACAAGACCATGGGTCAGCAAGTCCTCGATGAGTTCCACGCAGGCGTAAATGGACTCTTTGCGTGCCTCGTAGCTCCCGACTACCTGTTCCTTAAGGACTTCATCGTTCAGAGCGTGAAGGACGGCTTTGCTGAAGCAGGACTCGACGTTGACGCACTCATCGACATTATTGTAGGCAGCATCGTGTTCAACTATGTAGGCGAGGACGTGACCAACGTCACCAACGACCTCTACACCTTCGCCCCATACTCAACCGTCACAAATGGCATCAGAAGCATCAGCCATGCAACCACTGCATCTGATAAAGCATACAATCTGCAAGGCCAGCGCGTTGGCAACAACTACAGGGGCATCGTCATCCGCAATGCCAAGAAATACATTGTGAAATAAATTGATCCCGAAAATCATTTGTTTTGTAAGACTATCTGAGTAGTGGATTCATTAAGACAACTTAGACAACTTAGGACCGCTCGGCTCTGCCGCTTGCGTAGTAAACGGAGCAAGAACTTTATGTTGTCCTTTGTTGTTCGTGTTGTTTAAAAAAAAAATTACCAAATTATTAATCCTCCGTTCGAGTTGCTAATGCCTTGCTCGAACGGAGGATTTTCTTTGCATTTGAATTGAAATAAACATAAAAAAAAGGCCTCACCCCAGCCAGCTCGTAGGGGCAGACCCCTGTGTCTGCCCGCCATTTGTGCCCATTTTATGTCCGCTGTTCGGGCAGACACAGGGGTCTGCCCCTACACGTAGCGCCGCAGGCAAATAAAAATCGTCATGGGCTCCTTTCACTCCTTAATCAATTCCGGTATTGCCACGAAGTTCGGTTCCTTGATCGGGCCCTCATTGGGAATGCCGTAGAGTTTCTGCCAGTTGAAGATGCGCACGAAGTGCGACTGATAGAGGTCGGCACTCTCAGGTGCATTGAAATTGCGCCAGAATCCATTGTCAACATGTTCCTCCGCAGTGCCGTCGCTCTTGGGAGTATAGCGTTTCAGGTCGGCAGGGTTCATGTTGTACGACACCACTATCTCGCCCGTCTTCGAAAGCTGTGGATGCACGCAGGTGATGTAAGCGGCAGCATGCTCGATAGGTATTTTGTAGAGACACTTCTGCTGCGTGAAAGGTCCCCACGGATGGTCGGCTATCGATATGTAGATAGGGCTGCCGGTCATCAGCATATTCACCATGAAGTATTTCCCGGCATACTTGAACACAGAAATATTGATGTGGAAGTCATCGGAGATACGCGAACGCTGATATTCTTCCGTTGTAGGCACCTTTGTCGTCCAACTCCAGTTACCCTGCTCGTCCTTCACATAGAACTCCCACGGAGAGAGAAGGTCGTGATTAGCCACACGTGCCACGTGCACCCATGCGCCAAGTCCTCCCGTGCCCACGCTGCCATAGAGATATGAATATCCGTCCTCGTCCTCGAAGACACGGTCGTGGCTTGTGCCGAGGTCGGGCGTATGCCGGTGCAACTCAATGAGTTTCATATATTCAGGATCGCCTGGCTTCCCTTCGAGCGAATATTCTGCGATGGAACGTTCGTAAGGAGTCATGGTGTTGTCGACGGCTCCCCAGATATACTGCACCACGGGCTTTCCGTTCTTCATGATCACGGTGCCGTCGCCAGGCCAGTAGCAATAGTTAGAGTCGCTGCCTCCGTTGTCCACTTCCTCCTGTGAGAGGTTTCCGTCAGCGTGGCGCAGCCAAGTCTTCGCCTTGTAGTAACGGTCGCGGTCGCGAGGGTCGGTGGTGATGTATTCATTCAGGTCGATGAAGTCGTGCCAGCTCTCCTCGCCGGTTTGTATCATGCCTGCATTGCGGGCAAGGACGCATGGGCGGGTGCGGTTTCTGTCCTCGCTGATGAATCCGAAGAAACTGTCGCCGAAGCACCAGAGCGCATTGCCGTCGGGCAGTGTTGTCGACACGCAACCGTCGCCGGCAGTCCATCCTGTGGTATGGCTTGCAAAGAGGTTGAAATAGGTGAGGTCCCTATAGACGTATGCCCCCGATTTCTCTACGTCGCGTCCCACGTATTCGAGCTCCAGGTTCCGGAGCCTTTCGTCGTTGAGGTCTGGCTGCTGCGCACGCACCGGCATTGCGGTGAGCATTGCGCAGGCGGGTAATATCATTCGAGTTAGAAAATTCATAACTATAGATGTTTTTTAATTACGTTTTACGACTTTGACAGTGTTCATGCCCTTCACGTTCACTACGTAGATGCCATTGGGGAGATTGCTCACGCATATCTGCCTATGACCGCAGACATCGCCTTGCATCACCACCTTGCCGCCGGCCGAGCAGATGCTCCAGGCCAGTGTTTCGTTCCGGGCTGTTTCAATGTTCAGCACATCTTTCATCACGGTTGGATAGACGCGCAAGCCATCACTCTGCTGAGCTTCGATATTGTCGAACACGTCCCAGTCTTCAAGGCCCACATCGGTGATGGGCCCGATGTTCTCAGCACTCAGCAGCTTCTGCCAGTTGAAGACGCGCAGGAAGTGCGGAACGGCGAGATTCGCACTGCCCCAGCCGTAGCGGTTGCGCTGGTCGGTGGTGAGGTAGGTCTCGACGATTGGTGCGCCCGCCTCCTTTGCCGTATAAACGGTGATTGGTTCGTGATCAATGCTATACGACAGCACCAGTTCCCCGATGCGCGACAGATGCGGATGCACGGCGACTTCGCAAGCCACTTTCTCATCGCTCGTAGGCATATAGAGTCTCAGCTGAGACTTGAAGGGTCCCCAAGGGTTCTCTCCCTTGCTGATCTGTATTTGTCCGCCACGCGAAGGTTGGCTGACAAGGTAGTATGCACCTCCGTATTTGAACACTGAAGGCGAGCATATCTTCCCCACGCCGTTGATCTTCGACTTCTTGAGGTCGTCGGTCGTAGGCAGCTGCGTCTGCCACTCTTTGATGCCGTTCTGGTTCGCGACATAGTATTCCCATGTGCTCAGCAGGGAGCGTGTCTGCGTGCGTGCCACCACCAGATCGTAACCCGTCTCACTTGTCTGCACCAGTCCGTAGAGGTAGTTATGCTCTCCGTCTTCAAGGATGGCACGACCGAAATCCACTACGAAAGGCAGTCGCGTCGTACTGAGCAGCTGCATGTAGCCTTTCTGCTGAGGTTCGCCAGCAATGGCGTATTCTGCGAGATAGAGTCCGTCGGCCTTTTGGGCATCATTATAGGAAAGGAACAGTATCTGCGCATGCAGCTCCCCACCGCTTCGAAGCAATGTGCCGTCAAGAGGTTTCAGCACATGCTTGTCGTCAACCAATCCCATTTGCAGGTATTCCTGCTGCAGCGTGGCATCGGGATGACGTATCCAGTCGTAAGCCATGTAGTAGGTGGCTGGATAGTTCTTGTCGGTCGAGATGTATTCATTCAGCGCTACAAAGTCGCGTGGCGACTTCTCGCCAGTCTGAATCTGCGCTGCATTGTTGACACGATTGTTATAATGCGCCCTGTCCCGTATTTCTGAGATGCGTCCGAAGTAGCTGTCGGTATGCATCCAGAGGCAGTTGCCGTCGGGCAGGGGCAACGACACGTTTCTCAATCCGCCGTTCCATCCCTTCTCTCTCATCCCGAAGAGATTCCAGTAGGTGACGTCGCGATAGACTTCCACCACCTTGTCCTTCGAGAGCGTGTTCAGGTAGTCGAGGTAGAGGTCTTTCAGCCCGTCCTGGTAGAAGTCGAACGACTGGGCGCACGCGCTTCCTGACGTTAGTATGATTCCGAGTAGTAATGTATAAACTTTTTTCATATGTGTGCCGATTATTTCCTTAGAAACTTCTTTCCATTCATGATCACAATGCCTTTATAGTCGCTGCCGACCTGAATGCCCTGCAGGTTATAGGCCTTCCCGTCGAGCGTCGGCGGTTCGCATTCCAGCTCTTCCACATCGAGTTCAAAGTCGATCGTGGGGTATAGGTCGCCCTTTTTGCGGAAGATGGCATAGACGGTGATGTCGGGACTCTCCGACCAGTTGTCGGAGGCGAACAGGTCGTCACGGCTCATGCCGTCGGAGTTCGGGTCGTTCCTGTTGCCGGTATATACGTTCAGGATGGCGCCGGTGCCATTCACGCCCATCGCGTTTGTGGCCTCAGTGAACGTGCGGGTTTCCGAGTCGAACCCCGACGCTTCCAGCAAGATATCAGGTTTTAAGTAAACGGGCCGGTCGTTCGAATAGCACTCATACGAGTAGCACACAAACTCATAGTCGTCATTGGCCTTCGCCGAGACTACAGCTTCGTACATACCCAATTCGTTGGCGTCCGACCCGTTCTGTTGCAGCGTTGCCTTCACCGAGGCGACAGCCCCCCACCCCGTCTGGTCCTTGGAGTATTTCTTGTCGGCCGGCTTCACATCGACATACACCACACCTGCCGCACTGGGGTATGCCTCCACGGCGAGGTAGATATTCTTCTGGTTCACTGGTGCTGCATCTGCCCGATCAGCGGCAGCCATAGCGAGCAGCGCGAGCAGGGCAAAGCGTGATAAAAAACTTTTCATGTCCTTATTATATTTTTTCTTGCCTGCAAAACTACTAATTATTTCGATCATTCATGCGCAATATCGAACCAAAAAAAATCAATTCCAAACCAAATACTATCATTTTTGCATTTTCCCCGCATTTTCTGCGGTTTATTGTGTCTTTTTTTTCACGAAAGATATAACTTTGCAGTCAATAATAAGTAATTATGTTGAATTAAACCTGTGTTCAGTCGCACTTTCAGTGCTCTTTGTGTGGGCACCACGCCGGATGCATTGGTAAAATTATTTCTTGGTATAATTATTCTAATTATGATAATTTCTTTCCGATAAAAAAAAACGATGAATCTTTCCATTCGACGATATCTCATCTCTCTTTGCCTCTTGCCATTATTCTCATCGGCACAGAGCAACTGGACCATCATGGATATGGTGCACAACAACCCGGGCGAAGCACCGACCCAGACAGAGTTCAATTCCCCCGACACACTGCGCTCCTATGGCTACAACGCCAAAGTGTTCTTCCTCTTCGATGCCGCGCAGTTCGGCATCGACTGGACGATGCTCAATCCCGACATCATGCCCGAGGGAAGCAACGAATACAAATGGATGATGAGCAAGCGCCATACGATCAAGGAGAAGTATGCGCAGGCGCACGCGGCAAACCTCAACGTGTATTGCATGCTCGATATGATCGTGCTGCCGAAACGACTCGTGGAGATGTATTCCGACAGTATTCTCAACGACAAAGGGAAGATCGACATCAGCCGGCCCTTCACCCAGCACTGCGTGCGTCTGATGATGCGGCAGATGTTCCAGCAGTTCCCCGACCTCGACGGACTGGTCGTCCGCACGGGTGAGACATACCTTCACGACGCCCCCTACCATCAGGGCAACAATCCCGTTCAGGGCGATGTGGTCGCCGACCATGTGACACTCATCAACATACTGCGCGAGGAAGTCTGCGACCGACTGAACCGCAAGCTCTTCTATCGCACATGGGACTTCGGGCAGTTCCACTCCCTGCCGAAATACTACCTCGACATCACATCACGCGTAGAACCGCATCCCAATCTGCTCTTCTCCGTGAAGCACACCACAACCGATTTCTGGCGCGGAGCCATCACGCAGGGCATCCCCGACTATGAGCACATCGATAGCTACTGGATCTACGAGACCAGCCGTCAGGGCAATCCCTTCAATCCCACAATAGGCATCGGGCAACACAAGCAGATCGTAGAGGTGCAGTGCCAGCGTGAATATGAGGGAAAGGCAGCTCACGTCAACTACATTGCCGCGGGTGTCATCAATGGCTTCCCCGAATACAAGGATGCCGACATGCCTCACCCCTACTGCCTCAGTGACCTCAGGCAGAACAGCAACATCCGGGGCATCTGGACGTGGACGCGAGGAGGTGGCTGGGGAGGCCCCTATCCGCAGAATGAGTTCTGGGTGGAACTGAATGCCTACGTGCTTGCACAGTGGGCCAGCGGAAATGCACGTTCCGAAGAGGAGGCCTTCCGTATGTTTGCACTCAGGAAAGGACTCCACCCACGGGATATCGACAAGTTCCACACCCTGTGCCTGCTCTCTCTCGACGGCGTGATGATGGGGCAATACAGTAAAATGGGAGGCACATGGGTGAACTGGACGCGCGATGCCAGCGTCTTCGACAGCGCACAGCTCGGTTTCATGAAGGAAATTCTCCGGCAGGGCAGACAACGCGAATACGCCAAAGAGAAGCATGATGCCGTGAAGATATGGAAGCGCATCAACCGGCTGGCACACCAACTCCGTTTCGCCGACCCGCAGCTCACCCTCTTCGTCCGCAACACCAGCACCTACGCGCTCCTGAAATACACATTCTTCGCCGATGCATGGGACGTCCTCATGTGCCGTGCGCAACAGGAGCAGGGCATCCCCACCCCACACTACCAATCCCTGCTGACGAAAGCCCGCGCCAGTCTTGCCGCCTGGGATCAGTTCGTCACCGACAACGACCTCTCTTCCCTCCGCTACAACTACTCGCAATGGGAAAAAGCCGTAGAGCCATAACTACATCTCGCATCCAGAGAGACACATAACACGCAAAGCAGGCATTTTGTGCATCAAAAGCATTCCTTTCATGTGACAATATCAATGGTCTGGTGATGCAAGAGCAATGAGGTAGTGCAGTAAATTAAGTTAATTTATTCAGTAAATTAAGTTATTTTACTTAGCAAATTAAGTTATTTTACTTAGCAAATTAAGTTAATTTACTCATCAAATTAAGTTAAATTACTGATTAAAATAAGTTGATTAGCAAAATAAGAGCAATACTATCATTCCACCGAAGCAATACTCTAGCCATATCAAAGCAATGTTCCAGCCATATCAAAGCAATGCACCTGCCACATTAAATTGTATGTTTAGAGATTAATTCAATAGTATTGTTATTTCTGTCCTTCCGGTTACTGACGATGGGATGAAGGGCTTTGACTCTTTGCCGTTCACCTTAAACGAACGGATGTGTGGGCCTTTACCTTTGATGGTGATGTCGAGCAATGCGTTGCGGTAAGGGATGCTTTTCACCACTACAGGCTTTCCATCCTCGAACCCAATGGGGCGGAACCTCAGTCCTGACATGACTGGCTGCATGCCAATGATGTTATTGAGGTAGATTCTCAGCATTCCCGTGGCGCACCAAGTCTGATGATTCAACGGCGGCCACAGATGTCCACACTGCCACCCTCCCGACGGTATGCCTTCGATGGTGTAGATCTCATGGAAGTTGGGCATGCTGTCAGCCTCGAGAGTCAAACGTGTAATGGCATTGACCTCGTCCCAGAATGTGTTCATCATTCCTGCCTCAGCACATGCTGCTGCATAGAACATATTCACATGAGGCCAAATCATTACGTTGTGGCGACCGGGCTTCTCCTTGCTGAAACGAGGGAAGCACGGCCAAACGGCCGGCACACCATTGGCACTGCGGAAAGAATGGGCAATGATGCTCTTTGCCTCGCTTTTGCTGACAAGACCGAATAGTATTGTGTAGGCTACACCGAGGGCTTCCTGATATTCATGCTTCCGCCCCTGATGATCGATGAGGTAATACAGCTTTCCCTCCGGCTTATTATAGAATTGGCGGCGGAAGCTGCGCTTGAGTGCCTTTGCTTTATTGCGATAAGCCTTCACTGCGGCAGGCTCGCAGATTTCCGCCATTTCAGCAAGGCAATTGTAAGCCTGGTAATAGACGGCATTCGTCGACAGGCACATGATGTGGTGCGAGTTGGGATGGTCGAGCACATAGGACTTATCGTCGAACGATGGCTCATAGACCGGTTCATCGTAGGCAGCGATGCCGTCCTGATAGACAGCGGGGCCCGTGAATAGTCCGTACGTCTTATCAAACACGGAGTCTTCGAGCTGAAGCATCGTTGCCTTGCTGCACTCGTAAGCCTGAGTGAGGAACTGATCACGTCCGGTAACCAGATAATGATTCCACGCCGCTATCACCCAAATGATCTTGTCCCAATACTGGTGTCCGATGGTTTTCCTGTCGTTGGTGACGCTCCATAGGGAGTATTCAGCAACATCGGGCCGAAGCAGCGATACGGCATTCCACGAGTTGATGGAGATGTCGCGAGTCCATTCGCCTCCATAGTCGGCTCCGGCCTTCAGCAAGAGCCCGTCGGTGTTGTGATCCACGGTCCATACTGCGAGGTCGAAGACATTGGTCTTGCCTGGCGTACTGCCGGAACTCAGGCTCTGGGCACATAACAGACCAGGTGCCGTCGAGAGCAGTAAGAGAAGGATTGAAACGATTTTTTTCATTCTTTGCTGTTTGCACTATCCTGGAAGTCCCTCGGCAGCAATCCGAATTGCTTATAGAAGCACTGCGTGAAATAGGATGGTGATGTGAATCCGACATTGTAGCACACTTCGCTGACCCTCATGTTCGAGTTCTTCATGAGCAGGGCGGCATATTTCAGGCGGCTCACCTTGATGTAGTTGTTTGGCGACATATTGAAGATGCCCCGCAACTTTCGGTTCAGGCCTGTACGGCTCATGCACATCTCCTGCGCCAGATCGTTGATGCTGAACTCGCTGTTGCTCATGTTCCGGGTGATCACCTCCTCCAGCTTCTTGATGAATTCATCGTCGGCATTACTGATGGTCAGCGTGTCGGAAGGGAGGAACGGTGAATTGGCGTAGGCAGCCTTCGCAGTCTGGCGCTGGCGGAGCAGATTCTTGATGGAGCTGCGCAGGTAGTCCATGGAGAACGGCTTCTCGATGTAGGAGTCGGCACCGCTTTCCATTCCCTCCACCTTTGCCGAATCGAGCGTCAGGGCTGTGAGGAGGATGACGGGAATGTGACTGAAATTCACATCGTTCTTCACAGTGCGGCAGAGCTCGAAGCCCCCCATCGGCTCCATCATCACGTCGCTGACAATGAGTGCGACGTCGTCATGGTCGGCAAGCACACGCAGTGCCTCCTCGCCATTGCTTGCAGTCAGGACGTTGTAGTCGTCCTCGAGTTGTGAGTGCTCATAGTTGAGCATTTCCACATTGTCCTCGACGATAAGGATGACGGGCAGATCGGTGTCGTCGGTGCGTGTGTTGTCTTTGCGCTGGCTGCCCGACTCTTCCTGAACCTTGTGCAGCTCGATGGCTGACGACAGCTTCTGAACAGGCAGTGTGAGCACGAAGACGTTGAGCTGGGGATCGTCCTGCATCTTGAGCGTTCCCTCATGGAGCTCAGCAAGGGCGCGTGCCAGCGCAAGGCCGATGCCCGTGCCCGGCGTTGTGGAAGTCTTGCTGCTGCCGCGGTCGAAGGGCTCGAAGATGCTGTCGCGCAGCTTCTGCGGCACCAAGGGTCCGTCGTTCGAGAGGATGAGCTGTATCTCGTCGTTCTCCTTTGCCCTCAGGTCGAGTTTTATGTAGTGCTCGCAATACTTCACTGCATTATTGAGCATGTTCGACACGATCTTCGTGAAGCCTTCCTTGTCGATGAATGCGTAGAACGGTTCGTCGGGATGCACATACTGCGAGTCGATGCCCTTCTCGCGCATCAGTGATGAGAAACGCACATAGACGCTTTCGATGATCTGGGTGATATTGCATCGCTCGATGTTCAGACGAAGGCTGTCGCGCTCAGCACGGCGGAAGTCGAGGAGCTGATTGGTCAGGTCGAGCAGTCGCGACACATTCTTATGCATGATGCCCAGGTCTTCCTTGGCTGTAGGCTCCATATCCTTTCGTTTGAGGAGTTTCTCGAGCGGAGCCTTGATGAGTGTGAGCGGTGTGCGGATCTCGTGTGCCACATTCGTGAAGAAGTTGATCTTCGACTGGTAGAGTTCCTGCTCCTTTTCATATTCGAACTTCTGCATGGCATTCTCGCGAAGTTCACGATCGCGGTTCTGGAAGATGCGTACGATAAAATACAACAGGGCTATTGCGCAGAGCGAATAGAGAAGGTATGCCCACCAGGAACGATAGAACGGCGGACGAATGGTGATCTCCATCTCAAACTGCTTGCCGTCGATGTCGTTCGAACTGGCGGAGGCCCGTACACACAGTTTATATTTGCCGTCGGGCACGTTGATGAAACTGATGATGTTGTCGGCAGGAACCGGCATCCAGTTCTTGTCGAAGCCGGAAAGCATGTATTCCATCTGCACCTGCTCGTCGTTTCCGTAGAGCAGCGATGCCACCTGAATGGCGAAGGAGTTCTCGCTGTGGGCAAGGGAGAGCTTATCGGTCAGCACGATGCTCGTCGCGAGAGGCGACGCATTGCCATACTGGCGGACGGCCGTGTTGTTGATATAGAGTTCGGTAGCCACGATTCGCGGCGTCACCGTGATATCCTGGAACTGCTCAGGGTAGAACGAAACGATGCCTTTCAGACAGCCCATATACATACGTCCGTCCTGTGAGAGCAGTGCCGACTTGTAGTTGAAGTTGTTGTCGATGAGGCCGTTGGCAGTGGTGTAGGCATGCGACTCCTTCGTTTCCGAATCGAACCATACGAGCCCGTGGCTGGTGCTAATCCACCATTTGTTGCTGTTGTCCTCAATCACACAATAGGTAGCAGAGTTAGGAGCAAGCGCCTTTACTTCGTATTGCTCGAACACATCCTTCTTGGCATTGTAGCGCAAGATGCCGCTATCGTCGGTCGTTAAAAGTATTGTTCCGTCGGATAGCTCCTCCACGTTCAGCACATTCATGGCAGGAAGCTTGGAATTGGCTGTCGAATAGGAAACCCATTTCCCCGACGATGCCTTGCGACAACTGAGGGAATTGCCGTAGATGACTGCCCAGAGGTTGCCCGCCCTGTCTTCATGGATGTCGTAGATGATGCTGTGAGGCACCTCGTCGATGTACTGCACCTCATCGTTCGACAGATATCGGCAGAGTCCTCCAAGCGTTCCAAGGTAGATACTTCCATCGTGCGTCTTCTCGATCGCAAAGATGTCGTTATCAAGCAAGGAGTGCTCCCTGCCCGCATGAGCGGTGATGGTCTGCGTGATCCTCAGTGTTCGGGTGTCGATGATTACTACTCCATAGGAATAGGTGCCCACCCAGAGTTTGTCGCCTACGACGCAAAGGCCGTGAATATTGGAGAAGACACTGCTCTCCTTGAAGAAGTTGAACTCACCCGTGGCTGGGTTGAAGCGATTGAGTCCGCCGTCCTCAGTACCGATCCAGATGTATCCCTGGTTGTCCTCCACGATCTCACGCACTCGCCTGCCGTGAATGGAGTTGCTCACGTCCATCCGGGGGAAGAAGCCATCGAAGAGCATCATCTTGTAAGGTGAATAGCAAACACCACCGAAATAGGTGCCTATCCATATGCCTCCCTTGTTGTCGCAGTAGAGGGACTGGATGGAATTATCGGCAAGCGACATGGGGTTGGAGGGCTCATGCTGATAGTGGGAGGTGTTATGCGTCAGCATTTCATACACATAGATGCCGTCCTCGGTTGCCACGATGATGTCGTTTTCGCGGCGGGCAAGCGTGTGAACCACCTTGCCTTTGTCCGACATGTCGTCGAACAGCGACGTGACAGCCATTGTGTTCAGATTGAGCATGAAAACGCCCTTGCCCTCCGTACCTATGATGAGCTGATTCTGCTCGGTAGCGATGATGCCGCGAATAGGCACTCCTTCAATATGCTGCGCATCGGCTGGCATGTTGAGTTTCTTCTCGTTTTTCAGGCTCTTGTCGACATAAAACAGCCCGCTGCCATAGAAGCCGAGCCAGATGCGCTGCTTCGCATCGCAGGTGACGGCCGTGATGTTGAGATGATTCTGGAATGAATTATGTGTCAGCTTCTCCTCTGCCGTGTCGTAGAAGAACAGGCCCTGGCGGTCGGTTACGATCACCAAGTCATTGCCGAGCGCACAAATCTGATTCACATTCGACCGTATCTCTACGCCGTCGGAGGCTTTCGTGACAATGCGCTTGAACGACTCGTTGCTGAAATCATACTTGTAGAGGCCCGTACCGCCACCTATCCAGAGACTGCCATCTGCAGTTGTGAGCAATGAAGAGATGTCGTTGCCCTCAAGGCCGCCCTCTGAACGGTAATAGATTTTGAAATTATGCCCGTCGAATCGGTTGAGACCATTGCGGGTGCCGAACCACATGAATCCCATCTGGTCCTGCGTGATGGCGGCAACCATATTCCGCGACAGTCCGTCATTCATTTCGTAATGGATGAACTGCGAATTGATCTTCGCCGAGACAGAAATGGCCAGCGTTAGCCCAAGCAACAATGAAATGTATCTTCTCATCACGGACACGTTTTTTTAAGTTCAGAGGTGTTGTTGGAATTATTACATGAGAGCATCACTGATGGTTGCGCACTGCGACTGCCACGAAGGAGTCGGCGCAACCGTAGTAGAGATACCATTTACCCTTATACGGCACCAGGCCTTCGATGAACACGGTGCCTGCAGGATACTGGCCGCTCTTCTCGAAATCAGCCTCCGGCTTGAAGAACGGGTCGTCGAGACGGTCGAGAACCTTGTAGGGGTTCTTCTTGTCGAAGAGTATCTGGCCGGCGCAATAGGTATTGGCAGTGTAGGTCTTATCGCCATTCAAGGCGTCATTCTTGCCGTTATAGAAAAGGATGATGCCGTCCTTTGTCATGATGGCAGGAGGCCCGCATTCAGTCAGCATACTGTCGAAGTAGCCCGGACGCGGCAGAATGGTTTTCTTGATTTCTCCGTTTTCATCGACTTCCGGTGTCCAGTTGATAAGGTCGTCGGACGTGGCAACGTTTACATACTGCTCGCCCCAATACATCCAATACTTGCCATTTATCTTCGCTATGACCTGACGGCCCTGCTTGTCGATCTTCGTTACGATGGATGCCGACTTGGAGAACATATTCTCAAACTTGCCGCCGTAGGCCCTATGGAAGGGCGAACCGTGCTTCGTCCAGTTGACAAGGTCGCGTGAGGTGGCAACGCCAAGACGTGCGCATTTGCGGTTCCATTGCGTGTACATCATGACATAGGTGCCGTCCTCGGTCATGCATACGCGGGGATCTTCACAGCCGCCGCCGTTCTCTGCATCCGCCTGGGCATCCTTTCCTGGGAACATCACCGGCGCACCGTGACGCTGGAAGTGAATTCCGTCGTTGCTCGAAGCGTAGCCTATGCGTGATGTACGCATGCCTAAACCCTTTGTGGCATCATCCTCAGCACGGTAGAGCACGACGATTTGCCCGTTGATGACAGTCGCAGCAGGGTTGAACGTGTCGGCCGACTCCCACTTCACGGTGTTTTCCCGCATGGAACAGTAGAACGTTGACTCTGCATTGGGCGCGAGCAGAGGATTTATTCCGACAGGGCGTTCAAAGTCGAGCCATGCCCATTTCTTCTGCGCATTAGGTGTCTTTACCACCTGAGCGTGAATCTCTGCCCCTGAAAAACAGGCAAGAAGCAAGAATAGTATTACCTTTTTCATGTTACATTATTTGTTGAAGTATTTCTTGAAGAATAGCAATTGATAATCAAGGGAATTGCTCCAATACTGGTCCGTGTGACCTCCCGGGCGTGTCGTAAAGTCATGATCAATGCCAAGTGAGAGCAAACGTGCATGAAGAGCGCGGTTGACTTCGATGAAGAAATCGCTCTCGCCACAGTCGAAGGTGATGGCCACGTCACCGTTTTTCAGGTTCTTTACACATTCCATGACGGAATGTTCGTCCCACGACTGGCGGTGGGATGCCATTTCGCCAAGCATGTCGGGAATGTTCCAATTGAGCGGGAAAAGGCGTATGTCAACGCCTCCGCTCATCGAAGCAGCAGCACCGAAAAGGTCGATATGACGTGAAGACAGGAACAAAGCACCATGTCCGCCCATGCTCAAGCCGGTAACAGCACGGTGATTGCGGTCGGCCAATGTAGGATAATGAGCGTCGATCCATGGGATAAGTTCTTTTGTGATGAACGTCTCGTACATGAAATCCTTGTTGACAGGGCTGTCGAAATACCATGAATTCAGCGCGTATGGTGTAACAAAGATCATCTGCATCTCGTCGGCAATTGCGGGAAGCGTAGGCTTCACTTCAAGCCATTTATACTCATTGGCATAAGCTCCATGAAGAAGATAAACCACAGGGGACTTCGCTACTTCCGACATCGCAGCCTTCCTCGACTTCTTGCCCTTGACAGGGCTTTGTGCTACGGTTGAAGACGGGCGCACCACCACTACAGGAATATCGCGATTCATGACGTCGGAATGAACCTTCAGCGTGTCCACAACACCTGCCGATGCGAATAATGAGTAGGTACAGATAAGTGATAATAAGAGTTTCTTCTTCATTTCAGTATGGTTTTTTTACGGTTCATGATATACGTGCCTTTGGGAAGGTTCTTGGCATTGTTGCCATTGGAGACCTTTCTGCCATCAAGACTGTAAATGCTTGACGGCTTCGACTTGTCGTCAGTTACTGCCGTGATGGCATCCGGGGCGTCCACGACATTGATGGCACATGCCATCTGAGGCGTATAATTGGAGGTGTTGGTTCCGTTTGGAATCTTAAACATAGCTACGGACGATGCGTTTATCATACGGTCGGTAGCAAGTTGCGAAGCCTCAGCGTATGACCTTGGACTCTCATCCTGCTCACTGTCGCCGGCAAGGAAGTCAAGGGTGTATTTGCCAACCTTCTGACCGGCGGTGACGTGGAATGTAACAACTGCAGAGTCACAACCATTGCGCCAGCAGCTTGCCATATACTTCGTAACCTTCGTTGCACTCACAAATGCCATCCATTTATATCCGCTTTTGGGGGCGGCAGCATCATAGGCCTTAGATAATGATTCGCTGTAACGCAGTGTATATGTGGCATTCGCGGGCTTGCCGTTGGAATAGTAAACCCAATCCTCGGCATAGGAACGATAATCCTGAGCACCGCACTTCACATCCCAGTCTTCTGGAACGCGTATGGCGGCCACTGACCAGTCGGTAATCTCTTTCTGATACGCGTCGCCATTATCGACCACAACCATTCTGACATCAAACTTCTGACCTGCAGTAACTTCCTTAGGCGCATGAGTCTTGAATATTTTGTAGCACGATGTTGCCATTACTGACACGAACATCGCCAGGAGCATAGCCTTCAGCAAATATGTGTTGAATTTCATTCGACCTTTTCTCGCCATGACAGAATTGAAGCGAGCTTCATTCTGCTCATTTGGCTTAACGAAAACGTTGCTATTATGTTTCATATCATTCACAGCTTGAGAGATGGTTTATTTGTCGAATACGGCTTCCCAGTTATAGACTCTTATGAAATAAGGGCGATAAAAGTCGGCACTGCCTGTTGAATTGAAGTTGTCGCCCCAGTCCTTCGCATCAGTGTTTGTGGAGAACACCAATTCTCCCTGGCGCGAAAGGGCCATGTGAAGATGAGGCATATAGAGATTCTGATACGTACGGGTGCCTTTCTTGTCAAGCACGTTCGGGAATATCCACAAATGTTCCTTCTCATCGAAAGGTCCCCAAGGGTTCTTTGAACGCAGCAGATACATATCCTTGCCGAAAACAAAGCCCTGCCCAGTCATATAGTACCAGTCGCCCTTTTTGAAAACCCATACCGTCGATATGGAGTGTTGGGAAATGCCTGAGCGGTTGCGTTCCTCATCCGTAGGATACGTGTCCTGCCAATGCCAATCGCCATTGGTGTCTTTGATATAGTATTCTGTGCCGCTGTTGAGGTCATGGGTCTTTGTACGTGCGACAACAGGATGGCTGAACGCCAGGAGTTGGTCAGGAGTTTCCTTCCATTGATTGCAAGCGTATAGGTAGGTATGTCCGTCCTCATCTTCCCAAAGCTGTGAACCATACATCACAGGGTCGCTGGCAACGTGACTGTGGTCAACATCAATGATTTTCAAATAGTCAGGGTCGCCAGGCTTTCCTTCAAGGCTATACGTGGCAAGAGCTTGATTCTTGTTTTGCATGAGGTTTTGTGTTCCGTTGTAAACACCGCCCCAAAGCATCTGCATCTTTCCATCGTAAATGGTGGCATCACCGGCCCAGTAGAGCCACTGCTGGTCAATGTCGCCACGCTCTATCTCAGCATCGCTTTTCTCACCGTTTGGATGGCGTAGATGGGTGCGTGCATGATAATAGCGGTCGGCATTGGGGTTGTCGGTCTGCACATAGTCAGCAAGCCATACGAGATTCTCCGGTTTGGTGCCAGGCCGGCCATCCTCGCCCACTGTCTGCACCATGATTGAATTACGTGGGAAAGAGTAAGAACGACGGGCGCGCGTATTCTCATCAACCACGCCATAGAAACTGTCATTGAACGACCAGAACACATTACCATCAGGCAGCAAGGTCGTTTCTACGCCATCGCCGCCGTTCCATCCAAGGGTACGTGTAAAGAGGTCGTCGTAAAGCTTGTCCTTATATACAAACACATTGTGGTTAGGGCAGTTATGCTTCATCAGTTGAAGCCCCCACTCTTCCTTGATCTGTGGTTCAGGCCATTTGGCCTCATCTCTGGCAACCTCACCAGGCATGAGTTCATCCTGTGCGACAACAGCCATCGGCATGATGGCAAAGGCGAATAATATGATCGCCTCTCCAAATGAGCTCATGTGTCGTTTTTGATTGCCAAATCTTAACATGGAAAACATCAATAGTTAGTTATTAACTGGAGTAAGCGAAAAATGGCGGACTTCCGGCTTGTTGATTTCATAGATACGCTTCACCATCAGGTCCATCTGGGCAATGTACGTATCGCGAACGTCCTTGTGAATCATCTTGTCGTAGATCTCACGACGCGCACCAACCCATCCGTCAGTCTTTTGTCCCTCACGGAATACTTCAGCAGCATGCTCATCATTAACTTCAAGCAACCCCTTGCCCAGGAAGAAGTCATATTGTAACCATGCATAATCGCGGAACTTACGCTCCAATTCCCAACGATCCTCATTAATTGCCATGATGGCGCATGCCTGCTGGTATTGAGGCGTATGTCGGTATTCTGCGAGATTAATGCCGTTTGCGAGTTCTTCTGCTGTGAAATTAGCAATGAAAACATCGTCAATCACAAGCCGGTAGTCGCCACGCAGGCCTTTCACGCAGAGGCGCTCGTTGTCCATTTCTTCCATGAATGTAGGTACCACCTTCGTTATTTTACACTGGGCACGCTTGAACCCCCATCCATGAGCGATTGTGTCCAAAGGATATGGAAGGGAATTAGCAAGGTAGTCAAATGATATAACGCCGTGATTACTGATAAAATTGTTTATTTTGCAATTTTCTTGTTCAAGTATTTTGCCATTCTTTGCATTTAAGGTAAAATCGGCGACCTTTTTGCCTGACATTCCCTGTGCCTTGAGGAAGAGATAAGCCATAACCATGTGTCCATCATTGTCAGGATGCACACGGTCATTGCCACAGATGGTAAACGTAGAATCCTGCTGTTGGAAATAATGATTCATCTCGGTCATAGGGTGGTTGAAATCCACAAACTCCCATTTGTTTGCCTTTGCTGCTGAGTCCTGAAAAGCCACAATCTTCTGCATATAAGAGTTTTTGTTACGGAACACGTCCTTATTGAACTTGGACGTATCGTCATAAGGTGATGTTCCAACCAGCACGATTCGGGTATCAGTCAAACCCTTCAGGCGTTCTTCGATTTTCTTATACATACCTTTTGACCATTCAACCTTGCCGTTGCCGAAACTCTCAGCATTGTCGCCGTTGTACTCGTAATAGCCTGTGTCATTCATTCCAAATGTCAATGTGATAACGTTCGGACGCTTTGCAAACACGTCGCCGTCAAGGCGTTTCAGGATATTCTCACTAGTATCGCCACCTATGCCGCAGTTTGACATCCACATATCAGCATACGGGAAATGAGTCATGTAATAAAGCCAGATGTAACTGTGATAATGTCCGCCGTCTGTAATACTATTTCCTACGAAACATACACGGTCACCCTGCTTGAACGAGGTTACTTGCTGGGCATTGGCCGAAGCAAAGCAAACAGCCAAAAGGATAAGAAGAATTGTTTTTTTCATTTTAGTATATTTTCTGTTTATTACTTTACCATTATTTTTTGGGAACTCTTGGATGTTCCATGATGAGTCTCAATGATATAAATCCCTGGGGGAAGCATTACGTCGCGAGCATCCTCGTTTTTATCAAGCACTCTGAACAGTGTACCATCTATATTATACACGCGAGAAAGTCCGCCAATAGCATGATCCGACTGTATTTCGACAATATCGTCGGCGATACCTCCTTCAAACTCGTCATAGTTGTATTGCTTGATAAGCAGGTGTGTCATGCCTGCTATGTCCTTGTTTTCAAACTCCATTGCGATAGTCTTGCTCTCTCCAGGCATGAGCGTGATGTAGTTGTCATCCATGATGACTGGGAGTATGCGCTGATTCTTATCATCAACGAGTCGAAGGCGAATGGCAAAGGCAGGCGTGCTTGAATTATTCTTAAGCGTAGCTGTTGCCCTAATGGTTGAACCATCAGCCTCTACAATACTAAACTCCGACGATACGTCAGCCTGGGGAATATCATTCAGCTTCTTATAATCATCCTTTGATGAGCCGAGGGTGGTTTTCCAATATGTGTTCTCCGAAACCATCTCGCCTTCATCGTCGAACAACGACAGCCTGAGTAAGAACATGCCCTGCATGGTGCTCAGTTTCTTCTTGCCTGAGGTATTCAGGTTATACACGTTAACGACGCTGTTAGGAGCTGCCGTTACGTCTTCTACCCTACCCGATATGTCGTTGTTTTTCAAGCCGTTGAGGTCATATACTTCAATCTCTGCTCGATATCCATTAACATCCTCAAGTGTGGTGTTTACAATGCTGATGTCGTTGTTGCTGCAGTTCCATTGAATGTGAATGGGTTCGCATGCTTTCTTGGCACCCCAGTAGTTGCCGGTCATGTCATAATAGTAGTCGTAGGTCTGCCAAAGCAATGATGGATATGCAGGTTGGCTCATCCAGTAGAGGATGCCCGTGGCTGTGTTCCAAAGGTTATAGTTCCAGCCTTCGAATAAGGCTTTTATGATTTCTATGTTGTAAAGCTGTGATTTCTCACAGAATGATTTTATGTTCTGCGACTCACCGTAGCTTGTCTTCACTTGGTTAAAATAATTTGTAGCACCAGCGGCCCCGCCATATGCCTGATCATCGCTGAAGAAGTGTTTCTCCCAAATCTCATTGCGAGGCCATAGCTTGTTAATAGGCATGAATTCTCTTAGGCTTTCATATGTGCAGAAGGCACCCGTGCCAAGTTCAGAGCGGAACCCCCAGTCGATAACATCGCCTTTATCGCCGCCACCACCTTGTATTCCTTCCTTAAAGTAGTTCTCTGCCGGGAAACTCTGCCACCATCCGCTACCAGAAAGTCCCAGTCCGGAGCCATCCTGATTGTTGTAGGCTTCGGCAGTGAAATAGCCGTTGTGGCTATTAGGGATATAAACACGGTCGCCTGCATCATACGTCTTGATAGCGTTATCGATGCTATTGTTCAATTCCTCGTAAGGCCAGCCTTCGTTGTCACCACACCAGATTGCGATGGATGGATGATTGCGCAGACGTACTATCTTGTCCTTAACATTTGACATGAAGCATTTCTTGTCGTCTGGACCTGTAAGGCCTGTATATGGACCGGTAAGCCAAAAATCGTCCCATACCATGATGCCATATTCGTCACATGCATCATAGAACTCCTCGTCCGTTACACATCCTGTCCAAAGGCGTATCATATCAAAATGCATATCCTTATGCAGACGTACTCTTGTATAATAGTCTTTGCCATGACAGCGCAGCATATATTCCGACATACCCCAGTTGCCGCCTTTGCAGTATATCTTCTCGCCATTGCAATAGACCACCATTGAAGTATTCTCCTTTTTATAATCATAGGTACGGATGCCGAATTTGGTATCTTCTGAATCAATGACCATTCCGTCAGCAACAACATCCATATTACAGTCATAGAGGGGTTGTTCTCCATAGCCATTTGGCCACCATAGGCGCGGGGCTTCCACGGTAAGCTGTCCAAGCGACACATCGATAGAATCTCCCGCATTGACAGTAGCGTCCCTCGTGAGAATATAATTGCCTGGAGTAATCGTAGCCTTAATCTGAACTGTCTTTTGCGTTGATGTAAGGTTTACGATTGATGTCTGAAAGTTGAGAATGGCCTTGGAGTGGTCTGCCGAAAGGCTCTCAGTACGAACCCATGGATCACGCAGCGTGATGCCACCTGCGGTCTCAAGATATACGTCATTGGTTATGCCACAGTTAAGTCCCGGGACATATGGCATCCAGTCCCAACTGTGTGAAGGAATGTATGTTGGACAAACATAATTAACGAAACTGGAGTTTCTGTCAAGAACTTTATCCACTTGTGGTTTTATGAGGATGCTCAGTACATTATCCTTGTCGCGGAGCATGGAGGTAATATCATGGCGGACTTTAAGCACGTGGCCTTCTATGGTTCCAAGTTTCTTGCCGTTAAGATATACTACGGAAGAGCGGTGGGTTCCCTCAAGAACTAACTGCAAATGGTGTCCCTCAAGAAGTGCAGGCTTGTCAAACTTGGTACGATACCAGAAAGCTCTATTGTATTTTGTTTCGTCCACCTTATATATATTATCGGAAAAATTCGGGTCTTTTTCCTTGCCTGCAGCAACATATGCAGCAAACACCGTACCTGGTACGATGCCTTCAACATAGTCGTCTGGCACAAAATCTGCATCGCGGGAGACTAACATATTCTCCGTAGTAGCGGGGAATAACTGCCAATGCTGACCATCGTAACTGTCAAGAGAGATACGGTCGTCATCATTTGCTGGTGCTGGCTTGAATGCATCAAGTTCCACTTCTCCGCTAAAGTCAAGTGCAGGTGTTGCTTCTCCCTTCTTGCGGAAGATAGCATAAATATATGTGTCAGGTGTGTTTCTCCATGGTTTGTTTGCAAATACGTAGGGCTGCCCTTTTCCAGCGTCGCCCACGACATCCTTACCGGAATCATCATCGCCGTCGGCTTCATGTCGAGGATTATTGGCATTGATGGCTAAACCATCTTCTATCCCATCGTAATTGAACGAAAAGCTATAACTGTTTCCATCGTCGCCGGTATGCACGGCATAGAGATCAGTTTTCTTATATTTGCCATCCCATGCATCAGGTGCAAGTCCTATGAACTCATAGCCTTCATTAGCCTTCGCATAAACCAATGCCTCATACATCGCAACGCCTTGTTGGCAATCACCGCCTTGCGCTTTTGCGTCATCTGCGCCTCCGTTCTCACGTGTAGTGTATTTGAGCATCGCAGTGCTTCCAAAGGTGCTTGACTGCTCTTTGATGTAGGCATTGTCCTTGGCTTTCGGGGCAAGATAGACTACACCTGCGCCCTTCGGATATACCTCCGCATATAAATGAAGGTTTTTTATTGGCGTAGGTGCCCCATTCGCGACAAAGGAGAAAGGTGCTAAGGCAATGGTCAAAATGAGAGCTTTAAGATTCATAAGTGTTATTTGTAAGACTTGAAAAGGGGCAGAAGCAAAAGTAAAATACAATTTTCAATTGCTTTCTGCCCCAATGTAATACAAACCTAAGTTTCTATAAGAGTAATGATTTGAACACTCCTATATGGGTTCAAGTTCTAAAACGAACTTGAAGTGCATCGTCATAGTTTACTTAACTACTACCTTGCGCACTTCACTGCCGTTGCGCACGATATTGACGCCCTTTGTGAGTTTCTGCTCACGACCGTCGAGGCCATAAATCTTTTGCTTAGATGTTGTAGCCTTAGTAACCTGCTGAATGCCTGTAGCTTCGTCAAGGAAATAGTAGTAAATGTATGCATCAGGATTGTCATTACATGATGTTCCAGCTGCAGCGGAATAATCAGTACCGCCATAAACTCCATAAGGTGACCAAGCACCCTTTTCTTCTTCGGATAGATCATCTCCCTCTGGTGCATCACCTGGGAAGATAACTACTGAATAAACGCCGTTTTCGACATCAGTCTCGTCAGCCTTATAATCAGCAAACGGAGCTGCCTCGACTTCATCTTCAGATGGCTCCTCTGCATCCTGAGCAACCAAGAAGACTTTCACACCCTGAAAAACATAACCTGCATCAGGTGTGGGATAGAAGAAAAGGCGGCCATAACCATTACTCAGGGTACATGCGAAGCCAGCATCAAGGTCAGTATCAAATTTTGCATACTCACCATGTGACACATCAGTCTGAGTCGTGATGTAAATTGTGCCGTTGCCAGTCATATTCTTAGCAACGACATGGAATGTGCGATAGTAATAAGTTGCTCCTGCACTAGCATCAACTGAAACGCACAACATTGCGGCTACGAATAAGCCTTTCAAAAGAGTAAAAGATTTCTTCATGTTTTTAAATTTTAAATGGTTTATAATTAATGTTATCTATTGCTCATATTATGCACTGCAAAGGTACGAAAAAATTATATTGTAGAATATAAGAATGGAACCAAATAATATAAAAATCGAACTCCACAAAGTGTTTTCATGGTAAAAACACCGGGTTTTTATGTGTTTGGCTATACATATTTCATTTGGTTTGCAAAGCATGCTATTTGCCATGGACCACGTCGCAGGCAAATAGCAATGCTTTTTAGCAACATTATCTTACGAGTATTCCGATATTAGGATAGTCATCCGTGCGGAATGGAATAGCCGGAAGTCCAGCTTTATTGTAGAGATTGCATTCAGGATTGTCGCCCCAGGCATAACGTACAGCAACAGGGAACTTC
The DNA here is from genome assembly GCA_017557185.1 of Prevotella sp. Lineage (GTDB taxonomy): Bacteria > Bacteroidota > Bacteroidia > Bacteroidales > Bacteroidaceae > Prevotella. The sequence goes on from JAFZAP010000043.1 coordinate 58,165, forward strand.
ACATCAGGGCAGCTCACTACAACGCTGTTGCCTTCAATAACAGCATCAGCCCAATGGAATACTCTGTCCGGACCGCATATTGCGAAACCCTTCACCTCGCCGCCTGGAATATTCAGACGTTCATTGCCTGTAACGAGTTGTGACTCGCCACGCTGACGTCCGCCATCGAAGAACACACGTATCTTATCGCCCTCAATCCGATAGTCTCGGTATTGAGGTCCGTTGGGATTTATTTTCTCGCCGTATGCAATGGCACGCGACTGAAGGGCGAGGCGGTAGCCTACATCTTGCTTGTTCTTTGGGTGTATATCGTTGGCTTCACCAATATCAATAATGCATGCCATGCCTGTGTTTTCAAGATGCTTTGCTGCAAGGTACTGCGCCTCGCGAAGTTCTGCCCATGATGACTCTGATGGCTCATCAAGACGCTGTTTATAATTGGCAAGCTGCACAATGAAGAATGGGAAATTGTCGTGCCACTGGCGACGCCAGTCCTTTATAAGCATAGGTTGAAGCTCGCGGTACTGCAGACTTTGGTCGCTGTTTGACTCACCCTGATACCATATCGCACCCTTCAAAGCATAGTCGCGAAGAGGATGGATCATGGAGTTATAGAGGAAAGAATGCACGTTTGGCTCACCAGCCGTATTAACAGGCATAACAGGCAGTTCCATAGTTGAGCAGCCGATATGGTAACGCCATTCTCCAACGAGGTCAATAACGTGTTCGGTACTTTCCTTGCTATCTGTAATATAGAATGTATCGTCAGCAGGATAGAAGCCACCAAATCCGCCTGTATCCTGCACACGCACTGTAAGTATGTTGCGTCCAGCCTTTACAAGGTTGCCCGGGATAGTATAATCACGACGGTATATGACGCCTTCCATTGAACCTATCTGCTCTCCATTGAAGAAAGTGATATCATTATCATCAACGCCTCCCAAATGGATGTAAAGGTCTTTGCCGGCATATTCTGCAGGTACATCGACAACACGGCGAAGCCAGAAGAATCCATCAATTCCGAGGATGTCCTTTGGTTCACGTGTTACTCCACGCTCATAGTATATTTTGCCCCATGCGGAGTCGTCAAAGGATGATGATGCATACACCGGCTGGTTATTATAATACCCGGCATCAATGCTACGGACTTTGTCGCCCCATTCCACTATTTCCTTATGATATTGTGCATCACGTGCAGAAGCCTCTGCTGGCAAATGCTTTACATATTCAATGTTACGGGCCTGTGACGGCTGGACAGAAAGTCCTTCGAGACTTGTCCACGCTTCAATGATAGTACCGCCCCACGATGCATCAATGAGTCCTATTGGCACGTCCAGATTCTGTTCAAGATTACGTCCGTAGAAGTATCCGACAGCTGTGAAATTCTTTGCAACATCGCCAGTACATACGTTCCAACCATTGCCGATGGAGGTCTCGAATCCATCGAGTGGTTCGGGTGCAATATTTGTCTTAACCTTTAAAAGGCGAATGTTTGGGTGGTTGTTGGCATCAGCTATTTCTTCCTCAGCATTATTAGAAGACGCGAGCTCGAAGCCCATATTGGACTGACCAGAGCAGAGCCACACTTCACCTATCATCACATTATTGAGAACGGTCTTTGTACCATCGTCGATGGTGATGCTATAGGGGCCGCCTGCTTTTGGTGTACTAACTTCAATGCGCCAATTGCCATCGGCTGCTGCTATGGTGGTGTATTTCTTGTCATTCCATGAAGTGATAACGGTAACTATCTTATTAGGCGTTGCTACGCCCCAAATCGGGGCATTGTCACGCTGTTGCTGCATAACCATATTATCCGTGAAAAGCGGGCAAAGTCGTTTTGTCACCTCGCTGTTCAACTTTGAATCCTTGAATGGACCAGCAAAGCACTGCGCGGCAGCTAGCACAAGGAAAGATAAAATTGCAATCTTCTTCATTATATTTCGGTTCACAAGTTTATTTTATTTTAAGAGCTTTCTTGATAGCGGGCACTATCAATGACTCCATTACCTCATAACCAGCATTGTTTGGGTGCACCTGCTCTGGGGTATAACGGCTGTCTAATCCCTTGCCGTCAGCTGAAAGCATTGCTTTAAAGTAATCAACGTATGGAATCTTATTGGCCTTGGCATATGCCTCAACACGGGCATTCAGGTGGCGTATCTTCTCCATTGAGTCCTTAATGCGTGGCTGCCAAGGGAAGAACTCTGCCGGGAGGCATGATGTTAGGATAACCTTAATGCCATTGGCACGAGCGATGTCAATCATTGAGAGTACATTGCCGTAAGTGTAATCTTCGTTGTATTCGCCAGTGTTCTCGGCAATGTCGTTTGTACCATAGTTGATAACTACGAGCTTTGGCTGAAGGTTCACCACGTCTTCACGGAAACGAGTTAGAAACTGGAAAGATGTCTGTCCACCTATGCCGCGACCGATATAGCCGTTCTTCTTAAAGAAGTCAGGACGCATGGATGCCCAGTTGTCTGTGATTGAGTTTCCCATGAATACAACACGCTTTTCGCCCTTAGCAGGTGCAGGAAGTTCCTTGTTTGCCTGAGCATAACGTCCAAACCATCCAAAATTGTGATGGTTGTTCTGTGCCATGACTGCAGTTGAGCAGCAAAGCATCATCATTACGATAATCTTTTTCATTGTTATTCCTTATTTATTTGAAAGTTTTGGTTTATCTTTTCCACATTTTAAATTCAGAGAATTCTGCTGGTTTTTCTTTACTATTTGCCAATACAGCGGATATTACACCTGGACGGGCAACTCTGTCCCAAGGTGTGGTGTGACTTGCATCAACACTGGATGGTTCAAGTTTCTTCAAGCCATTGCCATCGTCATACATGAATGAAAGAGTTCTGCCGTCTTTCACTTCTGCCTGTAAACGGATGTTGCGTCTCTTCATTGGAATTTCGCTCATAATGGTTTCCTTGCCGTTGCTTTTTGATATGGTTTGCAGTTTTTTGCCTCGCAAAACCAATGCAACATAGTTTCCCGCATCACCATATAGCACTATTCCTCGCATTGACTGGCCATTATTTAATACGTTCACGGCAAAGCAGTAATCAGGATCAGGTGTACGCTGGCATAATACTGCAGCATTAGGTTCCTTGATACCATTTCCACTCAGGAGCAATTTACCTTTGCCATTCATTTCAGCTTTAACATCGCAGAATGTATAATTCCAAGTCCATGAAACACCGAGTCTGTTACTTTCAAAATGATCCGCGAATTGCGTCCATTCGCCTTGCTTTATGCCTTCGAACGGCATCGGCTGACGACTGGTAGCGAGCCTGCCTGTCTTAAAGTGCGGCCATTGATCACTCCCAAACATGAGTTCCTGTACAATTGGTTGTCTGCCCATATAAAACTTGGCATCACGCTGATAGGAGTGACACAGGTAATATAATCTTCCATCGGGCGTTGTGGTAACAGTGCCATGCCCACAAGCCTGGAAATCATCTGAGCACATTAAAATAGGATTGTCGCTGTACTTTTGGAATGGTTCTGTAATCTTTTTAGAGCGAGCCACACGTACCTCGTAGTCGCTCCCCGGTCCGCAGCATCCTCTTGCTGAATAGAGCAGATAATACCAATCGCCATTACGGATAATACACTGTCCTTCCATACCTATGGATTCCTCATCGGTAAGCAGAGAGAATGGTTCGCCCTCAAGATGAAGTCCATCAGAGGAAAGCTTGCAACAAAGGATTTCTATTGGGCGTGGATCAAGTCCGTATGCCTTCCATGTGATATAGAGCTGCCCATTGTCATTAAACACGAATGCGTCAATGCATTCAGAACCTATGGTTACAAGCGGGCCTTTATCCTCAAAGGCTTTCTCTGGCGTATTGGAGACAGCTACTCCTATGTATGATTTGTGGTCACTTTTGCGTCGTGCAGAGTAATAGCAGTACACCTTGTTGTTATATACATATAACTCCGGAGCCCAGAATGAGCCTTCGGTCCAATCCGGTTTTTGTTCAAAGACGTGCCCCACCTGTATCCAATTCACTAAGTCCGTTGACTTGTAAATAGGATAGAACGGTGCCCACTCTGATGAAGTACCAGAGGCGTAGTAAGCTCCGTCAAAACGAATAACAGAAGGGTCTGCCAAATCCGTTCTTATAACCGGGTTCTGGTAAAACCCAAGCTCTTGAGCATTGACATTACAAAGAGAAAATGCCACAAGAAGCAAGCTGATGAGGAGTCTAAGTCTATTCATAATACGTTATTCCCAGGATGGAGGTTCCTTTTCGAGTCCCCAGTGTTTATTGGGCTTTGCAGAGGTCACATAATTCAATGTTGCGCCATTCGTAAGTTCGTCAAGGTTTATCCAAGTCTGATTAAAGGTCTTACCATTGAACTTAAGTGACGAGGTGAAAGGTTTCCCTTCAGCACCACCTGTTATAACAATATTCTTGCCATTAGGAAGATGTACTATGGCCTTTGGGAACATCGGAGTGTTGAGGGCAAAGCCTCCGACGCCGGGAATCTCCGGATAAAGTCCAAGGCATGCCCAAACGTACCATGCTCCCATAGCACCGAGGTCATCATTGCCAGGCAATCCGTTTACCTTTGCCGAATACATCTCATTCAATGTACGGCGTATTACATCTGATGTCTTCCATGGCTGCCCCACCCAATTGTAGCACCATGGTATTCCAAAGCTCGGCTCATTGCCACATGCGAACCACTCGTCGCCATATCCTGCATCGAGACGTGTAAAGTACTCATCAAGGCGTTCTATTGCCTTTTGCTTACCACCGATGATGTCAATCAGACCTTTGATATTGTATGGCACCATCCAGAAATAATCCTTATACGTTGCCTCACGCCAGTCCTCGCCCTGATTTTTCCACGATCCATCCTCGTTACGAGAGCAGAGCCAAGTAGTTTCAGGATTATACAGGTTTTTCCACGAACGAGCGAAATGGAAATATCTCCATGATGAGAACTCGTCACCAACAGCATACAAAGAGTATTGAGCGATGGCAAAATCGGCTGATGTATATTCAAGCTGAATGGAAGCAGGGCAATATCCTTTGTCCAAGTATGACTTGAGGTGAGGACGCGTTTCATATCCTTGCGAAGCTGCTCCAGGTACTTCTGCGCCACGTTTCATTATTTCAAAGATAGGCTTTGGATCATAGTTCCGTGCACCAAATGCCCATGCGTTACATATAAGGATAGAAGAAGGGTCTCCCTGCATGATGCCTGTTTCACAGTTAGCCATCACCCAACGTGGCAACGAACCGCCTGACTGTTCAGCGAAGTCTTTGTGAGAGATTACAATATCGCTCGCCACGTCTGGCTCCAGCATAGCCAGAACCTGTATCTGCGTGCGGTATGTATCCCAGTTAGAAAATTGAGTATATTGCTTGAAGTTAGTCTTGTGAACTTGGAAATCTGCACCCATATACTCGCCATTAACGTCATTGCATACACTTGGATGAATAAATGTGCGGTAGAGATGGGAATAGAACTGTTCCTCACGCTCTTTCGTCCCACCGCTAATTTCAATCAGTGAGAGAACGTCATTCCATTTGCTTTCAGCGTTTTTCTGTACGGAAGCGAAGTTCCACCCTGCGTTCTCAGCCCGGAGATTAGCACGGGCATTCTCTACGGACACATAACTCACGCCAACCTTGTATTGCAAAGGCTTACCGTTAGATGTATCAAACGTAAAATATACGCCTGAATACTGCCCTTCTGCGAATGTTTCACCTCGATGCAACTCTATCTTTTTCCATGTTCCTTTCTCTATGCAATCTGCATCAAACTCAGCATAGAAGTAAACCTTGTAATGGGTTGGCAAGCCACAGAACTGTCCTCCGTCAGCATAGCCCTCGCACGACCTTGGAGAGGTTATTACTACTACTGCCTCCTTAATGTTTGTGCCTGCAATGCCAGCGCCAATTATTACAGAACCTTTCGTAGAACCTTCAGGGTATGTGAAGCGAGCCATGCCTGTTCGCTCTGTAACAGTCATCTCGGCCTTCACGTTATGGTTTACCATTGCCTTGTAGTAGCCTGCGTGACCTTCCTCGTCACTGACCATTATCTTAGCATTGCGTATCATATCAGGAGAAGCCTTCAACTCTCCGTTGATTGGGAACATAGGGAAGTTTCCCATGTGCTCGCACCCGGCTCCACTGGCTTGGTTTATTACAAATCCGGCATGTTTAGCAAAATATGACGGTGTGAACTGAACCATACCATGAGGATATGTAGCACCTGGATATAACTGACCTGATGCCAAACCAGCGCCTTTAGTGCCTATGAGCGAGTTTACCTTGTGAGCATAGTCCTGTGCACCGGCATTCAGTGCCACTAGCATGCAAACCAATAAAACAAATTTTTTACTCATTACTTTCATTTGCTTGTTGAAACAGAATATGGTGCTGACGCAGTAGTGTTATTGCGCTGCTTGTTTGGCTGAGGTCCCATCTGGAATGACAGTATGCCTCCATTCCACATATCATCATAGGTAATATAGTTCTTATCAAGATTCTTACCATTGAGAGTGCCACTCTGTATGTAGCAGTTATCGAGGTTGTTGTCCTTCGCTTCAATGACGAACTTCCTTCCATTTTCCATTGTGATTGTAGCCTTACGGAATATTGGAGAGCCAATAACATACTGGTTTGTGCCTGGAGTTACAGCATAGATACCCAATGCAGAGAGAACGTACCACGATGACATACCGCCTTGGTCTTCATCGCCAGGGAATCCATCAGGAGTGCTGTTGTAAAGGCGTGACATAATCTGGCGAACCCAATACTGTGTTTTCCATGGCTGTCCTGCATAAGAATACAGGTATGTCATGTGCTGAATAGGCTGGTTGCCATGTGCATACTGTCCCATATTGGCGTTTTCCATTTCTACCATCTCATGAATCTTGCCGCCATACCATCCCGGGTCGACTGTATTAGGAACAGAGAATACGGAGTCTATCTTCTCGCAGAATTTCTTCTCGCTGCCAAACAAGCGAATGAGACCATCAACGTCATGGAATACCGACCAGATATAATGCCATGCATTGCCTTCAGTATAAGGACCACCCCATTTTATGGCTGTGAAGGGTTCTGTCCATGAGCCATCGGCATCTCGTCCACGGAAGAAACCGATATTACCGTCCCAGAGGTTCTTGTAATTATACATCTGCTTGGCAAACACACGCTCGTAGAACTTATTGCCGCAAGATTTTGCGAGCTGATAAGCACACCAGTCATCATAGCAGTATTCGAGAGTCTGTGTGACGCTGCCATGCGACATTGGGAAAGGAACATAGCCAATCTCAAAGTACTCTTTCCATCCCGCACGACCATTGGCACCGCCCCACGGACCTTTGTTCATCGCTTCGTGTGCATAGGCTACAAGGGCGGAGTCAGGATTAAAGTTGCGTATGCCCTTTGCCCAGGCATCAGAAAGAAGGGATATTGCGTGATTACCGCACATGCCGCCTGTTTCTCCAGGGAAAGACCATGACGGAAGCCATCCACATTGCTTTTGTGCAGCAAGAAGGGCGTTCATGTAATGGCCCTGCTGTGTAGGGTGAAGTATGTTGGTCAGAGGGAACTGTGAGCGGAATGTATCCCAGAATCCATTGTCGGTAAACATATATCCGTCATAGATTTTCCCATCGTATGGACTATAATAATATGGTGTGCCGTCCTCACGAATCTCATAGAACTTACGCGAGAAGAGATTGGAACGGAACAAACAGGAGTAGAATGTGCGCATCTGCTCATCAGTGCCACCCTCCACCACTATGCGTGAGAGCACTTTCTCCCACGTCTCGCGACCACGTTGCTTTGTCTGCTCAATGCTCTTGTCCTTGCCAAGTTCGCGGGTAAGGTTTAGGCGAGCCTGGTCAAGAGAGATGTATGAAGACGCTGCCTTAGCCTGAACTTTAGCACCCTTCTTGAATTTCAGATATGCTCCATATCCATCACCTTTTCCCTTGCTTTGCTTTGCAAACGTCTTGTTATTGCGGTTTTCCCACGTTCCATAGTCAGCAAAAGGCTGATCGAACTGGATGATGAAATAGTTGAAGAAATTCTCACCATGGTTACAAAACCGGTGATTGTGTACCCAGCCGCGCACCTGACGTGCCGCAGGGTCAATCTCTATCTCACTGTCGCCATTATAACCGTCGATGATGAGCCACGAATCGCCAGTCTTCGGATAAGTGAATCGAAAGTGTACGCCACGTTCCGTAGGGGCGAACTCTGTCTGTACGCCATTGTTGAACTTTACTGAATAATAGTGGGGCTTGCCCGTTTCGTTATCGTGTGAGAACTTTGCACCACGTTTATTAGGGTCAACAACAAGGTCGCCTGTTTCAGGAAAGAAGGTATATACAGAATAGTCGCTGACCCATGGAGAACATTGGTGCGACTGTCCGAAGCCACGGATTTCATCGGCAGAATAGAGATACTTGAAGCCCTCGCCATTAGGTCCAGTCTGTGGTGTCCACATGTGTTGCGCAAATGGCATGGCAGTAGCAGGGAAGGTGTTGCCATGCGACAACCCGAAATTGGAATTCGTGCCCTGAAGCGTGTTAACATAATCTACCAATGAGGTTGTCCTGCTTGCAGCCTTGGCTGACATTGTGTTTGGAACCAATACTACGGCTGCGGCTAATACGAGTGATTTAATATTCATAAATAAAATAGTTTAGTTTAGTTTTTGTGTTATTCAATTACGGCAGTAAAACCGCCATTGCGTACCATTTTGATGTTCAATACTTCAGCGCTTGTAACGCTCTTAACCTCACGGCGATAATCCATAGCCTGCACATCTGCATTGAAACCATCGGTGAAAATAGTCATCTGATGTGCACCTGGTGTAAGGAATGAGAGCGGAACATTAAACTGGCGGACCTTCTCCTTACCGTTGCATATACCGGCTACGAACCACTTCTGACCATGGCGCTTGGCAATAATGAGATATTCACCGAACTTTGCCTCAATGGCATGAGTTTCATTCCACGTAACCGGCACCTTACTCAGGAAGTCAATGCAATCGGGGTTCTTACAGTACTGCGTAGGAGAGTCAGCCAGCATCTGCGTGCCAGTTTCAAGTACAGTAAAGAGAGCCATGTGATAAGCACGAGTACCAACGGCAGAACAGTTCGGATCTGACCATTTGTCATATTCCGGCTGAGTATTAATCATTGCACCTGGGGTAAAGTCAGCAGGTCCAACAGCATTGCGCAAGAAAGGTATGAACAATGTGTTATCCGGCCGGCAACCACTCATCTGCTCCAATCCGCGGACACCTTCATAGGCCAAAAGATTAGGATAGCGTATCTCAAGACCTGCAGGTTTCATGGCACCATGGAAGTCAACAACAAGATGATGCTTTGCAGCCTCCTTGATGGTACGTTCATACCAATTAATCATCCACTGATCCTGACGGTCCATGAAATCAATCTTCGTGCCGACAATGCCCCATTTTTCGTATGTGTCGAATATCTTGTCAAGGTTGCGTTCAACACATATCCACGTAAGCCAGAGTATAATTCCTACACCCTTTTGCTTACCGTATCTTATACATTCATGAAGGTCGAGATTAGGATTTGCCTCAAACGGCTCAAATGTTCCTTTGGCCCAGCCTTCGTCCATGATAATATACTTGATGCCATACTTGGCGGCAAAATCAATGTAGTACTTGTAAGTCTCTGTGTTACAACCAGGTTTGAAGTTAACATCGGGACCATATATGGACTTGTGATTCCACCAGTCCCATGACACCTGACCTGGCTTTATCCAACTTGTGTCGTCGATTTCGCACTTACCGGCAAGTTGCGCAGTAAGCGTCTGTTCAAGTATTCCCTTGGAATCAGAAATAACAACATAGCGCCATGGGAGTGAACGCTTTCCTATAGTACGCACGGCATAAGGTGCAAGTTCCTTGATTACCGTTCCTCTATCCCAAAAGAGTTCCCATTCCTTGTAATATGGCACAAGGTTTCCAGAAAGGCAATTCTTGTCTCCATTGCCCTTGATGTAAAGTCCGGCATAGTCGCGAAGGTCGCTTTCGGAGATCAGAAGATGCAGGTCGCGCTTTGTTGAGGAGAGCGCCATTGGTAGTACAGACATATCGTGCTCATACTTCCATTCCTTCAGCATGCAACTTATGTAAGGTGACTCTGAGCCAGTTCCCCATCCTCCAGTCGGTTGGTAATGCACTACCATTTCATCTGCAGGCTTGAGATTGAAAGTTTCATCAACTATGTTGATTGAGTCCCTTTCATTCAGTATGAAACGATATGCAACTGCATTGTTGAAAACGCGGAATTCAACAGAGTACTTCTCACCCATTGAAAAGGCTGCTTTCGTATAGTGATTGGCGATGTTTGCCTGCTTAAGAGGCACCGTTAGCCTAAGGTCCTCTTTCACGCTTGAAATCTTGACAGACTTGATCTTGGTTTTGGCGCCAACAGATTTGTTCTGCAGCTTGACCATGAGATCTGTTTGAGTGAACAGTTTTTCACCGTTGAGAGATGTGGTATAGGACAAACTGCCCCCTGCATCAGAAATCAAAACAGATATCTTTCCATCGGGAGATGTAACCTTTACGTCTTTCGCATTGACAGATAAGGTTGAGAAGATAGCAACCAATGCAATAGCTGCATTTAAGCATATAGGGTGTTTCATTGTTGTTACTCTTCAAATATACTTTCCCAGTTGAATATGCGGTAGAAATATGGGCGTACGTAATCAGCACTTCCAGGATATGTGAAGTTATCAGCATTCGCTGCGGCTGTCTGTGAAGTGGAGAATACCAGTTCTCCATTTCTTGACAAACTCTGATGAAGCACTACTCTCGTCAGTGCAGAATAGTTGCGGTTGCCCAGTTTATCAACAGATGTAGGAACGACAAACAGAGTCTTCTGCTCAGCAAAAGGACCGTATGGGGTCTTGGAACGCCATATATATACCGTATTCCCATCCTTGTACTGCTGACCGATGATATAATAATAATCACCGCTCTTGATAGCTTGTGGGTTTTGGCAGCTACCATTGTCAGCAAGTACGTTTGAACGAGGTGCGGCAAGTTTTGAGTCTGGCATTTCCGTAACCCATTCGTAATTACCATTGGTATTGAGAACCCAGTATTCAGGCTGGCTGTTGTAGTTGTCATTAGCAAAACGTGACACAAGTATCTGGCTGTTGCTGTTGAGCACATTCGAAGCATACATGTACGTATAACCATCATTATTTACAAGCTGGCTATGCTCAAACGTCAGCGTGTTGGAATTGAGCTCTTCATTTGTGTTGACGACACGCAGATATCCTTGATCACCAGGATTCCCCGTAAGCGTATAGTCAACAAGTGCCGTTGAATAGCGTGGAGCTGTTGGTGTAGTGCCGTAATATCCATAAAGCACATGCATCTGTCCGTTGCTGTAATTGGCGAGCAAAGGATAATATCTGCGGTTTGACTTGCTTGACGGCATGAGTTCTACGCCGTTATAATATGTTTTCTCAGTTGGGGCATCCGTCTGAACGAGCTCATTCAGAGCAAAGAGATCGCCCGGCTTTGGATTCTCAATATCACCTGACTGTATAAGCAATGCAGTACGCACGGTGTTGGCATTTGCCTGGCGTGCACGTGTCTCTGCATCCACTATGCCAAAGAAGCTGTCCCTTGCTCCCCACACGACTTTGTTGTCAGGCATACGGTATGAGAAAACAATGTCACCGCCCGTCCAGCCCTTTGTTGTTGTAAACAGAGCGTTGTACAATCTGTCTTCATATACAAATATGCGCTTATCAAACTGACCGTTGTTGTACACGACTTTAAGCTGCCATGAAGGGTCAACAGAAGGAGGCGTAGGCTCTACTTCTTCATCATCGGCAGGAGCCTCATAGCCTATGGCAGTAGTGTCATAGTCGTTACATGCAGTAAATGATGCAGCCAACAATAAGAGGCCGATTATCATGTTTATATGATTCTTCTTCATATCTTCACTCTTTTATTGTTTCAAAGGAGATAAAACTTCATACATAAAATGCCACTTCTTCTCAGTTGAGAGTCTGTAACGATAGTTGATAGTAAAGGTCTGGGTTTCCGGGTCATAATAGCTTTGCTCGCCTTCAACATCACCAACAACTACAGAAGTGCTGGAGTAATCCCAACTTCCGACAGTTACCTTCTGGCGTTGGAGGTACTGGCCTGTTGGTATTCCCTCGTTAAGAACCGGAACATCTACAATCTCATCAGGATGAACAGTCAGAACGATATTCTTGTTGCGTTCATCAACTTCATTCGCACTTATCAAAGAACCTGGCATCATGCGTACGGAAGTCTCACCTGCCGGCTTGAGCAGTTTCGTAGAATTCATGCCTGTGCCCGGGGCGTCGGGTGTGAATACGCCATTCGACTCAGAATAAATCTGCTCAAGACCAGCCATGTTATAATAGCTGTTCGACTTGGACGTGGCATAGTCATTCTTTACGTAAATGCGGAAGAGAACCACACGACGTGTAGGCGAAATCATGTATTTTGAAACAGACTTAATGCGGAGCGGAATATAATATTCCTCGCCATCAATGAGGTTTGATACATTCACTTTGATAGGCAACATCACATTAGGCTTCGGATTGTCCTTGGAAATGGTTACCCTCCAGTTCTCTATCACATAATTCTCCGGGGCAAGCTGCTGAACATAGTTAGCGTAGTTCTCACCATGTATGCGCTGATTGTATGAGCGCAGAGCCTGAGGATAGAGTTCAAGTTCAACGTCCACATCTTCCTCAATGGCAGTGGTGCCACCGACATATATTGATATGTAGCCTACCGACTCCTTTCCGAATGCATATTCCTGCCCGAAGATATTCTCATCACCACTGACGATATATACCTCCTTGCGATACTGCTCTTCTTCATAGAAATTCGTTTCGCATGACGTAATGGTTGTCAGTGCCGTGGTGCCGGCAGCAATGAGCCAGCAACAGTTTATGATATTCTTGATTTTCATTGTCTTCTATATACCTAATTAATATTATACTACTTCTCCCAACCAGGGTTCTGGTCAAGTGTCGGAGCCTTGCGCACCTCATTGAGGTTAAGCGGCAAGAGAATCATCTTGTCTTTCCATACACGCTCGCGTATGGTTGAGTGCTGGATGACGCATGGCTGATAGAAGCCGTTCCATTCTCCCAGATTGACATTGAGGCCTGTGAGCGGTTCTTTCTCGAGTTGATCAACAATGCCCCAACGGCGTATGTCGTAGAAGCGATGACCTTCGTGGAATAGTTCAATGGCACGTTCACGCTGAATAATCTGGTCGAATGTCTCAACATTGGCAAGTTCCTCATCGCTGACGCCAGGGAGTCCTGCACGATAGCGGATTCGGTTGAATGCGCTCTTAATCTCATCCGTATTGCGGCTAACCTTGATGCCGTCGATATCCCATTCCTGTGTAAGGTGGTTAAGTGCCTCGGCATAGGTGAGAAGCACTTCAGCATAGCGGATAAGCGGAAGTACCTTTGAAATGGTACGTGCGCTCTCACCCGACAATGCATCCGTAGGATGTACATACTTGGTACAAACGTATCCCGTAGTGCAATAGACGTTATTCGTTGAAAGTTGAGGACCATTATTGCCACCGCGGAAGTAGGTCACCTGGATATCATGCTTACCTGTAACATTCGTGGAAGACATTGTCCAAAGACGATTTGAGAAACCGATATTGGCATAGAAGCGTGGTTCACGGTTATCATAAGCCGCATACGTGCCTCCCTTGAGGACATAGTTCTTCGACAAAGTCTTGTCAGCCTGAGTTATACAGGTGTTGTCATAGGGACGATTGTTGTATGGATATTCAGCACTTGCATTCTTGATGTCCCTGCCGTCCACCATGTAGAAATAGTCAACCATGCGCTGTGGCACGCTCATTGCCCCCCATCCGCCAAGCGTCATCGGGAAATGATTACCGAGCTGGTCATTGACGCCTTCTGTAGTTCCCCAGATGAGTTCCGGATTTGTCATAGCTACTGCCTCACCTGTAAACTGCTCTGAATATGAACGGAACGGATCAATGCCGCCGGCCCCGTTAGGATATTCTGCAGAAGGAACGTTTGCCGGGAGTTCCACCGTGTACTGGTCGGCAGGTACGGTGTAGAGATCGTAGCGCTTCATGTCGATTACCTTCTTGGCTGCAGCTGCTGCAACGGCCCATTTGCGTTCATCGTATGTCTGCGAAACATAGTATTCGCCATCAGATTTACGCTTGAAATCGCTGAAGTAACGACGAGCGGCTGGTCCGCCATTATACAATGGAGATGCTGCTGTCAGGCGGATGCGTGCTGCAAGAGCAAGTGCAGCGCCCTTTGTTGGAGCATACAACTCATTCTGATTATGTTCCTCCGGCATGTATTCAGCAGCCTCGGTTAACTCGGTGCAAATATAGTCGACGGTCTCATCCATCGTGTTTCTTGAATGGGAGTAATACTCTGTACTCTCGTTGCTACTGAGTATCTCATCACCGAGAATCACTACAGGCCCCTGGTTACGTAGAATCCAATAATAGGCATAAGCACGAAGGAAACGTACCTGGCAACGGAATTGCATCTTTTCTATACTGTTCATGTCAGGCACAGCGCTGATATTCGACAGCAGAGTGTTGCATTTGCGCACAATCTTGTAGCATGGGTCCCACACATTGAAATCCCACGTCCAGCCTGCCATTGATGATGCTGTAACCTGATTTGTGGTGAGCATTGTCCCGGAATACTGAATATCCAGGAAACCACCGTTCCATGTACCGCACGATACAGCTTCGTCGCTGCCTGTGAGTCCGGGAGTGCTACCATAGTGCCAAAGTCCTCCTTCCTTAGGCAGAAGGTTTACAGCACCATTATAATAGCGCGTAATATTATATTTATTGGCAAAAATAGAGTCTTCGCGGAAGGTGTCAGCGAAATAGTCGTCGACATTCAGGTAATCGGTGCAGCTGCCCATTCCGAACATCATTGCCATTAATGAAGAAAACAATAATATCTTTTTCATGTCTTTATTCCTTTCCTATATTTAGAAGTTCAGTTGCAATTGCAGAGTGTAGCGTCCGGTAAGAGGATATGCACGACCGGTCGATGTAGCCTGTTCCGGGTCATATATCTTGACTGAATCCCATACGCCGAGATTCTCGCACATCAGTTGGATATCAACAGACTGCATGCCAATCTTGGTGATGAAAGGCGCTTTCAGCCTATAGTTCAAGCTGACTTCCTGCAGACGCAGGTAGCGTGCGTCGCCTTTCCAGAATGTAGACGGCTTCGTGTTGTTGGAACTGTTTCCGTAGTGCAGGCGTGGGAAACGGGCATTAGGATTCTCGGTTGAAGGGTCTCCAGAGTACTCTGCCGATGTCCAACGATTATTCTGGTCATAGGCAATCGCCAGCACATTGCCTTGATAGCCTCTGTTGAATGGCATATAGCCGTCGAAGTTATCTCCATTGCCACCGCCGTAGAGGAAGTAGTTGTGGCCTGTGCCTTTGAACAATACGTTCAGCGTAAGGCCTTTATAGTCAGCAGAGAATCCAAGACCGTACATGAACTGAGGAATACCTGAGTATGCGAAGAGAGGTACTCTGTCATCGTCGTTGACAACACCGTCGCCATTGACATCCTTGTACTTGATGTCGCCAGGAAGGACAGTACCGAACTGTGAAGGACTCATGTCGATTTCTTCCTGTGACTCAAACAATCCAAGCGCTATGAAACCACGCTGTACGTTGTTGGCAAAACCGTTCTTCTCAAGGTAAGGATATGGCTGACGTGCTTCTTCCCAATTAAGAATCTTGTTCTTTGACAAGGTGAAGTTGCCGCGAAGCGTAAGGAAGAAGTCCTTGCCGAACTTCTGGAAGAACTCGAAGTTACCGTCACCACCCCAGCTCTTCATGCTACCCACGTTGCCGTAAGGCATGCTTGTCAGACCTACGTATGCAGGAACCTGTGTACGCTGCTGGAAGATAGCATCACGACGGTCGAGGAAGTAATCAAGCGTAACTCTGAATTTGTCATTAAAGAGGTGGAGGTCCATACCTGCGTCGAACTTCTTTGCCTTCTCCCAGACAAGGTTGTCGGCACCTACCTGACTCTCGCTGAGGATGCCCACGCCGCCCCATTTGGTCGTTCCGTCACTCTCGTTGATGAGCGTGATGTACGGGAAGCGAGTCGAGGCTATCTGGTCATTACCTACAATACCGTAGGATGCACGCAGTTTCAAGAATGAGAGCCAAGGTAAAGTATTCTGTACGAACTTATATTGTGTTGGAATCCAGGCGACGGCAGCCGATGGGAAGAAACCATACTGTCGGCCCGGCTGGAAATTCTCAGAACCTGTGAGACCGAAGTTTGCATCGATGAAGTATGTATCCAGGTATCCATAGTTGATACGTCCGGAAAGCGACTGGTAGCGTTTTGGAATAGCGTTCATACTGCTGGATGCGCCCGACTCACTTGTATCCTGACAATAATAGAAGAGCAGAGCACCGATGCTGTGGTCATCAAACTTGCGGTCGTAGTTGATATTTGCATCGAAATACCACTTACGCCATGCCCACGATGCGCTATTATAGCCTACGCTCTTGGAAATCACGCGGTTCGACAATATCAGGTCGCCTGCTGAGTTACGACCTGTGGCCATATAGAGTGCAGGCATCTTGAAGCGGCTTTCACCATACATCGACTGATTATCGAACGAACCCTGAATCTTTGCACGAAGTCCCTTTGTGATCATAGCCAGATCCTGCTCCAGAGCTATTGTTATCATGTTACGATAGTTCTGCTGGCGGGTAGTACCTGTGTAGTTCAGCAAAACGTAAGGAGAAATTTCATCACCATCGTTAGTTGCAGGAAGATAGCCGTTCGAGTAGCGGAGCGGATACATGACAGGCGTTGTCTTTGCCTGTGAGGACCATATCCAGTCGGTCATGCTGATGGAACTGAAGCCACTGCCCATACTCGGACGGTCGTTGATTGACACGTAGCTCGTCCCGCCGAGATAAATCTTTGTAGTCTTCGTGAGATTGATGTCCAGATTCATTCGGAAGTTGTAAGTTTTGTAACCTACGCCGTTCTTATATGGGCTATCGTCGGCCATCTTGTAGGCAGAAGATTCATCCGACATGCCAAGGGATGCAAAATAACGGGCAATGGAGCCACCACCCTGGGCACTTACATAGTAAGTCTGCTGGAAGGAATTCTTGTGAAGGAGCTCATCCTGCCAGTTCACGTTTGGATAAAGGTCGGGGTCGAGGTTGTAGCGCAGGATATCCATTTCAACGTCGCTATAGACAGGCGGCATGGAGGATTGCACGGCTGCCTCGTTGGCCAGTTCCGCATAGCGTGTGGCATCAAGGTATTCAGGAACGCGCTTCAAATGGGATATCGTGTAGTTGGCGCGCCCGGTAATGCGGAGCTTCTGCTCAAGGCCGCGCTTCGTAGTTACGATGATAACGCCATTAGCACCACGGTTACCATAGACAGCTGTAGCAGATGCGTCCTTCAGTACAGAGAAACTCTCCACGTCGGCTGCCTCCACCTGGCTAAGGTTACCCTCAAGTCCGTCAATAAGAACGAGCGCAGAGCTGTTAGCGCCGAATGTGCCGATACCGCGTACCCAGAACTCTGAGATATTTTTTCCAGGTTCGCCGCTGCTTTGCACTCCGATCACACCGGCCACACGGCCTGCGAGTGTGTTGACAATGTTCGTGGCAGGCTTCACCAGCTCTGACGGATCAATCGTAGTGATGGCACCGGCAACGCTGACTTTACGTTGCGAGCCCATACCTACAACCACCACTTCATCGACATCAGCACCTTTTTCATGAAGGACAATGTTGATGGTCTCGTTCTCTTTTATGATACGGTGTGTCACCTGTTCAAAACCGATGAATGAAACCACAAGATTGTCATACATATTTACTTTTATAGAGAAATTACCGTCGATGTCGGTAACGGTACCCACACCCGGTTTGTCCTTTATCACCACGGTGGCACCGATAACCGGTTCGTTGTTGGCATCCACTACCACACCCTTGGCTGTAAACGATTTCTCATCCTGTGCGTAGACTGACTGCATAGCCAGCAACAGCATAAATATGAGTGAAAGATATTTTTTCATTTACAATAATCTGTTTAGTATTATTACGATTGGCTGCGCATTTATTATTCTATGGCAAGACGACGGATAGCATGGTTGTCACAGTCGCCAACGTAGATGATGTCATCCTTGTCGATGCAGATGCCGACAGGACGGTTGAATTTTGCCACCTCACTTACGCCATTCACATAGCCTGCCTGCTGAGGCAAGCCTGCTACTGTCGAAACGTAGCCAGTTGAGAGATTGATTTTGCGAATGCAGTGGTTATCTGTGTCGCAGACGTAAAGATTGCCTTCGCTGTCCTTTACCATTCCGTGAGGGCCGTTAAACTGAGCCTGTGCGAGCGTACCGTCAAGATGGCCTGCTCCCGTCATCGATGCACGGCCGGTCAGAATGCTTATCTTGCAAGTGGCTACGTCCAACTGGTAAATGCAGTTCTGACTTGAATTGGTGTAGTAGAGAATCGTAGGATTGTTCTTGTCGAACACCATTCCGAACGTCTCTCCGTCCTTCGTATCAATAGGTGAGCCTTCTGTCTGGCCATTTGCCCTGTTATAGACGAGAGTCAGACGGTTGCCGATAGCAGTAACAGGGTCGAAACAATAGAAATCGCCACCGAGCACTCTCGAATAGAACTTACCGTCGGCAGGGCACATGGCAACAGCACGACGCGCACCCCAGATACCCATGCCATCTACAATGTATTTCGTGTCATCGTAGGTCACGTTAGCCTTGCCAAGCTGAGCAAAGTTGTTATTCGGGTCATAATACCAATACTCATTATTGGCGATGTTTGCCTGCATGTGATAAACGCGGTCGTTGACATCATCATAGACAACGATCGGACGCGTCAGGAAAATACCGAGTTCGTCGATGAGCACAAGCTGTCCCGACTCAGGATTTGCTACGTAACGGAGGAAACTGCTGTTGTGGCTGTCAATCTCGAAGTAAATATTGCCAGCCCTGTCAACGCAGAGACCGCCGTCGATACTTGAGTTGAACTGCACCTCCGAAAGATTCTCAATAGCACTCGGGTTGGTCTGCGCACTCGCGTCACCACCGCAGATGGTACTGATGTTGGTCTGAATCTGGTAGTCGAACTCTCCGTCGAACGTTGCCTCCTGGTCACCGATGCAAACCTTAATCTTCACATGCTCACCAGGGAGACGCGGAGCAAGAACCAGAATATGGTCCTCGTTCACATTAATCACAGGAGCTTCCTTCGCATTGAAAAAAACGCGGACGGCATCCTTGTCTGATCCGAAGTTGGAACCCCGAAGGATAACCTGTGTGGAAATCGGGCCGCCACTTGGATAGAACGACTCACAAACGATAGGCTTGTTCGGGTCGAATGTGTTCACTTCTTCGCTTTCGCTGCCGCAAGAGAACAACATGAACACGAAACCAGCCACACAGCCCATGAGCCGAAGTGTCTGTAATTTTTTGTTCTTCATTTTGTAATTATTTAATGTTAGTGTAATTTTTTTCATGAATAATAATAAATACAGGGCAAAGATACAAAAAACTTTAATTATTTATTATAAAATATGTACACAATAATGTAAAATTTGAACCAACTGCCCGTTTTATATAAAATATGAACCGATATTTACTTTTTTCTAAGCTGTGGAGCGGTACTCTCTTTGGTCGGGAGCAGTACTCCGTACCATCGGGAGCAGTGCTCCATAGGTATATAGAGCAATACTCCGTATCATCTGGAGCAGTGCTCTGTATCATCGGGAGCAGTACTCTCTTTGGTCTAAAGCATTGCTCTCTTTGGTCGGGGGACGCGTTTTTTGTGCCTCTATGAGAGTAAAATTGCAAAGTTGCAAATTGCAAATAACTTTACGTAAATCCGAATGGAGCCAAAAAGAGTATAATTAGATATATATATTATATAAAGTATTATATATCAATAAGTTATATATATTATTATAATATTTATCACCTCCCTTTGATTCCTTCCAAAATCCAAAAACTGAAATGCAATTGCAACTTTGCAACTTTTCACCGTGCTACCGAATCCTCAATAGAAATATAGCGGCGAAAACAATTCTCACCGCTATATAAACTACCCCCTTGTCAACCCAGAGGTTTTACTTAGTCTCAGAAAAGAGTTCTCTTATTTTGTAAGCTCAAAGCCTACACGGGCACCGTCGGCACTCTTTGCGAGCTTGCTGACAGCCTGAACAGCAGCTGAGTTGCTGACCTTACCCTCTTTCTGAAGGATGTTGGCCATCTGCATGGCGTCGAACATCAATCCAATTCCCTTCTCGGTCTTCGTTACGTTGCCCTTAATGGTCTCAGTAGCTGTCTTGAGGGAGATTTCGCCGTTCTGGGCATTATAGGCATAGGTTCCGCTGAATGGGATGCCGTTCACCTTAGCCGAGAACTTGTTGCCTTCAAGGAACGAGAAAGAAGTGTTGTTGCGATTGATTCCGATGTTGCTGTAGTTACTTGCCAGCGACGAAGCGATGTTGGCAACTGTAGCAGCACCTCCGGCCTTTGTCAGAGCCTGTTCGGTCGTAAAGGCAGCACTTGGGGCATTGTAGTTCCAGCTACCCAGAAGGCTCGACTGATCGAGCGACATTCCACCCAACAACACATTACTCAACACACTACCCAGTACAGCACCCAGCACATTGCCGGTTGAACTGGTGGAAGATGTATTTCCGAATCCCGTTGATAAGCAGCTCGACAGCAACAGTGTCATAGCTGCAAGAAGTGTCAAAGTTGTTTTCTTCATATTGCCATAGATTAATTAGTGAATAGATTTTCCGACACAAAGTAAAAGAAAAATAATGAAAACTCCAAAGATTTTCCTATTTATTTTGGCAATTATATACTATTTTTCAGTTTCCTATTTCATATGTGCCCATTTGCATTCGAAGTCCCAAATCTCATCATTCAGCTTCAGGGCTCGCTCACATTCCTCTTTCGTACGCCCATTAGGGACATTCGGACCTCTGAGATTGACGAACGGCTCGCCGGCATCGTAGGCCGCCAGAACAGCATCGAAGAACATCTGCCAGCGAACCTTGTAGTAGGTCTCTACCAGTCCGTCCCAGTCGCGATTGGCATAGTCGAGAAGCGTATATGTGTCGCCCCATACAGTAATAATCGTGCGGGCATTCATCTCGAAATAGTCTTTCTCTGCTTCGTCCTTACCCCACGAGCGGGCATCACGAATCCAGTCGTCGAGCGAGAACTCGCGGCAGGTCTTCAGCACAGCGACAAGCTGGTCGCACATCCCCAGAAACTCCTTCGAAGCCGCCACCATTCCGTCTCTGTCGCCAGCCTGATAGGCATCGGCGAAGCGTTTTCTCACGGCCAACGCCCTGTTGCCAATCGACTGACGGCGTGTGTTGGCAAGGTCGAATTTGAAATAGGAAGACGAGCCCTTCACCGTTTCTAGAATAGCCAGCGCCTCCTCCAGATTGGCGATGTCGTAGCCTTTTCTGAGTTCGGTCGTCCAGTGCCATTGGCCTTCCAGGTTGGGATGAGCAACGATAATACTCGATGCTCCTGTACTGGTGTGAGTGGTGCACACCTTATCAGCCATCGTGTGCCAATAGGCCCTGAACGATGGATCAACCCGTCCCAGATGGCGGTCGGCGATGTTGTCGATATACTCCTCAAGTCCTACGCCTGTGTTCCAAGCCTGAGCCATCACAGCTTCATAGACAGGTTCGTTGACGCCAAACCCTTCAAGGGTAGAGCCGATGCCCACGAATTCCGGTCCGCCCTCGGCCTTGGTGGCGGCAATCAGCTTAGCGTTCAACTTGTAGTCGCCTTCAATCTCGGTCATTCCGCCGAAATTGCCCAGGTAGCACCAGATGAACTGCTGACCGTAGAAATGTTCCGTGCGCCGCCATATCTCGATGTAGTCGCTCTCGTAGTCGAGTATGATCATCCTGCCCAGTGGGACGGCGGTGAGATAGGCCTTGATCCTCTCGGGCGTCCAGGCTTTCTGGTTGTTGATGAAGAGCCACCCCATCTGAAGCCAGATGGCCTCGGGGTCGACACTCGTCATCGATTCGAACACCCCGGCAGAAATCTTCGCCAGCGAATCGGGTTCCCACGATGGAGGAGAAACCTCATTGAACAGGTCGACGCCGTACACGTGGTCGGTGCCGTACATACGAGTCTGCTCCTCGAGGAAGTCCTTCTGGATGCGGGCAAAAATGGGGTCAGAGGGGTTCAGGTAAGTACACTGGTACTTCTCGTCGAAACTACACCAACGGCTCACGCGTGATGTCTTGATTCCGGGAACGGCCTGTTCCAGTTCTGCAGGAATATGTCCAGAGAAGGCTGGGAGGGCAGGCGTCATATTCAGTTCGCGCTCCCGTTTCAGGATTTGCTTCTGCAGCTCCGCCTGTCCGTCGATCCAGCTTTGAGGCAACGGACCCTGCCAGCGGTCGATATTGATCATTCGCTGCCAAGGAAGGTGGGCAGGACCGGTGAAATAGGCGCGTATCTGCTCGTCGGTCAAGCCGTACTTGCGCCAGACCTTCTGCCAGACGGCCTCCTGACCTGTGATGGCAAGCGGCATATTCACGCCGTTCAGCGCCATCCAGTCGATGAAGCGTTCCCATTGCGGCCACTTCCACCAAGGCATCGTGTAGCCGAATGTGCAATAGTTCAGGAAGAACCTGATGGGTACCTCTACCCTACCCGACACCTTTGCGGGAACCCTCGGCATTGTTTCGGGCAGTTCGACGGGGTTGAAGTCGTACCAGCTCACATTGGCAAGACAAAACTGTTGGATGTAGCGGTTCAGGCCTACCGCCATCGAATTGGCGTTGTTTCCCCTGATGAGGACTTTCCTGCCCTTTTGTAGCAGTTCGTAGGAGTCGGTCTTTTCGCCGGTCTGTTCAAAGACGACGGCCGAGGCTTTGCTCCCCATCACTCTTCGGGCCAATGCTTCAGCAGCACGTACATCGGCTGTCTTGAAAGCTGGCTCACCCGCAGCCTCTATCGACATCAGGGCAAGTGATACCACCAGAAGCACGACTGATTTTAAGAACAGGAACCCACCCCCAGCCCCTCCCGAGGGGAGTGGGGTCTGATTACTCTTGCTATTTGTATTGCTGTTGTTCATATTTTTTGTTTGATTGTTTTGCCTGCGGCACCACGTGTAGGGGCAGACCCCTGTGTCTGCCCGAACAGCGGACACGAAATAATGGGCACAAATGACGGGCAGACACGGGGGTCTGCCCCTACGAGCTGGCTGGGGGTGGGTTCCTACTTGAAAATCTTCTGGGCGAACATCGTGAGGTAGATACGCCAGTTGCGCCAGATATGACCGCCATCGGTCTCTACGTATTCATACTTGTAGCCCTTCGAATCGAAGTAGTTGCGCAGGTCGACGGTGCTCTGATAGAGGAAGTCGGTCTTGCCCATTCCCATCCAGTACAATTTGGGCTTGCTGCCGAAGAGCTTGGCGCTCTGCTGGGCGAACTTGGGGTCGTTCTTGATCTGCTCTGCGAAAGGCTGCTGCATGTTGAAGTCCTTACCCAGATGCAGACCGGCCGAGAAGAGTCCGTAGTAGTCGAATGTGGTGGGATAGAGCAAGCTGATGGCGAAGGTGTGGCCGCCACCCATCGAGAGTCCGCAGACGGCACGTCCGGCACGACTCTTCACAGTACGATAGTTGGCGTCGACGTAGTTCACGATATCCATGAAGCTGGCGGGAATCGTGGCTGCGGCAGGAGCGGTGGGACCTGTGCCTCCATCGCGGAAACCTGGCGTGTACATTCCAAACGACCACTCTCCA
The DNA here is from genome assembly GCA_017557185.1 of Prevotella sp. Classification (GTDB taxonomy): domain Bacteria; phylum Bacteroidota; class Bacteroidia; order Bacteroidales; family Bacteroidaceae; genus Prevotella. The sequence continues at coordinate 82,070 of JAFZAP010000043.1, forward strand.
GGAGCAGCCTGACAGTTCGGATTGCCATTCGGCATCACAACGATCATAGGCTTGGCCTTACCCGTAGCAATCAGATTATCGAGAATCTGGGCAGCACGTCCGAGCTCACTCCAAGCATTCTCGTCGCCGCCAGCACCGTGCAACAGATAGAGTACCGGATACTTTCCGCCCTTGTCGTAGCCGGGAGGAGTATAGATGGTCATTCGGCGTTGCATCTTCAGCGTCGGACTGTTATACCACACTTTCGACAGGTTTCCGTGAGGCACCTCGTTCACCCGATACAGATCGCCCTTATCGCCCTTCTCGTTGCTGACGATGAAGATATTGGTGAACGACACGATGTCGCGATTGACATAAATGTTTGCCGGGTCCTTCACGCCCGTCATACCGTCGATGTTGAAGGTGTAGCTATACATCTCCGGAGCGAGCTTATCGGAGGTGTAGCTCCATACGCCGTTCTTGCCTTCCACGAGCTGGGCAACACCCGGAGCATCGTAGGTGCCGTAGCCTTCTATCTTGATGGGTTGTGTGGGCAGGAAGTCGCCCGTCACCTCCACCTTGACGGCCTTGGGGGCATAGAGATTAAACGTCACGGTGCCGTCGTTGTTGACGACCGGCGATTGCACGCTGGCGCTGTTGAACAGCTTCTCCTGTGCCGAGGCTCCAAGGCATACTAAAGCCAGAGCCATCATTAAAAGAGTCTTTTTCATTTTCGATTGATATTTATTCGGTTTAAGTTTTGTTCTGTCTGCAAAAATACAAATTTTAGATAAGAAGACCAAAAGTATTTTTGAAAAAAACATATTACGTCGAGTTCCATTTCTGCGTGTCCATAATAATTTGGCGATTGATTTGGCGGATTCAGAAGAAATGATTATCTTTGCACCCGAAGACTAAAAGCATAAAAGAACATGAAAAAAAGATTACTATCAACAGTCTGCACGCTGTTGTTCGCGCTGGCCCTCGGCGCACAGAACACGGACGTGACACCCGACAAGACGGGAATGACCCTTTCGGCACAGGAATGGGACAAGAATGTGGTGATGGGATGGAACCTCGGCAACTCCCTGGAGAGTAGCGGAGGCGAGACGGGATGGGGCAACCCCGCAACGACGAAAGCTATGATTCAGTTCGTCAAGTCGCAAGGTTTCAACGCCATTCGTATTCCCGTCAGGTGGACGGAGCAGCTTTCCGACCAGACGAATATGATTGTGAAGGACACGTGGCTCAAGCGCGTGAAGGAAATCGTCGACTGGTGCCTGGATGAGGATATGTACGTCATCATCAACACACACCACGAGGCGTGGCTCGACCGCAATCCTTTCTACACGCAGCAGACGGAGAACAACCGGAAGCTGGCTGCCCTGTGGAAATGCATCGCTACCTACTTCCGCGACTACGACCAGCGTCTGGCTTTTGCCGGAACCAACGAGACCGTAGCAAAGGTGAACGGACAGGAGAACTGGGGTACGCCAACCGCCGAATGGCAGGCTGTGCAGAACAGCTACAACCAGACATTCATTGATGCCGTACGCGCCACAGGCGGCAAGAACTACTACCGTCATCTCGTGGTGCAGACATACGCCTGCAGCGGTTGGTCGGGCCTTAGCGGCTTCATCATTCCCACCGACAAGGTGGAGAGCCGACTGAGTGTCGAGTTCCACGATTACGACCCTTACGACTACGCTGGCGGCGGCACCTACTACTATTGGGGAAAGAAGTACAGGGACATGGGCAAGCGTACTCCCAACGACGACGAGACAGCTATGAAGAACTACTTCGACCGCATCGTCAACTCGTGGTGGAAGAAAGGACTCGGCGTCGTCTTGGGCGAGTATGGAGCCACCTGCCACTATACCAACGACGACAAACAGACGCAGATGGAGAACCTGCAGTACTACTACAAGTGTATGGTGAGCGCAGCCCGCGAACGCGGCTTTGCTGCCTTCGCCTGGGATAACAACGCATTCGGCAACGGAACGGAGAAGTTCGGTATCTTCAGACGCGCAGGCGGTACGATGACCGTAGGAAACACCTACTCCCTGCAGGGCATCTGCGAAGGAGCGGGAGTTGAATACCACGAGCCCGAAGATCCGGGTGGAGGCGACGACCCTGCTGAAGGCACCTTGTTTTGGGAAGGCAACTCCCTCATGGACTGGGGAAACGGCCTGCAGCTCACTATCCCCGCTTCCGAATTCGAGGCACAGGGAAAGGATGTGCGGCTCATCTTGCAGTTCACCCTCGACTACACCGACTATAACATGATTCAGTTGTTTTACGGCGACTGGAGCACGAATCCGTCGTTCATCATCAACGGTGAAACCTACGAGAAGGAGTATATTCCCACCAACCTCTATCCTGTGGGCAACGGCGAGAGTTGCACCTCTACCCTCACCTTCGACGAGTCTATCTATAACATCATCATCCAGAAGGGTATCGTCATACAAGGTCACGGTGTACGTCTGAACAAGGTGTTGTTGGCTAATGGAACGTCAGGCATCCAGCCCGTCGACGCCCAGTCCGCCTCCGACCCCTACTATTATTCCATCGACGGTCGCCGCACCGTCTCCCCCACCCGCGGCCTCTACATCCACAACGGCCAGAAGATGGTGATCAAGAAGTAAAGCAACCAATCAGGTTAATAGCGGCCTGTAAGGCCACAAGCAAACAGCCCAGGGCACTCGCCCTGGTTTTTTGTGTATGCCAAAAATAGTCGCCCTGAAAGGGCAAAAGCTTTTGAAATCATGTACATTTCGCCCCCTTCTATTTTTTTATGATTATCAAGAAATAGAGAATTTAGAGAATTTTTGATACACTCTCTGAATTTATAAGAATTATTCGTGCATTATTTATTGAACGAGCGAGTCTCAAGAAAGTTGCGGAAAGATTGCAGGTAGCCGTCAGGGATATGGATGATCTCCTCTCCTATATACACACAATCGTTGCGGTCTACTTTCTGAATCTTGTCAACAGCAACGATATAGGAGCGGTGAATACGCAGGAATTTGTCAGAAGGCAACATCTCCTCGACAGCCTTCATCGTCAGATGAGAAATCAACGGCTTTCTCTCGCCGTCGAGATAGAACATGACATAGTCTTTCATACCGCTGACATAGATAATCTGAGCTACGGGGATATTCCTCCATTCTCCATCGACGCGGACGAAAACGGTATTAAGCTGCTGTTTGGGCTCGATGGCAGTCGGTTGGACATCAAACACCTTTCTTGCCTTTTCTATTGAACCCAGGAACTTGTTATATCTGATAGGCTTCAGGAGGAAGTCGAGGGCATTCACCTCGTAGCTCTCGAAAGCATATTCCTTGAAGGCTGTGGTAAAGACCACACGTGTCCCCTCGGGCAGGCTATGTGCCAACTCCATACCATCGATATTCGGCATCTGGATGTCAAGAAACAGCAAGTCGGGCTTTTGCTCCTTCACGGCATTGATGGCTGTGATAGAGTCAGTAAACGAGGCCAACAGCTGCAAGTCGGGTGTCTTCTCTACGTACGATTCCAGCAGGCGCACAGCCAACGGCTCGTCATCGACAATCATACAGGTGAGAGTTCTCATAGGCTGATGGTGATTTTGACGTGATAGATATTCTCAGGGGTGACAGTCTGTTCCCACGTGTAGCGACCAGAATAGAGCAGATCCAGCCGGCGACGGGTGTTTTCGAGTCCGATGCCTGAGCCGCTGCGGTCTTTCGTTGGCTTGGGGTTATTCGTGTTGTCGCAGTTGAAGACCAGGGTTTCCCCCTGCTGTTCCAAACGGATGTCAATGGTGGCAGGGGCGTTGCTGTTCATACCGTGCTTGAAAGCGTTTTCAATAAGAGATATGAATAAAAGCGGAGCAATTTCTAACTGTAAACTATGAATTATGAACCCTGAACTTACCTTGGTCATCTCATTACAACGCAGTTTCATCAGTTCGATGTAGTTGCGCATAAACTCCACTTCGCCGCCAATGGGCACACGGGGCTTGTTGGTCTCATACATCGCATAGCGCAGCAGGTCGCTCAACTGCATAATGGCTTCCTGCGTCTCGTCGGCGTCAATCTGTGCAAGACTGGAAATGTTGTTGAGCGTGTTAAACAGAAAATGCGGATTGATCTGGTTCTTCAGCCACGCCAACTCTGCCTCCACCTCTTTTTGTTTCCGCTCCTGCTGGCGCATCACGTAGCGAATGCTTATGGCAATGCCGATTGCCATAAAATTGATTATCATGGCGATACTGGCAAACGAGGAGAAGCCCGCGCGGAAAACTTCAGGCATTGTTGTTGTATCATTAAAGAGGATGTGGCTGTTGCAAGCGCATACCAATACCACATTCACCAGCAGAAATTGCCAAACTCTGCGTTTGAACCAAAGAAATGGCACCAACAAATAGAAATTCACCAGATAGACCACTACCATTGGTGCCAGCCAATAGAATGATACAGAAAGCGACGTTGTCAATTGGACACTATCGTGGCTGATCACGTAGCTGATGAGTCCTGGTGAGAGCACAATGAGCGACAGTAGCAGTACTTGCGCAACAAACAGCCAGATGTCTTTTGCCTGTATCTTCTTCATGTGTGCAAAGGTAAGCATATTAATTGAAAAAACAAAATCTCTCCCGCATTATCTCTATGCAGGAGAGTAAAATCTATCATGTTAGCGGGAGCGATACTATTATTTGGCAGCAGTCGTCCTATCCATGATTCTCTCGGCAGTATTCTTAGCCGTCAGGTCAAGCATCTGGGTGTACTTGTTGTACTGCTTCTCATCGAGAATCTTCTTCATCGTTTTTTTGTGGTTGGCCTGAATCTTCTCCCAAGCCTCACCACCCTGAGAGGCATCCTGCAGTTGATAATAAGCTTCCATAGAGCTGTTGAACTGTGCCATAGCTGTTTTGACAAGTTCAACCTGATCTATTGTCAGCTCCAGATAGCTGCTCATGCGGTCGAACGACAGCTTGCTATTGTTGTTTACACTCTGTGCGTTAGCACTCATTGTCATCACAAACATTGCTACGAGGGCGATCATCATTTTTTTCATACCTTTTTACTTTTTAAATTGTTAATATTGAATTTTGTTCTCTTTTGTCTTACACCGCTTTCCCGATTGGCGGGATTAGCTCTTTCGACGATGCAAAGGTATGAAAAATGGGGGCACGTTCAAAATCACTTTCGACGTTTACCCCCACGTGTTTCGACGTTTCCGTTAAAAAAAACTTCTGTCCGCCTGTTCATATGTCTCCCCTTCTTGGCTCCCCTCCTTTTGGAGGGGTCGGGGGAGGCTTTTATTTCTTATAAAACTTCTCCAGCGTGCGATAGGCGTTCTCCTTTTCGGGCGACGCCACTTCCTTCGACTCCACATCGATGATCATCACAGGTGCGGCATCGAGATTCTCCTTCGTGATGGGCGACCATTTGGGAAGTCCCTCTCCGTTCGGATTGCCGGTCTTGCAGAAGTTGGCATAGTAGCTGAGGAACAGCTTCGAGATGGCGTAGTCCTCCTCTTGCCAGTCGTAGAACTCGTTGGTGTCGAGTGTTCCCATCGCATACTCGATGTCGGCAGAGTGCACGGCACCGGGTGCGATATCCGGCTGTTTGGCCTTCTTCTCCTCAGCTGTCTTCTCGCGCACACCGCCAGCCAGCGCTCCCGTCATATCGCCCATCTTCTCCGACACCTGCGGACGCGGGTGCATGTAGTGATAGCGGTACACGGGCTGCGAGGAGTTCTTCACGTGATAGTCGCACGCCTTCCAGGTGGGGAAGCCCGTGAAGAGGTCGGACACGAGGTTGAAGCCCTTCTGACTCATCACATCCTCGTCAGTCGTGATGCCGTAGGCCTCGAAGATCTCGTCGGTCATATCGCCAAACTGACCCTTCAGCACGTTCTTATAGTTCTGCACCGTGGGAGCCTGACCCTGCAGAGCCTGCATGGGATGTGCCTCCAGCGAGTTCCAGCCTGCCAGAAGCGGCACCTGTGCCTGCTCGCCTTTCTCGAACACCGCGTCGGCACTCTCGCTCATGAAGTATCCGTCGAGCACCACGTTCGCCATTCCTCTGGGCGGCAGCAGCTTCTGCAGCGAGTCGGCATCAATCGCCATCGCGTCGGCCAGACTGGCAATACCAGCCTCCTTCAGCAGAGCGGCGCCGGCAGCGTCGGCATCAGCCTGCGTACTCGGCTCGTAGGGCAGCACTTCCGCTCCCGACGAGAGCATGGCGCCAGCGATGAGGTCCTTCGAGAGGGGCGAACACATCAGCAGCGACACAGAGAACGAACCTGCCGACTCGCCCACGATGGTGATACGGTCGGGATTGCCGCCGAAGGCAGCGATGTTCTCCTTCACCCACTTAATGGCAGCCACCTGGTCGAGGAAACCGTAGTTACCGCTGCCTTTGTAGTCGGAAGCTGCCGTCAGCTCCGGATGGGCGAAGAATCCGAACACGCCCTCACGATAGTTGGCCGTCACGCCGATGACGCCTTCCTTCGCTATCGAGCTGCCGTCGTAGCGCGGTTCGCTACCCGACCCCGCCATCAGTCCGCCGCCGTTGAAATAGATGAGCACAGGCAGGCGGTCGCCCGTAGTCTTCGCTGTCGTCCAGATGTTCAGGTACAGACAGTCCTCGCTGCGGCCCGAGCCGCGGAAGTTCATATCGCCGAATATGTTGGGCTGCATCGGGTCGTCGCCGAACGCCTTCGCCTCGCGCACGCCCTCCCAAGCCTGAACGGGCTGTGGAGCCTTCCACCTCAACTCGCCGACGGGAGCCTGGGCGAACGGTACGCCGAGGAATTTCTTCACGCCGTCTTCCTCGATGCCCTCCACGACGCCATACTTCGTCTCCACCTGCAGCGTCACCTCTTTCTGTGTGCAAGCACTCAACATCGCGATACCTGCAACAGCAAGCATCGTCACTTTTCTGATTCTTTTAGTCATAGTCTGTTATCTCTTTAAAAGGTTTAGTTTCACCACAGGTTTCATCACGTCGTTAACCTTCGTCTGCTGGTTCTTCACCGCAGCAGTAAGCGTGGCCTTGACGTCCTGCACCGAAGCGGCAACGAGGAACTGGTAGTCGCCCTCCGTGACCACCCACGCCGAAGCGGCCTCGTCGAACGAAGCAAGCTGGTCGGCGGTGATGCTCATCGTCAGCGTCTCCTTCTCGCCGGGCTTGAGGTTCTTCGTCTTGGCAAAGGCCTTCAGCTCCTTCGCGGGCTTGTTGGCAGCCTGTGCGTCGGGAGCGGCCACATAGAGCTCCACGACCTCCTTGCCCTCGCGGTCGCCTGTGTTCTTGATGGTCACCGTCACGTCGTAGATGTCGTTTTTCTGGGCAATCTTCGCATCGCTATACTCAAACGTGGTGTAGCTCAGACCGTAGCCGAACGGATAGCTCACGGGCACGTCGAATGAGTCGAAGTAGCGGTAGCCCACGTAGATATCCTCCTCGTACTCGGTGTAGTCGACATTGCGCACGCTGCCCTTCTTGCCCTGATTCATCATATCGATGCGCGGGTCCTCGTCGATGGGGAAGTTCTTCGACGAGTAGGCATCGGTGAACTTCACCGGCCACGTCATCGTGAACTTACCCGACGGCGACTGCTTGCCGCTGAGCACGTCGACAACGCTGTTGCCGCCCTCCTGCCCTGCCTGCCAGGCACACAGAATGGCATCGGGCAGCGCCTTCCACGAGTCGGTCTCGATGACACCGCCGATGTTCAGCAGCACCACCACCTGCTTTCCGGCCTTGTGATAGACGTCGCACACCTGCTCGAGCAACTGGCGCTCGGAGGCGCTCAGGTTGAAGTCGGCAGCCTTCCGGTCGAGGAACTCACCCGAGATACGTCCGATGGTGATAATGGCGACATCGGAAGCCTCAGCCTGAGCCGTCAGCTCGTCAGCAGTAAACTGCTTCTCGGCAGGTAGCGTGCCAGGCATGAAGCTGGCGAGCATAGCAGCCTGCTTGTCTTTCTTCGCCAGCTCCTCAAGGGCTTTCTTCTTTGCCTCCTTCGCATCGGCGATATATTTCTCGTAGGTGGTCTTCAGGTCTTCCGACACCGTGTAGCCGCCATTCTTCAAGCCGTCGAGCAGCGACACCACGTAGGCGTGGTTCACATTGCCTGAACCCGTGCCGCCAGCGATGAAGTCATACGAGGTCACACCATAGAGGGCGACATTCTTCACGTTCTCCGCAAAGGGCAGAACTCGGGGATCGTTCTTCATGAGCACCATACCTTCGGCAGCCGACTGGCGCGTGATCTTCGCATGTCCCTCGAGGTCGGGCTTGTTGCTGTATTTGTACCCTTGGAAGCGCGGACTCCGCTCCACCAGATTCAAGGTGCGCGAAACGCTGCGGTCGAGGTCGGCCTCTGACAACTTTCCGCTCTTCACGCCATCCACGATGGAGTCGAACTGCTCCTTCTTTCCTGGCTGCAGCATGTCGTTGCCTGCCCACATCTGCTTCGCGCCGTCCTTGCCGCCGAACCAGTCGGTCATCACGGTTCCCTCGTAGCCCCACTCGTCGCGCAGGATGGTCTCCACAAGGTCCTTGCTCTCCGAGGTGTACGTGTCGTTGATGTAGTTATACGAGGTCATCACCGTCCAGGGCTTCGCCTCCTTAATGGCAATCTCGAAGCCCTTCAGGTAGATCTCGCGCAGGGCGCGCTGCGACATTCGGGCATCGTTGTTCATGCGATTCGTCTCCTGGTTGTTGGCGGCGAAGTGCTTGATGCTCGTTCCCACATCGTTCTTCTGCACACCGCTGATATAGGCGGCAGCCGTCTTTCCAGCCACCACAGGGTCTTCCGAGTAGTACTCGAAGTTACGTCCGCACAGCGGGTTGCGCATGATGTTCAGGGCAGGAGCCAATAGCACGTCGGCACCATATTCCTTCACCTCCTCGCCGATGGCCTTGCCCACCTCGCCAATC
>JAFZAP010000005.1 GCA_017557185.1 Prevotella sp.
CCCACAGATTCCACTGATGACGCTCTAAGTTTGTAGCGTCTAAGAAAAAGATAGGATTTCTTTTGCTTAGTCAGGCTCGATTCCGTACCTTTGTTGTAAGAAGGAGGAACCGGCCTGCTGGAGAGGGAAACTCTAGATGACACGGAGACAAGCCCATAATCTGCATCAGTCCTCCCAGCCGCGTTGCAAGCTCTGATAGAATGATAACGGCTTCGAGCCTAATTAGAGTTTAGAGTCAATGCAACTATGCCGATTCCTTTTAAAACAGTACAAAGGTATGAAAAAAATCTTTATCGGCATCGATTTTTCGAAAGAAAAGTTTGATGCAACGGTCATCAAGGCCGAGGGAGTCGAGGAGCGTGCAGAGAGAAAGCACGAAGTGTTTGACAACAAGGTAAGCGGTTTCCGCCGCCTGATCAAATGGGTAAAGTCCGTCCAGGACGAGCAGGACACGAGCCTCTGGCTGTTCTGCGGGGAAAACACAGGTGGCTACAGCAAGGCATTGTGCAACTATCTCTACGGAAGCGGCTATGACATGTGGCTGGAGAATGCGCTAAGCATCAAGCGCAGCTCTGCATTGCAACGCACGAAGAGCGACAAAGCGGACGCAGGTGTCATTGCCGAGTATGCCATGCGCAACTATGACCAGATGCGTCTGTACAAGCCCCTAGGAAAGAACCTGGAGCGTCTGCGTGAGGTGTTTCTCTATCGTCATAATCTGGTAAAGCTGAAGGCCGGTATGACTACGAGAAAGGGAGAGAAGAAGCTTACACAGGACAAGTCCGATATCAGCCGCTTCATGGCCATGAGCAGCAAGCATCTCATCAGTGAGTTTAACAAGAAGATAGCAGAATGCGACATGAGAATAGAGAAGATTATCTGCGAGGACGAGGAACTGCGGAGGAACTTCGAGATCATCACCTCTGTGCCTGGCGTAGGAACGCAGAACGCTGTATGTCTGATGGTCTACACTGACAACTTCTGCCGGTTCGACTATAACTCGCGCAAGATAGCCTGCTATTATGGAGTGGCACCATTTGGCAGGCAATCAGGAACCAGTGTCAACACACCGCCACACGTTAGTCCCTTTGCCAACAAGCTAATCAAGGCACTGCTGGCTCAGGCGGCACTGGCATCTGTCAACTTCTGCCCGCAGATGGCGATATACTACCACAGGCTTGTCGAAGCGGGGAAGAAAAAGCCCGTTGCAGTCAATAACGTAAAGAATAAACTATTACATATCATCACAGCTATGGTAAGAAAAGGAGAAAAGTACAACCCAGACCACGACTATTATGCAGCACTTAAGGCGGCATGAGGGTCAAAGTGTTAAATATATAGTTAAAACGAGAAAAATATTAGGAATTTAACATAGAATGCAGATTTCTAAGGAATGAAGGAATTGAGGAATCAAATGATGTGGATTTTTAAGAAACAAATTAGAACTAATTAGGAAAAATGTTATTTATGCGCGCTCGGCTCTGCCGCTTGCGTAGTAAAACGGAGCAAGAATGAAACGAACGAAATTGGATCATGGAGGGCGATTCCGTGCGCGGAATCATAACGTTTGACAGAGCCGGCATTGACAAGCTCGTTTGTCATGCAGACTCTATCGAACGTGTGACGATGGTGAGAAACACCATCTCCTCCATGAACCGATTTCATTCGTTGAATTCGCTTCCTTCTATTCCTTAGTTCCTTAGAATCATCTGGGCAAAATATTAATGATAATTTGTGGATAATTCGTGCTAATTTGTGTAAAGTTGTTTTATGTTGTCGATGTTGTTTTCAAATCGCTGCTCGGGGCGAAATGAAAAATCGGGGGCATAATTTGTCGGAATGAAAAAATGTTTGTATCTTTGCAATGCTTTTGAGATGCACAGCGAACACAATCTATTATCGATACAAGGATGATGAAAAGGGCTTTACTACTTGCAATGACAGCGTTCTGCATGATGACGGTGCAGGCTGCGGGGTGGACGGCGCAGCAGGTGCGCGACATCGTGTACAAGGTGAATAACTCGTGGCAGCTGCGGCACGACCAGGAACGGTCGTTCTGGGACCCGGCGGTGTACCACACGGGAAACATGGAGGCGTTCTTCACGTTCGGCAACGTGGCGTGGTATGAGTATTCGAAGCAGTGGGCCGACAGGAACCTCTGGCAGGGTGCCCGCGAGCCGGATGCCGCGAAGTGGAAGTACAAGCAGTATGGCGAGTCGATGCAGCACGTGCTGTTCGGCGACTGGCAGATTTGCTTCCAGACGTATCTCGACCTGAACTCGGTGTTCCCCGCCGAATTCAAGGTGGCGCGGGCGAAGGAGGTGATGGGCTACGAGGCCGACTCGGATGCCGATGACTACTGGTGGTGGGCCGATGCGCTGTATATGGTGATGCCGGTGATGACGAAGATGTATAAGCTCACGGGCGACGAGAAGTACCTGGAGAAGATGCACGCGAACTGGGAGTATGCCAACTCGATCATGTACGACAAGGAGACGGGCCTGTACTTCCGCGACGGGAAGTATGTGTATCCCAAGCATACCACCGCCGCCGGCAAGAAGGACTTCTGGGCTCGGGGCGACGGCTGGGTGCTGGCAGCGTTTGCGAAGGTGCTGAAGGACGTGCCGAAGAAGCACAAGCACCGCAAGCAGTACGAGGAGTACTTCCGCAGGCAGGCGGCGGCTGTGGCGGCCTGTCAGCAGGACGAGGGCTACTGGACGCGCTCGATGCTCGACCCTGAGCAGGCTCCGGGCCGCGAGACGTCGGGCACGGCACTGTTCTGCTACGGTCTGCAGTGGGGTATCAACAACGGTGTGCTCGATGCGAAGAAATACCAGCCTGTTGCCGACAAGGCGTGGCAGTATCTGGCCACCATCGCCCTGCAGCCTGACGGCACCGTGGGCTATGTGCAGCCCATCGGCGAGAAGGCAATCCCCGGACAGGTGGTCGACCAGAAATCGGTGACGAACTTCGGCACGGGTGCCTTCCTGCTGGCGGCGTGCGAGTATTATAGGCACATTCTTAGTTTATAGTTCATAGTTTATAGTTTATAGTGTCCATGCGAATCCTGATTGTTAACACAAGTGAGCTGACGGGTGGGGCGGCGGTAGCTGCGAACCGCCTGAAAGATGCTCTGAACAACAACGGCGAGAAGGCGAAGATGCTGGTGGGCGACAAGGTCACCGACGACATCACGGTGGTAGGCCTGAAGCAGTCGTGGCGAAAACGCTGGCACTTCCTCTGGGAGCGCTGGGTGGTGTTCTGGCGCCTGCATCTGACGAAGCACAATCTGTTTGCCATCGACATCGCCAATGCCGGCACCGACATCACGCGGCTGCCGGAGTTCAAGGAGGCCGACGTCGTGAACCTGCACTGGGTGAACCAAGGCATGCTGTCGCTGGGAAACATCCGGAAGATTCTGGATTCCGGCAAGCCGGTGGTGTGGACGATGCACGACATGTGGCCTGCCGCCGCCATCTGCCACCTGACGCTGGGCTGCCAGTACTACAAGACGCAGTGTCGCCGCTGCAAGTACCTGCCGGGTCACGGGTCGGACAACGACCTAGCGGTGAGCGTGTGGCAGAAGAAGAAGGCGATGCTGAACGGCCGCCACGTGTGGTTCGTGGCTTGCAGCAGGTGGCTGGCAGGCGAGGCGAAGCAGAGTGCGCTACTGAAGGGTCAGAGCATCACCCATATTCCGAACCCCATCGATACGCGTGTGTTCTGCAGGAAGGACAAGGCGGAGGCCCGCCAGCGGCTCGGACTGCCGGAGGAGAAGCGGCTGCTGCTGTTTGTGTCGCAGCGTGTGGACAACGAGAACAAGGGCATGCAGTATCTCGTGGAGGCCTGCCAGAAGCTCACGGCGCAGTATCCCGAGATGGCCGAGGACACCGGTATCGTCGTGCTGGGCGGTCACGCCGAGGAGATAGAAGGTCAGCTGCCTTGGCCCACCTATGCGCTGGGCTATGTCGCCGACACCCATCGCATCGTGGATGTTTATAATGCCGCCGATGTGTTTGTGCTGCCGTCGCTATCGGAGAACCTGCCGAATACCATCATGGAGGCGATGGCGTGCGGTGTGCCGAGCATCGGCTTCAACGTGGGGGGCATCCCCGAGGAGATTGACCACCGCCAGAACGGCTATGTGGCGAAGTATCGCGACGCCGACGACCTGGCGGCAGGCATTCGGTGGGTGCTCTGCGATGCCGACCGCGAGGCGCTGTCGCGTCAGGCGGTGCGCAAGGTGGTGACCAGCTATTCGCAGCAGAGCGTGGCGCTGCGCTACACGGAAGTTTACTATGAGGCACTGGCCTCCAAGCAATTCAGACTATGATACGGTTTTCAATCATCACCTGCACCTACAATGCCGCGAAGGAGGTGGGGCGCACCCTCGACAGCGTGCTCGCACAGACCTACCACCACGTGGAGCATCTCGTCATCGACGGGGCGTCGAAGGATGCCACGATGCAGCTGGTGCGTGACTACCAGAAGGAATCGGAAGAGGCCGACAACGACCACGAACTGGTCGTGGTGTCGGAACCCGACAGCGGTCTCTACGATGCGATGAACAAAGGCATCGGTCTGGCTACGGGCGACTACCTCGTGTTCCTGAATGCGGGCGATGTGTTCCCGTCGGCCGACACGCTGGAGCTCGTAGCGGGTGCGGTGGGCGACGGCGAGGCGCTGCCGGGCGTGCTCTACGGCGATACCGACATCGTCGACGACACGGGCCGCTTCCTGCGTCACCGACGTCTGCAGCCTCCTGCCGAAGGGCTGTCGTGGCGGTCGTTCCGGCACGGTATGCTGGTGTGCCATCAGGCATTCTATGCGCGTGCCGACCTGGCGAAGCGCAACCTGTATGACCTGAGCTATCGCTATAGTGCCGATGTGGACTGGTGTATCCGCGTGATGAAGGATGCGGAGGGTGAGAGCACGAAGCCACAGGAGCCCTCGTTGGCTCCCGCGCCGCTCTCCACGAAGTATGTGGGGATGGTGGTGGTGAACTACCTCGACGGCGGTCTCACCACGAAGAACCATCGCCGTTCGCTGCGCGAGCGTTTCCGGGTGATGCGCCACCACTATGGTCTGCCCGTCACCCTCTGGATGCATTTCACGTTCCTGTTCCGAGCCCTTTTGAAAAAATAGGAGCCTACCCCCCGCCTGCCCCTCCGTCGCGAATGGGGATTCGCTCCCCTTTGTGGGGCCGCAGCCACACCGGTGGCTGCTCTAAAGACCCCAGTCGCCCTAAAGGGAGGGGAGAGGACGGTTCAATGCGACTGCGTCGCGGTTCAATTAGTTCAAATGCCCTTCGGGCGGTTCAAGAGGTTATAAAATTATTACTATGTGCCGATTTCTAATGTTATTCTTCGCGGGTATATGTTCTTTCTGCTCGTATGGGCAGACAGCGCCCGCCGTCACCCAAGAGTTTATCTATGATGGGGCATCGTTCCCCTCGTGTCACGCCTCCACCATCGTGGAGTTGCAGAATGGCGACCTGCTCGCTGCCTGGTTTGGCGGTGAGTATGAAGGGCATCCCGATGTGAAGATTTGGATATCGCGCAAGTATTTCGGTGCCACACGCTGGACGCACCCCGTCGTCGCTGCCGACGGAACGTTCCAAATGGAGAATGGAGAATGGAAAATGAAAAATGGCGAGCAACTCGCCCGCATCGCCGGCCTCGACTCGACCGATCACGGCCGCAAGGCCTGCTATAACCCCGTGCTCTGTCAGATGCCTGATGGCGAGGTGCTGCTGTTCTTCAAGATCGGCCGCTTCGTGCAGGACTGGACAGGCTGGCTGGTGCGCTCGCGCGACAACGGGCTGACGTGGTCGGAAAAGGAACCGTTGCCCGAAGGATTCCTCGGACCCGTGAAGAACAAGCCGGAACTGACTGCCGACGGTCGCCTGCTATGTCCCAGCAGTACGGAGAAAGAGGGTTGGAAGATTCACTTCGAGGCCTATCAGCTCGACAAGAATGGACATTTCCCCGATGGTGAAAACCTCTCGGCGCGCGCCACGATGATTGGTCCGGTGGTGGCCGAGCAGGCTGTCAAGACATTCGAAGACGAGCCATCGCCCATCGGCTGCATACAGCCCAGCATCCTACGACTCGCCGATGGCCGGCTGAAGGTGCTCTGCCGCTCACAGAACGGCCGCCTGGCCACCAGCTATAGCAGCGATGAAGGCCGCACGTGGACGCCTGTCGTGCTCTCCGACCTGCCCAACAACAACTCGGGCACCGATGCCGTCACCTTGAAGGACGGTCGGCACGTGCTTGTCTATAACCCTGTTGCCACACCGAAAGGAGAGAACGGAGGGGCGCGCACACCCCTCTCTGTGGCCATCAGCGACGACGGCGAACATTGGCGCCAGTTGGCAACGCTCGAGGACAGTCACATCAGCGAATATTCCTACCCCGCCGTCATCAGCGGTCGCGACGGCACTCTTCACATCACCTATACCTGGCGGCGCGAGCTCATCCGTTACGCGGAAATACAAAAGCCGTAGCAGCTACTCTATGATTGCCGCCCAGCCGCCGTTTGGTGCGAGATGGATGGGGAGCGAGGCACCTTGCGCGTTGTCGGGCACGGTGATGGAGAACTGCTGACGGTTGTAGTGCATGCCCTGATAGTCGGCATTCTTTCCATCGCGGAAGGCGTTGAGCTGATAGGTGCCGGGCATGAGGAAGTTGAGCGGAATCTGCAGGTCGCGCGCCTTGTTGTTGGTGATGGCGCCGATATACCACTTCAAATCTTTCCGTTTTGCTACCACGACGTATTCGCCGGCTTCGGCGGCAAGACAGCGCGTCTCGTCCCAAGTGGTGGGAACCGAGGCGATGAAGCGTGTGCATTCGTCGTTCTGGTAGTAGCGTGTGGGGTTGTCGGCCAGCATCTGCACACCGCTCTCGAGCACGACGTAGAGGGCCATCTGGAAGGCGCGGGTGCCCATTGCTCCGCTGTTGGGCCTCGTGGCACGATACTGGCGGGGCTGCATATTGTTCATGCCGCCAGGCGTGAAGTCGGCTGCTCCCACCGCATTGCGGATGAAGGGAATGAACACGGTGTTGTCGGGGGTGCAGCCTTCCATCTGCTCCAGTCCGAGGACGCCTTCATAACTGATGAGGTTGGGATATTCGTATTCGAGTCCGGCAGGCGAGAACGCCCCGTGGAAATCGACGATGATGTGATGACGGGCAGCCTCCTCGACGACGCGCTTGTAGAAGTTAGTCATCCACTGATCGGCATGATCCATAAAGTCGATCTTCACGGCCGTGATGCCCCACTGCTCATAGGTGCTGAAGATGGTGTCGATGTTCTGCCACACGGCGAGCCAAGGCAGCCAGAGAATGATCTTCACGCCTTTCGAATCACAGTATTTAATCAGGTCAGGCAGGCGCAGCTCGTCGTTGCCGACAAACGGATCGCGGGTGGACTTGGCCCAGCCCTCGTCGAGCAGGATGTAGCGCAGCCCGTACTTCGCAGCGAAATCGGCGAAGTAGCAATAGGTGTCGTAATTGCAGCCGAAGCGGAAGTCGACGTCGGCTCCGTAGGGTGCGGCGCCGTTCCACCACTCCCACGACACCTGTCCGGGATGAATCCAGCTGGTGTCCTTCAGCGTGTTGCGGCGGGCGAGCTGTACGGGAATGGTCTGCTCGATGATGCCGCGACTATTGGTGACGGCGACCCAGCGCCAAGGAAGCGAGCGGCGGCCGGAGGTGCGGGCAATGTAGGGTGCCTCCTCGACGATGCGCTCCGAGCGGTCACCGCTGGGCTCCCACTTCAAGGGTGCCTTCGGATAGATGGGGGAGAGGGCGTCGCCTGAAGGGGTGAGGAATTGATGGGGGTAGTCGTCGACATCGCTCTCACCGATGAGCAGCTGGGTGTCGTTGTTGCCCGAGAGCAGGAAGGGAACGGTGGCCTGCCGGCGGTCGGAGGCTGCCCATTCGGCGATGGTGCTTGTGCGATAGCGCTCCTCGTAGCTGGTGTTGAAGTTCTCGGGTGCGGTCTGATAATGAGCGGTGAAGCCGCTGGCAGGCGTCAGGCGGAAGTGGTCGTCGAAGACATCGATGGTGCCCTTGCGGCTGAGCACGAAGCGATAGGCCACGCAGTTGTTCATGACGCGCAGCACTAGTTGGCAGTTGGAACCCAGCGAGATGGCGGTCTCGTTGTAGTTCTCATAGATGGTGGAGAACTTCAGGGGCACCACAGGCAGGAAGCTGTTTTTCACGCGGCGCGTCTTGCCCACCGACACACTGCCCTTGGGCAGCGTCTCTTTGCCGAGATTCAGTGAGATGTCGCTGAGGGTGTAGACGACCTGTCCGTTTTTCTTCACGGTGTAGCCCAGCTGACCCTTTTCAGTGTTCAACTGAACAACGATTGTGCCGTCGGGCGAGGAGATGGTGCGAGCCTCGCCTCCTGCAAACATAGGCAGGGAGGGTGCAAGGACCATCAGTAAGAGTAGGAGTTTTTGCTTGATAGATTTTTCCATGATGGCAGGTTTTCGTTTGGTTATTATCTGCAAAGGTAATAAAAAATGATGTATTGCAAAAAAAATGCATGAGAAATGTGGTGCTTTCTGCTATTATCTCGAAAAAAATGGCTACCTTTGCAAGCAAATTTAAAACATCAACACTATTCACAGGAACGAGCATGATACTTTTTTTCAAGACTCCCCAAAAGACCGTCATCGCTACGGCCATCAACCACACCCCAAGTAAGGAAGAAACCAGTGCACTCTGTTGGCTCTATGGACAGGCCACACTGCTCGACGCACAGCAGTTGGAAGGGTTCTTCGTGGGTCCGCGTCGGGAAATGATTACGCCGTGGAGCACAAATGCCGTTGAGATTACACAGAACATGAGCCTCAGCGGCATTTCGCGTATTGAAGAGTTCTTCCCCGTAGCTTCGGCCGATGCCGACTACGACCCGATGCTGCAACGCATGTATGAGGGTCTTAACCAGGAAGTATTCACCGTGAACATACAGCCCGACCCCATCCGATATATCGACGACCTGGAAGCTTATAACGAACAGGAGGGCCTGGCGCTGTCGGCCGAGGAAATCAGCTATCTGCACGATATAGAGAAGCAGAACGGCCGTCCGCTCACCGACTCTGAGATCTTCGGCTTTGCCCAGATCAACTCCGAGCACTGCCGTCATAAGATTTTCGGCGGAACATTCATCATCGATGGCGAGGAGAAAGAATCGTCGCTCTTCGCGATGATCAAGAAGACGACCAAGGAGCATCCCAATAAGATTCTGTCGGCCTACAAGGACAATGTGGCGTTTGCACAGGGTCCGGTGGTGGAACAGTTTGCTCCCTCCGATCAGTCGACGGCCGACTGGTTCGAGGTGAAGGATATCGAGAGCGTGATTTCGCTGAAGGCGGAGACACACAACTTCCCGACGACGGTGGAACCTTTCAACGGTGCCGCTACGGGTACGGGCGGTGAGATACGCGACCGTATGGGCGGTGGCACGGGTTCGTGGCCCATCGCCGGTACGGCGGTCTATATGACGAGCTATCCGCGTCTCGACACGGAAGACGGCGAGGTGCGCGATTGGGAAGACCTGCTGCCTGTTCGCCAGTGGCTCTATCAGACGCCCGAGCAGATTCTCATCAAGGCTTCGAATGGTGCCAGCGACTTCGGAAACAAGTTCGGTCAGCCGCTGATCTGCGGTTCGGTGCTTACGTTTGAGCATCAGGAAGGCGAGGAGAAGTATGCTTACGACAAGGTGATCATGCTGGCTGGCGGCGTGGGCTATGGCAAGAAGCGCGACTGCCTGAAGAAAGAACCGCAGAAAGGAAACAAGGTGGTCGTGGTCGGTGGCGACAACTATCGCATCGGACTGGGCGGCGGCTCGGTGTCGTCGGTCGATACGGGCCGCTACAGTAACGGCATCGAACTAAATGCTGTGCAGCGTGCCAACCCGGAGATGCAGAAGCGTGCTTATAACCTCGTGCGAGCATTGGTGGAAGAAAACCAGAATCCCGTTGTGTCGATTCACGATCACGGCTCAGCAGGCCATCTGAACTGTCTGTCGGAACTGGTTGAGGAATGTGGCGGTGAAATCGATATGACGAAACTTCCCATCGGCGACCAGACACTTTCAGCGAAGGAGATTATTGCCAACGAGAGTCAGGAACGCATGGGACTGCTCATCGACGAACAGCACATCGAGCATGTGCGCCAGATTGCTGAGCGCGAGCGCGCTCCGCTTTATGTGGTCGGCGAGACCACGGGCGATGCCCACTTCTCGTTCCGTCAGGGCGATGGCGTGAAACCTTTCGACCTCGACGTAGCACAGATGTTCGGTCATTCGCCGAAGACCATCATGCGCGATAACACTGTGGAGCGTTTGTACGAGCCTGTGGAACACGATGCGACGGTTTCGCACCAAACGCTGAACGAATATGTGGAGCGTGTGTTGCAACTAGAGGCTGTGGCCTGCAAGGACTGGCTGACGAACAAGGTTGACCGCTCTGTGACGGGTAAGATTGCCCGCCAGCAGTGTCAGGGTGAGATACAGCTGCCGCTCTCCGACTGTGGTGTGGTGGCTCTCGACTATCGTGGCCGCAAGGGAATTGCTACGGCGCTGGGACATGCCCCGCAGGCAGGACTGGCTTCGCCCGAAGCCGGCAGCGTGCTTTCGGTGGCCGAGTCGCTTACGAATATCGTCTGGGCACCGCTTGCGGAAGGTCTGCAGAGTGTGTCGCTCTCGGCCAACTGGATGTGGCCCTGCCGCTCGCAGGAGGGCGAGGACGCCCGTCTCTACAAGGCTGTAGAGGCACTGAGTGATTTCTGCTGTGCCCTCGGCGTGAATGTACCTACAGGAAAGGACTCGCTGTCGATGTCGCAACAATACCCCAACGGCGAGAAGATCATCGCCCCGGGCACTGTCATTGTGAGCAGTGGCGGCGAGGTCGACGACGTGCGGAAGGTTGTCAGCCCCGTGCTGGTGAACAACAAGCGGTCGAGTATCTATCACATCGACTTCTCGTTCTGCGAGCAGCGTCTCGGCGGTTCGGCCTTTGCGCAGAGTCTCGGTAAGGTGGGCAGCGATGTGCCGACGGTCACGAATCCCGAGTACTTCGTCGATTGCTTCAATGCCGTGCAGGAACTCATTCGTCGCGGTTGGGTGATGGCCGGTCACGATATCTCGGCAGGCGGACTGATTACAACACTGCTTGAGATGACCTTTGCCAACAAGAAGGGCGGTATGCACATCAATCTGCATGATATCTGTGCCGACGGCGATGTCGTCAAGACACTCTTCGCTGAGAATCCCGGTGTGATTATCCAGGTGAGCGATGAACATAAGTTCGATCTGCGCGACTATCTGGAGGATGTCGGTGTGGGATTCGCCAAGATCGGCTATCCGATAGAGAACGACCGACAGCTGATTATCAAGAATGGCGATGACGAGATAGAATTCGACATCGACCACCTCCGTGATGTGTGGTATAAGACGAGCTATCTGCTCGACCGCCGTCAAAGCCGCAACGGAATGGCCCGCGAGCGTTTCGAGAACTACAAGCAGCAACCGCTGGAGATGCGGTTCCCGCGTGGGTTCTCGGGCAGTCTGCGCCAGTATGGACTATCGTGGAGGCGAGAGCCGCTCGGAAAGGCGAAAGACAAAGCAACCCCGAAGGCAGCTATCATCCGCGAAAAGGGTACGAATGGTGAGCGCGAGATGGCTTACTGCCTCTATCTGGCAGGCTTCGAAGTGAAGGATGTCATGATGACCGATCTGATCACAGGCCGTGAGACACTCGACGAAGTCAACATGATTGTGTTCTGTGGCGGATTCTCGAATAGCGACGTGCTCGGTTCGGCAAAGGGCTGGGCTGGTGCCTTCCTCTACAACCCCAAGGCAAAGGAGGCTCTCGACCGCTTCTATGCTCGCGAGGACACGCTGTCGCTTGGCATCTGCAACGGTTGTCAGCTGATGGTGGAACTGGGACTGGTCGACAAGTCGGCTCAGGCAAAGATGCTCCATAACGTATCGCGCAAGTTCGAGAGCGGCTTCCTCACATTGGATATTCCCGAGAACGATAGCGTGATGTTCCGCACGCTCGGCGGTTCGAAGCTTGGCATTTGGGTGGCTCACGGTGAAGGCCGTTTCTCGCTGCCCGAGGGCGAGCAGAAATACAATATCGTGGCGAAATACAACTATCACGGCTATCCCGCCAATCCCAACGGCTCCGACTTCGATGTGGCCGGCATCTGCTCGGCCGACGGGCGTCATCTGGCTATGATGCCCCACTTGGAGCGTGCCCTCTTCCCCTGGCAGAATGCGTGGTATCCGCAGAACCGCCGTCTGGACGAGGTCACCCCGTGGATGGAAGCATTCGTGAACGCACGGAAGTGGGTTGAGAATAAGATGACAAAGTGACGAATATGCTGTTGCAACTGTTCAAGACATTTGGTAAGATAGGGGCCTTCACGCTGGGTGGAGGCTATGCGATGATTCCGATCATTGAGAGCGAGGTGGTCGATAAGCACCGATGGATTTCGCGCGAGGAGTTTCTTGATCTCATCGCTGTGGCACAAAGCTGTCCGGGCGTGTTTGCCATTAATATCTCGACATTCATCGGCTACAAGCTGCGCAGGGAGAGTGGTGCCATCGTCTCGGCGATAGGAGCAGCCCTGCCCTCGTTCCTCATCATCCTGATTATTGCTATGTTCTTCCATCGCTTCATGGATGTTCCCTGGGTGGCAGCCATGTTTCGTGGCATCCGCCCTGCTGTGGTAGCCCTCATCGCTGTTCCGACATTCAATCTGACTAAGAGCGCACACATCACGCTTTCCACCTGTTGGATTCCCATCGTCACTGCGCTACTCATCTGGCTGCTGGGTGTCAACCCTGTGGTAATCATCATCGCGGCAGCCGTCATCGGCTATCTCTACGGACAGTTCATCAGTCCAACTGAATAAGAAACTATCATGATATACTTCTATCTGTTCATCACGTTTTTTGAGATCGGACTCTTCGGGTTCGGTGGCGGATACGGCATGCTCTCGCTCATCCAGACGGAGACCGTTGTCCACCACCAATGGCTGTCGTCGGCAGAATTCACCAATATCGTTGCCATCTCCCAGATGACACCGGGTCCTATCGGCATCAACTCCGCCACCTATTGTGGCTACACAGCAGTTCAGAATGCAGGCTATAGTGGCTTCATGGCCATACTGGGGTCGTTCACGGCAACGTTTGCACTTGTGCTGCCATCGCTGATTCTGATGATACTCATCAGTAAATTGTTTATGAAGTACATGGACACGCCTGTGGTTCAGAACATTTTCAGTGCGCTGCGCCCCGTTGTCGTAGGACTGCTCGCTGCTGCCACTCTGTTGCTGATGAACGCTGAGAATTTCTCTTCACCCGCTATCAACCCTTGGCAGTTCTGGATTAGCATCGCCCTTTTCGTTGCCACATTTGTCGGAACGAAATACGTGAAGATCAATCCTATCAAGATGATTTGCTACGCGGCATTCGCAGGGCTTATCCTGCTCTATTGATGGATACTCATCCCGTCCTCCTCTGTTGAAATAATCTTTGGACCACGCACAAGGTCGTTTTTCGTGATGCCACTGAGGATTTCGATGCGAATGCCATCGCTCAGTCCCGTCTTCACACTGCGACGTTCGTATTCTTTTTTCTTGCCTTCACCCTTGATTACATATACAAATGTCTTGCCCTCGCTGAACTCGATGGCGCTCTCGGGGATGGTGAGCGCATGCTTCACCTCTGCCAGCACGATATTCGCATTGGCTGAGTAGCCGCTACGAATCTGCGCAGCACTGATGCCACCTTCGCCAATCGGCTGTGGGGCCTTCTTGCGCTCTGTCATCTGCCGCTGGCGCACGGCAGCCTTCAACTCAAACTGGTTGGCACCGTTGCTCTCGACAGCTTTTGGTGAAATGTATTCAAGCGTGGCATCGAATGTCAGGTTTTGCATAGCACCAATCGTAATCTGCATAGGCATTCCAGCCACGAGGCTTCCCACTTCCGTTTCGTCGATGTTGCCGCGGAAGATGAGGTCGCCCATGTTGGCTACGGTGGCAATCGTGGTACCGTCGTTGAAAGTGTTGGATAGGATGACGGAGTTTCCCACCTTCACGGGAACATCGAGGATGAGACCTGTGATGGTGGAACGGATGAGTGTCGACGAAGCGGATGCATTGCTCCTTGAGACACCGTCGCGAACAACCTGCAACTGGTCGTTGGCGGCTGTGACCTCTTCGCGGGCTTGTCGGTAGGTCTGGCGAATCTTATCATATTCGTCGGCCGACACCAGTCCCTTGTCGAATAGTACCTGCTCGCGGTCGAGGTCGGTCTTTGCCTGCTGGGCATTCACGGTGGCCAGGCGCACACGGGCTTGTGCCGACGACAGCTGTTGCATGTCGGGAATCACTTTCACACGGGCGATGACTTCGCCAGCTTGGACGTGGTCGCCAGCCTCCTTCATGATTTCTGCAATGATTCCGCTGATTTGCGGCTTCACGTTCACTTCGTTGCGAGGTTCAATCTTTCCGGTCACCACGGTTGTCTTCTTCAGGTCCATCACCTCTGGTGTGAATTCCTCGAAGACATCGGGTTTCGGCTGCGACTTCATCCACAGAAACACGAACATGCCGATGAAGACCAGTGCCACTAAGGCTGCAATCACGATTTTGAAATACTTCTTCATATTGTCTTGATGTTGTTTTTGCAATGTTATTCGTCGCGCATGGCATCGACAGGCTTGATGCTCATGGCACGTCCTGCGGGAGCGAGTCCCGCCAATACACCCAGTATGCTGAGCAAAACGACTGCTCCGATGGCAGTCCAGAAGCCCACTTGGTAGTGGGCATTGACGATTCCATCGGTGGTGTTGCCCATCTCCACCATCTGCAGGATGATCACGGCAAACAGGATGCCGCTCATGCCGGCGACAGCCGTGAGCAGAATGCTCTCGCTGATGATCTGACTGAGAATGTCGCGCGGTGTAGCTCCGATGGCACGTCGGATGCCGATCTCCGTAGTCCGTTCACGCACGGTAACCATCATGATATTCGACACGCCGATAGCACCTGCCAGTAGTGTACCGATGCCCACGAGCCAAATCAGGAAGTTGACACCTCGGAACATGCTGTCCATCATACCGAACAACACCTCCGTATTGAACACGGTGACAGCTTTCTCGTCGGTGGGATCAATATGGTGGGCACGGGCCACGACCTCTCGGATGTGCTGAGCGATGTTGCTCATCGTCACGCCAGGCTTTGCCGTCAGACAGATCAGGTCGACCTGGTTGCCCATGTTATATGCCTGTTGCATGAGCGACATCGGAATGCAGACGCTCTCTTCTGCAGAGCCGTTGATGCTGACATTGCCCGCACTGTAGTCGACGCCTATCACACGATAATAGGTGGAGTCGATTCGCACCATCTCACCGCAAGGGTCGCCGCCTTGCGGGAAGAGCGTCTTGTAGACCTTCTTGCCAAGTACGCAAACTTTGCGGCCCTGCGCGATATCCATGTCGTTGAGGAAGCGGCCATAGCGCATCTGCGGCTCTTCCACCTTGGCATAGTCGGCGAGTAACCCCTTGACGTTACTGCTGTAGCGATTGTCGCCAGCCACCACTGTGCGTCCCCATTTCGACAAGGCGGGTGTCACGATGTCGAGTTCAGGCACTTGTGCTATCAGTCGTTCCACATCGTTCATGTCGGCACCCCACTGGCGGCCTTTGCGGAATCCGTGATAGGGCTTCGTGGTGGGTTGGGCAAAGACGAATGCCGAATTGGTGGCAAATCCCTCGAACTCTCGCGACAGCGATTCTTTCAGGCCGTCGCCTCCGCCGATGAGGCCGACCAGCATGAATACACCCCAGAACACGCCGAAGCCTGTAAGCAACGATCGGCTCTTGTTGCGAGTGAGCGTATCGATGATTTCGCGATATGTGTCGATGTCGATTTTCATTGATGAGTTCTTGAGAAGTTATTCTGCCCTGAGGGCTTCGATAGGACGAATGTGTGCTGCTTTGCGGGCAGGCACGAGACCTGCCAGTGTACCGGCGATAATCATGACGATCGTAGCCTCGATGCAGACGTCGAAGCCCACAGTGGGATCAACGAACATCGTAGCCTCGAAGAGTCCGGTGCTCACTTTTTCGTGTCCGATGGTGGCATCCATATAGAGGTTGGCGGCGATGCCGAGTAGCATGCCGATATATCCGAAGAACGTCGTGATGAGCACACTTTCGATGATGATCAGTCGTAGGATGGCATTCGGTGTGGCACCGATGGCTTTGCGAATGCCAAACTCCCGAGTGCGCTCCTTCACGGTGATCAACATGATGTTCGACACACCCACGATGCCCGATAGCAGTGTGAAGATACCGATAATCCACAATGCCGTGCGGATGATGCTCATACCGGTGTTCATCTGCAGGTTTTGTGTGAAGCGGTTCCAGATCCATACCGATTCCTCATCATCGGGTGCGGCGCGGTGGTTTTTGTTCAGCACGGCGCGGTATTCCTTCTCGAAGTCTTCGTTCTGTTTCATGGAGTTCAGCCCATGGAACGAATACTGCAGCGTGCCCACGCGGTCACCACGGTTATACATGGAACGTAAGGTCGTGAAAGCGGTGAACACCTCCGAGCTCATGCGGCTTTGGTCTTCTTTTAGGATGCCCACCACGTTGAAGGCGATTCCGCTGACGTTGACATGTTGCCCGATGAGGCTTTCCGGCTGGTGGGGCAGCAGTTCTTTTGCCTGGTCTTCGCTCATGACGAGAACCTTTCGCTTCTCACGCATGTCGATATCGTTGATGAAACGGCCATACCGCATCTCCCGCTTGCTGATGGCGGCATCGTTGGGATAGACCCCCGATAGTTGCACGCTGATGTAGTTCTCGCCGAGACTCACCGTAAGCCCACCTTGTGAGAGTTGGGCTCCCACCTCATCGATGTGGCTGGTGAAATCGCGGTTGGTTGCATCAAGGTCGACCTGTCGTAGTTGGATGGAGCGTCCTTCCTTCAGTCCGTCGTAAGCCTTCGAGGTCTGACCGCCGAATATCTTCATGGAGTTAGAGAGAAAGCGGCCTGTGTTCTGTGTTATAGCATTGATGAGCCCATTGCCGGCGCCGAGCAGGAAGATCAGCATGAAGATGCCCCACGCCACAGCGAATCCCGTTAGCGTGGTGCGCAACTTGTTACGCTTTGCCGTTGACCATATTTCCGCAAATATATCCTGCATATCTCTTTATACCCTTTACACCCTTTACACTCCTTACACCTTTACTTCATCACTCCTCCTGTGCCGAAGGGGCTGGCCTTGTGGTCGAGATTCTCCTCGATGTTGCCGATAATTCCATCCTTGATGTGGATGATCTTATCGGTTTCGTTGGCCACGCCACTCTCGTGGGTCACCACGACGATGGTCTTGTGCTCCTCCATGTTGAGTTGCTTCAACAATTGCATCACCTCCACTGACGTACGAGAGTCAAGGGCACCCGTAGGCTCATCGGCCAGGATGATTTTCGGCTGTGTGATCAGTGCCCGTGCGATGGCTACACGCTGCTTCTGTCCGCCAGAGAGTTCGTTAGGGTAGTGTTCTGCCCAGTCCAACAGTCCGAGTCGTTCCAGATAGTCCAATGCCATCTGGTGGCGCTTGCGTCGCGACACCCCCTGATAGAACAAAGGCAGTTCCACATTCTCCACAGCTGTCTTGAAGCCAATCAAGTTGAACGACTGGAAGATAAAGCCAATCATGTGGTTACGGTATTCTGCCGCCCGCTTCTCCGAGAGGTTCTTGATGAGCGTGCCTGCCAGATAGTATTCCCCTTCGTCGTAGTTGTCGAGGATACCTAATATATTAAGTAATGTCGACTTACCCGAACCCGATGCGCCCATGATGCTGACGAATTCGCCCTCACCGATGTGCAAGTCGATTCCCTTCAGCACGTGAAGCGGCTGAGCACCGAAGTAAGTCTTGTTGATGTTCTTAAGTTGTATCACCTAATTTACCTCTTACCTATAACCTATTACCTATAACCTATCTATCCTGCCACGTTGCCGTGATAGTCAATACGGAAGTTGATGGGCAGTTCGTATTCCACTTTCATCGGGATGCCGTTGCGGACGCCGGGCTTCCACTTCGGCATATTCGACACCACACGGACAGCCTCTTCTGCAAACAGCTCGAGCACTTTCTCGCGGGTGCGCCGCTTCTCGTCGCCTTGCAATCGTTGGAAAGGCTTGCGGTCTTCAACGGTGATGCGGTTCTGCACCACGCGCACATCGCTGATGGTGCCGTCGGTGTTCACAATGAACTTCACGACGGTCTGTCCTTCCAACCCGTAGTTGGAGGCTACGCGCGGATAGTTGATATGTCGGCTCAGATAGACCATCATGGCATTATCGCCGCCGGGGAACGTAGGCTCGCAGGCC
This sequence comes from Prevotella sp., assembly GCA_017557185.1. Classification (GTDB taxonomy): domain Bacteria; phylum Bacteroidota; class Bacteroidia; order Bacteroidales; family Bacteroidaceae; genus Prevotella. The sequence continues at coordinate 18,438 of JAFZAP010000005.1, forward strand.
CGCCGTGACCGAGGTATCTTCACCCGCGAGTAGTCGAGGTGCTTCAATCGCTCGCTCAGTTTCTCAATCTGCACGGTGGCGAGCAGCACCTTTCCTTCAGTGTTGAGCACATACATCGACGGTATCCACTTGATGCCGAAGGCCTGTGCGGTGAGCGACTGCTGCATCTTCTTCATCTCGCAGAACTGCAGTCCCTCCATACCACTCTCGCTGACATAGTTCCACCACTTGTCGCGGTCGGTGTCGTAGGAGATATGGATGAACACCAGGCTATCGCTGGCGTTCCCAGCCTCGATGCGTTTCATCTCGGGCATGTCCTTCCGGCAGTCGGGACACCACGAAGCCCAGAAGTGCAGCACTACGTATCGGCCGCGCAGGTCGTTCAGGCGGGTGTTCGATGTGCTGTCCACCATGAAGTCTGGAGCCTCCATGCCGTTTCGCAGCATCGACTGCGCGTAGAGCGAGTCTAAGTCTTGTGCCTTGACACACAGGGCACAGAGAAGGCATATCACATAGAGGAGGAATATTCTTTTCATAGGAAGATAGTTGGGGATTCGTTGTTATTGTCGTTTTCAGTTTTCACTTTTCGCTGCCGAAGTGATTTCCAACACCTGGTCACAGTAATCGACTACGGCAGGACGATGGGTGATGAAGATCACGGTCTTGCCCTTGCGCCCCAGCACGTTCTGCAGCAGTTGGCGTTCGGTGTCGGGGTCGAGGGCGCTGGTGGCTTCGTCGAAAAGCATTACCGGTCGGTTGCGCAGCAGGGCACGGGCGATGGCGATGCGTTGGGCCTGTCCCTCGCTCAGTCCGCCGCCTTTCTCTGAACACACGGTGTCGAGGCCCTTCGGCAGTTCGTCGACGAAGTCGGCACAGGCATCGTGCAGGGCTTCCCGCATGTCTTCATCGGTGGCATCGAGGCATCCCAGCCGCAGATTCTCGCGAATGGTACCGCTCAACAGGGTGTTGCCCTGTGGCACATAGACAAGGTTGCAGCGCAGGCGTGGTGACACGGGCTGCACGTGGCGGTCGTCGTAGACCTCGATCTTTCCCTGTTGCGGACTCATCAACGCGAGGATCAACCTCACCAGCGTGGTCTTGCCGGCACCTGTCTCGCCTAGCACCGCCGTGCAAGTGCCCGGACGGAAGTCGAACGACAGATTGTTGAGCACAAGGCTGTCGCCAGCGGCTTGGTCAGTCTTGTCGGCATCTTGTTCAGCATAGGAGAAGGTCACGTCGGTGAAGCGGATGCCGCACGGCGATTTCATATAGATGGAGTCGCCCTGCTCTTCCAAGGGATTCTCTTCCAGTTCCATGAGACGTTCGGCAGCTGTGAACACCGAGACGAACTGCGGCACGAGCTTTGTCAGTGAGCGGGCAGGACTCTGAATCTTGTTCACCAGTTGCAGGAAGGCCGTCATACCGCCAAACGACAGCGTACCCTTTGACATGCGCAGAGCTGCCCAGAGGAAAGCGACCAGATAGCCCAAGGCGAAGCCGAAGTTCACGATGAGGTTCGACACCACGCTGAATGCGGTGCGCTTCACGACGTTCTGGCGCAGTTCGCTCTGCGTAGCCTCCAGCCTGTCCACCATGTGATCATCGCTCTCGAGTGTCTTGATGAGCATGCGGTTCTGGATGGTTTCCTGCAACACGCTCTGCACCTTTGAATCGCTGGTGCGAACCTGGCGGGTGAGGTGCCGCATGCGTCCCACATAGATCTTGCTCAGGCCGATGAACACAGGGATGATGGCTACGGTGATGAGTGCCAGCACGCGGTCCATAGAGAAGAGATAGCAGAAGGCACCTATAAACAGCGCCGCCACAGAGAGCGTGCTTGGAATGACCTCGGTGAGGAAGTTCACGACGTTGTTGACATCGAACTCCAGTCGGTTGAGCACATCGCCCGAATGGCGGCTCTCCTTACCCTGCCATTGGGAGCGAAGGATGCGGTCGAGCATGTGTTGCTGCATGCGGTTCTGGGCGCGGATGCCCAGGATGTTCTTGATCCAGATGCTCGAGATATGCAGGGCGAAGTCGGCAAGGATAAGTACTGCCATGATGCCCACAGCCACATACAGCGACCCCTGGGCAACACCCTCTGCCACCTCGATGGCATGTTGCACAGCCCACACCTGAGCCAGCGACACCACCACCGACAATAAGCCGATGGCAGCATTCAGCCCGGCTTGCAGGCGGTTGCCCCGCCAAGCGCGCCACAACCATTTTAGGATGTCGCGTACCGAATATTTCTGTCCCTTCAGAAGGGAGGCTGTGCGTCTGGTCATATCTTTGTTAAACTATCAACTGTCAACTATCAACTCTCAACTACTTGGAGGGCCGGGGTGGGGCTTCCTACCTCGCATCCAACCCCCACATCATCTTCTCGCGCAGCGTGGCGAAGTAGTGCTGCGAGGCACGCTTCACGATGCGCACCGTGTGGGGAGCCTTACGGATGACGAGCTGTATGCGATCGTCGAGCGATGCCGACCGCCCGTCGACAGCCACGAGGTAGTTGTGTGTACGGCTCTCAACGGTAAGATCTATCACGCTGTCGTCGTTGATGACGATGGGACGGATGTTGAGCGAGTGGGGGGCAACGGGCGTCAGACAAAGAATGCCCGTCAGCGGAGCCATAATCGGACCGCCGTTCGAAAGGTTGTAAGCCGTTGAACCTGTCGGCGTCGAAACAACGAGTCCGTCGGCCTGGTAGGTCACGAGGTCATTGCCGTTGATGCGGGCGTGGATGGTGATCATCGAGGCATTGTCGCGCTTCAGCACGGCGATATCGTTCAAAGCGTAGGGATAGCCCTTTCTCCGCTCTTCTCTCCGCTCTCCGCGTTCCACTTCCTCAATCCCTATCACGGCATGCTCCTCTACGATGCAGGTACCGTTATAGATTTCGTCGAAGGCTTCGTCGATGTCGGCAGGCAGGAAGTCAGCCAGGAAACCCAGCCGCCCTGTGTTCACGCCGATGATGGGAATACCCGAGTTGCCCACGTGGCTGGCGGTCTTCAACAACGTTCCGTCACCGCCCATCGAGATGGCGTAGTCGGCAGGGAAGTCGAGCTTGTCGAACACGCGCACGCCCTCCCAGAGTTCACTCTCCACTCTCCTCTCACCATTCTCCTCTCTTTTCAGGAAGTCGTAGAATGTGCGCTCCACGAACACTTCTGCCCCGCGTCTGTGCAGACAGCTGAGTAGCAGCGCCATTGAGGCCGATTTCTTCGTTTGGTATTCGTTGCCGAAAACGGCAAATCTGAGTTTCTGATCCATCTCGCAGCGTTACTATTTTGGAATTTGATGGCAAAGGTACAATTTTTTTTCATCGGATGCAAGAAATTCCCAATATTTTACTGGCTATTTGTCGAAAGCGTCATTCAAGGCACATAAAGGGCCTTCCTCTTTTCGGGGGCACAGCTATCGATTGACTGGAGCATTGCCTTCATGTGTCAGTTGCAATGCTTTCGTGTGGCGATCATATTGACCTAGTTTTGCAAATCAACTTATTTTAATCAGTAAATTAACTTAATTTGATCAGTAAATTAACTTATTTTACTCAGCAAATTAACTTATTTTACTTGGTAAATTAACTTAATTTACCGAACAAATTAACTTAATTTACTTTTCTACCTCAATGCTCCGGGTTCACTACTTCATTGCTCCTGAATCACCAAAGCATTGCTGTTGGCACACGAAACGATTGCTCCGTGACTTCAATCCTTATGTTTCAGGTAAATACGTGCGATTGTTGTGCGAGAAAGAAAAATACCGCTGATTCCTTGTTTTTTCCAACTTTTCTTCGTAACTTTGTAGCCTAATCGTGAAACCAAACAACAACCAAGAACAATGGCAAAAGTATATGTATATATGGCCGACGGCTTCGAGGACATCGAGGCCTTGGCACCCATCGACATCCTGCGCCGAGGTGGAATGGATGTGGTGACCGTCAGCGTGATGGACTATCAGCTTGTGGAGAGCGCACACGGCGTGAGCATGATGGCCGACACGATGTTTGAAGACATAGAGTCGTTCGACGATGCCGATCTGCTGGTGCTGCCCGGAGGCATGCCCGGTGCTTCCAACCTCTACAATCATGCAGGTTTGCGCGAACTACTCGTCAGCCAGTATGAGCGACAGGGGCGTATCGCCGCCATCTGTGCCTCGCCGGGCGTGGTGCTGGCCCCGCTGGGCATCCTCGACGGAAAGCGTGCCACATGCTATCCGGGCTTCGAGAAGGCCTTTGCCGATACGACCTACACGGCCGATCTCGTGACAACCGACGGCCTCGTCACCACCGCTTGCGGACCCGGTGCCGCTATGGCCTTCGGCTATGAGCTGCTCCGCCTGCTGGGTGCCGCAGCTGCTGCCGATGCTCTGCAGGAAGGGATGATGTATAACAAATTGATGATGAAGCGTTGAAAAACGAGGATTACATCATCATTGTGGCAGGCGGTAAGGGCTTGCGAATGGGTGGCGACGTGCCGAAGCAGTTTCTGCCCATCGGCGGACGGCCTGTGCTGATGCACACGCTGCAACGGTTCCGCGACTATAGCGAGGAGCTGCAGATTATTCTCGTGCTGCCTCGCGAGCAGCAGGAGTACTGGAAGGAGTTGTGCAGAGATTACGGTTTCACGGTGGAGCACCGTGTGGCCGATGGCGGTGCAACGCGCTTTCACTCCGTGCAGAACGGCCTCGCCCTGATTCCCGACGATGCTCAGGGCGTCGTGGGTGTTCACGATGGCGTGCGCCCCTTCGTGAGCCTCGACGTCATCGCCCGTTGTTATGACACAGCCCGCCAGACCGGAACCGCAATCCCTGTGGTGCCTGTCGTGGAAACGCTCCGCTACATCGACGACGAGGAACAAGCATCCCGAACGGTGTCGCGTGCCGACTATCGCCTTGTGCAGACCCCTCAGACCTTCGACATACAACTCTTGAAAGCCGCCAACAGCTACGCTTTGTCCGTCTGCGGCGATTCTGTCGCTGCCATCGCCTCGCGCTTCACCGACGACGCTTCTGTGGTGGAAGCCTACGGCCGACAAGTCTCCCTCGTCAACGGCAACCGCGAGAATATCAAGATTACCACTCCCTTTGATTTGAAAGTCGCTGAGGCTATGCTATGAACATCCTCGATCAAGACATCAAGTACTTGCCCGGTATGGGTCCGCGGCGCACCGAGATTCTACAGAAGGAGCTCGGCATCGATACGTGGGGCCAGCTGCTGGAGTACTATCCTTACAAATATGTCGACCGCAGTCGCGTATATCGAAGCGATGAGTTGCAGGCCGACATGCCGTTTGTGCAGCTGAAAGGCAAGATACTGTCGTTCGAGGAGTTCAGTCAGGGAGCGCGCAAGAAGCGCATCGTAGCACACTTCACCGATGGTTACGGCGTCGTCGACCTCGTTTGGTTCAACGGTACGAAGTATGTCTACAAGCAATACAAGGTGGGCGTAGAGTATGTGGTATTCGGCAAGCCGGGCATCTATAACGGGCGATTCCAGTTCTCGCATCCCGACATCGACCCTGCCGATGAACTCGTGTTGTCGGAGATGGGTATGCAGCCCTACTACATGACCACCGAGAAGATGAAGAGCTGCGGGCTGCAGAGTCGCGGAATGGAGAAGATCATCAAGGCGTTGCTGGAGCGCATCAGCCTCTCCTCGGGTAGCGATGTGGTGAAAGGAGTTATCGCGGAGACGCTGCCGCCCTTCATCACCGGCCGGCTGCATCTCTGTTCGCGCGATGAGGCCCTGCGCTGGATACACTATCCGCAGACACCCGACGAGATGCAGCGTGCCCGTGTTCGCCTGAAGTTCGAAGAACTGTTCTATGTGCAGCTGAACATCCTGCGCTATGCCAGCGACCAGCGCCGCAAGTATCGGGGCAATGTGTTTCCGCATGTGGGTGCCATTTTCAATTCCTTCTACCACGAGCACCTGCCCTTCGAACTCACGGGAGCACAGAAGCGCGTGATGCACGAGATACGTGCCGACATGCGGTCGGGACGGCAGATGAACCGCCTGTTGCAGGGTGATGTGGGCTCGGGGAAGACACTTGTCGCGCTGATGTCGATGCTCATCGCACTCGACAACGGCTTCCAGGCTTGCATGATGGCACCGACGGAGATTCTTGCCGAGCAGCACCTGCAGACCATCCGCGAGTTCCTGGGTACGATGCCCGTCCGCGTGGAACTGCTCACGGGTGTCGTGAAGGGCAAGAAGCGCACGGAGATTCTTCGCTCGCTCCACGACGGTTCGATACAAATCGTTGTGGGCACTCATGCGTTGATAGAAGATACGGTGCAGTTCCACAAGCTCGGGTTGGCGGTGATCGACGAGCAGCATCGCTTCGGCGTGGCACAGCGCGCGAAGCTCTGGGCAAAGAGCGAGAACCCGCCACACGTGCTGGTGATGACGGCGACGCCCATCCCGCGTACGCTGGCGATGACCATCTACGGCGACCTCGACGTGAGCGTCATCGACGAACTCCCGCCAGGTCGCAAGCCCATACAGACCATACATAAGTTTGATAACCAGCAGACATCGCTCTATCACGGCATTCGCCAGCAGATAGCGCTCGGCCGTCAGGTGTATATCGTGTTCCCGCTCATTAAGGAAAGCGAGAAGATGGACCTGCAGAACCTCGAGGAAGGCTTCGAGGCGCTGCGCATTGCCTTCCCCGAATTTCAGTTGAGCAAGGTGCACGGCAAGATGAAGCCTGCCGAGAAGGAGGCTGAGATGCAACGCTTCGTGAATGGCGAGACGCAGATTCTCGTTGCTACGACGGTGATCGAGGTTGGTGTGAACGTGCCGAATGCATCGGTGATGGTCATCCTCGAGGCACAGCGCTTCGGCTTGTCGCAGCTGCACCAGTTGCGAGGGCGTGTGGGACGCGGTGCCGACCAAAGCTATTGCATCCTCGTCACCAGCTACAAGCTCTCGGCGGAGACGCGGAAGCGCATCGACATCATGTGCGAAACCAACGACGGCTTCGAGATTGCCGAGGCCGACTTGAAGTTGCGAGGTCCTGGCGATTTGGAGGGAACACAGCAGAGTGGCACGGCCTTCGACTTGAAGATTGCCGACATTGCCCGCGACGGACAGCTCGTACAGCTCGCCCGCGATGAGGCACAGCACATCATCGATGACGATCCCACCTGTCAGAGCCCCCTGTATCGGCTGCTCTGGAACCGCCTGCGCCAGCTCCGCAAAAGCCATATCAACTGGGCTGCCATTTCATGAAGAAGAACAACCTTCAATTCATAAAATACTAAAAAAACATGCACATTTATACAATAGAACATACTAAAAAATAATAAAAACCGTTAAACAATAGGGTGTATCTTTGATACTTATGGTATTTTTTTGTACCTTTGCCCCGTATTTTTGCTTCTTTAAGCGAAGAATTAGTGTCTGCTATTGGGTTTTTGTAGTGCTCAATGGGGTTTATCGGACACAGGTATTTGAGTTCCTTCGTGTGAAGGACGAACCTAAAACAAGTGAATATGGATTTTAAGAAAATAGTAAAGACTTTAGCACTCACAGCGTTTTTCACTCTTTGTGGCGGACATGTCGCCGCTCAGGATCTCCTGGCTAGCCAGGCTCCGGTCGACAAGAAGATGAAAACCGTCGATACGCTCACATTCAATCAACTTCTGGAACGCGAATACTCCGGCCTGCCCGCAGAGGAACTCTATGCCGACTGGAACAACGTGTATGCACATCGTGCCACGCAGCTGCCCGATCAGTACAGGATCGACCTGCGTGATTTCAGCATGCCTACTCCCAGCCGCGTGATCACCTCGAACTTCGGTCCTCGTTGGGGACGCCAGCATAAGGGTCTTGATATCAAGGTTTATACCGGCGATACCATTCGCGCAGCCTTCTCAGGCATGGTGCGCATGGTGAAATTCGAAGCAAAGGGCTATGGTAAGTATATCGTGATCCGTCACGACAACGGCTTGGAGACCATCTATGGTCACCTCTCGAAGCAGCTCGTCAAGGAGAACCAAGTGGTGAAGGCTGGCGATGTCATCGGCCTCGGTGGCTCGACAGGCCGCTCTAATGGTTCGCACCTGCACTTCGAGACGCGTCTCTGCGGTGTGGCTCTGAACCCTGCCCTGATGTTCGACTTCCGTGCTCAGGATGTGACGGGCGATTTCTATGTCTATCGCAAGAAGTCTTATGAGCGCGAGGCTGCTGAGGCTACCCGCCTGCGTGGTGTGCAGGGCAATGGTAGCTACAATCCTGCCGACGTGCACTCTACCGCTGTGGCACAGAATAGCAGCAATGGCAGCAGCGAGCGTAAGCAGACTACCTACGCTTCATCGGCTAGTCGCAAGGTGCATAAGGTGAAGAGCGGCGAGACCCTCTACCGCATCGCTACGAAGTATGGTGTGAGCGTAGAGCAGTTGCGCAAGCTCAACGGACTGAAGAAGGACTCCAGCATCCGTCCGGGCCAGCTCATCCGTTACTCTTAATGAATTATTTTCGGAACAACGAATAAGAAGGGGTTGCACTGCGGTGCAATCCCTTTGTTGTAGGGAACTATATAGGCGATGAAATGGCAGAGCACAAAGGCGGCCTGTAAGGCCAGCGAGCTATCAGCCCAGGGCATCGCCCTGGGAAGTATGGCATAAGAGGAACTGCGCCCTACAGGGGCAACGGACGGAGCAGCGAGGGCCATCGTGCTTGCACGTTTGGCCGAGTCGTGACGGACGAAGGCGAAGCCAAAAGCTTTTGCACTTACAGCGCGAAAAGTCCTTCGAACATACAAAACCCAGGGCGTTGCCCTGGGCTATTTGCTTATTGGCCTTCAGGCCGTTTTATGAAACCATATTCCTACGTCATCTCCAATATCATAGCCTTGTCGTATGGCTGCGGGACCACAATGGCGTCTTACTGCTTGTCCGAGCGTTGATAAATGGCGAAGTGGTCGAAGGAGGCAGAGGCTTCGTTGTCGGTGTAGGTGACTTGGAAGAGGCCCACCTTCACCTTTTCAGGCATGCGCATCTCCACGGGCGAGCCAGTGGTCTCAGTCCATTGCTGACCGTCGGCGCTGGTGCGGATGATGAACGTGTTGCCCTGTCGCTCAATCATCAGCCACGGGTCATATTGCCAGCTGTTGCCGCGCGGGAACTGCGGGCGACGACCGTGATGCGAAACGGTGGTGAGCATATTGCCACAGTTGTAGTTGGGGAAGATACCCATCTGCACAATCTGCTGGTTCTGCGGGTCGGTGTCGTCAAGCACCATCAGTCCACCCTCGTTGTAGCTGGGTGTGCGACGATGCTCGCTTCCCGTCAGATCGCTGAGATGACAGATGGCAACGAAGTCGCCCGTGATCATTTCGTACTTCATCGGACCGTTCTGCGCAGCGAAGGCATTGAAGTTGCGGCCTTTGGAAGTGAGGGTGAGCCTCTCCCCCGACCCCTCCCCCATAGGGAGGGGAGAAAGGATATTAAAGTCGGAGTTTTTGGTAGAGATGGTTTTTGAGGCTATCTTCTTGCTGTCTTTCTCCCCAAGGTTCGCCATTGCGGTAATGGTGTATTTGCCTGGCTTGGGTAAGGAAAGAAGGCCCACCCCCTCCCCCTCCCGTAGAGGGAGGGGAGTAGATAGTTTTGTTCCTATCACGCTGACCTTGTTGAAGCCGGGCTGGATGATGTTACCTGCTTTGTCGACAAGGCGTACGCTGAGCAGCTGTGGTGTAAGGGCGGCTACTTCTATACGGGCTCCCTTCAGCTCCTGTTGCGCAGCCTTGGCTTGCAGCTTCTCTGCAGCTGCAAGGTCGTAGTCGAGAGGTGCCTCATAGTGGGCTTTCACCTCGTCGGCAGAAATTGTTCTATCGTAGATGGCGAGTGCGTGCAGATAGCCGTTGAAGGGGGAGTTACCCTCGAAGGAAGCACCAATCTGGATATAGCCGCGTGGTCGCAGAACGAGCATCATGTTTTTCTCCGACACCTGCCGACCGTTCAGGTAGTGGCGTTCCATATAGCCGTCATAAGTGACCACCCAGTGTTGCCACTCGCCTTCGTGCTGCTTGATGAGTGGCGAGCCGCTGTTCTCGAATGTTGCATTGTGCATCATCAGTCCGTTTTGCGGATCACTGCCGTTACAAAGCTCCACGGTGGAAAGATCGTGGCGGTCTGGGATGAGTTGTACGATGCACTCGTTGCGGTCGACACTGGGATTCAGCACCCATGCTTCAATGCTATAGGGAGCGCTGTAGTTCATGCAGTCGGGTAAGGGACGATCACTGCGGAAGGGCCCACCCCTAGCCCCTCCCAAAAGGGAGGGGGAATTACTGCCAGTGAAATGGAAGGCTGGACGACCGTCGCGCAGTTCAATTGATAGGGCATTACCCTTGAAGACGTATTCATTACTCACGAGTTCTGTGACCTGCGTCCCAACGGGATAGTCCTTGGCGTTCAAGTTGATGATAGGTGCCGAAGAGCCCTTGCAGCCAGGAGCTCCGCCGGCGATATCGGCATGACGCTCCTTCCAGGCAGAAGACTCTCCCCTCCCTTTGGGGGAGGGGTCGGGGGAGAGGCTTTTGAGGACTTTCACATTCCAAATCCCCCCGAAGTGACCGTTCATCTCGCGACCGGTCACCCAAATGCGCAGATAGCGGGCTGAGGTGAGGCCCGTGTCGATCATCGGGGAACCTGGCTGGGTGTTGTTGGTGTGGTCGGCATAGAGCGTCCACTGCTGTCCGTCGCGAGACGTTTCTATTTTGTATTGGTAATAGAACGTTGCAAACTCGAACTGTGTTTGCACCTCCGAGAAAGACTTCACGTCACCCAAATCGATTTCCAGGTAATCCTCTCCATTACAGGTGGCAGGTCGCCAAAGGGTGGCGTTGTTGTCGTCGGTGGCATATTGCGGGCGATAGTCGTCGCTGTAGTAGCTCGAGGCCGTAGTCGCAGCTCCGAAGGCGAGATTCTCCCTTGTGGGAAGATCGCGAACCGAGCGCGGTAACACGCCGTCGTGGGTGGGCTTGACCTTTTCAATCTTGCCATCAGGGGTGAAGTGCAGTTCGTCGATACAAATCTGGCGATTGAAGCCGTGGGTGGCCTGCGGGATGTTATGGCGGTGATACACGATGTAGTATTCGTCGCCGTCCTGCAGGATGCTATGGTGACCAGGACCGTGGACAGTCTGGTCTTCGTTGGTTTCAAGGATGCAGCCCTGATACTCATACGGACCCATAGGCCCCACCGTGCTTGTGGCATATTGCACACGATAGGTGTGATCGTGGCACGAGCCGGAGGAATAGGTGAAATAGTAGATGCCATTGCGCTTCAGCACAAACGGTGCCTCGAAGAAGTCCTTGATCTCGGTATTCAGGATGAGCTTCTTGTCGGCAAACGACTTCATGTCGGGATTGAACTTTGCTACACCGCAGCCGAAGCCGTCGTAGATGCCCCACGTGCCGAAATAGATGTAGATCTGGCCGTCGTCGTCGACGAAGGTCTGGCCGTCAAGGGTGATGGCGTTATGAACAAAGCGGTCCTCGACGAGCACGGCGTCATCGCTGCCCAACACGTTCTTCCACGGGCCGAGAGGCGTTGGCCCCACGCCTTCGTGCAACACACACGGCTCACAGTAGAAGTAGCGATAGAGGCCGTCGGCGGTCTGCATCACGTCAGGTGCCCACACAACTTCTGTCGTCGGCCAGTCCATGATATGATTCGTCCAAGTGCGAAAGTCCTTCGACGTCCACACCTGAGCCGGTCCGTAGCCGTTGCCCGTGCCGTCGGTGGTGGCATATAAATAATAGGTGTCGCCAAACTTGCGGATGGTGGGATCGGCGAAATAGCCGGGGATAAACGGATTGCCCGCACCGGGGGTGTTCCATTGGGCTGGCTGCTGGGGCTGCTGGTCGGGCTGCGATACTATCGCAGCATTCAGAACAGCAGGAATGGCTGCGAGAAGCAAAAGAAGGACTTTCTTCATATACGGATTGACGATTTACGGATTTACTGATTTACGATTTACGGATTTCTTTCTCCATTTTATTACGAAAGCGGCAGAGCCGAGTCCGATTTACGATTTTACCTTGTTGACTTTTCCCTTTATGCCCTTTCACTCCCCTTTATGCCCTTTAAGCCCTATCACTCCCCTTTATGCCCTTTAAGCCCTTTATGCCCTTTTATCTTGTCAAATAGTAGGCATTCTCTTTCAGTTTATTCATCAGAGCCGGCGAGAGGGTAGGGTGACTGGTGATCCAGCTTTTCACGATGCCTTTTGCCTCCTCGCTCTTGTGTCCGCTGATCAGTGACGAGAGCCAGTAGCCCGGGAAGAAAATATCTCCTGTGCGCTGGACATCCTCAAGGGCATCGAGACCGGGGGCGAGATAGCGGTTGCTGAAAGGTTCACGCGTGGGGTCGTTGAGCAAAGCGAGCAGCGACCGTGCCCAGGGTTCGACACGTCGGTTCTCAGCCTTCAGCAAATCGTTGAAGAGCTGCTGCTGAGCCTGTTCGTCGGGATTACATGCCTGCGAGATATAATCGAACTCCGCGCGCTCATCGTCGGTTTTCAGCCTACTGCGCTGCGTGGTGAGAATCTGCTGCCATTCCGCAGGGCGCATGATGGCCAGATGATAGGCCATGTGCGTGTAGTCGCGTTCGTCGAGCAGGTCGCTTCCCTTGGTCTGCCAAAGCGTGTAGATGTTGTCGAGGATGCTCTTCGAGGTAGCGGATGTGGAGAGCATACGCAGCAGTTGCTGTCGTACGCTGGTGAGCGAGTGCTGTTGCGCGTGGTTGTAGAGGGTGTACTCCGCGAAGCTTCGTTCGTCGGGTGTCACGTCTTTCAGTATTCGTGCGAGATAGTTGCAGATGGTTGTGGAAACGAGCGGGTTTTCCTCCTGCGCGAGATAGGTGATGAGGGTGCCTAGCATCCATGCTGCTGTGGTGTTGCCCATCAGGTAGTTCTCATAGAGCGTCATCAGTGCTGCCTGCCGATGCAGGGCATTGGGCTCGGTCTGACAGGTGAAGCCGAGGAAGAGCAGCGTGTTGTCATCGCAGACGAAACGTCCGTAGCCCAGACCGTCGAGGTTGGGAATGACCAGCGGCTGACGGCGCGAGTCGGTGGCGACGGCCACTGCCGGCACGGTCACCTGTGGTGCTGCCGAGAACACGCTCACCTCATCGGTGCGGAACCCCTGCTGCTGTCGGCTGTCGCTGATGACCACACCCAGCGCGAAGTCCTGCTTCCAGACGAGTCGCCGATGATAGGGATCCTGCTGGCTGACGATGATACTGCCGTCCTGTTGCCGTTCGCAAGTGACGGTGGGCAGTCCTTTCTCTTGCACCCACACATCACTAAAGGCCTTGGCGCTGTGTTCAGGGGCGAATTCGTCGAGCACACTCACCAGGTCGTCCCACGTCGCATTGCCGAAGGCATATTTGTTCAGATAGGCCCGCAAGCCGTCACGCAGAGCCTTTTCGCCCTTGATAAGTTCCAGCTGTCGCATCATGATTGGTGCCTTGTGGTAGATGATGTTACCATAGAGCAGGCCCGCCCCGTTCAGGTTGTCGAGCGGCTGCTGGATGGGATGTGTGCCTTCGGTGCGGTCGGTGGCGAGGGCGGAAGGATAGTGGTTGCGCAGGAACAGCAGGTCGTGGTTGATGTCGGGGAACTGCTCGCGCGAGATCTTATCGGCCATGAAGTTGGCAAAGACCTCCTTCGTCCATACATCGTCGAACCACTTCATCGTGACAAGGTCGCCGAACCACATGTGTGCAGTCTCGTGAGCGATGAGGTTCAGGCGTGTCAACTCCTCGTCGGGCGTGGGATTCTGTCCGAGGAATATCTCACGGTCGGTAAACTGTATGCAGCCCGGATGCTCCATACCGCCAAACTGATAGCCCAGCAAGACGACAAAGCTGTATTTCTCGAACGGATAGCGGATGTTCGTGTAACGCTCCATCCAGGTCAGCGACAGCGCCACCTGGTCGAACACCTTCGACAGCTGTGCCACCTTCTTCGGATCGGTTTCGCGATAGAGGGCCGTCAGTTCGCGTCCGTCGCGTGTGGCCTTCTGCACCTGGAACTTCCCTGCGGTGAAGGAGAACAGATACGTCGGGATGGGCTTCTGTGTCTGGTTCGAGATGCTCACCCAGCCATCGGGCAGGTTCAGCTTCAGTGCGAACTGTGCCTTCAGGTCGGGTTGGTCGAAACAGGGGAACACCGAACGCGCATGATCGGGCACGAAGAGCGTGTAGAGATACTCGTCGGAGCGGTTCAGCGCCTTGTCGCCACTTTGTCCCATCACTTCGATGATGTTCTCGCCCTCGCGCAGATAGCGTTTCGGAATGATAATGTGTTCATCGCGCAACACCGTCTTCACACCCTTTCCGTTCACGCCGATGACCTTCTCCAACTGCTCCGGCGAACCTTGGAAGTCCAGTTGCAGGTCCTCGCTGCCACTCCATGTGAAGCGCAGGATCTCCATGAAGGTCACGGCTTCCTCCTTGCGTTCCGGAACGGTGAACGTCAGCGAATAATGGATTTCACTTACATGTGCGGCACGCTCGGTGGCCAGTGCCCGCGAAACACCTTTCTCGATGGCTGCCGCAGAGGCGGTGGCACTTGCCATCCACGACATCGCTGCAACCAGCGAAAAGAGAATACATACAGATAATCGTTTCATGTTGCAAATATACATATTTTTATTTGTTTCTCAAAACAAAAAGCAAGAACATAAGTTTTTTACAACGGAAATAAACGGAAATAAAACGGAAAACACGGAAATTTTCATTTAAACATCTAAAAACAATAAATTTACGAAAAAGACTATTATTATTTGCCTGCGCGCTCGCCTTTCTTTTTATTGGAAACAAATTAGTTACTATGTTTGCAGACGCCAACAGTTGAATTTGGCTATTCGAACACCGCTCTCGGGGGCTTCGAGCCCCCTGCCGCGAGGCAGCCCCTCGGTGTTTTTCATAGTTTTCTGAGCAAAAAGTTGGTACG
>JAFZAP010000044.1 GCA_017557185.1 Prevotella sp.
AACCTGCACGTCGCAAGACACCAGATCCTAAGTCTGACGCGTCTACCAATTCCGCCACAGGCGCTTGCGGAGATAGTTTGCGGGTGCAAAAGTACAATGTTTTTGTGAAATATGCAAATTATTCTGCATTTTTCTTTCTCTCGAATCGCAATTTTACCATTTATTACTACTCGGCTAGCAAAGGTTTTTAAAAAACAACACGAACAACAAGGGACAACGTAAAGTTGTCCAACGTTGTCTGAGTTGTCTTAATAAACACACAACTCAGATAGTCTTTACAAAACAAATGGTTTTCGGGATCAATAAAGGTTTCAGGGTCTAATCCTATATCATTGCCTATTTTATCTCAACAAGCGGCGTGCATATTCAATGATGGTATCGATGCCAAGGGCGAAGTCGGCATCGGTGAGGGAGATATTATAGTCGGGATCAATGCCGAACTCCGTTGACTGACGATTGCAGTCGTACATCGGACAGGCCGAGAATCTCACACTCCAGCCACAGGGCAGCTCTGAGGAGAAGGGCAAGCCGGCTCCACCGCCTGTGCGGTCGCCCACAACGGTGACGTTCGGGCAGCATTTCATGTACTTCACAAATTCGTTGGCAGCGCTGAACACCCCGCGGTTGGTGAGCACGATGACGGGTTTCTGCCAGCGTAGTCCCTTCGACGGCTTCAACCGCTGTTCTTCCATCTTTGAGAAGTCGTTGTGGCCGCGCCCCGTCTTATGCTGCATGTAGCCAACGAGGATTTCCTTGTTGGTGAAGCGCGCCGCCAGTTGTTCGGCTGAGGTGACGAGTCCGCCGCCATTGCTGCGCAGGTCGATAATCAGGGCACGGCAGGGCGACAGGTAGTAAAGGATGTCGTCGAGGTTGCCTTCACCTAATTCATATCCAAACGATTCACAGCGCAGGTAGCCAGTCTGGTCGTCCAATATGCGGTACTGCATGCCTGAGGCAATGCGGTAATCAGTGCCGAGATATTTCCTGATGAGTGTGTCGCTGACATTGGCCGGGTAGTCCTCCTGCCACGACCAGTTTCGCGCCACGTCGAACGAGGAGTAGAGATTGACATGTCCGTCGCGCAGTTCGGAGAGCATGTTGGCTAACACCTCAAACTGTTGCGTCTTTGTCATCGCGGCATCGAACTGCGGCCGATAGCGCTGATAAACCTCATTCCAGTTGAGACCGTATTCCTTCTGCTTATAATCGAAGAAACAGTAGTGTTCATCGATGATGCGCCAGAGTGCTTCGAAGTTGCCTTGTGGGGTGTCGGCATATTCGTCTTCATCGACACAAGCCGTGAGGCTTCCGCCGATGACAGCCATCATAGCGATGACGCAGAGGTATTTCAGAATTGTCTTGAACATGGTCGTCAGAATCGTTTCGTCCATCCGAGCACCAGCAGATGACTGATGTGATGTTGTTTCAAGTCGTTCACCTTAGCTTGCTGGTAGTCGCCGAGATATCCGATGCGCAGCATGGATTGCGGTTTGCGGCGTGAGAGCGGGATGTCGAGTGTGAGCATGTGGCGCAGAGAAGGAGTGGCAGCAATGGTTGTCGGCACGATGTTATGATCGTAGTTGCCACGCGAGAAGATCTCGTAGTACGACTGCCCGTAGTTGGGTGAGAACACCAAGCCGATAAGAGGCACGCTGAGTTCATAGCGCAGGTAGGAAGTACGGCGGAACAACTGTAACTGCTTGGTGGCTGCCGCCGACGGCAGGAGTTGCACAGAGGCATAGGCTTGTGCAGGGTTGTTGCTGTTGCGAGTGTTGTAGAGAAATCCCACTTGTGCACCGATACCGCCGCCAGCCTCCAGCGAGAGCTTGGGTGAAAGTTGCCAGTAGCGTCGCAGGTGATAGCCGAAGTGGTACATGCCTCCCAGCTCATCGTTGTTATCGGCACGGTTGCTGCCGAAGGAGACGGTTCCCTCGTTGACGAAGGTCTGCATGAACTGTCGCCAAGGCTTTCGGTTTTGGGAAATGAAGCGAATGTCGCTGCCGTTGTATTTCTCCTGTGAGAGATAGGTGTCGAGGATGTCGGCTTTTCCCACTGCTATCATCGTGGCCTTCTCCCTGATAGGAAGAGGGTCGGCGGGCTGTCCCTGCAGAGCCTCCTCAGGTGTGGTGGCTTGTGCGTTGGCAGAAAGCGGTAGTTGCGATGACATCGCAACAAACACAACCAGAAGAATGATTCTGCTGATGGAGTGGGGCAGGTGTCGGCTACATATCGTCATCGCTGAATAAACTTAGTTGGCCAGTCTTCGGGTCATATTTAAACTGAGGGCTGGGAGCATCATCGGCAGGAGGCTCAGGAGCTGGCGAGGGCTTCTCAACGGGTTTCTTTTCTTCTTGCTTCTTTGGCTCCTCTTTTTGTTTCTTGGGCTTCTCTTTCTTCTTGGGCTCCTCTTGTTTCTTAGGTTCTTCTTGCTTCTTAGGTTCTTCTTGCTTTTGGGGTTCTTCTTTTTGCTTCTTGGGCTTTACCGCCTGCTTCTTGGTTTTCTCTTTCTTCTCAACAGGCTTTTCTTCCTGCTCAGGAGGAGTAGAAGGAGTTTCCTCTTCGACAACCGGTTCCGGTTCAGCAACGGGTTCCGGTTCAGCAACGGGTTCTGGCTCAGCAACGGGTTCCGGCTCGACAACGGGTTCTGGTTCTGTGCCCTCGTCGTCATCGGCATCCGTTTCATCGAGCTCTGGTTCCGGCAGGCGAGTGGGCTCCAGCTCCTCGATCGATGCAATCTTCCACGTTGTGACGCGCTTGCCCTTTGCTTTGTAGCTCTTCACAGCGATGAAACTCTCTACATCGACCTCCATCGCCTCGCGCGAAGCATCATCGCCGCCGAAGTTGATGAGGATGCGCGGATAGGGCTGGTCGGTGAGCAATACCAGTTGCGAGTTCTTGTTATCGCCCATGAAGTTCTTATGCGTCTTCGTCGGTTCCATGAGGAAACGCTTGATGTACGGATAGCCTTGGTTGTCGGCATCGTACAGCACGGCACTCCAAACCTTCTCCGGGTCGAACTTCTCGATGCACATGATGTCGTCCTCGTAGTGGTTGTTCAGGTCGAAGTTCGTGCAGTAGAAGTCGCAGTTCTTCAAGACAACCAAGATAAGGTCGTCATCGTAGAACTCGCCGAGATATTTCCCGTGGTCGTCGTAGTTCAGTCGGTTCACATCGGGATCCCACCACACCTTCAGACCGCCCAGCGTACTGTGTCCGAGACTCTTCAGCGAGATGCGGTGTACGGGGTTCTTCGTCAGGATGTTACCCTTCACGCCACGACCTTTGATGAGCACGTCGGCAAACGAGCGTTCCATGAACAGCTTCTTGTTCTTGCTCTTGTTCTGCAGGATAGAGTCGAAGGTAATCTTGATGACCTCGGCCTCGCCGTTGGGGTTGGCGGTGAAGTAGAGAATCTTCGAGCCGGGCTTGCCTTGCGTGAGATCCACCTCTCTGTCACGGGTGATGGCAGGCACGTTGAAGCGTTTGATATAGCAGGGACCGCTCTTTCCGTCGCGGTACACCATATTATATGTCGTGCGCGAGTCGTTCTTCTTGAATACCTGTAAGTGCAGGATGTTCTTGCCCACGAAGAGCTTCTCTGCCACGCGCACCACCTTCATGCGACCATCGCGGTAGAAGATGATGATGTCATCGATGTCGGAGCAGTTGCAGACGAATTCGTCCTTCTTCAGGCCTGTGCCGATGAAGCCCTCCTGTCGGTTGATGTAGAGTTTCTGCGTGGCCTCGATGACCTTCGTAGCCTCGATGCTGTCGAAGTTGCGTATCTCCGTGCGGCGCGGGTGGTCCTTACCGTATTTCTCCTTGATGTAGCGGAACCATTCAATCGTGACGTCGACCATATGGGCCAAGTCATGCTTGATCTCCTTGATCTCCTTCTTAACACGGGCGATGAGTTCGTCGGCCTTGTCCTTGTTGAACTTCAGGATGCGCTGCATCTTGATTTCCATGAGGCGCAGGATGTCGTCGCGTGTGATGTCGCGGATGAGCTTCTTGCGGAAGGGCTCCAGCCTACGTGTCAGGTGTTCGACGACGGCTTCCATGTTGGGAGCCTGCTCGAACTCTCGATCCTTATACATGCGTTCCTCGATGAAGATGCGCTCAAGCGAGGCGAAGAACAACTGCTCCTCAAGTTCAGCCTTGCGGATTTCCAGTTCGCGGCGCAAGAGTGACATCGTGGTGTCAACATTGTGGCGCAGCACATCGCTCACGGTGAGGAACTGTGGCTTCTGGTCCTGAATGACGCAGCAGTTGGGTGAGAGGTTGATCTCGCAGTCGCTGAAGGCATAGAGGGCGTCGATGGTCTTGTCGGACGACACGCCTGGTGCCAGATGCACCTGAATCTCAACGTCGGCAGCCGTGTTGTCATCGACTTTCTTTGCCTTGATTTTGCCTTTCTCGATAGCCTTCAGGATTGAATCGATGAGCGAAACGGTGGTCTTCGAATAAGGAATCTCGCGGATGACGAGTGTCTTCTGGTCGAGTTTCTCGATCTTTGCACGCACTTTCAACATGCCGCCACGCTGTCCGTCGTTGTATTTCGACACGTCGATCGAACCACCTGTGGGGAAGTCGGGGAACAGCCGGAAAGGCTCGCCGCGCAGGTAGCTGATTGCTGCATCGCAGAGTTCGTTGAAGTTGTGAGGCAGAATCTTCGAACTCAGACCGACGGCGATGCCTTCCGCACCCTGAGCCAGCAGCAGCGGGAACTTCGCGGGCAGCACGATGGGCTCCTTGTTTCGGCCGTCGTAGCTGAGCTGCCAGTCGGTAGTCTTCGGGTTGAAGACAACGTCGAGTGCGAATTTCGACAGACGAGCCTCGATGTAACGGGGTGCGGCAGAGCGGTCGCCCGTGAGGATGTTGCCCCAGTTGCCCTGTGTGTCGATGAGCAGTTCCTTCTGTCCCATCTGCACCAATGCGTCGCCGATGCTCGCATCGCCGTGAGGGTGGAACTGCATGGTGTGTCCCACGATGTTGGCAACCTTGTTGAATCGTCCGTCGTCCATGCGCTTCATGGAGTGCAGGATGCGGCGCTGCACGGGTTTGAATCCATCTTCAATATGAGGTACGGCGCGTTCCAGAATGACGTAGCTGGCATAGTCGAGAAACCAGTTCTGGTACATACCCGACAAATGGTGCACTACCGAGGCATCGAAGCGGTTGGCAGGGCGGTAGTCGGAATGCTGTTCCGGGGCATCGGAGTCGTCTGTCGGTTCCGGGTTTTCAAGAGTTTCCGGATTCTCTTCGTTATCCGTTGAATCCTGTTCCTCTGGCTTCTCGGTCAGTTCGTTTTCGTTCAGAATTTCGTCGTCTTTTATCTTGTTGTCCATAGGTCTTTGGTAAATTATCTTGCAAAAATACATAAAAAATGTGAGAAAAATATCAGAAAAAGCATTTTTCTCACAATAATCATGTAAATTTGCACGGTGAAATGTAGAAATACGTAAAAGAAAATGAATAACATGAAGAAAATGAAATCGGTAGTAGGAGCTATTCTCCTTGCTACATTTTTTATGAGTGCAATGCCTGGTGATGACACGATCACTCGCGAGGGTGCTACAACGATTGTCAACACGACCACTATCGGCAAGAGCATTCAAGGCTATGCCGGCCCCACACCTCTGAAGATCTACATCGAGAAGAATAAGGTTGTAAAGGTGGAGACGCTGCGCAGCCAGGAAGGTCCGAAGTATATGGCGAAGGCCAAGAAGCTGCTCGAGAACTATCAGGGCAAGTCGGTGGCAAAGGCCAAGAAGCTGAAGGTGGATGCTGTCACAGGCGCAACGCTCACCAGCAATGCGCTGATGAAGAACGTCCAGAAGGGCCTCGAGTACTACGAGAAGAACAAGTAGGAATCCCGTAATCATTCCGTAACAATCCATAGAAAAGTCCGGTTGAGCACATCAGCCGGACTTTTTTTATTCATGAAACCGCCTTTCATGATGCTAGAGCAGTCTTTTCATGATGCTGGAGCAGTCCTTTCATGATGCTGGAGCAGCCCTCTGATGATACTAGAGCAGCCCTCTTATAAAGTAATATATGATATATTACCGACCAATATATAATATATTACTGACCAATATATGATATATTACTTTACAATATATGATATATTACTCCACAATATATGATATATTACTTGATTAAACGCATCCTCCAGAATCATCGGAGCAATGCTCAGGATACATAGGAGCTGTGCTCTAGAAACAGCGGAGCATGGAGATAGATGAAAATACGCAGCTTTTCCGCAATAAACTTGCGTTTTATGTCAGAAATCGGAATTGTTTTCTTAACTTTGCATTCGCAAAATTCAGAATAATAAATAATAAAGGTTTACAAAATGAAGAAACAACTATTGATTTTGGCATGTTGCCTTTTGCAATGTGCCGTAGGACTCGCTCAAGGCTGGGGACAGCAGAGCAAGGTGATTACCGACAGCATGTATAGTGAGACGCTGAAGGCTTGGCGGGCATACAACGTGTTTGTGCCGCGCAGTTTCGAACAGGACAAGGATCGTCAGTATCCTGTTCTTTACCTGCTTCATGGCATGTGGGGAACGAATAAGGATTGGGACGGTCGCGGACATGTGAAGGATGTGATGGACCAGCTCGTGGCTTCGGGCGAGGCTTGCGAGATGATCATCGTCATGCCGAATGCCGGCGGCGTCGTCGGGAAGGAGTGGAACGGCTATTTCAATATGAAGGGTTGGCCTTACGAGGACTTCTTCTTCAACGAGCTGATGCCGAAGGTGGAGAAGCAGTATCGCGTCATTGGCGACAAGCAGCATCGCGCTGTGGCAGGTCTGTCGATGGGCGGTGGCGGCTCAACGAGCTATGCTGAGCGACATGCTGATAAGTTCGGAGCGTGTTATGCCATGAGTGCGCTGATGGAACTCCCGCAGTACACACCTGAGCAAGAGCGTAACACTGACCTGGAGAGCATGGAAGGACAGCTCTACCTGACCGTTCGCCAGCTGGGATGCACGAAATATGTGCGTGAGGCCAGCGATGACGTGAAGCAGCTGTTGCGCACAGTCAATTGGTTTGTTGACTGTGGCGACGACGACTTCCTGCTCGACCGCAATCTGGAATTCTTCCAGGCTATGCGCGAAGCTCACATTCCTTGTCAGCTGCGTGTGCGCGACGGCGGTCACACTTGGGAGTACTGGCACTCAGCCCTTTACACCTGTCTGCCTTTCGTGACCAGATGTTTTGGCAAATAAATGAAGTGAAGTTTTTTTGCGTTTCATGTCACATTTTTTGTATGTCTGCGTATAGTAGACGAAAGAAACATTGAAAACAGAGCGTAAACAGTGACGACTGACGATTTCAAACGAGAGGCGCAAGCCGTGCGCCCACAGCTGATCAGCCAAGCCCGACGGTATCTCGGTGATACCGACGATGCGGAAGATGTGGTGCAGGATGCATTGCTGAGGCTGTGGCAGATGCGCGAGCAGCTCAACTCGCCGTTGGTCCGGATGGCCGTAGTCGTCACACGCAACCTCGCTATCGACCACCTGCGTCGGCGCCGGCCTTATGCTTCGCTGGAACTGGTAGTCGCCGAAGAGGAACCTCAAGTCGATCCTCGCACGGAGCGCATCCTTGCTATCATCGACACGTTGCCGCCCCTCCAGCAGACCATCCTTCGTCTGCGCCACATGGAAAGTATGGAGATGGCCGACATCGCAGAGCTAACTGGAAGCAGCGAGGTGGCCGTTCGCCAAACCCTCAGCCGGGCTCGCAAGGCCGTGAGAGAGAAGTATGTGTCGTTGAAGTTAGTGGAAATGAATCAATGAATCATGAAGTTTTAAGCATATGAAAAAGGAATATGACATCAGGACGCTGACAGAGCGATTCTTCGACGGCGAGACCACGCTTGCTGAGGAACAACGTCTCTATGAACTCTACCGACAGGCGGAGTCGCTACCTGCCGACCTCCTGCCGTTCCGCGAGATGATGTTGGACCTGGAGACTCTTCCCCAGAGTTCGCAGGAAGAAGGAGTATCTACTCCCCTCCTTTGCAGGGAGGGGCAGGGGAGAGGGTCCCATATGTGGCTCTCTCTTGCCGCTTCCCTTCTCCTCTTCTTCACGCTGGGCTCCATGTG
Source organism: Prevotella sp. (assembly GCA_017557185.1). Classification (GTDB taxonomy): domain Bacteria; phylum Bacteroidota; class Bacteroidia; order Bacteroidales; family Bacteroidaceae; genus Prevotella. The sequence goes on from JAFZAP010000044.1 coordinate 8,123, forward strand.
GTACGGCTATCAGCGACAGAACGAGTGTGTGGCTTATGTCTATGGTGAGCGTGTCACCGACCGAGAATTGGTGATGCAGGAGATGCAGACCGCTATGGTCTCGCTTGCTTCCGACGACGCCACCGCTACGATGGAACAACAAATGAAAGAACTGTTTAGCAATTGATGGATATGAAACAATTATTTCTGATACTGATCACGATGGTTTGCGGCAGTGTGCATGCACAAAGCAACATGCACATCAGTGACCTCTTCGAAGGAAAGGTCGTTCCGGCAAGCCAAATGGTGGAGACACGTATTCGCGGGAAGGCCATCAGCCAGTATAAGCTGACGTATTTCCACAGCGTGCGCTTCAAGGCCGACGAGGCTTTGGTGAAGAGAGTTGATCACCTGGCCGCCAAGGATTTCAAGGAGAATGGCTATGAGGGCAACTTAGAGTTGAACTCCAGCATGATTTCTCTGCCAGTCACACATGTCGGTAAAACGAAAATGAGCGCAGGAAAGTCGACGGTCACGCAGATGTACCGATTGCGCTCACGGGGTAGTCTCAACCGCTTCCTGTGCTATAAGGTTATAGACGACGTCATGACGGTCATCTACTTGGAAGGTACTGTCTCGTCGCTCGACGAACTGAAGAAGATTTTCAAAGATTAATCAACAACGTAAAAATGATATTTGATATGAAAACAAAACTCATTACCCTACAGGCTTTGGCCGTTTTTGCCTTAGCCTTCATGACAAACGGTTCCTTGTATGCTGCGGCTCCGTCGCTGCCCACCAACGACCAGGACACGCTCATCGTCAACAACCCTCACAAGGTAACGGTCATCACAGGCGACTCGCTGCAGTCCATCCGCATTGAAGGACGTAACGACGACCCCGACTTCCGCTATGAGAACACCCTGCAGTTGGTGGACTCGAACTACGTCAGCGGCCTCATGCTGAATGGCGATAATTGGGAGTTCTCGTTGCCTATCGGCAAGAAGCGCAGCGATGAATGGGTGGAAAACGAAGTGACGATGCACCTGGGATTCGGTTGGTGCAATGCATTGGGCTCTCCTGAGAACATGGATGTATCGATGGGTTCGTCGTGGGAAATCTTCTGGACCATCGCCCAGTGGGATTACACAGCGAAGAACAGCCGCAGCACATGGTCGACGGGAATCGGCGTCGATTGGCGCAACTACCGCATGACGAGCAACTTGCGCTTTGAGAAGACACCCGACGAGTGCGTGGTTATTTCGCCTTATGCAGGCGAGAATGTTCGTCCGAAGTTCTCGCGGGTGAAGGTGTTCAGCCTGCAGATGCCCTTGCTCTATCGCTATAAGTTCGATAGGAACTTCTCTTTCAGCGTAGGTCCGGTGTTGAACCTGAACTTACACAGCAGTCTGAAGACGCGTTACAAGATCGACGGACAGAAATACAAGGATACGGACAATGATGCACGCGTCAATCCTGTAACGGTCGACATCATGAGCATCATCGAAACGCCCGTCCTCGACCTCTACATAAAATACTCGCCCTGCAACGTGCTGAAAACCGACTTCGCGCCGAAGTTCCAGTCGCTTAGCGTAGGCTTCTACCTATAAAAAAAGAGACCCGGCCGGGTCTCTTTTCTTTTTATTCGTCCACTTGGAACAGCGGATCCTCAGGCATCACCATCACAGGTTTCTGCTTATACTGCTCCATCATCTCGGCAGGCACATACTGGTTGTCGACCACCAGGCGGAACATATACTCCTCGAACCAGCGGTTGGTCATGATGAGGCAGCCGCCAACACCGTTGGCAGGGCCCCACGAGTTCTCCACTTTCCACTTCACGGGATTGCCGTCCTTGTCGAGATCGACGGCTGTGAGCGTCATAGCATGTGTCGAACCGCTGTCGAATGTCATGATGCGCTGTGCCTTGTCCATCTTGAAGTCTGTGCCGAAGAGTGATCCGTAGTCGTAGTTCTCGGTGTCGAGATAGCCGCGCTTGCGGTCGAACTGCTTGCCCACGTCGTAGCTGGAGTAGAGTTTGCGGCCATCACGGAGCGAGGCGATAGCGAGTTGCTCGATGTCCTTCATCGGCAGGTTCAGGTATTTCCAGTTCGTGCCGTCATAGGTATGGCGGTCGTATTCCACCTCGTAGGTCTTGTAGAAGGGGCGGCGCGGGTCGTTCATCACCATGATAAACGTGCCGTTGAGCTTCCGGCCCACCGTCTCGTCATAGAACTGTTTCGGAGTGTATTTGCGGGATTCGCCCACCTGCGTGCCGTTCTTGTCCTTATGGGCATAGGTGAACTCCTTCACAGGCTCGCCCAACGTCATGCAGAGCATGCGGTAGATGTCGCTGAGCATCTCTGTCTTGCGATTCATGACGGCCTTCGTGGCGGTCTTCGAGTTCACCATATCGCGCAGTTCCAAGCCGTATTCGCGCAGCTTCGACGAGATGATGCGTGCCATTCGCGATGTGTTGTCGGCAGAGAAAGTCTCCGGCTGAACGCCCTTTGGCACCAGTCCGTACTTATAGGCCAGGTCGGCCACGCCGCAGAATGTGCCTCCGTCGTTGATGGGGTGGTGGAAGAAGAACTGTACGCGTGTGTCGTCGATGGGCTTCGAAGCATGGTCGATGACGCCTTGCAGCATGAGATTGGCTTTCTCCAGCTGATCATAGAAGAACAGGTAGTCGTGCGAGAATTCCACAGCGAGTGTGTCCTCGTGCTGCTTGGCGAAGTTCGAACGCAGCACGTTCAGCCCCGAGAACATCCAGCAGCGGCCACTTGACTTCTGGTCGTGGATGCTCTGTTTCGGCGTCTCGATGCTGAAATGGGTGTCGATGTCGCCTTGATTCAGGAAATTCTTTGCCAAGTCGTCGATGTTGTTCTGTGCGATAGCGTTGAAAAGACCGCGGCTCATGGGCTGCTGAGCCTGTACTTTCTCCATCTGTTGGAGCATCTGTGGCGTGATGCCACCGTCTTTAGTTTGTGCTTGGGCGATGCCTGTCATAGCGAGGCAAAGGCCCATGATAATCATTCTTTTTCTCATTTGATAATGGGATTTTGTATGTTTATGCCTACAAAATTACGAAAAAAAGTTGAATAGAGACCGACTATTCAACTTTTTTCCTTCATATCTGTCATTTTTTCCTTATTTCTTTTCTTCCTTCTCTTCATCTGGAATCTTATCCCATTCTTCAAGGATTGTCTTAGCGCGCTCCAGATGTTTCCTGTCGCGACGACCACGACGGTCGAGCAGGTTGGCGAAGTCGAAGGAGGCAATGCCACGCGGGGCTTCGGCAGCACCTATCATCGCACCCGCCATCGCCCAAGCCTTGAACATCGCCAGCATCTGCGGGCTGGCGGCATTCACCTTCACTTCGGGCAACATATGCTCAATGGGCAGCAGATACATCGTGTCGCCGACCTCCACCATCTTCAGTTGTTCATGTTCATAACGCACATGGCTGAAGGCGATGCTGTCGAAGACAAAGGGAATGGAAACCCGTCCGAGGTGGTCGGTCTCTACGGCATGCTTCTGATCCACCTTCACCGATACTCCTTTCACGGGCAAGTCTGTGTCCATATCGAGCACAGTGATGTTGCGCTGAGCAGAGACGCTTGCTCCGAACAGCATGAAAAGAATAGCGAAGAACACAATCGGTTTGGTCATATCGGGTGGTTTTTGACTGCAAAAGTAATGCGAAACCTACGAACCTCCAACTTTTCCCGATTTTCTTAAACTGAATTATAGAAAAACAAAAATATTTATTTAATTAGGGTGAAAAAATGTAATCTTTTCGCCGAAAAATGCATTTTTACCTATCTTTTTATAGACTTTCAACTTTTCTTCGTATCTTTGCATTTGCAATCCGTGCGAAAAACGGGTTCAACCTGTTTCGGTTGCCGACAAATTGAACAAATGGAAAATACGAACGAAAGGCTGTTAAGCCAAATTACATATCCTGAAGACCTGCGACGTCTGAAGGTGGAATCGCTGCCTGAGGTGTGCCAGGAGCTGCGTGACGAGATCGTGAAGGAGCTCAGCGTGAACCCTGGACACCTGGCTTCATCGCTGGGGGTAGTTGAACTCACCGTAGCTCTGCATTACGTCTTCAATACGCCCACCGACCGCCTTGTGTGGGATGTGGGGCATCAGGCCTATGGCCACAAGATGCTTACGGGGCGTCGCGAGCGCTTCTCAACCAATCGTAAGCTGGGTGGCATCCGCCCGTTCCCCTCGCCTGAGGAGAGCGAATACGACACGTTCACGTGTGGTCATGCTTCCAACAGCATCTCGGCTGCGCTGGGTATGGCAGTGGCGGCAAAGCCGCAAGGCGATCATCCCGCTCCTAAGGTCGTTGCGATTATCGGCGACGGTGCAATGAGCGGCGGCTTGGCTTTCGAGGGTCTGAACAACGTATCCTCTACCGATAACGATCTGCTCATCATCCTCAACGACAACGACATGTCGATTGACCGTGCTGTGGGCGGTATGGAGAAATATCTCTTGCAGTTGGATACCAATGCCACCTACAACCGGCTGCGCTTCAAGGCGTCGCAATGGCTCAAGGCACGTGGTATGATGAACGACAATCGCCGCAAAGGTCTGATTCGACTGAACAACGCCTTGAAGTCGGCACTTGCCCATCAGCAGAACATCTTTGAGGGAATGAACATCCGCTATTTCGGACCTTTCGACGGACATAATGTTGAGAAACTGGTGCGCATCCTGCGACAGCTGAAAGACATGCGCGGACCAAAGCTCCTGCATCTGCATACCACGAAGGGCAAGGGCTATAAGCCTGCGGAGAAGCAGGCCACCATCTGGCACGCACCGGGTAAGTTCGATGCCGAGACTGGTGAGCGATTGGTGAGCGATTGCAGCAACGAACCTCCGAAGTATCAGGACGTGTTTGGTGAGACGCTGCTCGAGCTGGCCCGGCAGAACGACCGCATCGTCGGCGTTACACCCGCCATGCCTACGGGCTGCTCGATGAATATCATGATGAAGGCTATGCCTGACCGGACGTTCGACGTCGGCATTGCGGAAGGACATGCCGTCACTTTCTCGGCGGGAATGGCCAAGGAGGGGCTGCTGCCGTTCTGCAACATCTATAGTGCCTTCTCGCAGCGTGCCTATGACAACATCATCCACGATGCAGCTATTCAGAAGCTTCCCGTGGTGCTGTGTCTCGATCGGGCAGGACTTGTCGGACAGGATGGCCCCACCCATCACGGAGCTTTCGATATGGCATTCCTCCGTCCAATTCCCAATCTCACCATTGCGTCACCGATGGATGAGCACGAATTGCGGCGGTTGATGTACACCGCTCAACAGCCCGACCGCGGCACGTTCGTTATTCGCTATCCGCGAGGACGTGGTGTGCAAGTCGACTGGCGCTGTCCGCTCGAAGCCGTCGAGGTGGGTACAGGTCGGAAACTCCATGAAGGCGCCGATGTGGCAGTGCTTACCATCGGCCCCATTGGAAACGATGTTGAGGAGGTCATCTCCGAACTCTCTGCCACAAATGCTCCGCTCTCGGTTGCCCACTACGACATGCGCTTCCTGAAACCTCTCGATGAGACGTTGCTGCACGAGGTGGGACAGCGGTTCCGTCGCATCGTCACCGTCGAGGACGGTGTCCGTATCGGAGGCTTTGGCTCTGCCGTGTTGGAGTGGATGAGCGATCATGGCTACCAACCGCAGATCACCCGTCTCGGTCTCCCCGACCACTTTGTGGAACATGGCACTGTCGACGAGTTGCGCCACATAGTGGGAATCGACAAGGAGGCAATTATGAAGAGCCTTCGGCCGAGTAAATCGTAAATCTGTAACTTTTGGAGCAGCAAGAGCAGAGCAAAGCTCGCTTTGGCTATGCCGAGTCGCGACAAAAGTCAACGAAGTTAAATCGTAAATCCATAAATCGTAAATCCGTGAAGATTATCATCGTAGGCGCCTATGCCATCGGAACCCATCTGGCCAAGTTGCTGTCGCGCAACGACCACGATACGGTGCTCATCGATTCTGATATAGATCGACTGTCGAGCATCAGTGCTGACTATGACCTGATGACCGTTCAGGCCTCGCCCTCGCGCATCCAGACACTGAAGGATGCTGGTGTTGGCAATACCGACTTGTTCATCGCTGTCACGCCCGACGAGAACCTGAACATGAATGCCTGTATGCTCGCCAAAGCCCTTGGAGCCAGCCGTACGGTGGCTAAGGTCGACAACAACGAGTATATGGACCCGAAACTGAAGTCGTTCTTCGAAAGTGTGGGTGTTACCTCACTCATCTATCCTGAGAAGCTTGCCGCCGTCGACATTGTCAATGGATTGAAAATGTCGTGGGTACGACAGCGCTGGGATGTCCACGACGGTGCGCTCATCATGCTGGGTATCAAGCTGCGTGAGAACTGCGAAATCCTCAACCAGCCGTTGAAGGATCTGTGCAAGCCGGAGTCGCCCTATCACATCGTGGCCATCAAGCGCGAGAACGAGACCATCATCCCTCGTGGTGATGATGTGTTGAAACTTCACGACATCGCCTACTTCATGACCACACGGCAGTACATTCCCTATATCCGCAGCATCGTGGGCAAGGAGCGTTATGCGGACGTGAAGAATGTCATGATCATGGGTGGTGGCGCCACAGCCGTCAGGGCTACGGCTCTGATTCCCGAATACATGAAGGTGAAAATCTTCGAGGCCGATGAAGCACGTTGCGACCGGCTCAACGAACTCATTGACACGAAGCGTGTGATGGTGATTCATGGCGACGGCCGCGACATCGGTCTGCTCAACGAAGAAGGCATCAAGAACACTCAGGCCTTCGTGGCCCTCACGGGTAATGCAGAAACCAATATCCTCGCCTGCCTGACCGCTAAGCGACTCGGTGTGCGCAAGACCGTGGCGATGGTCGAGAACTTCGACTATGTCTCGATGGCTGAGAGCCTCGATATCGGTACCATCATCAACAAGAAGGCGCTGGCTGCCAGCTACATCTATCAGATGATGCTCGATGCCGACGTGCACAACATCCACTTCCTCATGTCGGCCAATGCCGATGTGGCTGAGTTTACGGCCGAGCCCGATTCAAAGGTTACCCGCAAGAAGGTGTTCGAGCTTGGCTTGCCGAAGGGAACCACCATTGGCGGACTCGTGCGCAACGGCGAGGGTCACCTTGTCAGTGGCGGCACGCAGATTGAGGCCGGTGACTCTGTGGTGGTGTTCTGTCATGAAGTAGATATGTCGCGACTCGAAAAATTCTTCCGCTGATGTTCAATTTCAAGATTATATATAAAATCATCGGCACGCTGCTCTTCATCGAAGTAGGAATGATGGTGCTGTGCACGGGTCTCTCCCTATATCTGGGCGAGGATGACTCGCTGGCCTTCGTGGTGTCGGTGGTTATCACCATACTGGGTGGAATCTTGTTCAAGTACGTCGGTCGAGATGCCGATAATTCCCTTGGCCGTCGCGAAGCCTATCTGCTGGTGACGCTCACGTGGCTCATCTTCAGTCTCTTTGGCTCCTTTCCTTTCCTCATCAGCGGGTATATCACCAACTTCACCGATGCCTACTTTGAGACCATTTCTGGTTTCACTACTACAGGCTGTAGCATCCTTGATGATGTAGAGGTGCTGCCTCATGGCCTTCTCTTCTGGCGCACAATGACACAATGGATTGGGGGCTTGGGTATCGTCTTCTTCACCATTGCCATTCTTCCATCTTTCGGAAACGGCAATGTGAAAGTGTTCTCGGCTGAGGCCACCGGCCCTATCCGCGCCCGAATGCACCCACGTCTGAGCACCCAGGCCAAGTGGATTTGGAGCATCTACCTCTTCCTGACCATCGGTTGTGGCGTGTGCTACTACATCTCAGGCATGGGGCTTTTCGACAGTATGAACTATGCGATGACCACCACCGCCACGGGTGGTTTCTCCACACATAATTCCAGTACAGGCTACTTCCATAATCCTTATATTGACTATACGGCCATCGTGTTCATGTTCCTCTCAGGAACAAGCTTCACATTGCTCTATATTACCCTCTTCAAAGGTCGCCTGAAGCAGTTCTTCCACAATTCCGAGTTCCGGCTGTATGTCATTACTGTGCTTGTGGCGACGGTGTTCATCACCTTCTTCCTCATTCGCGATAACCACTATGAAGTTCTTGATGCCATCCGCATGAGCCTCTTCCAGGTCACCTCGTTCATTACGACTACAGGCATCTTCAACGACGATGTTGCTCAATGGCACTTTATCACATGGGTTGTCCTGAGTATTTGTATGTTTTTCGGTGCCTGTTCGGGATCCACCAGTGGTGGCTTCAAGTGCATCCGTATGGTGATGGTTATCAATATTCTGCGCAACGAGATGCGCCGCATCCTGCATCCACGGGCCGTATTGCCTGTTCGCGTCAACGATAACACCATCCCGTATTCTTCGCAGGTGACGCTATTGGCTTTCCTTGCCGCCTACATGGCGCTTTGCCTCTTCACTTATTTCAGTATGATACTCGTGGGCGTCGACAATACCAATTCTATCACGATCGCCTTGAGCTGCGCCAGCAATGTCGGTCCTTCCCTCAGCGTAGGTATTGGTCCCTCTATGTCTTGGGCTGTCTTCCCTGCTGCCGTGAAGTGGCTCCTCTCTGGTCTGATGCTCATGGGACGTCTCGAAATCTTCACCGTCCTCGTCTTGTTCTCCCGTGCGTTCTGGAAGGAGAATTGATATTGGGGGAATAACTTCTTTAACTTCTTTAACTTCTCAATTCATGTTCAAATTCACTCCTATTCTTAAAAACACCATCTGGGGCGGCACGAAGATAGCCCCGTTCAAGAACATACAGACTCAGCTGCGCAAGGTTGGCGAGAGCTGGGAAATCAGTGGTGTACCCGGCAATGAAACGATTGTCAGCAACGGACCTGATGCCGGTCGTAAACTCAACGACCTTGTGGCTGAGCAGAAGGAAGCGCTCGTGGGGTGTGCCAACTACGAACGATTTGGCAATGAGTTCCCGTTGCTCATCAAGTTCATCGATGCACGCGATGACCTTTCTATTCAGGTGCATCCCACCGACGAGATTGCACACCGTCAAGGACGCGAGCGCGGCAAGACGGAGATGTGGTACCTCATGCCTTCCGAGTCGGAGGCCACGTTGCTCTGCGGACTAAAGAAGAAGATCACTCCTGAGGAGTATAAGCAGATGGTTGCCAACAAGACCATTGTCGATGCTATTGCCCGCTATCCCGTCCATGAGGGCGACTGCTTCTTCCTGCCAGCCGGTCGCATCCACGCCATCGGCTCAGGCTGCTTCCTCGCTGAGATTCAGCAGACAAGCGATGTCACCTACCGCATCTACGACTTCGACCGCCACGACGACCTCGGCCGTCCGCGCGAGCTGCACACGGAGCTTGCCGCTGAGAGCATCAACTACGAGGTGCTTGACGACTACCAGACCCATTACACTCCTGCGAAGAACCAGCGCGTCCAGCTTGTTGATTGTCCTTATTTCACCACCTCGGTCTACGACATCGACCAGCCCGTTGACCTCGACTACACCGAGCTCGACTCCTTTGTCATTCTGATTCCTCTTAGCGGAGCCGGCATCGTCACCGAGGCTGACGGCACACACTTCGTGCTGCGAGCTGGTGAAACCGTCCTGTTGCCCGCCACCGCCACGCGTCTCCGTATCGAAGGTACCGTGAAGTTCCTTGAGACTTACGTCGGGTAACAACGGAAATAATTCGCAACTCCCTTGGTCATTGATGGAGTTTTTTCCCTTTCGGATGCAATAAAACACGATTGCATCCGTTATTTTCCTGTATATATACAAGAATGCCGCATATCGATAGCGGCCAAACTTTTGTTGTTATGATAGAATATATCAAGGGCGAGCTGACCGAGCTGACGCCTGCACTAGCTGTTGTTGAGGCAGCTGGAGTGGGGTATGCGCTGCAGATTTCGCTGAACACTTACTCCGCCATTCAGGGCAAGAAAGATGTGAAACTCTACGTTCACGAAGCCATCGTCACGGGTGGTCGCGATGACTCGTTCACACTCTACGGCTTCTCGACGAAGCAGGAGCGCGAGCTCTACCAGATGCTCATCACCGTGAGTGGGGTAGGGGCGAACACGGCGCGCATGATTTTGTCGAGTCTTTCGCCGAAGGAGCTCTGCAACGTCATCGCCAACGGCGACGAGCGTATTCTGAAAGGTGTGAAGGGCATCGGCCTGAAGACCGCGCAGCGCATCATCGTCGACCTGCGCGACAAGGTGATTTCGTCGGGTGTGGCCAGTGAGTTGCATGCCGGCGGCTCATCGGCAGCCGTTGCCGTGCAATCGCCTGTGAGGGATGAGGCCGTACAGGCACTCACCATGTTGGGCTTCTCACCTGCGCCGAGTGCGAAGGTGGTGTCGCAGATTCTGGCTAACGATGCTACTCTGCCTGTTGAGCAGGTCATCAAGCTGGCACTAAAGATGATTAAGTAAAGGGCCCCACCCCTGCCCTCCCCAAAGGGGGAGGGAGAGACGAGCGAAGGTAGTTAAGAAATTAAACGATGAGACAAAGGAAACGAGCACTGATGACATTGCTGCTGGCCATGCTGATTATGGTTGGCTATGCACTTGCTGTGCCCGTGTTCCAAGACGATCCTACACGTCGCCGACAGCAAACCCGCACCCCGCAACAGGTGGGTGCCGCCCAGCAGGGGGGTGGTTTGCAGCAGGGCCGTAACCCACAGGGACGTGGACTGCAGCAGGGCCGCGGCTTGCCACAGGGGGGCAATTTGCGTAACCAGCAAAACCGCAATCGCAACGGTGCTCAGCAGGACGACGACAAAGAGAAGAACAGAATCGATGTGGCTGAACAGCCCATCCTCGATGATGATGAAGAGATACCCGACTCGTTGTTGAATCCCCGCTGGAAGATTCAGCGCACCACCCCCATCACCTACGACGACCTCAACCAGAATCCCTCCGACCTGCAGCGACCGGAGAACATGAAGCAGCAGGTGGAGTATAACGATACGCTTGGCCTCTACGTCATCGGATCGAAGATCGGACAGCAGTGGATTGCCGCGCCTATCATGATGACGCCCGAGGAATACCTGAACTGGAGCACGACGCAGCAGATGCGCAAGTTCTTCCGTACGAAGAACGACGAGATCTATCAGGCCAAGGGTAAGGAGAAGTTCGACTTCACCGACATGCACTTCGACCTGGGTCCTGCCGAGAAGATATTCGGTCCTGGCGGTGTTCGCATCAAGACGCAGGGTACTGCAGAACTGAAGTTCGGTGCCACGCTGAAGAACATCGATAACCCGTCGCTGCCTGTGCGCAACCGCAAGACCACTACGATGGACTTCGACGAGAAGATCAACCTGAGCGTGAATGGTAAGGTGGGCGACAAGGTGAACATGAACCTGAACTACAACACCGACGCCACCTTCGACTTCGACGCCCAGAACATGAAGCTGAAGTACGATGGCAAGGAGGATGAGATCATCCGACTCGTGGAAGGTGGTAACGTGTCGTTCCCCAGCAATTCAAGCCTCGTGCGTGGTGCCAGCAGCCTGTTCGGTCTGCGCACCGACTGGCAGTTCGGCAAGCTCTCGCTGCAGACGGTGGTCTCACAGAAGAAGTCGTCGTCGAAGAGTGTAGGCTCGAAGGGCGGCGTGCAGCTCACCCCCTACGAAATCGATGTGGCCGACTACGAGGAGAACCGCCACTTCTTCCTGTCGCAGTACTTCCGCGACCGCTATGATGCCGGCATGAAGACGCTGCCCAACCTCACCACGGGCGTGAAAATCAACCGCGTGGAGCTTTGGGTGACCAACAAGACCGGTACCACGACCAATACCCGAAACATCATCGCGCTGACCGACCTCGGTGAGAACAGCAAGATTTCGAATCCCCGTTGGACGGCTTCTGGCTCCCAAGTTCCTTCAAACCAGTCGAACACGGAATATGGTTCGCTGGTGAACCAATATGGCGATGCCCGAAATATCGACCAGACATCGACGGTCCTCGACGGCATCCCGGGCTTTGTGGGCGGCAGCGACTACGAGAAACTGCAGAGCGCCCGTCTGCTGACGTCGTCGGAGTACTCCGTGAACACCGCGCTGGGTTACATCTCGTTGAAGACCGCCCTGCAGACCGACCAGGTGCTGGCGGTAGCCTTCGAGTACACCTATGGCGGACAGACCTATCAGGTGGGTGAGTTTGCGTCCGACATCACCGACGTGCAGCAGGCACTTTATGTGAAGGCGCTGAAGAACATGTCGAACAACCCGTCGCAGGGCAACTGGGACTTGATGATGAAGAATGTCTACTACCTCGCTTCGTCGGTCGAGAAGGACAAGTTCCGCCTCGACGTGAAGTTTCAGAGCGACACCGCAGGCGTATACCTTACTTATATCCCAGAACCGCAGGTGAAGAGTGAGATGCTCATCAAGGTACTTGGCGCCGACCGCCTTGACAACAACATGAAAGCCCATTCCAACGGCCGCTTCGACTATGTGGAGGGCTACACCGTGCAGAACGGCCGTGTGTTCTTCCCCGCTGCCGAGCCCTTCGGCGAATATCTGTACAGATACCTCACTGCCAAGGGCGTGAGTGCCGAGAAGGCTGCCGGCTATGCCTTCACCGAGCTCTACGACTCGACGAAGACCATTGCGAAGCAGATTGCCGAGAAGGATAAGTTCGTGCTTGTCGGACAGTACCGCGGGTCGGCTGCCAACGTCATCTCGCTGGGTGCCTACAATGTGCCGCGAGGATCGGTGGTGGTGACGGCAGGCGGTGTGACGCTGACCGAAGGAAGCGACTACTCCGTCGACTACAATGCTGGCGAGGTGACTATCCTCAACCAGAGCATCCTTGATGCCGGAACCGCCGTCAACGTCTCGCTCGAGAGTAATACCGACTACGGGCAGATGCGCAAGACGATGGTGGGTGTGAACTGGGCCTACGACTTCTCGAAGAACTTCCAGCTCAGCGGTACGCTGCAGCACCTCTACGAACAGGCACTCACCACGAAGGTCGGCATGGGTTCCGAGCCGCTCAACAACACCATTTGGGGATTGAACATCAACTGGAAGAAGGAAAGCCAGTGGCTAACGAACATGCTCGACAAGATTCCGCTCCTGCACCTCACGCAGCCTTCGCAGATCTCCTTCACAGGCGAGTTCGCCCAGCTCATCGCCGGACAGAGTCACGGCACACAGGACAACGCCTCCTACATCGACGACTTCGAGAACACCGAGAGCGAGATCGATGTCTCTACGGCCACATCGTGGACGATGTCGAGCGTGCCGTCGTTGTTCAGCGAGAGCCGCGACAAGACCGGCCTCACGAGTGGCTTCAACCGCTCGCAGATGTCGTGGTATACCATCGACCCGCTATTCACGCGCCGCTCGTCGAGCCTCACGCCCAGCCACATCAAGAGCGACCTCGACCAGTTGTCGAACTTCTACATCCGCGAGGTCTATACCAACGAGCTGTTCCCCAACCGCGACCAGAGCAACTACAGCGGTGCCACCGCCACGCTGCCCATTCTCAACATCGCCTATTATCCCAACGAGCGCGGACCGTATAACTTCAATCCCGACCTCGCGCAGGACGGAACGCTCAACAACCCCACACAGCACTGGGGCGGCATGATGCGCAAGCTCGAGACCACCGACTTCGAGGCTGCCAACATCGAGTACATCGAGTTCTGGCTCATGGATCCCTTCCTCTACACGAACCAGCAGGACAACGCCCACGAGTATGGCGGCGACTTCTATATCAACCTCGGTGAGGTGAGCGAGGACATCCTGCACGACGGTAAGAAGTTCTACGAGAGCGGACTGCCCGTCGACGGCTCACAGGCCTACACGTACACCCAGTGGGGAAAGATTCCGACACAATCGACGGTCACCTATGCCTTTGCGACGACCAATGGCAGCCGTCCGCGCCAGGACCTCGGACTGAATGGTCTCAACAACGAAGAGGAACGCACCTACGAGTCCTATCAGGACTTCCTGCAGCAGATTCAGGGTAAGGTGTCGGCAGCCGTCTTCGACTCTATCATGAACGACCCTGCCAATGACGATTACCATTACTTCCGCGGCAGCGACTACGACCAGATTCGTGCCGACATCATCCGCCGCTATAAGTACATCAACAACCCACAGGGCAACTCGCCCGACAACGACTCGCGCACCGAGGGCTACGACACCAGCTACAAGACGCTGCCCGACGTCGAGGACATCAACCAGGACTATACGCTCAACGAATACGAGAAGTACTATCAGTATAAGGTGTCGATACGCCCGGAGGACCTCGTCGTGGGACGCAACTACATCGTCGACAAGCGTGAATACACGAAGACGCTGCGCAACGGCCAGGACGGCCGCATCGCGTGGTATCAGTTCCGCATACCCCTCGACGACTACCAGCAGCGTGTGGGCTCTATCAACGACTTCACGTCGATCCGCTTCATGCGTATGTTCCTCACCGGCTTCCAGCATCCCGTGGTGATGCGCTTCGGCACGCTGTTCCTTGTGCGCGGCGATTGGCGCGTCTATGAGCAGAGCCTCGACAATAGCGGCTCGAAGTCGGGCAAGATGACCGTCAGCGCCGTCAACATCGAGGAGAACAACGACATGATTCCGGTGAACTACGTGTTGCCGCCGGGCATCCGTCGTGATACCGACCCATCGCAGCCGCAGCTTGTCGAGAGCAATGAGCAGGCCCTGTCGATGATCGTCACCGACCTGGGCAACGGTGAGGCAAAGGCCGTCTATAAGAACACTACGCTCGACCTGCGTCAATACAAGCACATCCAGATGTTCGTCCACGCTCATGCGATGGAGGAGAACATCACCTCGCTTGCCGACAACCAGCTGGCCGTCTTCGTACGACTGGGTAGCGACTACAAGTCGAATTTCTATGAATACGAGATACCTCTTACGCTGACGCCTCCCGGCCGCTACGACCGCTATTCGCCGCAGGACTGCAAGGCCGTGTGGCCTGAGGAGAACATGCTCGACGTGCCGCTGAACATCTTCACCGCTTTGAAGAAGGCGCGCAACCGCGCGAAGGCTGAAGGAACGGCGAGCTACAACCGTCTCTATTCCGAATACGACGAGGACCGTCCGCAGAACAAGATCTCCATCATGGGTAATCCCACGCTGGGCGAGGTGAAGACGATGATCATCGGTGTGCGCAACCTCAGCGGCACGGCGAAGACAGGCGAGATCTGGGTCAACGAGTTGCGACTGAAGGAATACAACAACGAAGGCGGCTGGGCGGCACAGGGCAATCTGAACATGCAGCTCTCCGACCTCGGCACCGTCAACGTGCAGGGCCGCTACACCTCAGAAGGCTTCGGCGGTCTTGAGGAAGGTGTGGCGCAGCGTTCCACCGACGATTTCAAGACCTACAGCGTCACCACGTCGCTCGAGCTGGGTAAGTTCTTCCCCGACAAGGCAAAAGTTTCCGCACCTCTTTATTACTCTGTGACAAAGGAGGAGACGCGCCCGAAGTACAACCCGCTCGATACCGATATGCGCCTGAACGATGCCCTCGAAGCTGTGGGCAGCCAACACGAGCGCGATTCTATCGAGTCGATTGCCATCACGCGCACCACCAATACCAACTTCTCGCTCTCGAATGTGCGTGTGGGCATACAGAACAAACGTCATCCCACACCCGTCGACCCGGCGAACTTCTCGTTCAGCTACAGCCACTCACATCGCAACACCACGGGTGAAACCACCGTCTATGAGAACGAGGACCAGTGGCGAGGCAGCATGAACTATGCATGGACGCCGGTGTTCAAGCCGTTGGAGCCGTTCAAGGGCATCAAGTCGAAGTCGAAGTGGTTCGAGATCCTGAAGCGCTTCGGACTCAACTGGCTGCCGCAGAACGTGGCGTTCAATACCGATATCTCGCGCAACTACTACGAACTGCAGGAGCGCGACATGGAGGACCTCGGCGGTTCGCAGCTGCCGCTCAGCTTCAGCGAGCAGTTCCTGTGGAACCGCGACTTCTCGTTGCGCTGGGACCTGACGAAGAACCTCCACATGAACTTCCAGAGTGCTACGCATGCCGAGGTGGAAGAACCCTATACGCCCATCAACAAAGACCTCTATGCCGACCGCTACGAGGCCTGGAAGGATTCGGTGAAGTATTCGCTGCGCCACTTGGGTTCGCCTCTCGACTACAGCCAGTCGTTCCAGGCCAGCTATCAGCTGCCGTTGAACCTCCTCCCCATCTTCGAGTGGC
Organism: Prevotella sp.; assembly: GCA_017557185.1. GTDB lineage: Bacteria > Bacteroidota > Bacteroidia > Bacteroidales > Bacteroidaceae > Prevotella. The sequence goes on from JAFZAP010000044.1 coordinate 24,378, forward strand.
TGAATGCCGATGCCTCTTACAATGCCACCTATGGCTGGGTGCGCGGTACCGATCTCGAGGACGGCACGTCGCTCGGCAACACCATCAACAACAACCGCACGCTGAACCTCAACGGAACCTTCAACTTCGAGAAGCTTTATAACATGGTGCCTTTCCTGAAGAAGACCAACGAGAAGTTCAACAAGGAGAAGAGTGCCGCCCAGCTGAAGAAGGAGAAGGAGGAGAAGGCGAAGGCAAAGGAAGAGGAACGCAAGAAGAAAGCCGAGGAGGAGAAGGCTCGCGCTGAGGCCATCGCCAACGGTGCCGACCCCGCTCAGGCCGATGCCGACAAGAAGGCCGATGCCCAGAAGAAGGAGCTGCCCAAGAACTCGAAGAGCTTCGAGAAGGAGTTGAAGCTCGCTCCCGATACCGTCATCGAAGTGCAGCACGGCAAGAAGACCAAGCGCTTTATGCTCACCGCAAAGACCGAGGATGGCAAGCAGTATCCGCTGAAGTACAAGGTCGTCGACGAGAATAAAATCAAGGTGTGGATGCCGAAGGCGCTTGCCAAGCAGATCAAGGCCGACGCCCTCGCCGCCTATCAGGCTGTCCTCGACTCAATCGCCGCTGACTCCATCGCTCAGGCACAAGCCGAGGCTGCCGACACGCTGCAGAAAGACACGGTGAAGAAGGAGCGTGGCCGCATCTCAGCCAATATGCGCCTCAAGCCTTCACAGAAAGTGAATGTCAAGCCGAAGTTCGAGATGCCCGTCACGCAGGTGAAGCTCACGCTCACACCGAAGGAACCCCTCGACGATAAGGGCTGGTACAAGGTGTCGCAGGCTGTGGCACGCGTTCTGATGATGACACGCAATGCAAGCCTGAGCTATCGCAACCAATACTCGATGGCGCTGCCTGGATTCATGCCGAATGTCGGAAATGCCTTCGGACAGTCGCGAGGCAGTAGTCTCCTTGCGCCCGGTCTCGACTTCGCATTCGGACTCATCGACGACTCCTACATCGAAAAGGCACGGCAGAACGACTGGCTGCTCATGAGCGACAGCGTCGCCACGCCCGCCACCACCAGCAAGACCGAGGACCTGCAGCTGCGCATGACGCTCGAGCCGGTGAAGAACTTCAAGATCGACCTCAATGCCTCACGCACGATGACGACGGGCAAGAGCATCCAGTATATGTACGTGGGCAATCCTACAACGCAGAATGGCACGTTCACGATGACCACCCTCTCGCTGGGTAGCGCCCTGCAGGGTGTGGGCAATGCCAACAACGGCTACAAGAGCAAGGTGTTTGAGGAGTTCGTCAACTCTCTCGACGGCTTCCGCAACCGTGTCGAGGAACGCTACAACGGGCTCACCTATCCTGCAGGAACCTCCATGCAGGGCAATCCCTACAACCCCGAGAACGGAAGCGTGAACAAATACTCCGCTGATGTGATGGTGCCTGCCTTCCTCGCCAGCTATACCAGCATGGGAGGCAACGGACTGACCATCTTCCCCGCACTCTCGCGACTGCTGCCCAACTGGACCGTTCGCTACAGCGGACTCAGCAAGCTCCCGTTCTTCAGCGAGCACTTCAAGAGCGTCAACATCAACCACTCCTACAAGAGCATCTATGCCGTCGGCGCCTATAGCAGCTATAGCACGTTCATGGAGGTGATGAACGGACTCGGCTTCGTCAGCGATGCCACCAGCGGCAACCCCATCCCGTCATCGATGTTCAACGTCTCCACCGTGAGCATCAACGAGTCCTTCTCGCCCCTGCTCGGAATGGATGTAACGCTCCAGAACGGTATGACGCTGAAGCTGGAGTATCGCACCACGCGCGTTCTCAACCTCTCGATGACGAGCATCCAGCTCAACGAGGCCACATCGAAGGACTGGGTCATCGGTACTGGCTATAAGATCAACGACTTCAACCTGTTCGGCGGCCGCAATCATCGTCTGGTGAAGAGCAACAAGCGGGGCAGTGGCGACGACGAGAACAACAACAATACCCGACAGAACAGCCGCAGTCAGAGCAGCGGCACCAACCGCGCGCTGAACCTGCGCCTCGACCTGAGCTACCGCCAGCAGGCCAACATCACACGCGACATCGCATCGCTCACCTCGTCGGCAAGCAGCGGTAACAAGGCATTCTCGCTGAAGTTCATGGCCGACTACACGCTCTCGAAGCTCGTCACGATGACCTTCTACTTCGACCGTCAGACCAACACCCCGCTACTCTCGTCCAGCTCGTATCCCACCACCACTCAGGACTTCGGCTTCTCAATGAAACTCTCCCTGACCCGCTAAAACCACGATGCAGCAGAGCTGCAGTTCAGAAGCCCTTCGGGCGTTCGAATGGTTCAATGCGACTGTGTCGCAGTTCAAATGGTTCAATGCGCTTCGCGCGTTCAAGTGTGTAAAGCGACTGCGTCGCGTGTAAAGAGTTCCGCCACTTGTAGGGATGCTTTCTTGCTCCTCTTCGCTACGCAAGCTGTCTTGCTGATGGCTCCCTCCCTATGGGGGAGGGCGGGGGGAGAGGCTCTTTTTGTATGAACGGTCACAGGTCACAGCTGTGACCATGTGTCCTCGCAGTTTCAAAGGGCGGTCACAGAGGTCATTTTGACATAATATAAGCAAATAGATGTTTTTCATGACATTATTTCCATAAAACAGCAATTATTGCAATCATAATGTCAAAACGAAACGGTCACACTATTTTGAACCGAAAAGGTCACATGGTCACAGCTGTGACCTGTGACCGCCTCAACCTTGAATTTATGTTAAATAATACATAGCGGTCAAGATAAAACTGATTTCTTTCCGATAAAATGAAACCCTGCGTTCTTTCTCGGGGTTATAATAATGAAAAATCGGGGGTATAATTTGTCGGAATAAAAAATTGTTTGTATCTTTGCCACAGAATCAATTTAACGTTATGGACTATGACATTTCTAAATCAGTTTCACAAGGAAGCGACGGAGCGCAAGATGCGGAAAATTGCCGAATCGCAAAAATCGCCGATGAGCTCTGCCGACTTTGCCAACTACATGAAGCGCAACCTGGAACGGGCCAAACAGATGTAACCCCGTTCGAGCGAGAACAGCGTGCAGCTGAGCAAATGGCAAAGGCTGGCGGCTATTGGATTCTGATGATGCAGGTGTTCGACCTCGGTGTGCCTGGTCCCAGTGGAAACGAAAATGACACATATGTTTCCGATGATGCCGTCTATAAAGTGAATAATCTGATGAATAACGGCGGTATCGTGGCTCTACTTGAAAAGATATTGATGCACAACGTGCTCTTCCCCGATACGGCATATCAGTTCCACGGCTTTGCAGGTTTTGACGGTCGCACCGTGCAGCCCGTCCTCAAGCAGGTTCGCGTGGCCAATGCCACTCCAGCCACACAGATTATGATTGACACCTACATGGCAGCCCTGGGCTTTGAGAAAGCAGGTGATGTAGGTCGTTTTTCCAATGGGAGCTTTCTGGTTTGGGATATCCTACCACGTAACGTGCTAGTTGATGCTGAGGGTGATATCTTTGTGGTTGACGCAGAAATAAAACGATGTGAAGTAGCCATACAAAGCTATAAGTAAAGAATACACGGAGCATAGCTTTAGAGCAACTGGAGCTATGCTTTCGAACCTCTGGAGCATAGCTTACGAACTGCTGGAGCTATGCTCTAGAACAACTGGAGCATTGCTTTAGTATGACTAGAGCAATGCTCTGGCAGGACGAGAGCAGTGTTCTTGTTTTACGATCTCATTGCACTTGCATCACCAAAGCATTGAGATAGACATACGGAAGGATTTCTTTTGATGTACGTAAAGGCACCCCTCCTTTTGCAGGGGGAGGCCCCTAAAAATACCAGCCCGGGTCTCACGACTGGGGCTGGCTAACTTAAACTTATACAATATGATACCTAAACAATCAATTATCTAGTTTAAAGGGGAGTGAAGGGCTTAAAGGGACATTACAGTCTTTACCCTCTCAACGCCCCGTTTGATTGATTCTGCGGCAAAGATACAAACATTTTTTTATTCCGACAAATTATGCCCCCGATTTTTCATTATTATATCCCCGAGAATAAAAAAGAAAAAAAACGTTCTTTCTTTTTGTATTCTCCTCACTTATTTGTATCTTTGCAACATGATAGCCAATGAATTCGAAACAAAATGTCATATTATTAACTAATAACCAAACAAAATGAAAACTATCAACCTTTTCAAACAATTGCTTCCCTCCCTATGGGGGAGGGTTAGAGTAGGGCTACTACTTCTTTGCCTCATGGCAATGGGCGCTGCCGAAGTGAAGGCTGCAGAAGCCTATGCCTGTTTAACATACCCTGTTATTGGGAATCCTACTCTGACCTTCTACTATGACAACCTACGTTCGACACGTACTATGACGTACGATTTGGGAGAATTCAATTACGATAATTTACCGGGATGGAAAAATGCTGGTATTACCAAGGTTACCTTCGATGCCTCATTTGCAAATGCACGTCCCACGAGAACGACGTATTGGTTCTACGGATGCTCTAATTTAACTTCTGTGACAGGCATTGAGAACCTCAATACTTCGAATGTCACCCATATGGGTTTAATGTTCTATGGTTGTTCCAAACTGACCTCCCTTGACGTATCTAACTTCAATACGGAGAATGTCACCGGCATGGCCTCAATGTTCTATGGTTGTTCCCAACTGACCTCCCTTGACGTATCTAACTTCAATACGGAGAATGTCACCAGCATGGCCTATATGTTCGATGGTTGTTCCCAACTGACCTCCCTAGATGTATCAAACTTCAATACGGCGAAGGTCACCAATATGGTCTTTATGTTCTTTGATTGTTCCGCTCTGACAACCATCTACTGCAGTGCCAGTTGGAGTGTGGCTTCTTCATCAACTTCTATGTTTAGTGGTTGCACAAGTCTCGTGAGCCAGACTTCCGGACTCAGTTACGATGAGAACAAGACAGACGCCACCTATGCCAATCCCATAACGGGGTACTTTACGGATGTTTCTTATGCAGTCTTTACAGGTAGCAACAACACGCTGACGTTCTATTGCGACAATCAGAGGAACTCGCGTCCGGGAACATCCTACAACCTGAACCATGGAGAAACTGTGCCAGACTGGATAAGTGACGGAAATAGTTCGTTAATCCAGCACGCGGTGTTCGACTCCTCATTCGACCACGCCCGCCCCGTTTACACTAACGCATGGTTTGCCGGGTTGACAACCTTGCAGGACATCACGGGGCTGGAACACCTGCACACCGATGAAGTAATCTATATGAGGTCGATGTTCCAGGGTGCTTCGGGGCTGACCAGTCTCGACCTCTCGACATTCAACACAGGCAAGGTGACAAACATGGCTAACATGTTCTACGGGTGTACGGGTCTCACCAGTCTAGACATCTCCTCATTCAACACCGAGAACGTCACGACGATGTCCTATATGTTCCGAAACTGTTCGAGCCTCACCAGTCTCGACTTGAGCAGTTTCAACACCAAGAAAGTGGCCAGCATGGACTTTATGTTCTCTGGTTGCTCTGCTTTAACGACCATCATAGCAGGCGACGATTGGAGCACCTCTGCGGTGGTCCTTTCCGGATCCATGTTCATGAGTTGCCCTAACCTCACAGGCCGTAATGGTACGAAGTTCGATAGTAGCCACACCGATGCTGAATATGCCCGCTTCGACAATGCCCCCACCAGCCCGGGCTACCTGAGCGACATTAACAGTTTCTACACAGGGGACGTCAGCCTGCAATTGGAGATTCTGGGCGTGGGTGCGTTGAGACTGATCGACAAGGATGGTAATGTCGTGAAGAGCCTCTCCAACGACGAACCTATAACACTCGGCACAACAGTCCACTGGCCGAAGGGAACCCGCATGTTTATGGAGGTTACAGCCCCCGCTGGCTATGACCCCACCCATTCCACGGCCTACCTCTTCATCGATGGCGTCTCTCGGGTAATGAGCGAAGAAACTGACGAGGACGGCAATATCTATTTCACGTATTATAAGAGCAGTATCACCGAGCCTCACTCCTATACCCTCGTATTCGTAGGTCTTGAGTCGGCAGCCGCCACCAACCTCATTGATTGGAATCTGCTTATGGTCGGCGACGTGGATGTGACGAACAACGAGGATCCAAAGGACTATGCAGAATTGTGGTTTAATCAGCGCGACTTAATATTGATGGCTAAGGAAGGCAGTTCGCTGAAAGCCACGTACACCATTGATAAGACTTCGTACATACCCGCGGAGACGCCTGCATCCTTCCATGTATATGTAAAGCCCGGGCAGACCTTCAATGTTACCTTCAATGGTACCGATGTACCCTTTACCCGTGACGAGGAGAATGATGAGAACGGTGCTCTCTGCTATAAATATGAAGCCACTGACTACGAGCAATTTGCCACCAGCGGCACTTGGGTGGTTGAGTTCAAGAAGGCGGGCATTACTTGGACGGCAATTGCTGTAGGCGATGTTCCTGAAGGAGCAAGGGCTGAATTCATCATGGACGAAGATTCCGATACCCCAATGGATATCGAAATAGACCATGCTTCATCGCATGGGAGCGGCACATACTTCAACGACGAGTTAACTCCTGACATACAGTTATATGTAAATGTTCCTACTGGTTATTTATTCAACGTTTGGTTCAATGGTGAGGAATTTAATAACTATTGGTTAGTTGAAACTACTAATGAAGGGATTCAGAGATGGTCATACTATACTGATGATGTAGAAGTTTTGACGCCTCTGGCTACCAGCGGCACTTGGACGGTTGAGTTTAAGAAAGCAAACGACGGCAACTACACCTGGAACCTGAAGGTAATAGGCGATATTCCTGAAGGGGCTTATGCCGATTTGTACCTTGATGGACAGACGTATGAGGTGTATGCTAGGCCAAGCGACTCATATCTTACTGATATCATCGAACCTTGGCCAGATGGTAATTATGCCTTCGGTGGTCAAATTATTGTTCCTAAGGGATATACCTTCACGCTGTTGTGCAATGGTGAGGACATCTCGACGGACTTTGATTATAATGAAGCACAATCATATTATTACAAGTATTTGACTGCAGCTCAGTCCGCCCGCTTCAATACCGACATCGACTGGGTTATCGCTTTCACGAAGATTGACGAGAACGATGTGAACTGCGACGGCGAGGTGAATATCTCCGACGTTACGAAACTTGTGAATGAGATATTGGAGCAGGCTCCGACTCAACCCTAAGAGTTTAGGATAGGCCTTTGTCCTATTGAACTACATAAAACTTCGCCCGGTTTTACTTCCGTAAAGCTGGGCGAAGCTTTTTTGTTGTCTTTACAAAGAATGGTTTTCGTCTGATTCGAGTATTTCGATGTTCACCAACTGGTGTGACACCAAGTGGTGAACATTGAATGCGACGCAGCCGCGTCGAACAGCGTTAATGTTGGTTAATGTATTTCGCTTTTCACTCACTAAGTCGAACTTTTTCATTATCTTCGCCAATCAATAGCAATAATTGGAAGATGAGAATGAAACGATTGCTGACAGGGTTGGTGCTGCTGACGGCTGCCTTTTCCCTGCAGGCACAAGAAATAGCGGACTCGCTGGCGGGGGCCGACAGCCTGAAACAGGTGGTGATCCCGTGGGAACAACAGGTGCGGCTGCAGCTGGACAGTCTGATTGCAAACAGCACGCTGCTGGAGACAACGCAGCTGGGACTGATGGTGTGGGACCTGGATGCCGACTCGGCACTCTACTACCACAACCACCGGCAGCGTATGCGCCCTGCTTCGACGATGAAGCTCATGACCGCTATCACCGCCCTCGACCTCTATCGTGGCAATCATCCGTTTACAACGGAGCTGCGTAGCCGCGGACAACTCGTCGGGCACACCCTCTGCGGCGACCTTGTTTGCGTTGGAGGCATGGATCCTGCCTTCGACAACGGTGATATGAAAGTGCTTGTGGACCGCGTGCGCTCGGCAGGCATCGACACCATTCGCGGCCGTATCGTCGCCGATAAGAGCATGAAGGACGACCTCCTGTTGGGCGAAGGCTGGTGTTGGGACGACGACAACCCCTGTCTCTCGGCCCTCCTCGTCAGCCGCAAGGACAACTTCACGGAACGCCTCACCCGCGAACTGCAGTCGGCAGGCATCGTCCTCGTCGATACCATCATCAATAAGAACTCCCTCCCTACTGGGGAGGGCTGGGGTGGGGCTTCCCTTACCCACTCCTTTGACCAGATTCTCACGCGGATGATGAAGCAGAGCGACAACCTCTATGCAGAGTGCATGTTCTATCACAATGCCTTAGCTCAGGCACGTCCCGCCACACAGAAGAACGCCCGCACGGCTGTGCGCCGACTGATTCAGAAGCTAGGCTACGACCCCGCGCAATACTATGTTGCCGACGGTTCCGGCCTTTCGTTGTATAACTATGTGTCGCCCGAACTCATGGTGAGCGCCCTGCGCTATGCCTGGCGCGACGATGTGATTCGTCAGCACCTGCAGCCGTCGCTGCCCCTTGCCGGCGTCGACGGAACCTTAAAGGACCGCATGCAGAAATCGCCCGCCTACCGAAATGTTCAGGCAAAGACCGGCACCCTCACCAGCATCAGCTCTCTTGCCGGCTATTGCACCGCTGCCAACGGCCACCATCTCGCCTTCTGCATCATCAATCAGGGCGTTGTCCGCGCGAAGGACGGCAAAGGTTTCCAGGACAAGGTGTGCACCATTCTGTGCGACGAATAATACATGTTATAATGCCTTATTGTGAATTTTTTGCATAAAAAGCTTTGATATCTGCGAAAAAAATTGTTACTTTGCAACATATTTGACACATTATCAATAACCAAAACAGAACTATTATGAAGAAATTTCTAGTGAGTTTAGTTGCACTGGTGCTTTCAGTGCCTTCGTTCGCTCAGTATAGCAGCGGCGGTTTTGATCTCGACAAGGAGAATCTGTATTATGGTGTTCGCATCGGTATGACGGGCGCTACACTCAGTGGTGATGCTATTGAAGTGAAGGATCTCGGTTCAAAGGTTGGTCTGACAATGGCTGGTGTCATTGGCCTGCGCATTTCGAGCACGGCTCCCGTATTCCTTGAGAGCGGTCTGTACTATTCAGAGCGTGGTGCTAAAAAGGACAAGTTCTCCATCAGCTACAACAACATCGAGGTTCCCGTGCTCGTGAAGTACGGTATCAAGGCTACCGACGAAATTGCCATTCTGCCTTTCCTAGGCCCCGTGTTCGCCTATGCCGTTAGCGGAAAGTATAAATACAGCGACGGTGGCACAACGGTTGAAGTAGGTGCTTTCGACGAGAAGAAGTGGAGTGGTCTGAAGCGTGCCAACATGGGCTTCAAGCTCGGTTGCGGTGCTGAGTACAACAACCTCTATCTCGAGGCAGGCTATCAGTTCGGTATCACCGATATCAGCAAGGGCGACGACGGCATCCACTCGAATGCCCTGTTCTTGAACTTCGGTGTTAACTTCTAAACGCCTTACTTCCCCTTATCTATCCCGAGTCCTTCCGACTCGGGATTTATGTATTCATCAAGAATGTCGAAATGGTAAAGTTAGCTGTATTCATTTCGGGGAGCGGCTCGAACTGTGAGCAGCTCATCCGTCATTTCAATACCAACCCCGAAGGGAAAGAGAACGTGGCCCAGGTGGCCCTCGTGGTAAGCAACCGTAGCGATGCCTATGGACTGGTGCGGGCAGAACGTCTGGGTGTGCCGACAGTAGTGGTGCGGAAGGCAGAGCTGGCTCAGCCAGAGGTGGTGCTGCCGCTGCTGCAGCAATATGGCATACAGTTCATCGTGCTGGCAGGCTTCCTGCCGCTGGTGCCCGACTATCTCATAGAAGCGTTCCCGCGCCGAATCATCAACCTGCATCCCGCCTTGCTGCCGAAGTTTGGCGGAAAGGGCATGTGGGGACATCATGTGCACGAGGCGGTGAAGGCAGCGGGTGAAACGGAGACGGGAATGACGGTGCACTATGTGACTCCTGTCTGCGACGGCGGCGAGATCATCGCCCAGTTCCGTGTGGCGCTCTCGCCCGATGACAGCGTGGATGATATTGCTGAAAAGGAGCACCAGCTGGAGATGCAATATTACCCGGCTGTGGTGGAGCAGGTGCTGAGGCCACTTGTAGAGGACTAAACACAAAAAAGACATCCGATGAACGTTGATTCATCGGATGTCTTGCTATAATAGAAATCCTACTCCTACTCTTCGTCTGCAGTGGGCTCGGCAGCACGGAAGCTGTCGAGGTCTTCCACTTTGAAGTTCTTGATATAGGCAGCCTTGCCAAGCACGTTCTCCTCGGCCATACGCACATAGACGTTGGCACTCTTCTCAAACAACTCGGGAGCCTTGGCGGCATCGCGGATGATGAGCAGCGACATCACGAGCTCGCAGGTCATGTCGTAGAGACGGCGTGCCAGGAAGTCGAAAGCATCCTGGTTGTCGAGACCCTTGGCATAGGCGAGAGCTTCCTCGTAGACGGGAACGAGTTTTTGAACTCGAGTTAACAAGTTGACATTTACTTGTTTACTCGTTAACTCGTCAACTAAATCCTTGATGTTGTTGAGCATGGTGCCATTCGAGATGTAGCGGATGGCAGCGACGACTTGCAGCTGGGTTGTGCCCTCGTAGATGCTGAAGATGCGTGCATCGCGATAGAGGCGCTGGCACTTGTACTCCATGATGAAGCCTGAACCGCCGTGAATAGAGATGGCGTCGTAGGCGTTCTGGTTGGCGTATTCCGAGTTCATACCCTTTGCCAGCGGCGTGAAGGCATCGGCCAGGCGCTGATACTTCTTCATCTCCTGACGCTCCTCGGGTGTGAGCTTGCGGTCGCGCTCGATGTCCTCGAGGCACTTGTAGATGTCGACGTAGGCGGCTGTCTCGTAGAGCAGCGAACGGCCGGCATCGAGCTTGGCCTTCATGCGGGAGAGCATATCGTAGACAGCGGGGAAGTTGATGATCTTCTCACCGAACTGGGCGCGTTCCTTGGCGTAGGCAAGACCTTCGTTGTAGGCTTCCTGCGAAAGACCGACGCTTTGTGCGGCGATACCCAGACGGGCACCGTTCATCAGAGCCATCACGTACTTGATGAGGCCGAGGCGGGTTGAACCGCAAAGCTCTGCCTTAGCGTTCTTGTAGGTCAGCTCGCAGGTGGGTGAACCGTGAATACCGAGTTTGTGCTCGATGTGACGCACATTGACGCCGCCCTGACGCTTATCGTAGATGAACATCGACAGACCGCGGCCGTCCTT
>JAFZAP010000006.1 GCA_017557185.1 Prevotella sp.
GCATTGCCATCCATTGCAAGCCATGATACAAACGTACCGTCCGACATATGCTTACGGTAGTAGTCGAAGAGCGCTGATCTTAGATCAACATTCTCTGGAACTTCTCTGCCTTCTGACGTATATTCTTCCGTCAACTGTCGAATTCTCATGTCAACAAAAGTATCCAGTTCCTCTTCTGTTAGCTTTTTATAAACAATCTTCATATAAATCCTTCATAATATGATATCCTGCAAGATTATCGTTTCATCAAATTCAGATTTAACTAGCAAGGATTTTGCAAAGGTAACATTTTTTTGTGAATCTCCACAGCATAACGTAAATCCGCTGCAGTCATTGGGGACAAACGACTGCAGCGGACACTCGGTTCTCACCTTTTTTAGTTGGTTTCCACCCACTTCTTCAAATCGTCCTTTGAAGCACGATTCAGCAGTTTGCCCTCCTTCCAGTTGACATCAGGATAAGCGGCTTTCAGGTCTTCACAGGCTTTCTTGATATCACTGCCGCCGGAGGTGGCAAAGGGGATGACGGTCTTGCCCTTGAAGTCGTAGGACTCAATAAAGGTATTGATAATCGTTGGTGCCGTGTACCACCATATCGGGAAACCGACATAGACAACATCATAGTCTTGCATGTTTGCCAACTTGTTAGTGATGGCAGGACGTGAGTTCTTGTCCTGCATCTCCAGTGTTGAGCGACTCTGCTTGTCACGCCAGTCGAGGTCTGCCTCCGTATAGGGCTGTTCGGGCTGGATTTTGTGCAAGTCGCCACCCGTCACCTCTGCCAACTGCTTGGCCACGCCCTCCGTCACGCCGGAGGCAGAGAAATAGGCTACCAATACTTTCATCTGTGTACTCTCTTTTGTCTTTTCTCGTTGTGAACAGGCACTGAGGCTTATCATCAACAATGCCACCATTGCTAATACAATTTTCTTCATATCACTTCAGTTTGTTATACATTTCGTCAGTCACAGGCTCCAGCCACTCGTTGCTGGAACCTTCCTGAACATCCTTATGATAAGTAAGGTGCTGGAACCAGGAGTCTTTGGCGGCTCCGTGCCAATGCTTTACTTCGGCAGGAATGGCGATGACGGTGCCTGGAGTCATCTCCACGGCTTCTTTGCCCCATTCCTGATACCAGCCGCGGCCGCTGACGCAGATGAGCACCTGCACGGCCTTGTGGTGGATGTGCCAGTTGTTGCGGCAGCGAGGCTCAAAGGTGACGTTATGGACACCGCCACCTACGTCGGACAGATAACTGTTGCCGATGAAGTACTGGGCATAGGCGGTGTTTGGTTCGCCCTTAGGCCACTTGCTGCGCAGGGTGTAACCCTCTTTATCTAACCAGGCACAAAGTTCGTCAACGAGTTCCTGTGAGTTTCCCATGTTCACAGCTCCTCGTTTGTGGGCTGCCAACTGCGGAGCCACACCTTCGAGACCACTTAATGCTGCAACAGTTACTATCTCGCGGTCAGCATGTGAGAGTTGGTCACCGGCGAAGATGTCGCCGAAGAGGTGTGACTTCAGATAGTAGTCATCCTGCGGACAGAAATCGTAGTCGAACGGACGGCCAGAGAGTTGCGTCTGGTTCTTCTTACCTAATTTGTATGCCGCCTTTGCATCGTCCCATTCTGCTGGACGCGTCCATGGTTTGCCCTCCTGCCAAGATGGCTGTTTATTTTCCAATACTTTACTCAATACGCCTAATGCATTCAGCGAACGAGGGAATCCCGTGTAAGCATATAACTGTGAGAAAGCCTCCTTCAGTTCGTTGATGGTCACTCCGCCGTCGAGCGCCGTTTTCACGGCAGGCTCCAACCGTTCCATATCACCCTGTGCCATCAGGCAAGCACATGCCGCCAATCCCTTTTGACGCTCCGTAAGTGTCTGACCTTGTATTGTTACCATAGTTACTACAGCTATTAAAAATGTTACGATTCTTTTCATTTAATGTGTTGATTTTAGATATTGCAAGTCACCGTACCAATAGCTGGCAGTACAGCCACCATCGATAAGCAGGTCGGCACCGCTGATGAAGCGGCCACGGGATGACATCAGGAACTCGGCCAGATCGCCCACCTCGTCGGGCGTTCCTGCACGACGGGCGGGCATACCCTCAATCATCTTCAGATAGCCGTCTTTGCGAGGACCGTGCAGTTCGTCGTTCGCCAGCGGGGTGATGATGATGCCAGGCGAGATGCTATTGATGGTTGCACCGCGACGACCCCAACGGGTAGCCTCGTACATCACTCTCAAAACGTTGCAGCGCTTCGAGTACTGATAAGCCTTCAGCGTATCATCGATGGCCTTCAGAAACGGAAGTTCCAACAGTTCTTCTACTGGTGTCATCGCCAGTGCATCATTCTGCTCCTGCGGTAAGGCGGGCAGACGGTGGCCGCTCTGCGACGAGATAATCACACCTGAGCCACCCTTAGCAATAACCTTGCCGAACTCCTCCAACAACACACTCGTGCCATAGAGATCCACACGCAGAATCTCCTCAACGGGAGCCTGTGAGGGTGACACGCCAGCGGCATTCACCACATTCATCACCTTGCCCTTACTGGTGGCAAACTCCACCAACTTCAGGATGTCCTTCTTCGAGCCGAGGTCGCACTTGATGGTTGAGCATTCAAATCCTGCATCCTCCAACGTCTTCGCAGCCCGTTCAGCGTTTTCAATGCTATAGTCAGCCAGCACCACATGCTTGCCTGCCGACACCCGGCGGATGATAGCCTGGCCAATACTGCCAGCACCTACCAATACTGATACTTGTTTAGCCATAATTCTCGATTAGATACTTTACAAACTGGGGGTCGCCGAAGTTGATGGTGCCCGTGTCGTGCTGATTCATAGTGGCAATCTGTGCCATCTCGTCAGTAGTCAATGAGAAATCGAAGATGTCGAAATTCTGCTGCATACGCTCCTTGTGCGTACTCTTGGGAATGGCCACGATGCCACGTTGGGTGAGCCAGCGGAGGGCTACTTGTGCAGCACTCTTATTATACTTAGCACCGATGGCTGCCAAAGCCTCGCTCTTCACAATGCCGTCAACACCCTGTCCACCGAGCGGCCCCCATGCCATCATCTTCGTGCCGAACTCAGCATGTATCGGCTCGATGGCCGTCTGCTGAATGAGCGTGTTGCACTGCAGCTGGTTCACCATCGGTTTCACCTCTACATAGTGGGCGAAGTCGAAGAAGCGGCCTGCCTGGAAGTTGCTCACACCGATGGCGCGAACCTTTCCGGCGCGATAGGCCTTCTCCATAGCCCGCCACGTGCCGAACACATCACCGTAGGCCTGATGGATGAGCAGCAGGTCGATGTATTCCGTCTGCAACTTGCGCAGGCTCTCGTCGATGCTCTTGGCAGCCTTTTCCTCGCCAGCATTCGAAATCCAAACCTTAGTCACCAGGAACAAGTCTTCGCGCTTGATGCCGCTCTTACGCCACGCATTGCCCACGCCCTCCTCATTCTGGTAGGCCTGAGCCGTGTCTATCAGGCGATAACCAGCACTCAGCGCGTCCGTCACGCAGCGTTCACACTCGTCAGGCGATACAAGAAACACGCCGTAGCCCAATAGAGGCATCTCAACGCCATTTGATAATCTGAAAGTTTCCATTATATATATTAGTAGTTTGTTTACAGACTTGCCATCAGAATTTCCTTGATGTCCTTCTCTGTCAGGGGAGCATAGGCATTCTCCAGACCTTCGTTGACGGCGATGTGATGAGCCATCTCATCGATGCGGCTGTCGTCGATACCCACCTCACGCAGGTGCATGGGGATGTTGATGCTCTCGAAGAAACGGTAGGTGGCGTCGATGGCTTTCTCGGCAATCTCTTGCTGGGGCAGCGAGGCGTCGATCCCGAAGACATTGATGCCGTACTTCACGAAGCGGGGCAGTGTGCGCTCGTTGAGAATGTGGCGCATCCAGCGTGGGGTGATGATGGCCAAACCCTCGCCATGAGTGATGTCGTAGTAGGCAGAGAGGGCATGCTCGATGCCGTGGCAGGGCCAACCGCTTTGGCTGTTTCCGAGGGCCAAAATGCCGTTGCAACCGTAGGTGCAGGCCAGCATCATCTCGGCACGGGCGGTATAGTCCTCGGGGTGGGCTAAGCACTTGCGGCCATTGACCATCAGGCTGCGCAGCATCGACTCGCAGAAGCCGTCGTTGAGCAGCGTCGAGTCGGCCACGAAGTACTGTTCCATCGTGTGGTTCATTGCATCGGCAATGCCTGCTGCGGTCTGCTTCTTCGACACGGTGAAAGTATAGACGGGGTCGAGAATGGAAACGGCAGGGAACAGATGGGGGTCGAGATAACCGATTTTGTCGTTGGTCTCGGTACGCGAGATGACGCCTCCGCAATCGTATTCCGAGCCTGTAGCGGCAAGGGTGATGATATCGACGATGGGCAGGGCTGCCTGCGCCTTCACCTTATAGGAAATCAAGTCCCAAGGGTCACCGTCGTACTTTGCACCTGCGGCGATGGCC
>JAFZAP010000045.1 GCA_017557185.1 Prevotella sp.
GATGATGAAGACGAACCAGTGGTTGTATTTTGCAATGAAGGCTATCAGGTTCTTCATTTGTGCACTTCCTCGTTTATCTCATCAGGAATGAGAAACGATCGACGTTGTTCAGTGCAATACCGGCACCCTTGGCCACGCAGTGGAGCGGATCCTCGGCCACGATGAACTCGATGTTCATCTTGTCGGTCAGACGCTTGCCAAGGCCGCGCAGCATGGCGCCGCCACCAGTCAGGTAAATGCCGTTGCGCACGATGTCGGCATATAGCTCGGGCGGTGTGTTCTCCAGAGCGTTGAGAACGGCGGTCTCGATGCGGGCAATGGTCTTGTCGAGGCAGTGGGCAATCTCCTGATAGCACACGGGAACCTCCATCGGCAGGGCGGTGATGCGGTTCGGGCCGATTACTACATAGTCCTCGGGACCCTCGTCGCCGAGATCGGTCAGAGCCGAACCCACGTTGATCTTGATGCGCTCAGCCATGCGCTCGCTGACTTTCACGTTGTGCTGGCGGAACATGTATTCCTGTATGTCGCTTGTCAGGTCGTCGCCTGCCACCTTAATGCTGTTGTTGGCCACGATGCCGCCCAGCGAGATGACTGCAATCTCTGTGGTTCCACCACCTATATCAACAATCATATTGCCCTCGGGAGCCTCTACGTCAAGACCGATACCGATAGCGGCAGCCATCGGCTCGAAGATCAGATAGACGTCGCGGCCGTCAGCATGCTCGGCAGAGTCGCGCACAGCACGCAGCTCTACTTCCGTCGATCCTGAAGGTACGCCGATCACCATACGCAGCGACGGCGAGAAGAGGCGCGAGCCAGAGTGAACCATCTTGATGAGGCCACGCATCATCTGCTCGCAGGCGGTGAAGTCGGCAATCACACCGTCGCGCAGCGGGCGGATAGTGCGGATGCCGGGGTTTTCTTTCTCATACATCATCTTTGCCTCTTCGCCGACGGCAATCATCTTGTCGGTGCGGCGGTCGAGGGCTACCACTGAAGGCTCGTCCACCACAATCTTATCATCACTGATAATGATGGTGTTGGCGGTGCCCAGGTCCATTGCAATTTCCTGTCTCAAACTGAAAAATCCCATAATTCTGTTTTGCTGTAAGTGTTATTGTTCTTTTGTTTCTTTTTCTTGATGTTCTAAAGAGTCTGGATTTCCCAGACGCTCTTGATTCTACATGTTCTCTTCAAACCATTCCTTGATGGCTGTGTCGTAGTGACTCGAAACGCCGAAGGCGCGGGCAGCGAGTTCGCGACGCTGGCGAAGCGTGGTGCAGGCACCCTGCTCGTTGAGCACGTTGAGCAGATAGTCGTATTCGGCCTTGCTGGGAATGATGACGACGTCCTTGAAGTTCTTGGCGCCGGCACGGATGAGCGAGATGCCGCCAATGTCGATCTTCTCGATGATGTCCTCCTCTGAGGCACCGCTGGCCACCGTCTGCTCGAAGGGGTACAGGTCAACGATGACGAGGTCGATTTCAGGAATGTCGTACTGTTGCATGTGCTCGCGATCGTCTTCGTTGTCGCGGCGGGCAAGGATTCCTCCGAACACTTTCGGGTGCAAGGTCTTCACGCGTCCGCCAAGAATGGAAGGATAAGTCGTCACGTTTTCAACCTTCTGGCATTCGTAGCCCAGACTCTCTATGAACTGCTGCGTGCCACCGGTGGAGAGGAACTTCACTCCCTCGGCATTGAGCTTCTCAAGCAGTTCGTCGAGGCCGTCTTTGTGGAAGACCGACACCAGAGCGGTCTTGATTTTCTTTGTATCAGCCATTTTCTTGCTATTGTTTTATTTGTTTTGTGCGTACATTATTTTAAAAGGGACTGCAAAGATACGAATAAGTGCGAAGATAACAAAATAAATTTGGGAATTTTTCCTTAGCTTGACAAAAAAATAATGTAGGTCAAGCAAGAGTGTTGGGAAAAGGTGCGAAATGTTTGGTGGTTTCGCGTTAATTTAATGTGCTCGTGCCCTGAAGGACGTAAAAAATGAAGACTCCTGCAAACCTTGCGGCTTGCAGGAGTCTTGCTTTGGTAGCGGGAGAGGGACCCGAACCCTCGACCTCCGGATTATGAATCCGACGCTCTAACCAACTGAGCTATCCCGCCATCCATCAGCTTTTCGTCCTTCAGGCGGCCTCTTGCGGGGCCCTCCCTTCTCGAAATGCGGTGCAAAGGTAATATAAAGTTTTTAATTCACCAAAATTTTCTCAATTTTTTCTTCGTAATTCGAAATTTTTTATTATATTTGCACCGAAAGAATGAGATAATCTGTATAAATTACCGCATAAACGCTATCAATATGAAGAAAGAAAGGCTGGATTTAGAATACGAGTTGAAGTCGAACTCGCCCGCCATCATCTGGCAATTCATGAGTACGGCGTCAGGCTTGGCACGATGGATTGCCGACGATGTGCAGATGGACGGCAACTCCGTCACACTCGCATGGGGAAACCCCTTGATGCACTACGATTCCCGCAAGCTTGAAATCCTGGAGTTTGTCAAGCAGAGCCACCTGCGGATGAGGTGGATAGACGAAGAAGACGACGAGGCCTTCCTCGAAATGCGCATGCTGAAAAGCGACCTTACGGGCGACTACATGTTGCACATCATCGACTATGCGTTGCCGGAGGACATCGCGTTGCTGCACGACATCTGGGACGACAACCTGTCGCGCCTGCACCAGTCGAGCGGTCTCTGATGACACGCGAAGCCTTTTCCGGCATCCGTGCTGAGACGCGACAGGCAGGCTGTTTGCAACAGCTGTGCAGGATTGATGACAAGTCGGTTTCAACGTCCGCGATTTGTTAAATTCGGGCAAGTCTTTAACAAATCGGTTTAACACTTTCTGCGCCCCTTTTTTCTTCAAAACATCCGTTTGCGGCATGTAGCCCGAAAATCGACGAATTTGCAACTGGCTGATTATCAGCCGGTTGTTTTTTTGTTTGTATAACCTCGTTTTACAAAAGCATAGCTCTAGACTCTCTGGAGCTATGCTCCCGACCTTCCGGAGCTATGCTCCTAAGCAACTAGAGCAATGCTCCAGCATGTCTAGAGCATTGCTCCAGTCGGACGAAAGCATTGCTCCAGCTGTCTGTAACGATTGCAGTTGCCTTCTGAGGGGAATGCAGTTGGCGTCTCAAATGCATGTTCTTGGTTGCCAATTGCACACTTCCGTGCTTTTGTGCAACATATTTCGCTTCGCGCGAAGTGTTAATTCTTTCGGCGTAATGCAGGATTTTGCCCAATTTGGTTGCATATTTGCAATTAATTCTCGTCCGCTTTTTCTTCTTCGTGCTGCCCAAATCAAAAAAACTTCCGCTTTTTCTTTGTATTTCGCTCAGATATTATTAATTTTGCAAAGAATTGTAGGAGCATTCCTTATGGAAATTCCAATTATATGAATAATTGCAAGTGAATAAGTATATTACCCTGATAAATGTTTATTGATATGAAAACAAAATTTTTTACACTTATTTTACTTTTGAGCTTAACCTCTTGTTACCCTCCTAGAATTGTCTATGAAATAGAAAACATAGCTAATAACGAGAAGGATTCTCTTGAGTTTCAATTGATAGCGGGAAGCACGATTGGTATATATAGTTCTTTCTCTATATTTAACTTTGAAGTATCTAATAACAGTGAGAATAATGAATTTTTGCTCTGCAAGAATCGAAGACTAACTCTGCAATTACCCTCTACGACTCTAGATTATAAGATTCCAACAGATACCATGAGTTTCAGAATTGGCTCTCATGAAACAAAAAAGATAAAGTTTAGTTTCGGCTTAGAAGATTCGGAAGGTTTGCTTTATAAAAATATAATGAGCCATTCATTGAACCTAATAGTTAATTTTGAAGACATTAATGGGAAAAGCATTACCAAACAAATTCTCTTGAAACCAGTTAAAACACGAAGGATGAGATATGAAAAGAAATATGATGGATAAAGCAAAAAAGTTAGTATTG
Organism: Prevotella sp.; assembly: GCA_017557185.1. Classification (GTDB taxonomy): domain Bacteria; phylum Bacteroidota; class Bacteroidia; order Bacteroidales; family Bacteroidaceae; genus Prevotella. The sequence goes on from JAFZAP010000045.1 coordinate 3,978, forward strand.
CAATCAATACCCTAATATTTGGCAATTATATACTATTTGACCCATTAGGCTAGCTCGCCTGAGTTCCAGTTGAGCGCAAGAAGCAAAGGTTTTTTAAAAAAACAACACGAACAACAAAGGACAACAAAAGTTGTCCAAAGTTGTCTAGGTTGTCTTAATTCTTAAAGAATACACTACCCAGATTGTCTTTATAAAAACAAATTTATTTGTACCTTTAACCTTTTTTGGGGGGTAGGCTGCATCTCCGCTCGGCGACGAAGGAGACGCTTTCAAAAGGAAGCGGAGAAAGAGCAATAAAAACAAAAAAAATGTAATTTTGTTTTGTATTGTCTTCGATTTGCACTACCTTTGCAACCGATTATGTGCGTGGGCGCAAGCTCGGGCGTACAAATATCAGATAAAGGATGTTTAGAATCAAGAAGCTCGATATATTCATGATTAAGCAGTTCATGCTGCTGTTCGTGGGAACTTTCTTCATCAGCCAGTTCGTGCTGATGATGCAGTTTCTGTGGCGATATGTCGACGAATTGATTGGTAAAGGCATCTCGATGGAGGTGATGGCCCAGTTCTTCTGGTACATGGGTCTGAGCCTCGTGGCACAGGCACTTCCGCTGGCTCTGCTACTGTCGTCGCTCATCACGTTCGGCAACCTGGGCGAGAGCAGCGAGCTGACTGCCATTAAGGCTTCGGGCATCTCGCTCATGCAGGCTATGCGCTCGCTCATCGTGGTTGCTGTGGTCATCTGTCTGGGCTCGCTCTATTTCCAGAACTATATCGCCCCCGAGGCGACCTTCAAGATGCGTCAGCTGTTGGTTTCGATGAAGCAGAAGAGTCCCGAACTGGAAATTCCAGAGGGCATTTTCTATGACGGCATTCCCGGCAGCAACATCTACGTGCAGAAGAAGGACATGCAGACGGGTAAGCTCTACGGCATCATGATCTACCGCATGACGGGCAGCTACGAGGATCAGCAGATTATCCTCGCCGACTCGGGCATGCTGCAATCCACCGCCGACAAGCAGCACCTGTTGCTCTCGCTGTGGAGCGGCGAGTGGTTCGAGAACATGCAGGCCCAGCAGTTGGGCGGTTCGGCATCGGTTCCCTATCAGCGTCAGACGTTCACCACGAAGCAACTCATCCTCGACTACGATGGCGATTTCAACGTGGCTGATGCCTCGCTGTTCTCGGCCGACGCGCGCGGCAAGGGCATTCAGCAGATTCTGCACGACCGCGATTCGCTCAGTCAGGTCTACGATAGTATCGGACATTCCTATTATGACCAGGCGCAGGCCCGCTATTATACTGAGTTCCCGCTCTCCAAACGCGACTCTACGACAGCCTTGAAGCGTGCCGCTAGTCCGTCGCTCAACCTCGACACGCTCTTCAACCGCCTGAACGAGGGCGAGAAACAGCGCGTCGTGAACCTCGCTCTCAGCAATGTTCAGGCCCAGATGAGCGAACTGGAGTTCCAGGCGATGATCATGAACGATGCCGACCGCATCCTTCGCGAGCATAATATCGAGGCCATCAGCAAATTCACGCTTGCTTTGTCGTGCCTCATCTTCTTCTTCATCGGCGCGCCCCTCGGAGCCATCATCCGCAAGGGCGGACTCGGCATCCCGGTCATCATATCAGTCGTGGTGTTCATCATCTTCTACATCCTCGACAATACGGGCTATCGAATGTCGAGAGGAGGTATGTGGTCGATCTGGTTCGGCAAAGGTCTTGCTACCGCCGTGCTGGCTCCCCTCGCAGTGTTCTTTACCTACAAGGCCAACAACGACTCGGTGGTGTTCAACATGGATGCCTATCGCACGTTCTTCACCCGACTGCTGGGACTTCGCCAGAAGCGGCACGTTTTCGGCAAGGAGGTCATCATCAACGATCCCGACTACCGCGCCGACGCTGTGGCTCTCAGCCGTATCACCGACGAGGTGACGGCCTATGCCCACGAGCACAGCCTCATCCGTATGCCGAATCCGGTGAAGGTGTTCTTCCGCTATGAACCCGACCACGAGATAGAGCGCATCAGCGACGAAATGGAGGCGGTCATCGACGATCTCGCCAACACGCGCGACAAGTTCGTGCTCACCGAGCTCAATCACTATCCTGTTGTGTCTGTGAAGGCTCATACGCGACCCTTCGAGCGCCGTTGGATGAACATCGTGGCGGCCATTCTCGTGCCTGTGGGGCTGTTCCTCTATTTCCGCATGTGGAAGTTCCGACTGCGCCTGCACCACGATCTGAACGTGATTCGCGACACCAACCAGAAGATTGTGGCACGCATCGACGAGATGTTTCCGTCAACAGTAACAGCAAACAATCAGCAACCATGAATACTAACGAACCCATAATACTCAGTAGTGTAGAAGAAGCTATCGAGGACTTCCGGCAGGGGAAGTTCGTCATCGTTGTCGACGACGAGGACCGCGAGAACGAGGGCGACCTCATCTGTGCTGCCGAGAAGATCACTCCCGAGATGGTGAACTTCATGCTGAAGAACGCCCGCGGCGTGCTCTGTGCGCCTATCACCTTGTCGCGTTGTCGCGAACTCGACCTCCCGCATCAGGTAGAAGACAATACTTCCGTGCTGGGAACGCCCTTCACGGTGACCATCGACAAACTGGAAGGCTGCACGACTGGCGTCTCGGCCCACGACCGCGCAGCGACTATTCGCGCGCTTGCCGACCCTGCATCGACGCCGCAGACCTTCGGCCGTCCCGGACATATCAACCCCCTCTATGCACAGGAAAACGGAGTGTTGCGGCGTTCCGGACACACCGAGGCGGCTGTCGACCTCTGCCGTATGGCCGGCCTCTATCCTGCTGGTGCGCTGATGGAGATCATGAACGAAGACGGCTCGATGGCCCGTCTGCCCGAACTGCAACGTCTGGCGGCAGAGTGGGGGATGAAGATCATCTCCATCCGCGACATGATAGCCTTCCGGTTGAAGCGCGAGTCGCTCATCGAGGTGGGCAACGAGGCCGATATGCCTACGCAGTACGGCCACTTCCGCCTCATCCCCTTCCGCCAGAAGAGCAACGGGCTGGAGCACTTCGCACTCATCAAGGGCGAGTGGCGCGACGACGAACCGATTCTCGTGCGCGTACATTCTTCATGTGCTACGGGCGACATTCTCGGCTCTATGCGTTGCGACTGCGGCGAACAGCTGCATCGCGCTATGCAGATGATTGAGCAGGAAGGAAAAGGCGTGCTCGTCTATATGCAGCAGGAGGGTCGCGGCATCGGACTGATGAACAAGATTGCCGCCTACCGACTGCAGGAGGAAGGACTCGACACCGTTGATGCCAACGTCCACTTGGGCTTTAAGCCCGACGAGCGCGAGTATGGCTGTGGTGCACAGATGCTGCGTCATCTCGGCGTTCACAAGATGCGGCTCATGACCAACAATCCCACGAAGCGTGTGGGCCTCGAGGCCTATGGCCTGGAAATCGTCGAGAATGTCCCCATCGAGATTACGCCGACGCCCTACGATTATCGCTACCTGAAGACCAAACAGGACCGCATGGGTCACGAGCTGCACTTGAAATAGTTTGAAAAAAACTCCGTTTTTCTTTCCGTTTCTCGCTGTGATTGTGTAACTTTGCAGGCGCTAAGTACAAGCAATAAAACAACTGAACTATGGCAAAACTCTCAAACCGACTCAACAGACTGGCTACGTCTGCCACGCTCGCGATGTCGCAGAAAAGTGCTGAAATGAAGGCACAGGGCATCGATGTCATTAACCTCAGCGTGGGAGAACCCGACTTCAATACTCCTGACGATATCAAGGCTGCTGCCAAGCAGGCCGTCGACGATAACTGGTCGCGCTACTCGCCTGTTCCGGGCTATGCCGACCTGCGCCGCGCTATCGTGGCAAAACTGAAGAACGAGAACCATCTTGACTACACCGTCGACGAGATCCTTGTCTCGAATGGTGCCAAGCAATGTGTCTGCAATGCCGTTATGGCACTCGTCGACGACGGCGAGGAAGTCATCATTCCGGCACCTTACTGGGTGAGCTATCCGCAGATGGCGCTGTTGGCAGGAGGAAAGCCCGTCATCGTTCCAGCCGGATTCGAACAGAACTTCAAGATCACCCCTGAGCAACTCGAGGCCGCCATCACTCCGCAGACCCGCATGCTCATTCTCTGTTCGCCCAGCAACCCTACAGGTAGCGTCTACACCCGCGACGAGTTGCAGGCTTTGGCCGAGGTCGTTCTCCGGCACGACGATCTCTATGTGCTGGCCGATGAGATTTACGAACACATTATTTATATAGGGCACCACGAGTCAATCGCTCAGTTCCCAGGCATGAAGGAACGCACCATCGTCGTCAACGGTGTGTCGAAAGCCTATGCTATGACGGGCTGGCGCATTGGCTTCATGGCTGCACCCCAGTGGATTGTGAAAGGCTGCAACAAGCTGCAGGGACAGTACACCAGCGGTCCGTGCTCGGTCAGCCAGAAGGCTGCCGAGGCCGCCTACACCCTCTCGCAGGACTGCGTGGAGCAGATGCGGCAGGCCTTTGAGCGTCGCCGCGACCTCATCGTAGAGCTTGCCAGCCAGATACCCGGCTTGGAGGTCAATCGTCCCGACGGCGCCTTCTATCTGTTCCCGAAGTGTTCCAGCTTCTACGGCAAGCGTTACGTCAGCGGCGATTCCGTCGTCACCATCAATAACAGCAACGACCTCGCCCTCTATCTGCTCACCGAGGCACACGTGGCCACCGTCGGAGGCGATGCCTTCGGCGACCCCGATTGCTTCCGTATGAGTTATGCGACAAGTGACGAAAACATCCGCAAAGCACTCCAACGAATCGCTCAGGCGCTGGGAAAACTGGTCTGATATGTAAAAAAATCAGATTTTCATTGTTAAATCTTCTTAATCGTTGGGATACTTTATCATAAATTGTTATCTTTGCGTGTTCATTTAATGATTATTTTCAACTTAAACTCATTTAATAACCAAAAAATTAAAAATTCAATTATGGCAACTACACAAGCTAAAGCCGCAGCCCCGAAGAAAAAGTCTCAGGGCTTCCAGGGTGTCCAGGCCGCAATCTGGATCATCGTTTTCTGTTTCATCGCAGCAGTGTGCTTCTACAAGTTCGTGCTCGGTAATCCCGCTAACTTCGTTGATGGCGATCCTTCCAACGCTGTGAAGGACGGTAGCCTCCTCGGTCTCGTCTACAAAGGCGGTATCGTTGTGCCTGTGATCATCACCCTGTTGTTCACTGTGATCGCTCTCTCCATCGAGCGCTGGCTCGCTCTCCGCACCGCTTTCGGTAAGGGCAAGCTCCCCAAGTTCGTTGAAAACATCAAGCAGGCTCTCAAGGAAGGTGACTTCGTGAAGGCTCAGAAGCTTTGCGACGATCAGCGTGGTACTGTCGCTAACGTTGTTGGCGCTTCGCTGAAGGCTTACAAGGAGATGGAAGCTGCTCCCGGCTTGAAGAAGGCTCAGAAGGTGGCTAAGATCCAGCAGGCTCACGAAGAGGCTACTCAGCTCGAGATGCCCACCCTGCAGATGAACATGCCGATCCTGGCAACCATCGTTACTCTGGGTACGCTGACCGCTCTGTTCGGTACTGTGGTAGGTATGATTCGTTCGTTCGCAGCTCTGGCAGCTGGTGGTGGTGGTGACTCGCTCGCTCTGTCACAAGGTATTTCTGAGGCTCTGGTGAACACGGCTTCTGGTATCTTGACATCGTGGGGTGCTGTGATCGCTTACAACTACTACACGAATAAGATTGACAAGTTGACATACGCCCTCGACGAGGTTGGTTATTCAATCGCTCAGACCTACGAAGCAAACCACACGGAAGAGGCTTAATTTTTGCTAACCCTTTAACACATTTATCACTATGGGTAAAGTAAAAATTAAGAAAGCGGACGTCTGGATCGATATGACTCCTATGTCAGACGTGATGGTGCTTCTGCTGACGTTCTTCATGATGACCTCTACGTTCGTCAAGAATGAACCGGCAAAAGTATTCACCCCATCGTCTATATCGGAGATCAAGGTTCCTGAGACCGATGCCCTTACGATTCTTGTCGACTCCGTCGGTAAGGTCTATATGGGTATGGACAACCAGGGACAGATCAAGGAGGCGCTCAGCGAGATGACCGGCATGTTCGGTGTGTCGCTCACGCCCCAACAGCAGGCCAACTTCCTGCAGGACGCAATGTGGGGTGTGCCTATGAGCACCCTCTCTGAGTATCTGAATCATGACATCAACGAGATGAACGTGCTCATCAAGAGCGACGGTGCCGGTATCCCCCTCGACAGCATCGATGGTGCCGAGAGCGAGTTCCAGCACTGGGTGAAAGCTTGTAAGAACGCCAACGACGATCTGAAAATCTGTATCAAGGCCGACTCCAAGACTCCCTACCGCATCGTCAAGTTGATCATGAATGAACTTCGTGCTATCAATGAAAACCGTTACAACCTTGTAACTCAGCTTAAGACTAACAAGGAGGACTAAGACATGGCAAAACAGAAAGAAAGCAAACAGAAGAAAATGAACGTACGCGTGGACTTCACGCCTATGGTTGATATGATGATGCTTCTGATCACGTTCTTCATGCTCTGTACCTCTCTGGCAAAGCCGCAGGCCATGGAGCTGACCATGCCGAGTAACGATAAGAACATGACAGACGAAGACAAGTCGGTGACCAAGGCATCGTACACAGTGACGGTGTATGTCGGCGCTGACGACAAAATCTACTACGTGGCCGGACTGCCCAACTACAACGACCCCACCTGTCTGAAAGAGACCACATGGGGTAAGGACGGCTTCCGCAAAGTCCTCATCACCCACGTGACCGAGGATGGTACGCAGCCCGTGCAGCAGGTAATGCTCGCCAAGGCAAAGCTCGATGAAAAGAAACTCGCAAACCCGAAGCAATGGCCCGACTCGCTCTACAACAAGGAGCTGGCAAAGATCAAGGGCGGTAACGTTGAAGAGGGCCAGCCGAAGATCGAGACCATGACGGTCGTCATCAAGCCCACCGAAGGTGCTGCCTACAAGAACGTAGTCGACGTTCTCGATGAAATGCAGATATGCAGTATTGGTAAGTATGTGATCGACGACATCAACGACGACGACCTGAAGCTTCTCGAAGCTGTCGGACTCAAGTAATCGGCTCGGTCAGAGTTACTAACAACTTAAAAAAGTAAGAACTATGTCAAAAATAGATCTGGTAAACAATGATTGGGTGGACATCGTCTTCCAAGGAAGAAACCAGGAATACGGAGCCTATAAGCTGCGTAAGGGTACTTCCAAGCGAAACGTGATCGCTATCCTGACCATGCTTGCTGCTGCTGCACTCATCTGGGTCGCTATTAGCGTGAAGAGCCTTATCGAAAGTTCACAGCGCTCGGTTGCCTCCACACAGGTCATCGAGCTCCAGAACCTCGAGAAGCCGAAGGAGAAGGCTGAGGTGAAGCAGAAGAAAGTCGAGATTCAGCAGCCCGAGAAGGTTGTTGAGCGTGTCAAGAGCTCAGTGAAGTTCACGGCCCCCGTCATCAAGAAAGATAACGAGGTGAAGCCCGAGGACGAGCTGAAGACACAGGACGAGCTGATGAACACCAAGACCGCCATCGGTGCCCTCGACGTTAAGGGTAACGACGATGCTAATGGTGAGGTGCTGAAACTGAAAGAGGCCGTGGCACAGCCCGAGCCGAAACCCGAGGTCGAGAACAAGGTCTTCGACGTCGTTGAGCAGATGCCTTCGTTCCCCGGAGGTCAGCAGGCCCTTATGGACTATCTGTCTAACAACGTGAAGTACCCGGTTGTCGCACAGGAGAACGGTGTGCAGGGACGTGTGGTGGTATCGTTCGTCGTTGAGAAGGACGGTTCTATCACCGATGTCAAGGTCGTGAAGTCTGTTGACCCGTCGCTCGACAAGGAAGCTGCTCGCGTCGTGAAGTCCATGCCGCGTTGGATTCCTGGTAAGCAGAATGGTTCGGCCGTGCGCGTGAAGTACAACGTGCCTGTATCATTCAGACTGCAGTAAGCAACTAGCATTTTCTTAACATGAACAAGAACCTATCTTACACATTCGTAGGATTAACACTGGTCGCCGCGCTTTGGGCATCCTGCTCAGACAAGAAGCCCAAAAGCGGGCGGACAGATACTTATTCGTCAGGGGTGATTAGTTTCGCCTCTGACGAAAGTTTTAGTCCCATCATCGAAGAAGAACGTGAAGTCTTCGAGTTCACCTACAAAAAGGCTAAGGTAAACCCCATCTACACAAACGAGTCGGACGGCATGCAGATGCTGCTCGACAAGAAGACGTGCCTGCTCATCACCGCACGCGACTACAAGCCAGAGGAGTTGCAAAGCCTTAAGGACCGTGGTAACAATCCGCGCACCATCATCATCGCCTACGATGGACTCGCCCTCATCTCGCACAAGACGAATACCGATTCGTGCATCTCCGTGAAGGACTTCGTCAGAATCCTCAACGGCGAGGCAACGAAGTGGAGCGATATCTATCCAGGCTCGAAGCGCGGTGACATCGCCCTCGTTTTCGATAATCAGAAATCGTCGGCCGTGCACTATGTGCAAGACTCACTGCTGGGAGGCAAGCCCATTGCCAACCCCAATGTGACGGCAGCACTCACCAGTGCCGAGGTGGTCAACTATGTAGCCAAGACGCCCAATGCCATCGGCATCATCGGCAGCAACTGGCTCAACGACAAACGCGATACGACCAACCTCACCTTCAACAAGGACATACAAGTGATGTCGGTAAGCAAGCTCGAGAAAGCAACGCCCCGCAACAGCTGGAAGCCTTACCAGTACTACATCTACAACGATAACTACCCGCTCATCCGCACCATCTACGCACTCATCAACGACCCGCGCAACGGACTCCCCTGGGGCTTTGCCCACTTCCTCGAGTCGCCCGTCGGCCAGAAGATTATCCTCAAGTCGGGACTCCTGCCCTATCGTGGCGATATCATCCTGCGTTCGGTCAACGTGAAGAAGGAGTAGGGTAGCCAGGCACGACTTTTGGGGCCGATAGTTCCTCACGTGCAACTATAGAAACGAATTTAGTTAATAAATCAGAATAAAGTTAACTTTTCAAGACGCTTATCGTCATAAAAAAGCAAAGAGCTACCCCCGCGTGTGCTTATCGCACACAAGGAGACGCTCTTCACACGAACCTATTGTTGAACACTTAAAAAGTAGAAGAGTATGAAAAAGTTCAAATATCTAGTAGTTGGAGCCCTGATGCTCAGCCTCAGCGCTCCCGTAATGGCACAAGTAGACAAGGCCGTCATCGGCCAGGTAACAAACATCATTGCTTCGAAGACCGATGTTGACAAGCAACTCAAGCCCATCGTCAACGCCAACAAGAAGAATCCTGCCATGCTCACCGCTATCGGTCAGGCATTCCTCGACGCTAACGACGTGGTTAATGCTGAGAAGTATGCTACGATGGCTATGACACGCGACAAGAAGTATGCCAAGGCTTATATCCTCCTCGGCGACATCGCAGTGAAGAACGACGACGGCGGAAAGGCTGCCGAGTGGTATCAGCAAGCCAAGTATTTCGACCCGAAGGATCCCGAGGGATACTTCAAGTATGCTAACATCCTGCGTGGCCGTAGCCCTCAGGAGGCAGTCGCCAACCTCGAGGAACTCCGCACGCATCGTCCTGACTTCCCCGTCGATGCCCTTGCAGGTCGCATCTATTACAACTCCAACCGTTTGGACCAGGCTATCGACTACTATAGCAAGGTTGACAAGACCAAGCTCGAGGATGTCGACATCACCAACTATGCTATGGCTTCTTGGATGCATCAGGATCGTGATAAGAGCCTGGAGCTCGCAAAGTATGGTCTGACACGCGATGCCCGCAAGGCTGCTTGGAACCGTCTGGCCTTCTATAACCTCACCGATATGGAGCGCACCGACGAGGCCCTGCAGTATGCCGATGCCCTGTTCAACCGTTCCGACAGTGCCAAGATCTCTGGTTTCGACTACACCTACTATGGTACCGCTCTGAAGAATGCCAAGCAGTACAGCCGCGCTATCGAGATGTTCCACAAGGCCGAAGAGGCAAACAAGGACAACAAGGATCAGCTCAGCATGACCCACAAGAACCTTTCTGATGCCTACATCGCTATGGACGACTTCGAGAATGGAACGAAGTACTACGACATGTACCTCAAGGCAAAGGAAAAAGCATCTGCCTACGACATCGCCGGACTGGCTTCCATCTATCAGAAGATGGGTGCCGATCTCACTGGTCAGGCTCAAGTTGATGCCTTCATGAAGGCCGACGCCGTCTATGGTCAGCTGGGTGAGGCCTATCCCGAGCAGATCGACTATGCCAACTTCATGCGTGCCCGCCTCGCCGGTGCCATGGACCCCGACAGCGAGAAAGGTCTGGCAAAGCCCTTCTATCAGGCTATCGTCGACCACCTTGCCAACTCGGCCACACGTGACAACAGCGACAACCAGCGTCTTATCGAAGCCTATCGCTATCTCGGCTCGTACTATTATCTGAATAACGACGAGGCTACCTCTATCGCCAACTTCAAGAAGATCCTCGAGATCGCTCCCGACGATGAGGCTGCTAAAACCGCTCTCCAAGCTCTCGGCGTGAAGTAAAAACATATTCTGATAACCATAAACTAACACGAGTAGACCTCATTCAGGCCTACTCGTGTTTTTAAATCTATCACCTACTAAACGAAAAAATGTTATGAGAGTTCTGAAGTTTACATTAGGGATCATGCTGATGGCATGCATCCCGTTTGCGGCAAATGCACAATTTATGTTCGGAAACAGAAACCGACCCAATATGGACAGTCTGCGGAGGGTGACAGCTGCCGATTATGCCGACATGCTGGCGAAGGTTGGAGTAGGACAGCCCCGTGAAGGCCGACAGCCCAACAGTCAGGATGCGAGCAAGCATCCCAACTATGACGAGCTGACAGCAAACCCCTATCCCTTCTATCCTGATGCGCTGGTGACGGAAAGCGGCAAGAAGGTCACCTCGGCCAAGATGTGGCGAAAGGTGCGCCGTCCGGAGATCATCAGACTCTTCGAGGACCATGTATATGGGCGTATTCCCGAGAATGTGCCGAGTGTGAGATGGGAAGTAACTAACGAGGAACGGAAGGACTTTGCAGGCACACCGGTGGTGGTGCGCTATCTGAAGGGCGTAGTGGACAACTCCAGTTATCCCGCCATCACGGTGGAGATTGAGGCCAACGTGGTATTTCCAGCCAACGGCAAACAGCATATGCCTGTCGTCATTGAATTTGGATTCGGAGGCATTGACCCTCTCCGCACATTTGGCGGAGGCGTGTCATGGAAGCAGATGGTGATAGAACGCGGTTGGGCTGCAGCTACCATCAGCCCTTCGTCCATCCAGGCCGATTCGGGCTCAGGTCTGACAAGCGGCATCATCGGACTCTGCAACAAGGGGAAGCACCGCCAGCCCACTGACTGGGGATCGCTTCGCGCATGGGGATGGGGCCTCTCACGTCTGATAGACTATTTGGAGACCGACAAGACGTTTGATGCCACGAAGTGTGCTATCGAGGGTGTCTCGCGCTATGGCAAGGCCTCGCTTGTGGGTATGGCTTTCGAGGAACGCATCGCAGCCGGATTCATCGCCTCGTCGGGAAAGGCCGGTGCTGCCGGATGGCGTCGCGACTGCGGTGAGAGTATTGGCAACATCGTCACGAGCGAGGAGTACCACTGGGTGTGTGGCAACCTGATAAAGTATGGTGCCTACCCGCTGACAGAAAATGACCTGCCAGTTGATCAGCACGAGTTGATAGCCCTCTGCGCCCCTCGCGCATGCTTCATCTCCACCGGTAGTTGGGACGGCGACAAATGGCAGGATGTGGTAGGCTCGTTCATATCGGCATCGAAGGCGTCGCCCGTCTATGAACTACTCGGCTACAAAGGCGTGGGCACCGACCTCTTCCCTGGTATGGACAACGGCTTGATGGAGGGTCGCCTCACCTATCGTCAGCATCACGGAGGACATGAAGCTGGCCCCAACTGGCCCTTCTTCCTTGACTTCTTTGAGAGGGAAGTGGTGAAGTCTCAATAACCCGCAAATTCTAAATACAAGCAGCCCGAGTGACAGGTGTCGCTCGGGCTGCTGTGTTGTTTTCGAAGTCGTATCCTTACGGCAGGCTGATAGCCTCGTTCGGACAAACGCTTGCGCATGTTCCGCACTCTGTGCAGAGATCGGGATCAATCGAATAGATGTCGCCCTCAGAGATAGCCTCAACGGGGCACTCGCCAATACATGTACCGCAAGCAATGCAGTCTTCTCCAATTACGTATGCCATAATGCTTTTCTGTTTAAATTGTTAATAATAATATTCTTCTTTTTTTGAGTAGCAACGCCGTCATCCCGCGTGGAACAACTTTGCCGCATGTCCTCCTTTATTGTGGTGCAAAGATACGTTTTTTATTCTTATATACCTAGAAATGATGAGAGCTTTTTCTTTGTTTATACATTTTTTAACGTTATTGCAAGTTACGATGCAATAATGTGACGTGTTTTGCGTTATAAAGTAAAATGAAGAAAGCTATTTTTTTCATCCTGACCTTGCTCGTGGTGGTTTTGCCGACTTCCGCGCAGCTGAGCAGGACGGTGCAGAACCGTCCTTATACCGATTTGCGCCCGTTCCATTTCGGCTTGTTCATCGGTACGCACATGCAGGACTTGGAGCTGATGAACGTTGGACCGCAGACGATTGTGAACGAGGACGGCACGGAGACGACGCGCCTGATTACCTGCGACCAGGACCGCTGGGACACGGGATTTATGGTGGGTGTGCTGGGCGAGCTAAGACTGAGCCAACATTTCCAGTTCCGTGTGGCTCCCGCGATGTATTTCGGTGTGCGCCATCTGTCGTTCTATGACTTCACAGCTCCTACTTTATCGAATCCTAATGCCGACGAAGAGAGTGAGACAGGTGTGCTGCTGAACGAGCGCATTCAGAACATCAAGACGGCGTATATCACCTGTGCGTGCGACCTGATTTTCGGTTCGGTGCGCAATGGAAATGTACGTCCTTACATGATTGCAGGTCTGAATCCTGTGCTCAACCTGTCGGGCAGCGAGAGCGATATCCTGAAACTGAAGCGTTTGGATTTGTATTTTGAGATTGGTGCGGGTTGCGATTTCTACATGCCTTTCTTCAAGCTGCGTCCAGAACTGAAGTTCATGTTCGGACTTACCGACTGCCTGGACCATCATCATCCCGAAAACCTGCGCGATGCCAATCTGTGTGCTTTCTCGAACAGCGTGTCGCGTGCTACGTCGAAGATGATCGCATTGACGTTCTTCTTTGAATAAAATAGTAGGGATAGACTACTATTTCTTTGTCATGATGATGCCGATGTCGCTGAGGCCGGGTAGAATTTCGCGCTTCATGTCGTGGCGGATGCTGATGCGCAGCGAGTCGCCTTCGTTGAGGGCGATGTCGGCAACGTGGAAATTGTATTGATAGTAGTTGATGCCTTGTCCCCGTGTGTTGCCGCGTGTGTTCATCAGTTTGCAAGGCAGTGTGTAGCGGATGAACTTGGGTGTCAGCGAGTTGTGGGTGGTCAAGGAATCAGCAATCGTGTCGAGGGAAATGGTGTCGGCAGCGGTAATGGTCTGCTGTTCGGCGATGAGGGTCAGGCTCATAAACGGATAGTGGCCAGTGGTGCGCAGTCCGAGGGTGAGATTGTAGATGCCTTGCTCGCCTACGGGAGGAATGCCGAATGTGATGGTGTCGTTCTTCTCCCATCCTGCTACGGGCAATTGCTCGTAGTGGTTGTAGATGGTTCCGCGTATACACCCTGCACATACTCCTGCCATAAGTAGCAGAAGCATGTGGAGCATAAAGCCCCACCCCCAACCCCTCCCCCGTAGGGAGGGGAGTGTGGCGTGTGGAGTGTGGAGTGTGGAATGACGGATCATGATTCTTTAGCGTTCTCCGATGGTCTCGGCTGCTGGCGTTGTTCCTTGCGGTACTCGCCATGCTGGTGGCCGTTGCCGCCATTGCGGAAGTCGGCGCCCCGTGGGTTCTGCCGTCCCTGTGGTCTCTTTCCTCCTTGCTTGTTGCGGTTCTTGCGGCGCTTGGCCTTGTCGAAGCGGCTGATGTCGGCACCTTCGAGCAAGTCGATAGGCGTGTTGGCGGCAGCTTGCTGACCGTCGGCCTGCAGCGACAGCGGTTTCTCGCCCTGCTTGTTGAGCTGTATGACCTCGTGGGCACGTCGTGTGGTGATGGTCTCGAGGTTGGCAGCCATGTTCTTGTCGGTGGAGTAGGTGATGAGCCCAGCCAGGATGTCGGCCTTGAAGTAATAGTAGTCGGCATCCTGTGTCTGCAGAACAATCTCCTTGGCAGGCAGTCGGCGCGAGGCCTCGACGTAAGTGTCGATTTCGTAGTTCAGGCAGCACTTCAGCTTAGCACACATGCCAGCGAGCTTCTGCGGGTTGAGCGAGATGTCCTGGAATCGTGCGGCATTGGTGGAGACGCTGACGAAGTTCTTCATCCATGTGGCGCAGCACAGTTCGCGGCCGCAGGGGCCTGTGCCGCCGATGCGTCCTGCCTCTTGTCGTGCGCCGATCTGCTTCATCTCGATACGCACATGGAAGGTGGCAGCAAGGTCCTTGATGAGCTGACGAAAGTCCACTCGCTCGTCGGCGATATAGTAGAAGATAGCCTTGTTGCCGTCGCCCTGATACTCCACGTCGCCGATCTTCATGTCGAGTCCGAGGTTCTTGGCGATCTGTCGGCTTTCGATCATCGTGGAGTGCTCGCGAGCCTTTGCCTCACGATATTTCTCCATATCCACCTGCTTCGCATGACGGTAGACGCGGCGTATGTCGTCGGGCGACTTGATGTTTGCCTTCTTCAACTGCAGGTTGACGAGACGTCCGGTAAGCGTGACCACGCCGATATCGTGTCCGGGATTGGCCTCTACTGCCACGATGTCGCCCTTCTTCAGGTCGAGGTTGTTCACGTTGTGATAATAGCCCTTGCGAGTATTCTTGAACTGCACCTCGACGAGGTCGGTCTCGTCGTTGTTGCCCGGCACGTCGGCCAGCCAGTCATAGGTGTTGAGTTGTCGGTCTTGTCTGCCACAAGCTTTTCGGCAGAGTCCTCTGTCGGCACCTTGGGCAATCTTGAATTTCATATCTTTAAAGTCCATCGGATATTTTTACGATTTACGGATTTACGATTTACTATTTATTATTTCTGGATGAGCAGCACGATGATTTGCATGGCGAGGTCGAAGAACACGATTCGCGGGTTGGCATTCTGTCCTATCTGCCGCATGGCCAGCTCCATCTGCTCACTGATTTCAACGACGTTGGCCTCGTTGATGAAGCGTGCGAAGTTGCGTGAGAATTCTTCCTCGTCCTTCGTCTGGTAGTTCAGCTCGGCGGTGTGGAAGTTGTACATGAAGTTCTCGCGCACTTGTGACAGGAAGTAGGTCAGCATGCGGCGCTGTTTCTCGCGTCCGAAGGCGCTTACGTTGTCGGCCCACGCCTTCAGTTCTTTGACTTTGCGCTGGTAGGCGAGTCGCATAAGCAAGATGAAGAGCTCGAGGAACTCGCTGTTCTCGTTGTCAGCGTTGAGAGCCTCGATAGCCTTGTTCCAGCTTCCGTTGGCAACACGGGCGATGCGGTGTGCGTTGTCGGCATCGATGGCCCGTCGGCCGATGAGCGCTTGTTCGATGGCGTCGGTACTGATGGGCTTGACGTCGATGCGCTGTGTGCGGCTGCGAATGGTCTCCAATAGCTGGTCGGGAGCCTCGCTGACCAAGATGAACACCGTGCGGCGTGGCGGCTCTTCAAGCAGCTTCAGCAGTTTGTTGGCGCTGGTCAGGTTCATGCGTTCCGGCAGCCAGACGATGCTAACCTTATAGCCTCCCTGACTGGACTTCAAGCTAAGCTTGCGCGACAGCTCGTCGCTCTCGCCACCAGTGATGATGGCCTGCTGGTTGGCGGCGCCGATGGCTTCCATCCACTGGTTGAAGCTGAAATACGGACCGTTGGTCATCAGCAGCTCGTGCCATTCGCGAGCGAAGTCGCTGCTCACCGGTTGGTGCTCACTCCCCATCGACGGAGTCTTGATGGTGGGGTAGGTGAAGTGCAGGTCGGGGTGCTCGAGTTTCGCCAGCATCGCCATGTTGTTGGCATCGGGCACGAGTTCCTGTGAGGCAGGGGCGTCGTCGAACATGCCGAACATCGATGCCTCGGCAGCGGGTCGGCAGGTGCTATGCTTAATGAGCTCACAACCCAGTGCGATAGCCAACGCCTTCTTGCCGCAGCCCGTAGGGCCGCAGAGCATCAGCGCATGTGGCACATGGTCTTCGCTCACCATTTTGAGCAAGCGCTCGCGTATGTCTTCTTGTCCTATGACGTCTTCGAAACTCATAGTTTCTATGTTCAATTGTGACTTCGTCACGTTCAAGGGTTCAAAGTCTCTTGATGATTTCGCACACCGAGTCGACTGCCGAGACGGTGTAGAAATGAATGTTGCTAAATCCGGCGGCATGCAGCTGTCGGCATTGTTCTACAGCCCATTCTATACCCAGGCTACGGGCGTCGTCGTCGCTCTTGCACTTCACGACTTCTCTTGCCAGATCCTGCGGGAGGTCGCAGTGGAACGTGCGCGGAATCACCGTCAGCTGCGACAGCTTTGCAAACGGCTTCAGTCCCGGCAGGATGGGAATGGAGATGCCCATCTGGCGCGCCTTCATCACGAAGCGAATGAACTTGGCATTGTCGTAGAATAGCTGTGTGACGGCATATTCCGCTCCCATGTCTTGTTTCTGCTTCAGGTACATCATGTCCATCTCCATGTTTGGCGACTCTTCGTGTTTCTCCGGATAGCAGGCCACACCGAAATGGAACTGAGGCCCGGGATGCTTGATGGGCGTGCCGTCGGCGAAGAATCCCTCATTGAAGCGGTTCACCTGCTGGATGAGGTCGGTGGTGTGGGCATGTCCACCCGCAGTCGGGGTGAAAGTGCGGTCGTCCTTTGCCTTGTCGCCGCGCAGCAACAAGATGTTCTCGATACCCAGGAACTGCAGGTCGATGAGTTCATATTCGATGTCTTCGACGGTGGCTCCGCTGCAGATGACGTGCGGGATGACGGGTATCTGGAAGCGTTGCTGGATAGCTGCCGCGATGGCGATGGTGCCTGGTCGGCGACGTATGCGCTGTCGTTGGAATTGTCCGTTGGGCAGCGGGTTATAGACGAATTCGCTGTGGTGCGTGGTGATGTTGATGCATCGCGGATCGAAGGCGCACAGCTTGTCGATGCTGGCGAACAGGCTGTCGGTGCCGCTTCCCTTCAGGGGAGGCAGAACCTCGAATGAGAACCTGTAGCCAGAATGGCTGTTATCGTTGCTGATGAGCATATGTAGCGTCCTTTCCTACGTTAGCATTCATTTGTATTAAGTTGCAAAGGTACGAAAAAAAGTGGAGTAATTGACATTTCGAGGCAAAAAACTATCTTGAAGTGTAATTTATTAGTTTTTTTCTTTGAAATATCATCGAAAATCAATATATTTGCAGATAGAAACCTAATAGTAGACTTTGATATGAGAAGATTTTTTCTTTTGACCCTATTGGTGTCAATGTGGCTGACGCTGTCGGCTGCCAACACAAAAACTACCGTCGAACAAGTGACGGGAACCGTCGAACTCACCGACGATGTGGACTACCACATCACCTCTTCAGAGCCTTTTGCCACGACTGGTAGCATCAATTTCATCAATACTGAACATGCCGTAGTGTTTCTCGACAACCTGAAGCCCAGCAAGGCTCGCAACATGTTGGTGTTCTTCAAAATCAATGGAGAAGATGCCATCATCAACAAGAACTGCCAGATACGAATCTACAACCAGGGCTCGCTCATCCTGCCCTACGGCACAGCAGGAGCGCTGACCGTCTTCTCCGAGAAGAACTTCGAGGGAGAGTCGTGCAGCGACTTCAACTTCAACAACAGCGGCGGTTACATGCAAACGCTGAAGACCTCGCAACTCAACAACCGCATCCAGAGCTTCAAACTGAAACGCGGATACATGGTGACCTTCGCCATCGGTTCTGAAGGTCGCGGCTACAGCCGTTGCTTTATTGCCGACGAGGAAGACTTGGAGATGGCTTCGCTGCCTGGTATCCTGTCGAATCGCATCTCGTCGTACCGCCTGTTCCGCTGGCAGAACACCAGTAAGAAGGGTGTGGCCGACTATGTGACCAGCAATCTCACCAGCGTGCTCAATGCCACTTGGTCGTACACGTGGGGAACAGGTAAGAGCCTGTTGCCCGATGCCGAGTGTGTGCCGCATCACATCAAGGAAAACTGGCCGTCACCCTCGGAACTGGGTTCCGCAAACTATTCGTGCCATATCAAGACCAACAACGAGCCGCTCAACAAGTCCGACGATGCTCCCGTGGGTAGCGTTGATGAAATTCTCGCCAACTGGCAGGACCTGATGCGTACGGGTATGCGACTGCTCACGCCCTCCTCATGGGACGGAAGTGACCAGTGGAACGGTAATGGTTTCATCAAGCAGTTCCTGGATTCCATCGACAAGCGCGGCTGGCGCTGCGACGTCGTCGATGCCCACTGCTACTGGCCCGAGAGCAACTTCGGCAACCTCACCACGTGGTTCAGCAACTTGAAGCGTCCTATCTGGATTTCAGAGTTCGTATGGGGAGCCTCATGGAACAACAACGGAGCCTTTGCCAACGGTGTCACGGAAGCCGAGAACAAAAATGCGATGGCCCGCATCTGGACCCGCCTGAACGAAATGGAGTGCGTAGAGCGCTATGCCTATTGGAACGGTGAGCGCGACCCGTCGAAGATATATAAGAATAATAAGTTGACCCCGGCAGGCGAATACTTTGTCGAAATGAACACTGGTGCCGGCTATAAGGCGAAGAATGAGTTCATACCTCGCACGCCGCCCGTGTCGAATCCGCGTGCCGCAACTCTTCGCTACACTCCGCGTAACGGCGAGGGAACACTTTCGTGGACCGATGCCAACGGCGACCTCCTCGACTCGATGTTTGTCGAGATGAAGACCGAGGGCAACTCCTGGCAGCGTCTGAGCACCATCGATATCAAGGAGAGCAGTTCGTCCTACTCGTATAAGATCATCAATAGTCAGCCAGGCAACTACGTCTATCGCATCCACACCATCGACTACAAGGGTGCCGACCATTATTCAGCCGATATCTACAACATCATAACCGCTTCTGATGTACTGGTGGAGAACAGCATTCAGGTCGGTACACTTAACTCTGCCTCGTCGATGCCTTGCCATAACTTCTATTCAGAGTCGTTGGCTTCTGAACCCGCTGTGGTCTTCGGCAGCGTCAGTAACAACAACTCGGCATTGGCACTCGTAGAGCGTCTTCGTTCCAACAATGCAAGCGATGACGCTTACACCTCGCTCACGTGCAATATCGTGCCTGTGGAATATGGTGGCACAACCGACATCAAGTATTCAGAATACACGTCGTTCATCGCTGCTTCGCAAGGAACGGGCACCATCGGCTCACTGCCCTACGAAGCCGTCATCCTGCCTCAGCAGTATGTGTCAGATACGGTCGACTATACCTTTACGCAGACTTTCACCGAAGCCCCAGTCGTAATGGCAACGCCTATCTACACCTCCGATTCCTATCCGCTGCTCTGGCGTGTCTTCGATGTCACTCCCACCGGCTGTCGCATCGTGTTGCAGCGTCTGGCTCAGGTAACCTCTTCGAATCGCCTTCAGGCACGTGTTTCGCTCTTTGCTATTGCCAAAGGTAAGGCCACGCTCGACGATGGACATCTCGTCATCGTAGGAGATAGTATCTGTGAGTTCACAACTAGCACTCTCCCGCGTCAGCGCATCGAGTGGGGCGATTCGGTCTATGCACCGAAAGTCCTTGTCCAGATGCAGACTCTTGATCGTAAAGTGGCAGCCAACCTGCGCACAAAGGCCAGCGATCCTGATGAGACCTACACTACTGTTCGTATACAGACCGACTTTAGTGATAAGGCCAACAACGCCGTCAGCGCTCGCAATCCCTTCGTCGAGCGTCTCGGCTGGATAGTCGTAGGCCGTTCCACCGCTATTCCGGAAGGCATCTTCATGCCGAAGTCGGCAGTGCGTCAGCTCATCGCCTATCCGTCGGTAGTCACCACGACCTTTGGCGTGCGCGACGATGAGGCCACCACGGCCAGCGTCTATGGAAGCAGCGGACAATGCCTGCAGCAGGTATCGCTCTGCGAAGGCCAGGCCACGATTGATATCAGCCGTCTGCCTGCCGGCATCTACATCGTGCGCACCGATGCCCACCACAGCACGAAGATCATCAAGAAGTAATCTCCTTTTCGTATCCCCCAAAACATTCGGGACATCAACCCTTGTGGCTGATGTCCCGAATCTGTTAAGGCGGATTTTGTCAGTAAGTCTACTCTAAAAGATGGCAGCAATCTTTCTGATATGCTCCAATCGTTTCATAAATGACTTGTCTTGTTTTACCTTTTGCATGTTATAATCTGCTTGCAAGCCAATCCAAATGTTGGCATCTGTGCCAAGGGCAGCCTCAAGCAATAGTGCATATTCTGTTGTCACAGGACGTTTCCCGTTCAGTATTTCATTGAATACAGTATAGGAAACACCCATCTGGCGAGCTAGTTCCTTCTGGGTGATGCCTCGCGCGATAATCTCATCCTTGATCATCTCGCCCGGATGTATCAACAGGGACGACATCATGTTATTAGCTATGCGCTCTTCCGATTGGTTCTTAAACTTAGTCATAGTTCTTTATTTATAGTGATTCGACAATTCTAATATATTACAAATGGTGACTACGGGTTCATCGTCTGTATCTGTCAGTGTGAATTCAATTCTATATTGATCATTTGCCCTGATAGAGAATCTTCCTTCCTTGTCTCCATGTAGCGCCTCAAAGTGAAGAGACTTAAACGGAAACAAGTCTTCTTTCCGTTTGGATTGGATTAGGATCTTAACACCCTTTTGGTAACCTCTTATCACCTGAGGTTGAAATCTGTATTTTTTCAAACCGGTACTTCCTCTGGTGTACAAATCCTCTAAGTATTTCTCATTGAATGTTACTAACATGTTGAAATCTGTTTCGGGTGCAAATATAAACAAAAAAAACGAAATTCGCAAATTATCGAATTATTTTTTTTAAAATTCAGTCCTTTATATTCTATCATCCGAAACACAGCTTTCGAATGGCTTGAACACGGCTTTCGAATGGCTAAAGCACTCCTTTCGTGTATGCGAAAGATTGCTCACGTGTAGCTATCTCAATGCTCCCGTTCAGTAAATTAACTTAATTTGATCGGTAAATTAACTTATTTTACTCAGTAAATTAACTTATTTTACTTGGTAAATTAACTTAATTTACTACACAAATTAACTTAATTTACTGAACAATTTAA
>JAFZAP010000046.1 GCA_017557185.1 Prevotella sp.
ACGCTTGCCCTCGCTGTTGGCGATTACTACTGGCTCGTTACCTTCGAATACGGCAACGCAGCTGTTGGTAGTTCCTAAGTCAATTCCAATAATCTTTCCCATAATAGTACTTTTTTTATTTTTGTTATTTGTATTTC
The DNA here is from genome assembly GCA_017557185.1 of Prevotella sp. Classification (GTDB taxonomy): domain Bacteria; phylum Bacteroidota; class Bacteroidia; order Bacteroidales; family Bacteroidaceae; genus Prevotella. Next base: position 138 of record JAFZAP010000046.1, read on the forward strand.
TGAAAATTTGCCCACACACATCGAGGGCTTACGACAAACTTATAACAAATGGCGTGCCAACTGACACGCCACTACTGCAATCATGACAGATTTATGACAATTTGTCACGATAAACCAAATAGATATCTGATTACTTGATCTTCACCGTGATGCGCTGGAGCTGGCTGCTGTCGCTACTTCCACCCACCATCACCTCATGCCGACCGGGCACAACGCGGATGGTGTTTGTCTCTGTATCCCAGCCTTCGAAGCGCTGGCGAGGCAGGTCTATCTGCACCTGCCGCTTTTCGCCCGGAGCCAGTTCCACTCGCTGGTAGGCACGCAGGCTCTTCAGCGGACCATCGGCATCAGCCAGGTCGCGCACGTAGACCTGCACAACCTCGGTGCCCACCTTTTGACCCGTGTTGGTTACGTCGACGAAGACCTTGCCGTTTTTGTACTTCGGTTTGCCATAACTGAAGGTAGTGTAGCTCAATCCGTAGCCGAAACAATACTGCGGTGTGCCAGTAAAATAGCGGTATGTGCGCCCGCGCATGCTATAATCCAAGAAATCGGGCAACTGCTCCACGCTCTTGTAGAACGTCACCGGCAGGCGTCCCGACGGGTTATAGTCGCCGAAGAGCACATCGGCTACAGCCGTACCGCCCTGCTCACCCGGATACCACGCCTGCAAGATTGCCTCTGCCCACTTGCTCTCGCGTTCCAGCGAGATGGCCGAACCAGAACAGTTGACGTATACCACGTGTCGTCCAGCCTTATGGAGTGCCTCCAAAATTTCGCTCTGAGCCTTTGGAAGGTCGATTGATGTGCGGTCACCACCGCGGAATCCCTCCTCGCTGACGCGCATCTCCTCGCCTTCAAGTCGCGGCGAGATGCCACCCACAAAGACCACTACGTCAGCATTCTCCGTCTGAGCCAGTACATCGTCGATGGAGAATGCGCTACGACGCACAATGTCGAAATCGAGGTGAGCCACACCGCTGAACTGCACATAGTCGATCTGCACCTTATAGGAGCGGCCGGCTTCGAGCTGCAATTCGTGGGTCAACGTTGTCAGATGGTGACAGAGTTCCCATCGTCTGGCCAACGTGTCGCCGTCGAAAATGATGCGATAGCCGTCGTCGCCCGACAGCGTAAGAATGGCCTTGCCACTCTCGCGCGGGGTGAGCGTTGCCTCATAGCGGGCACTGAAGTTCTCAAGTCCCACACCTGGTGCAAACACCGTCGCACCGCCGTTGTCCTTTACGACTCCCTGTGTGTGATAGCCATTGGTGACAGGAGTGCCCTCCTGCGCGGTATTGTTCCAATAGGTGACGCGCATGCCCTGCAGTCCATCAGGCGTCTTCATCTCGCCAAACAGACTCTCCTCAGCGATGTTGCGTGTCAGTCCGCAGCCTTTTACGAAGCGCGTTTGCAGAGCCTTCTGGCGAATGCCTTCAAGAATGGTCACGGTATGGGTGGGATAGCCGTTGTAGTTGCCCCACATCATCGTGGAGTCGATGGCGTTGGCACCCATCACCACTACTCGCATATCCTTCTGCAAGGGCAGCAGGGGCGTGGAGCTATCACCGCCGTTCTTCAGCAACACCATACCCTCACGCGCCAGCTGCAGTGCTGTCTGCTTATGCTGTTTGCTGGCAATGGTGCTCTCAGGAATGCGTGTCCAAGGCACCATTTCGTCTGGATCGAAGTCACCTAAGTCAAATCGGGCTTTAAGCAGGCGGACGATACTCACGTCGATTTGTTCTTCCGTGATTTCACCTGCCGCCACAGCCTCGGGAAGTGTGCGGAAGTTGCGTCCGCATTCCACGTCGGTACCCGAGAGAACAGCCTTCGCCGAAGCCTCGTGGGCATTGGCCGAAACCCCGTGACGATTCTTTTCCCAGAAGTCGTTGACAGCCCAGCAGTCGCTCACCACCAGTCCTTTATAGCCCCACTCGTCGCGCAGAATCTGTTGCAGCAGACGGTTGTTGCCGCAGCAGGGATCACCGTCCCAGCGCTGATAGGCACACATCACCTCAGCCACATTTCCCTCCTGCACCAGCGCCTTGAAGGCTGGCAGATAGGTTTCCCACAGGTCGCGCTCAGGGAGATCCTCCACATTGAACTGATGGCGGTTCCACTCGGGACCGCTATGGATGGCGAAATGCTTGGCACAAGCCAGCGTCTTCATGTATTTCGTCGGCCCTATTTGCTGCGGATCTGTATTGTCGCCCTCCTGAAGACCGCGCACAACAGCAAGACCCATCATCGACGTCAGGAAGGGATCCTCGCCATAAGTCTCCTGTCCGCGTCCCCACCGCGGATCGCGGAAGATGTTGATATTGGGTGTCCAGAACGACAAACTCTGATAGCGCTGCAGCCTACCCTTTCGCTTGGCAACCATATTCTTGGCACGAGCCTCATCGCTGGCAATGCTGAAAGCCTTACGCACCAGCGCGTCATCCCACGAGGCAGCCATCGACATCGTGATGGGGAACACCGTCGCCGTGCCGTTGCGGGCTACGCCATGCAGGGTTTCGTTCCACCAATGGAAGGCAGGAATGCCCAGCCGCTCGATGGCTGGCGACTCGTCGGTCATGATAAGCGACTTCTCCTGCAGCGTCAATCGTGAGCAGAGGTCACGGGCACGTTCCTCGCTGGAGAGTGCGGGGTTCTGATAAGGCAGCAACTGCTGCGCAAGGACTGCCGTGCTGAATGTCAGCAGCAGGGCCATAAGGGTGATTCTGGTTTTCATCATGTAGTTAGCTTTTATCGTGTTCAAAATTACAAAAAAAACTCTTCATAGCCGAAGAAATGGCTGATTTTTTACGCAGAATGTTGCGCTTTCCACGTTTTTGCCGCGTTTATGGAGTTCGCAACTGCATTGATTCTGAGTGTTAAGAGCTATGGTCTAGATCCTCTGGAGCATTGCTCTGTGATGTATGGAGCATTGCTCTGTAATGTCTGGAGCATTGCTCTGGGCCTTCTAGAGCATTGCTCCAGTTGTTCGAAAGCAGTGCTCCGGCCGTCCGAAAGCAGTGCTCCAGCCGTCCGAAAGCATTGCACCAAGCCTCCTGAAGCATTGCACCAAGCTATCAAGCGTCTTGCTCTTGCCATCTTCTAAAACGGATTTTAGTTGACTTTTTTCATTTTAACCTCACATGCTACCGTTTTCTTTGTAACTATATGTGTATCAACTGGTTATGTTTTTCGACACCTCCCGTCACACCTCCCGTTATACCTCCCGTCACACCTCCCGTTACCTTAATAATCTACAAAATATTCTGAATTTTCATGAAAAACGCTTGGCTGTCAAGAAAAAATGCGTAACTTTGCACGATTTTTGTTCGTACACATTATTAAATAGAGAAAGATGGATAAAGTAAGTTATGCTCTGGGCCTCGGCATCGGCCGTCAGCTGAGCGACATGGGTGCCCGCGATCTGAACATTGATGATTTTGCACAGGCCATCAAGGATGTCATCGCCGGTAGCAAGCTGGCAATCGACAACCGCGAGGCACAGCAGATTGTACAGGAATTCTTCCAGGCTCAAGAGAAGAAGCAGCGTGCTGCAGCCGCCGAGAAGCACAAGGCCCTGAAAGCCGAGGGCGAACAATATCTGGCCGAGAATGCCAAGAAGCCAGGCGTAGTGACGCTGCCCAGCGGTTTGCAGTATCAGGTGTTGCGCGAGGGCAACGGCAAGAAGCCGAAAGCTACCGACAGCGTGCGCTGCCACTATGAAGGTATGCTCGTCGATGGAACGCTCTTCGACAGCAGCATTCAGCGCGGCGAACCTGCCACCTTCCCCCTGAACGGCGTCATCGCCGGTTGGACCGAGGGTCTTCAGTTGATGCAGGAAGGTGCGAAGTATCGCTTCTTCATCCCCTACCATCTGGGCTACGGCGAGCGTGGTGCCGGTGGTAGCATCCCACCCTTTGCCGCTCTGGTGTTCGATGTGGAACTGATTGAAGTGGTTTAAGAATCTAAAAGAATAACGATAACATAAACAATAATAACAAAAACAAGAACAACAATGAAAAAACTGACAATCGTAGCCATTATGGCTATTGCTGCAGGCATCTTCGCATCGTGCGGCAACGGAACCCCGAAAGCAAATCTGAAGAACGACATCGACACCATGAGCTATGCCATCGGACAAGCACAGAGCCAGGGTCTGAAGGAGTATCTCGTAGAGCGTCTGAGCATCGACACCACCTACATGAACGACTTTATCAAGGGTCTGAACGACGGTGCTAACGCAGGTGATGACAAGAAGAAGGCTGCCTACTATGCAGGCATCCAGATCGGCCAGCAGATTTCGAACCAGATGGTCGTTGGCATCAACCGCGAGGCCTTCGGCGACGACTCTACAAAGACCATTTCGCTGAAGAACTTCATGGCAGGCTTCGTAGCTGGAACTACTGGCAAGGATCAGAAGATGACTATGGACCAGGCTCAGATGGTAGCCCAGTCCAAGATGCAGGAAATCAAAACCCAGACTGCCCTGAAGGAGTTTGGTCCTAACAAGGAGGCTGGCGAGAAGTTCATGGCTGCCAACGCCAAGAAGGAAGGCGTGCAGACGCTGCCCAGCGGACTGCAGTACAAGGTGCTGAAGGTTGGTAACGGCCCGATGCCGAAAGATACCTCGATGGTGAAGGTGCACTATGAAGGCAAGACTATCGACGGTAAGGTGTTCGATAGCTCCTACGAGAAGGGAAATCCCGTTGACCTGCGTGCTAACCAGGTGATCAAGGGCTTCACCGAGGCTCTGGTTCACATGCCCGTTGGTTCTACTTGGGAAGTCTACATCCCACAGGAACTGGCCTATGGCGAGCGCCAGGCCGGACAGATCAAGCCTTTCTCTGCCCTGATCTTCAAGATTGAACTGCAAGGCATCAAGTAATGGTGGCTGCACCGTAACATGTTCGTCAAAAAAGGTTTTTGCAGACAATGAAAAAGTTGATTATGCTTGCAGCAGTCGTGGTGCTGGGCGCTTCGCTGAGCACCGCTACCGCTGGCAAGAAAGACAAAAAGAAAAAGACCCAAACCGAGCAGGTGGCCGAGACTCCGGCCGAAGAGCCCGTAGTGCTCGCTACCTTTAACGACTCGCTGAGCTATGCCGCCGGTAAGACTGCCACCAACGGACTCATCCCCTATCTGGTGCAGCAGCTGAAGGTGGACACCGCCTACATGGCTGACTTCGTGAAGGGTTTCTCTGCTGCCACACAGCATAAAGACGACCCCGTGTATGCTGCTTATCAGGCTGGTGTGCAGATTGCACAGATGGCCAATCAGCGCATCCTGCCTAGCATGAAGGCCGACTTCGAGGGTAGTGATAAAGCTATTGCCGAAGACTTGTTCTACAAAGGATTCATGGCTTCGCTGATGCGCGACAACAGCATCTATAGCGATTCTGCCGCCCTCTCTTTCTTCGACAAGACCAACAAGGAAGTGAAGGAGCAGGTGGCCCAGGAGTACAAGCAGAAGAATGTGGAGTGGCTGGCCGAGAATGCCAAGAAGGAAGGTGTGCAGACACTGCCTAGCGGACTGCAGTACAAGGTCATCACGATGGGTGAAGGCGAAAAGCCGCAAAAGGATCAGACCGTGGAGGTGAAGTACGAAGGCAAAATGATCGACGGTACCGTATTCGATAGTTCCTACAAGCGCAACCCACAGACATCGAAGTTCCGTTGCGACCAGGTCATCAAAGGCTGGACTGAGGCTCTGCTACTCATGCCGGTAGGCTCGAAGTGGGAACTCTACATCCCTCAGGAGCTGGCCTATGGTGAGCGCCAGGCTGGCAACATCAAGCCTTTCTCTACCCTGATCTTCACCGTTGAACTCATGGGTATCGAGGCCAGCAAAGACATCAAGCCTGATACGAAGGTGGACTTGAGCAAGGCTCTGGAAGGCAAGAAGCTTCCTACTATTAAGCGAACTGTCAAGAAAAAGTAGCCACAAACACCGTTCTTGGACGGTTTTCATAACAAAATGCACGAATATCGCAAAATATTCGTGCATTTTATTGTTTTTGTCGAAGAAAATAGTTACTTTTGCTTCCGTTTTAGAAACTATTGAAAATCATGGAAAAAATTGACAAACTCGACAAGAAGATACTGAGTATTATTTCCGTCAACGCGCGCATACCTTTTAAGGATGTCGCAGCAGAGTGTGGCGTCTCGAGAGCCGCCATCCACCAGCGCGTACAGCGCCTCATCGAAGAGGGCGTGATTACAGGCAGCGGCTTCACCGTGAATCCGAAGAGTCTGGGCTATGCCACCTGCACATATGTCGGGCTGAACCTTGAGCGCGGCAGCATGTACAAGGATGTCGTGAAGCGGCTGAAGAACATTCCCGAGGTTGTGGAGTGCCACTTCACCACTGGCGGCTATACCATGCTGGTGAAGCTCTATGCCCGCGACAACGAACAGCTTATGGATCTGCTCAACAACCAGCTGCAGACCATTCCCGGCGTGGTGTCGACAGAAACGCTCATCTCCCTTGAACAGAGTATCAAGCGCGAAATTCCCATTTCTGTATCCGAGGAAGTCTGAGCACGGATCTATTTTCACTAAAAACATGAAAGCATTTCATCTGCAATCGCATCTCGAAGAGATATACAGCAAGTTTCCTGAAGGAAACCCACGCCCCATCGTTGGCATCACCGCCAACTATGAAGGCATGGACGCTACGCTGCGCGACCGCTACTACCAGCAGATCGTCAACGCCGGCGGCACACCTGTCATCATCCCGCCTATTGCCGACAAGGATGTTATCGTGAATACCCTCGACAGCATCGACGCTCTGCTGCTCAGCGGCGGTGGTGATTACAACCCTTTGTGGGCTGGTGAAGAGCCGGTGTCAGACCGTTTGCATATCAATGCTGTTCGCGACCTGCCTGAACTGCTGATTACGATGCTTGCCTACAATCGCCAGATTCCCATGCTGGGCATCTGTCGCGGCATGCAGACACTGGCGATGGCACTGGGTGGACATGTGGCTCAGGACATTTCAATTGTTGCTGCGCAACGTTCAAATAGTTCAAATGGTTCAATGCGCTTCGCGCGTTCAAAAGGATCAAAGGTTGAAGGTGTAAGCATCAAACACTCGCAGGATGCCGACCGCCAGGAACCTACGCACAGCGTGAATATCGAGAAGGATTCCATCCTTTTCGACCTTTATGGAGGAAGCCCCACCCCCGACCCCTCCCCCGTAGGGAGGGGAGAATGGGAGGGAAGACTGGAGAATGGGAAATTGAAAATGCTTGTAAACTCCTTCCATCATCAGGCGGTGGACAATCCCGGCGAGCTCTTTAGGGCTACTGCCTTGGCTCCCGACGGTGTCATTGAGGCCATGGAGAGCAAGGAGCACAAGATGATCATGGGCGTGCAGTGGCATCCGGAATGGATGGAAGAGGCCGGACTGCCACTTTTCCAGTGGCTCGTCGCACAGGGCAGTAACTTCCGCGTTGCCAAGCAGCTGCATCGCCGCATCATCACTCTTGACACCCACTGCGACACGCCGATGTTCTTCCCGCAAGGCATACACTTCGAGCAGCGCGATGAACGCATCCTTGTCGATCTGCACAAGATGACCGAAGGCCGACAAGATGCTGTGATCATGGCCGCCTACCTGCCCCAACCCAAGATGGGTGAGACGTTCTCGGCCACGCTGCAGCAGTCGTCGTCGTTTGCCGGCATCACCGACAAGGCCATCACCACAACCCCCTATGCCTATGCCAATGGTATCTTTGACCAGATAGAAGATATCGTAGCCAACAACAGCCGCTACATCAGCATTGCCCGCACGCCTGCCGACCTCTATGCCGACAAGCGACAAGGCAGGAAGTCTATCATGTTTGCCATTGAGAACGGACTGGCGCTGGAGCACGACCTGGCGAATGTGAAGCGGTTTGCTCAGCGTGGTGTGGTATATATCACCCTTTGCCATAACGGTGATAACGACATCTGCGACTCTGCCCGTGGTTGCAACACCCACGAAGGTGTTTCGCAGTTTGGCGAGCAGGTAATCCGCGAGATGAACCATCAGGGCATCATGGTTGACCTGAGCCATGCTGCCGAGAAGAGTTTCTACGATGCTTTGGAGATCAGTGAGACACCTATCGTGTGCAGTCACAGCAACTGCCGTGCCCTGTGCGACCATCCTCGCAACCTCACCGACGACCAGTTGCGCGCCTTGGCTGCCCGCGGCGGCGTTGCCCACACCACGCTTTATGGCGGATTCCTGCGCCAGCACGGTGAAGCCCGTATCCTTGATGCCATCAGTCATCTGGAGCACGCCATCGAGGTGATGGGTATCGACCATGTCGGCCTGGGCACCGACTTCGATGGTGACGGTGGTGTGAGAGGTCTTGCCAATTCGTCGGAGCTCATCAACTTCACGCTGGAGTTGTTGCGCCGCAAGTATAGCGAGCGCGATATTCGCAAGATCTGGGGTGGCAACTGGCTGCGCGTCATGACCGAGGTTCAGGGGAGAGGGGGAAATAATAAATAACATCTTAAAATGAGAAAGAATATGATCAGAATCGGCATTGCAGCCCTGCTCATTGCCGCCATCGCCTACGGATGGTATACCATTAAAGCTATCACCAGCGCACCAGAAACCGAAGACGTGGATGAACTGGAAAAGACGAATCCCGTGGGGCCCGCATTCGATGCCGACTCCGCCTTTGCCTTCTGTCAGGCACAATGCGACTTCGGTCCACGTGCTATGAATACTGAAGGCCACGAGAATTGTCGGGAGTGGATTGTGACGCAGTTCAGACAATATGGTTGCAAGGTCAGGCAACAGCATGTAGACCTGACTGGCTATGACGGCACCACGCTGAAAGCAACCAACATCATGGCACAATATCGTCCGGACCTCACCACACGCATCATGCTCTGTGCCCACTGGGACAGTCGTCCCTGGGCAGATAACGATCCCGACGAAGCCAACTGGCACAAGCCTCTCCTTGCTGCCAACGATGCCGCCTCAGGTGTTGCCGTGATGATGGAGATAGCCCGTCTGTTGCAGTCCAACGAACTGCCAAACACCAATCTCGGCGTCGACTTCGTATGCTTAGATGCCGAGGACTGGGGCACACCGCAATGGGCTGAAGATCAGACCAACAGTTCTAGTACTTGGGCGCTAGGATCACAGTATTTTGCACAGAACCTTCCCGAAGGCTACGAGGCGCGTTATGGCATTCTGCTCGATATGGTTGGCGGTCAGGGGGCTAAATTCTATCAGGAACAAATGTCAATGGCATTTGCTTCAGCCATTGTGAAGAAAGTGTGGCGTGCAGCCCGTCAAGCCGGCTATGGCAGTTTCTTTCCTAAGAAGGAAGGTGGCGGTATTACCGACGATCATATACCTATCAACCAGCTGGCAAAGATTCCAACGATTGACATCATTGCCCATTATCCCGACTGCGCACAAAGTTCGTTTGGCCCGACGTGGCACACGATGGCCGACGACATGCAACACATTGACCGCAACACCCTGAAGGCTGTCGGGCAGACAATTGTGCAGGTGCTGTGGACAGAGGAATAAAAGAGCCCCACCCCCGACCCCTCCCCCGTAGGGAGGGGAGAAAATGATTATAGCTGACCGCTTTCCACCATGCGCACGACGCGCTCGGTGAGGCGGTCTTTTCCTTGCGGGTCGTACTCCTTCTTCAAACTGGCACCATATAGCCATGCGAAGGCCTGATAGAAGCCTGCCTTCACAGGACCGAGAATGGCCTGAATAAGTCCGTACGAGGTGGAATTACACTCGCGGTCGACCAGTTTGATAAGCAACTTGCCCTGCGAATAAGTTAGTTTCTTCATGCGCGGAGTATATGTACGCTTGATATCCTCCTCTACCAGTTTCAAATGTTCGTCGCGTGCCTTCTTATCGGGCAGGGTCTCCAGATACTCATAGGTTTCAATGATGATGTCATGGCATTCTTTCGCAATGGGCAGCACCTTTTTCACGTTGTACACCAAACGGTTGTACTGCTGGCGCTGTTTCTCATCCTTGAACGTAGGCTGCGGGTACACATACACATTGTTCATCTCCATATACTGGATGCTGTCACCGTCGACGAGTGCCTTACCCACGCGCACCATCGGCACATAGGTCGGTGAATCCATCGTAATCTTACGATCCTCGGGATTGATGTGTTCGCGCTTCTGAGCCATGGTCGTTGTGCAGAACATGCAGAGAAGTATGATGGAAAAGGCAGTACGTTTCATTTCTTTTTCAGCGTTTTGTCGAGGAACTGCAGGATGCGTTGCTGCGCCTGCAAACCACAGCTGTGTGGTATGTCCCAAAGTTCGGTTTCAAGTTGTGAGTCTGCCATCTGGCTGTGCCATACGGCATGCATGATGCCGAAGGCTTTCTCTACCCCTTCCGGGGCGAAGAGCTTATCCTGCCTTCCGTTGATAAACAACATAGGTTTCGGACAAGCCAGCGATGCCACATGCGGATAGTCTAGATAGCGGCGCAAGCCTGGCAGACAGTTGGCGAAGCCACCATTTTCTCTACGTCCATGACGAAGGGTGAGCTGGTGGTCGGCGGTGGTCATCCAACAGATGGCGGCACCACAGCGGATACGGTCGCTCAATGCCGCCAGCATCCAAGCCCGATAAGCTCCCATCGAACATCCTGCACAACCTATGCGCAGGCTGTCGACCATAGGCAACTGAGCAAGGAAGTCGGTGGCATGAATGTCATCGTAGTGCATATAGCCACAGAGGTCGACACCATACATCATCATGTTACCTGCAATGATGTCATAAGCCTTGCGGTCGACACCCTCTGCCCTACCCCGTTCACCCCATAGAGGAGCATCGGTAGAGAGCACAACGTAGCCATGCTGCGCGAGGAAGTCGCCCAAATATTGACCTTCATAAAGGCTCGCCACCCACGCATCAGCATCAGCACGCACCAACGAGTCCTCGTTAGTCATCGGGCGAATCATTTTCTCCTTGCCTATGAAAAGATGGGCACCGTGGTCGTGCAGCACATTGACTGCAGGAAATGGACCCTCGCCATCAGGGACAAGGAGCATGGCAGGCACGTTGTAGTAACTCGACAGCGGCAGGCTCAAACGATAGGCACGATAACCATCCCGCTGCTCGAAGTCGCTTGGCAGAGCGGCAGGGCTAGCAGTAACAGCAGCTAGCGGCGGAGGGGTAAGCATGCACTCGAAGACCTTCCTACGAGCTACCTGCCGCCACTCATCGAAATTGTCGATATCGCTATTTCCCCATGCCAAGGGGAAAGACAAATCTGCGACCAGTTGCTCAGCATAGACAGGCATGTTCTTCTGGAACTCAAACTGCTGGCGTTTGAGTTTCGTGTCGTCGAGGGGGTTCTGCGCCCCTGCCGACAGACTAACGATACCTATCAATGCGAAGAGTAACCGCAGGTACATGATAACAGCTTTAGTCGATGGCTTTCATATTTCGGCTCAGTTGCTCCACGCTACTGGCACCCACCAGCACCGATGTGATGCCTTGCTGATCGAGAATCCAACGTAAGGCGTGTTCAGCGAGCGAGCGGCCTTCAGCAGCTGCCTCATCGTTCCATTGTCGCAATTGGTCGAGCAGTTCAGGAGTAAGCATGTCGGCATTCAAGAATTGTCCCTTCGACATGCGAGAGTCGGCTGGCACATCACCCGAGAGATAGCGGTCGGTCAGCAGTCCCTGTGCCAACGGTGAGAACGAAATGAATCCTATGCCATGCTCATGGCAATACTGCAGTACTCCATCCTCAAGCGGTTCGCGGTCCAGCATATTCAGTCTGCCCTGATAAATGAGCAAAGGCACATCGCGCTTACGCAGATACTCATCAGCCACTTTCAAAGATTCGAGTGGCCAGCGCGAGATTCCCACATAGAGAGCCTTTCCCGAATGCACGATGTCGACAAGGGCCTGCAATGTCTCATCGAGCGGGGTCACAGGATCAAAACGGTGGCTATAGAAGAGGTCGACATAATCCAGATGCATACGTTTCAGTGATTGATCTATCGATGCCATCAGATATTTGCGCGAGCCCCAGTTACCATAGGGGCCAGGCCACATGTCGTAGCCAGCCTTCGAGGCAATGAACAATTCATCGCGGAAGGGGCGGAAATCTTGGTCCATCAAGCGGCCGAAGGTTTCCTCTGCCGATCCGTAGGGCGGTCCGTAGTTGTTGGCCAAATCGAAATGCGTGATGCCGTGGTCAAAGGCATAGTGGGTGATCTGGCGGCTGCGCTCATAGGAATCAATACCACCGAAGTTATGCCAAAATCCCAGCGAAACCTTCGGCAGAAGCACGCCTGATTGTCCACAGCGACGGTAAATCTGATCGCTATGGTCATAACGGCTTGGGGCGGGGGTGTAAGGAGGTTGTGTCATAGCTGTTTTTGTATGATGGTTTGTTGTTGCCTATCGTTTTCGATGAGCAGCAGGAGTTTCTCCACTGCTTCTGCCTCGGGGATGTTCTTCTCAATACATTCTTTCTGCCGATAAAGCGAGATGCGGCCAGGACCAGCACCCACATAGCCGTAATCGGCATCAGCCATCTCGCCAGGCCCATTCACAATGCAACCCATGATGCCAATCTTCAGACCCACAAGATGCTGTGTAGCTGCCTTGATGCGGGCAATGGTGTCTTGAAGGTTGTAGAGCGTGCGACCGCAGCCAGGACAGGAGATGTACTCCGTCTTCGTGAACTTGATGCGGGCAGCCTGCAGGAGAGCATCGGCAAGAGCCACGCTCTGCTGTTCTGATAGCAGCGGCGACGAGATGACTAACTTCGTAGCCTTGCGGTCGATGAGCAGGGCACCCACTGCCATAGCAGCCTTCAACTGCAACTGCTCTATCGTCATTGATTCACTTGAATCCTTTAAATCCAGACGGATGGTATCGTCGCTGATGGTAGCCTCGGCCTCTTCACGCAGACGGGAGCATTCCTCAATGTAATCGACCAACTGCCGGGCAACAGGAATCTCGCACTCGGGCTCTTCAGAAAGCGATACACGAATGGTATCACCGATGCCTTCGGTGAGTAAGGCACCAATACCCAAAGCACTTTTAATGCGCCCATCCTCACCTTCACCTGCCTCGGTCACTCCGAGATGCAACGGGTAGTGCATATCCTCGCGGTCCATAGCCTTGACAAGTAGTCGCACACTCTGCACCATGACCACCGTATTACTGGCCTTGATGGAAATGACCACATCGTCGAAGTGCTCACGACGGAAGATGCGTAGGAACTCCATGCAACTCTCAACTATGCCTTCGGGAGTATCGCCATAACGTGACATGATTCGGTCACTAAGTGAACCATGGTTCACACCGATGCGTACTGCCGTATGATGTTCCTTGCAGATATTGATGAACGGCACCAACCGAGCATCTATCTTCTGCAATTCAGCCTGGTATTCTTCATCCGTATATTCCAGATGGCGGAATGTTCGTGCAGGATCGACATAGTTGCCAGGATTGATGCGCACCTTCTCACAATACTGCGCAGCGACATCGGCTACACGGGCATTGAAATGTACATCGGCCACAAGCGGAGTCATGATGCCCTCAGCTTTCAGCGCTGCCGAGATGTTGCGCATGTTCTCAGCCTCTCGGGTACCCTGTGTGGTGAGACGTACGAGTTCGCCACCAGCCTCGATGATACGCTTCGCCTGACTGACGCAAGCAGCAGTATCATTGGTGTTGGTGGTGGTCATCGACTGGATGCGGATGGGATTGTCACCGCCAATGGCAATAGGCCCGACATGGGCAACGGTAGTATATCTGCGTTTGTAGTTCATCAATTTACCTTAAATGCGTATTTCACTTCTGCCAGATCGCGGTTAGCCTTTTCAATTTTCTGACCGAGAGTTGCCTTATAAGAAGCAAGCCGCTGTGCAACAGCCTCATCGGCGAGTGCCAACATCTCAGTAGCGAGAATAGCCGCATTCATTGCACCATTGACACCCACTGTCGCCACGGGGATTCCCGGCGGCATCTGAATGATGCTCAACATGGCATCGAGGCCGTCAAGCATTCCCTTGATGGGCACACCGATAACTGGCAATGTGGTCTGAGCAGCAATGACACCAGGCAGAGCGGCTGCCATGCCGGCACCAGCTATGATGACACGGATGCCACGCTCGCGCGCACCTTTTGCAAACTGTTCCACTGCATCGGGTGTGCGATGTGCCGAAAGAGCATTCACCTCGAACGGTATCTGCATATCGTCGAGAAACTTACAAGCTTTTTCCATAACGGGCAGATCGCTTGTGCTGCCCATGATGATACTTACGATTGGAGACATTAATTTACGTTTTACGGTTTTACTATTGTCAAAGATTAGAAACGCATGATGAGATAGAAGGCACTCACGAAGCCTACAGCGAAACCTGCCACCACCTGTGCCAGCGTGTGTTGTCGCAGAATCATTCGAGCCGAGCCCACCAGTCCTGCCACCAAGATTACCAAGCAGAGCCACCACACGGGGTTGTAGGAGAACTTCATGGAGAATGCCACCAGTCCCCCCGCAATACCACCGATGGCAGCCGTATGGGTTGAAATCTTCCACCACACGTTGACCAGTGCGCAGACGATCTGTATGGCCAGTGCCGCAAGGAGCACGCCTCCTATTATATAAGGTACATGCTGGCTGCTCAAGACGTAGTAGCACGTGAAGTAGCAGACGATGGAGATGATGTAGGGCACCATTCGGCGTTCGCGAACACCAAGTTCGATGGGACTCCATCCCTGAAAGCGGCGATAGAGGCGAATGAGCAGCGTTGGCAACAGAATGGTAAAGAGGTAGACGATAAGCAGCACAACAGCCTTATAGTTCCAATCAAGCATGCCCAGATAACTGAACATGAAGAGTGCCGCCAATCCAACCAATGGAAGGTAGAATGGCGTGAACACCATGCTGACGATGCGTGCTGTAAGTATGATATGCTTCTCTTTCACAATGTTGGAATCTGCTCCCTCTGACGTTATTCTTATTTCTTACTTCTTAACTCATGAATCTTTATCAAATCCGTTATCCTTTGCGCAAGCGGGCTACGGGAATACCCATCTGCTCACGGTATTTGGCTACTGTGCGCCGGGCCACAGGATAGCCGTCGGCCTTCAGTCGGGCTGTCAGCACCTCATCGCTCATAGGCTTCTTCTTGTCTTCCTTTCCGATGAGTTCACGCAATGCTACCTTCACCTTTCGAGTGGAGAGTTCCTCACCATCCTGATTGACCATTCCATCGCTGAAGAAGTGGCGCAGCGGGAACGTACCCCATCGTGTCTGTGCATATTTCATATTCGAGACACGTGATATCGTCGAGATGTCGAGACCCGTTTTGTCGGCAATATCCTTCAATATCATTGGCTTCAGCTCTGCCTCGTCGCCTTCTTGGAAATAGCGGCGTTGCCAGTCAATGATGGCCTTCATCGTGATGTAGAGCGTGTGGCGACGCTGTCTGATTGCTTCGATGAATCCTTGAGCCCTCTCCACTTTCTGCTTTGCATAGAGCAGAGCCTCCTTTTCCTGTCGACTCATACCCTCGCGGTTGTTCTTGTAGGTGTCTACCATATCAGCAAACGACGGTGAAACCGTCAACTCAGGCACCTGCCCCCTGTTAAGCGAGAACGTCACTGTTCCGTCATCGGCAGTATCGACGATGAAGTCCGGGGTAATCTGTTGCAGATTGCGACCCATGGCCTCGCCCAGTGCAGCACCCGGTTTAGGATTAAGCTTACGCACCTCTGCCTGCAGACTTTCCAACTGCGCATCGCTCAGATGCAGTGCATCCTGAATCTTATGCCAGTGTTTCTTGATGAATTCCTGATAGTGGTCGGCCACAACGCACCTCAGCAAAGCTGCCTTGTCGTTGCCTTCTGCCTCCTTGCGGGCTATCTGCAGCAACAGACACTCCTGCAACGTCCGCGCCCCGATACCGGCGGGGTCGAAGGTCTGCAGCTTTTCGAGCACCCGTTCGATGGTCTCCTCGCTAATGTCTGTGTATTGACGGATATAGAGTTCATCACTGATACTGTCGAGGCTCTTGCGCAGATAACCGTCGCCGTCGAGCGAGCCTATGAGGTATTCCATAATCAGTTGCTCCTGGTCGGTAAGCTCCAGCTCCCCCATCTGTTCTTTCAACTTATCATAGAACGACGTCGTATTGCCAAACACCATCTCCTCGTTGTCGGCAGCCTGATAGGCGGTATTGCCGAAAACCGCTGGCATTTCATCATCGCGACCGATACCCGCTAACGCCATCTCAAGGGCGTCCTCGCGGTCTTCGCGCTCCGAAGACACTGCATCGTCTTCCTGCGAGTCGCCATAATCGGCTGAATCGCCATAGTCAGAACCATCGGCCATATCAGCAGGATCAGTGCTAGTTTCCAAAGCAGGGTTATCGTCGAGTTCCATACGGACGCTGTCCTCAAACTCTGCCAGCGGCATTTCCACCAGACGCACCACCTGCATTTGCTGTTGGGTAAGGCGCTGCTGCTGTTTCTGTTCCTGCTGCTGTTGCTGTATGATTCGTTGTGACATTAGTTCGTGTGATGTGATTGATGATACGATTGCCGGGCGCCATCATCTAAAATACTCCTTCAGCTGGGCGGCAAGGGCGGCAAGTTTCTGCGGACTGTCATTGCCGAAGCGCTTCCATATCTGGAAACAGGAGTCGAGCAACGGACTAGTCACAAAGTCGTTGCGGTTTAGGCAAGGATCGCAGAACTGGAAGATTTCCATGATATCGACCACCTCGCGCGACTTCATCTTCAACAGACGAGCCAGTTCCTGCACTTCGGGTGTCTCGCTGACCATTGTCAGGGGAGTGAGGCGGAAATACTGGTCGAGGATGAGGATGAGCATCACAGGAGTAATATTGGTATTCTCCACGCCCTCCACTGGATAGAAATCTTTCTCCCATGTCTCGTTCAGCTCAACGCCCTCATAGAACATATCGGCATAGCCCAGTTTCTGGCGCAACAACTTCACGCCCCGGCTCAGCCGGCGTGGGTTGCGACCATAGTCCTTCCATAGTTTCTCCATGCGAGGGGTGTCGATGGTACGCAGGCGGAACAATTGTTCATACAAATACTGCGGCGGTATGTGCAATTCGAGTGCCAATGCCACCAACGGGCGCGAATAAAGAGCCTTCACGCCGACTGGCTTCTTTAGATACAGCTGCATGAGCAGCAGCCAGTATTCGTCTGACCATAAAGGATGCTTAGCCATAGGATTTCCGTTTATTTCACTGCAAATTTACAAAGATTATTCGGAAAATGGCAGCATTCATACAAAAATATCGCTCACATTAAAATAAAATAACATCCGCCTGCTTTAAAGTAACTAAGGTAATTATTCTTCTTTTCCCCCTTTCACCGCCTCGGCGATGATTTGTGCCATATGGCGCACGCCCCTGTCGTTGGGATGTATGCCGTCGTTTTGCATGTTGCCAGGGTCCGTTCCGAAGAGCGTGTGGAGGTCAATGACCTGCAAACCATATTGACTAGCCACTTCCTGCTGGATGGGTATGACACCATTGGTAATGATGGAGTCGTTGATGTTCCACGATGGCTTGAGGGCAGGAATGGGAGTACAGAGGAATATCTGCGGCTTAGCTTCAGCTGGTGCTGCCTTGCTCTTCTTACCCTTTTTGGCCTTCTTGGCTGGTTGTATGAGGTCGGGACGCAGAGTGGTAATCATCTGGCAGAGATCTTGCTTGAACTCAGCTTTGTACTGCCAGTTCTGGGGTTTTGAGTCGTTGGTACCCAATTTGATGATCACGATATCGGGCTTGAAAGCTTGTGCGTCTTCCCAAGCCATTTCCTTCATGTAGGGGTTGTCGCCCTTATTGAGCATTGTACGGGCACTGACACCGAAATTCTTCACCCAATAGTCGTTGCCCAGCATGCGTTGGAGTTGTGCTGGATAGCCGTTTTGCTCGGCAAGGTCGATGCCGTGGCCGTCGGTGATGCTGTTGCCGATGCATGCCACTCTGATGGCGTCAGGCTTGGGTGTCTTACGGGCTTTGAGCCATTTGCCGAGCGTGGCGAGCATCTCGTCACGATAGGGGAACCACGGTCCGAAGCCGTAGCCGTGGCCGCCTGTGGGATAGAGCAGCATGGCACACTCGTTGCCGGCATTGCGCATGGCCTTATAGTACTCGAGTCCGTTGGTGACGGGTGGCACCAGATTGTCATCGCTCGACATGATGATGATAGCAGGTGGCGTGAGGTGGCGTCGCACAGCGTTCTGCGTAGAGAAGGAGCGCACGAGTTCAGGATTCTTCTGCCCTTCTTCACCAAGGAAGTTGCGACACGACCACACATGGGAAACGCGCTCATCCATCGAGATGACGGGATAGAAAAGGATGGAGAAATCAGGGCGTGAGGCAAAGTCGGAATGAGTCGAGACGACCGAAGCCAAGTGTCCGCCGGCAGAGAATCCCATGATGCCCACATCATGAGGATTGATACCCCAAACGGCTGCCGAGTCTCGCACGATACGAATACCTTTCTGCACATCGCCCATAGGTTTGGTGCGATCACCTTCGGGCAGTCGGTAGTTTACCACGAAATAGGCGATGCCTTGATTGTTGAGCCAGTCGGATGCCATATAGCCCTCATGGCTGTTCGACAAGACAGAATAGCCCCCGCCTGGAACACCTACAATTGCTTTGCCCGATGAAGTTTCGGGAAGGAAACACACCATTTGGGCCTTTCCGTCCTCAGTCAGGTCGATGGTAAACTTTCTTGCTGTCTGTGCTTGCAACGATGTAGCAAGGAGCAACAGACTAAAAATCATCATTTTCTTCATAATCTGCAATATCTGTTTAAGTTATTCTTCTGCAAAGTTATATTTTTTTATGAAGACTCTACATCAAATCACAAGAATTTTCACTCAGTAAGTTTCGTGATGTTATTTTCAAGCAATAATTTGTAACATCTAAAGCGATGCTGCTTGACTTTCTGCGCGTAAAAAACGTTCCTTGCAACAGAAATACGGACGACAACATGTTTTTTTTACATCATTAGTTGCATATCTGCAAGATTATTCGTAACTTTGCGCCCGAATTTGCATACATATACACTTTGCGGCTGTATAAAGATACTAGTTGCCGAGTATTAACACCGATACGGAACTGACATATTGACTATGGCATATAAAAGGATAACGGCAGAAGAGGCTGCGAGCCTCATCGAAGACGGCGCTATGCTGGGCGTCTCTGGTTTCACACCAAGTGGAAATCCGAAAGGATTCTTCCGGGCTCTCTCGAAGCGAGCCGTCGCACTCCACGAAAGCGGACAACCATTCCAAGTGGGACTGCTCACGGGAGCATCGTCGTGCCAGAGCGTCGAGGGTGACCTTGCAGCAGCAAAAGCCATCAAGTTTCGCGCACCCTTCTCTACCAACAAGGACTTCCGCATCCACACCAACCAGGGCGAGATCGACTATGAGGACATGCATCTGGGACATGTGGCCGAGCGCCTGCGCCACGGCTACTACGGAAAGATAGACTGGGGCATCGTCGAGGTATCCGACCTTATCGAGGGACAGGACATCTGCAAGGCGTTTCTCACTTCAGCAGGAGGTATCACCGCAACGGTGGTGAGGTTGGCTCGCCACATCATCATTGAACACAATACTTATCACAATCCTAACGCCCGCCGACTGCACGACACCTACGAGCCTACAGAGTGTGGCTTCGGGCGCATGCCCATTCCCATCATTGCGCCCTACGACCGTGTGGGTGACGACTTCGTGGCCATCGAGGCATGGAAGATTGCTGGCGTCATCGAGACCTGTATCCCCGAGGAGGCACGTTCATTCAACGAACCCGATGCCGCCACAGCTCAGATCGGACAGAACGTCGCACAACTGCTGGCCGGTGACATCCGTGCCGGACGCATCCCGCCTCAATTCCTGCCTATCCAGAGCGGTGTGGGCGCAACAGGCAACGCTGTTTTCAAGGCTTTGGCAGCCAGTCCACTCATCCCGCGCTTCCACGTCTATAGCGAAGTGGTACAGGATGCCGCCATCCACTATATGCTCGAGGGGAAAATCATCAATGCGTCGGCAACGGCCATGACCGTCACCAACGAACATCTGAAGATGGTTTACGACAACATCGACTACTTCTCGAAGCACCTGACGCTGCGACAGAGCGAAATCGCTAACTCGCCGGAGGTGATACGTCGCTTGGGCGTCATCGCCGTGAACACCGCTCTGGAGTGCGACATCTACGGCAACGAGAACTCCAGCCACGTATGCGGATCAAGTCTGATGAACGGTATCGGTGGATCGTGCGACTACGAGCGCAACGGCTATCTCTCCATTTTCACAACGCCCTCAACTGCAAAGAATGGTGCCATCTCAGCCATCGTGCCGATGTGCTGCCATGTTGACTCCACCGAACACGATGTCGATGTAATCGTCACCGAACAGGGTATTGCCGACCTACGTGGCAAAGGACCCATGCGCCGTGCCGAAGAAATCATCGAGAACTGCGCTCATCCCGAATACCGCCCGCTGTTGCGCGACTACCTGCACCACATCGCACCGCGCGGCCACGAGCCACAATCCATGCGCGCCGCACTTGCCTTCCACGACACCTATCTGCGCAAGGGCGACATGCGGCTCACCGACTTCAGCGAGTATCTATAAAAACACCATGACCTACAATACCGCAACGCTCCCCAACGGGTTGCGCATCATCCATCGCCCCGATGCCTCGCGCGTCCTTTATTGCGGCTACCAGATTGCCGCAGGCACACGCAACGAACTGCCTGGCGAGGAGGGACTTGCCCACTTCTGCGAGCATATGACCTTCAAAGGCACCAGCCATCGCTCGGCCATGCAGGTCATCAATCATCTAGAGCGCGTGGGGGGCGACCTCAATGCATTCACTACTAAAGAGGCGACGACCTACTATGCCGCCATCCTCAACGAACATGCTGCACGCGCCGTCGGCCTGCTCACCGATATCGTGTTCTACAGCGAATATCCAGAAGAAGAACTCGAACGCGAAAAGACTGTCATCTGCGAGGAGATAGAAAGCTATAACGACACCCCTTCTGAACTTATCTTCGACGAGTTCGAGAACGTATTATTCAAGGGACATCCACTCGGACATAACATACTTGGCACAGAGGAGCGCGTTCGCTCCTTTACACGGGCCGACCTACAACGCTTTGCCCATCGCTGGTATCGCCCTGACAACGCTATCTTCTTCGCCTATGGAAACATCAGTTTCCCTTGGCTCGTCAAAACCTTGCAAAAGGCTCATCAACCTTTAGACAAGAATATTCCCGACAATTCTCAACCGCTCTCTATCGCTCTAGGTGAGAGCCAGAGTGGGATTCAAATCCTCCACATGGACACCCATCAGGCTCATGTCATGACGGGGTGCCGAGCCTATCCTATCGGCGACCCGAGGCGCATGGCACTCTACATTATTAATAATATACTAGGCGGACCAGGCATGAACGCACGCCTCAACATCTCCCTGCGTGAGCGACACGGATTGGTATACACCGTCGAGAGCACACTCGTCAACTATGGCGACACGGGTACGTGGGGAATCTACTTCGGCTGCGATCACGCCGACGTCAAGCGCTGTCTGCGACTAGTGCGACGCGAACTTGACCGCCTGATGCGCGCACCGCTAACCTCACTGCAACTCAATGCCGCCAAGCGACAACTCAAGGGTCAGATAGGTGTGGCAACCGACAACCGCGAACAGTTTGCCCTGGACTTCGGTAAGAGTTTCCTGCACTATGGCCGTGAGAAAGACATCGAGTTGCTTTATCGTCAAATCGATGCTGTCACGCCAGAACAGATCCATCAGGTGGCTCAAGAACTCTTCGCTCCTGACCATCTGTCAACTATTATTATCGAATAAAAGTCACTAGACTGCGATGAAATCGCAAATAATTGCAATATCCAATTAAACTTTTTTCCTATTTGCGAGTCAAAGATATTGTATGAACCGGTTATTCATTATTATGTTGCTGTGCATGAGTGCAGTGGCAGCATCAGCACAAGGACTAATTAAAGGAAAAATTTTAGACAGACAGACCAGCGAACCATTGGGGTTCGTGGCTGTGAAAGTCGTACGCCAGGGCACAGACGCTTTGGTGCAGGGCGCTGTGAGCGACGAGGAAGGCAACTTCCAAATCACTGACATTCCCAACGGCAACTACACGCTGCAGCTGTCGTTTGTGGGCTACAAGCCGCACGAACGCAACTTCCAGATCAGCGACCGCCATCGCTCTCACAATCTGCAGACGATCTACTTGGCCGAGGAAGCGCGACAGCTGAAGGAGGTCACTGTCACAGGACAGCGCTCGTCGATGAAACTGGAGGTCGACCGCAAGTCGTTCGATGTCTCGCAGTTGGTCACCAATGCCGGACAGACAGCATCTGAGGCTTTGGAGAACATTCCCTCGGTGGAGGTCGACAACGACGGCAATGTATCGCTGCGCGGCAACAGCAGTGTGGAGGTGTGGATCAACGGCAAAGCCAGCGGACTCACCGCCGACAACCGCGCACAGATCCTGCAGCAACTCCCTGCCGAGAGCATCGAGCGCATCGAGGTCATCGACAATCCTTCGGCGAAGTTCTCTGCCGAAGGCTCGGCTGGTATCATCAACATCGTGTTGAAGAAGGACCTGAAGCCCGGCTATTATGGTTCCGTGCAGGCAGGTGCCAACACACGCGGCGGTGCCAACACCAGTTTCAACATCAACTACAACTCGCCGCGCTGGGACGGCTACGCCAACATCGGCTACCGCCATCGTGAGAACAAGAGCCACAGCGAGAGCGAGCAGCTGTTCACGCAGACGAAGCAGTTCCAGTGGTATCGTGGCGAGACCTCCAACCGCGGCAACAACCTCTTCAGCCGCGCAGGCATCACCCTGCATGCCACGAAGAAGGACGACTTCTCGCTATCAGGGATGATGATGAAGGGCGGTAACAACAACAGGGGTCTCACACCCTATCACTACGGTTCCCTCGATGGTAGCGAAGGTCTCAATGCCGCTACTTTCGACGGCTACGACTTCACCACTTTGCAGCCCGAACGCACGATGACACGACTGAATCGCTCGCGCGGCGACATGAACATGCTCTACACCGAGTTCAACTACCGCCACTCTTTCACCGACCGCCACTATCTCGACTTCGTCGTCGATTTCCACCGTTGGAAGTCCGACAACGACAACTTCTACCAGGATTCCACCGTCATGTATGCTGCGACACCGTCGCAGCCCACCCAGTACAGCTATCAGTCGCGCCCCATGCACAGGAACAACCGCACGTGGGAGGTGAAGCTCGACTATGAGAACCCCATCTCCGAAAACTTCCAAGTGCAGGCAGGCTATCAGGCACGCTTCTCTCACGAGAACACGCCGCAGGAGTCATACATCGACAACCAGAACTGGGACGGCCGTGCCGCTGTGGAGGATAAACTCTACTACAACCGCTTCATCTACGATATGGACGTGCACGCCCTCTACACCACGCTCACGCTGAAGTTTGGAAACTTCGGCGTTATGGGCGGACTGCGAGGCGAATACTGGCGTGTCGACACCGAGAGCTACGACTGGGAACAGGAACACACTGCCACCACTCCTCCCTCGGCGTTTAAGAAAGACTACTTCCAGCTGTTCCCGTCGGTGTTCCTCTCTTACCAGATTACCGACAATGACCAGCTGCAGCTGAACTACACACGCCGACTGCGCCGGCCCTGGGGCGGACAGCTCAACTCCTTCCGCGACACCCGCGATGCTACCACCGTCTCCTTCGGTAACCCCGAGCTCACACCGGAGTACAGCAACTCCTTCTCGATCAACTACTTGAAGACGTGGACCGAACATTCCATGATGATATCGGCCTACTACCGCCCCACCAGCGACGTGATGCAACGCATCAACTGGCAGAATCCCGCCGACGGACTGTTCTATTCCACCTCGAAGAACCTCGCACGTAGCCTCTCCTCGGGACTGGAACTCACGGTGAAGAACAAGTTGTTCCGATTCCTCGACCTCACCACATCAGCCAATACCTACTACTATAAGCTCAACGGCTTTACATACCTCATCGACGGACAGACCATTACCGGCGAGGAGCAATCGCGCTTCACGTGGAATGCACGCATGATTGCCTCGTTCATCCTGCCCTACGACCTATCCATACAGCTCACCGGCAACTACCGCTCCAAGCAGGTCATCACGCAGGGCTATCGCAAGCCTGCCTACGGACTCGACTTCGGACTGCGCAAGCACTTCTTCGACAAGAAGCTCATGCTCGCCATCAACTGCCGCGACGTGCTCGACTCGCGCCGCTGGGAGAACATCACCGAGAGTCAGACCTTCATGCGTCATCAGCTCAACCGCCGACGCGCACGCACTGTGAACTTCACGCTCACCTATAATTTCGGTAACATGAAACCGAAGTTCCGTGAAGACGAAGAAGGACAAGGACAGGGTCAAGGACGTCCTGAAGACGCCAGAGACAACAACGGCGGCTTCGGCGGCAACAATGGTGGAGGCTTGGATGACTAGTAGGTTTTTCCTTCTTCTTTAACATCTTTAACGTCTCCCGTCAAAATCTTTGAACTTTGAACTTTTATTCGTAACTTTGCGACAAAAGTCGCGAAGATACTCTGTCTCGGCAAAAAAATGAATAAATTCTTTTGTTTTGCCCTCGACTTTTCGTATCTTTGCAGTCGCTAACGTAAACCGTATGGGCTCCCTTAGTTCAATGGATAGAACAAGTCTCTCCTAAAGATTAGATCCGAGTTCGATTCTCGGAGGGAGTACACGCGCCGCAGGCGCGTTCAAAAAGTTCAATGCTTCTACGCAGCGTTCAAAGGTTCAATGCGCCGCAAGCGCGTTCAACTATCCGCTCGACCCGCAGGGGCGCTTTCATAGCGAAGCGGAGAAAGAACTATCAACTCTCAACTATTAACTATCAACTATACTTATGCTTGGTGCTATTATTGGAGACATTGTAGGGTCGCGTTTCGAATTCGACGAACAGCCTACTGAGGGATTCGAACTCTTCACTGACGACTGCGACTTCACCGACGATACCATTTGTACCGTCGCTATTGCTGATGCCATTCTTAACGATCGGCCTTATAAGGATGCACTCGTGGAATGGTGCCAGCGCTACCCCAACCCCAAGGGTGGCTACGGAAACATGTTCCTGCATTGGCTCAACGAGCGCAACCACCTGCCACAAGCATCCTTCGGCAACGGGTCGGCAATGCGCGTCAGCCCTGTAGGATGGCTGTTCAATGACTACGAAGAGCTGCAGCGCCAGGCAAAGCAAAGCGCTGAGGTCAGCCACTGCCATCAGGAAGGAATACGCGGAGCACAGTGTATCGCCACCGTTATCTATTGGCTGCGCACCTGCCGACTGACGAAAGACGAGATTGAAAGTGCCGTAGGTCGCAACTTCCAGTACCAGCTGCCACCGCTCCGCGACATCTTCCGCATCGGCTCGAACGGACACTTCGACTCCACCTGTCAGGAGACTGTGCCCTGGGCCCTGCGCTGCTTCCTCGATGCCGACAACTTCGAGGGAACCCTTCGCAATGCTATCATGGCACAGGGCGACACTGACACCAAGGGCGCCATCGCCTGTTCCATCGCCGAAGCCTGCTACGAGATTCCCGATGCTCTCGCCGACCGCGCCCTAGAGTTCCTGCCCGTCGACATGCTGAAGGTCGTTGAGCAGTTCTACGATCGCGTGCAGCAGAACATCGAGTAATCTCCTTCGCCGCCGTATTCACCCTACAAATCTTCATAGAACATTACTCCCAGAGTTGAAAAGCATAGCTCCCCGTTGTCTAGAGCTATGCTCTAGTTGTTATGGAGCATTGCTCTACATGGTACAGAGCATTGCTCTGCATGATAAGGAGCATAGCTCTGTAAGGTACGGAGCAATGCTCTATAGCAACAAAACAAGGTGGGCAACCAGCTGGCTGCCCACCTTATTATATACATGCGCACGCATGCGCAGCGCATGTATTGTCTGAAAAGCTTTCCGATTACTCTGCGACCTCTTCCTTAATCTTGCGACCCATGACGCGGTAAGCGATAGGCGAAGCGATGAAAATGGAGGAGAGTGTACCGAAGATTACACCGAGGGTCATTGCGAAGGCGAAGCCCTTGATGCTGCTACCACCAATGAACAAGATGCAGAGCAGCACGATCAACGTCGAAAGTGAGGTGTTGATGGTACGTGCCAGCGTCTGGTTGATGGAGTCGTTGAAGACCTTCTGGATGTCCTGTTTCGGGTGCAGGCGCAGGTTCTCACGGATACGGTCGAACACCACCACCTTATCGTTAATAGAGTAACCGATCACCGTCAGCACGGCACCGATGAACGTCTGGTCGACCTCGAGTGAGAACGGCATGATGTTCTGCAGGAGCGAGAACAGGCCGATCACGGTGAGTGCGTCGAACACCAGAGCTGCGGTCGAACCAACCGAGAAGGCTACGTTGCGGAAGCGCAGCAGGATGTAGAGGAAGATAGCAATCAGGGCGATGAACACGCTGATGAATGCTCCGTGAGTGATGTTCTTAGCAATCGACGGACCTACCTTCGTAGAACTGATGATGGAGCCACCCTCGCGGATGTCGGGGTTCTTGAAGGAAGCAACGTCGGCCTGGCTCACGAGGCCAGCCTTCTTCAGACCGTTGTAGAGCATCTCCTCAGCCTCGTCGTCGACGGTGGGGCTGTTCGACTCAATCTTGTAGTTGGTCGACATACGGATGGTCTTGTTGTCGGTACCGAGTGCGAGAGCACCAGTGTTGCAGCCGGGGAAGGTCTCGGCAAGGATGCCGCGCACCTGCTCAGGCTCTACGGGATTCTCGAACTGGATGACATAGTTGCGACCACCGGTGAAGTCGATGCTGCGGCTCAGACCCATCGTTGCAAGGCTGATAGCGAACACGGCGATAGCACCGAGGATGACCCAACGGGTGGTATTCCAAGCTGACATGAAGCGGAACTTCGTGCCCTGCATGAGGTTCTTCGAGAACTTCGTGCTGAAGGTGAGTCCAAGCCAGCGGTCCTTGCTCATCTGGTGCTCGTAGACCAGGCGTGTGAGGAACACAGCGGTGAAGAACGAGCAGATGATACCGATGATCCAAGTGGTGGCGAAGCCGCGGATGGGACCTGTACCGAAGAGGTAGAGGATGACACCCGTGATGATTGACGTCAAGTTCGAGTCGAAGATAGCCGAGAAGGCGTTGTCGTAACCAGCGGCCACGGCCTGCTTGATCTTCTTGCCTCCACGCAGTTCTTCCTTGATGCGCTCATAGATCAGCACGTTTGCGTCGACAGCCGTACCGAGCGAAAGCACCATACCGGCGATACCACTCATGGTGAGTGCTGCGGAGAACGAAGTCAGAATACCGAGCGTGAAGAAGATGTTCACGAGCAGAGCGAGGTTAGCCATCATACCCGGGATGATGTTGTACATGAGGAGCATGTAGATCATCAGCAGAATGAAGGCGATGATGAACGAGATGACACCCTGCTGGATGGACTGTGCACCGAGCGTCGGGCCGACCACTTCTTCCTGTACGATGCGTGCAGGAGCAGGCATACGACCAGACTTCAGCGTGTTGGCAAGGTCCTTGGTATCCTCAATGGTGAAGTTACCGGAGATAGACGACTGACCACCATCGATTTCGCCGTTAACGCGCGGAGCGCTGTAGACGACACCGTCGAGGACGATGGCGATAGCCTTACCGACATTTGCCTTGGTGAGAGCAGCCCAGCGGCGTGCACCCTCGGTGTTCATCGACATCGACACTTCAGGAGCACCGGTCAGATGGTTGAACTGGTCGCTGGCGTCGGTGACCACATCACCCTCGAGGGGAGCGCGGCCAGAGGTGCTGGTGACCTTGATGGCATAGAGACCATAGATGTTCTTAGCGGTGAGACCATCCTCAGGCTTTGCACTCCAGAGAAGCTTGCAGTCGGAGGGAATGATCTGCTTGGCCAGATCGGAATAGATGATCTGGTCGATCTCAGCGGTGTCGCGCACATTGGCATAGCCGACGAGCGAGAGTGAACCGTTACCAGTGGTCTGCAACATGGCGAGCAGCGGGTGCTGCTTCTTGGCCTCAGCAATCTGAGCCTCAGTGTTGGCGGCAACGCCAGCCTTGTTCTTATCGCTATTCACCTGGAACTTAGCCTTGGTAGAGTCGGCCTTGGCGCTATCGGCCTTAGCGGTCTCTGCCTTCACTTCCTCTGCAGCGGGCTCGGCAGCCTTGGCAGTGGTGTCGGCCTTCAGGCTTCCACCCTCGTTGGCTACGCGGGCATCGAGCTGTGTCAGGAAGGGCACAATCTCCTCAGCATTATAGGTCTCCCAGAACTCAAGGTTTGCGGAACCCTGCAGGAGCTTACGCATACGCTCCGGCTCACGGATACCCGGCATTTCGACCATGATGCGGCCGTCCTGACCTTCGAGCTTCTGGATGTTGGGCTGCACAACGCCGAACTTATCGATACGGGTGCGCACCACGTTGAACGAGTTGTCGATGGCGGCCTGTACCTCTGAGCGCAGTGCCTTCTCGACTTCCTTGTCGGTGCTCTGCGGAGAAACCTTACCCTGCAGCTGCTGGGTAGCGAAGATCTCGGCGAGATTGCGGTTGGGGGCGTTCTTGTGGAATGCCTTGATGAACAACGAAATGAAGTCGTCCTGACTGGTTTCCTCCTCAGCCTTGGCTTCCTTCATAGACTTCACGAAATCAGCGTCTTTCTTGTGGTCGGCGAGCATGTCAACGACGTCGGGTACGGAGATCTCGAGAATCACGTTCATACCACCCTTCAGATCAAGGCCAAGGCCGATCTGCGTCTCCAGACAGTTCTGATACGAGTAAATACCCAGATACTTCACAGAGTCCTTGTAGTCCTGCTGTGCTACGGGGTCTGTCAGCTTGGCTGCCTGCGTGTCGTAGTACTTCGTGGCACCCGAAAATGACAAATAGAAGATGCTTGCCAGCGTCAGTAAGACGGCTGTTACAATTACAATTCCTTTGTTTTGCATTTTGTTAATTTTATTGTTTGATTTATTATTACCTTCATTTTGAGCGCACAAAGTTACGCATTTTTTACCATTTTCAGAAATTTCTACCCCTTAAATATGCATTTTTTAATGATTTAGCTGCTTTTTTAGCTTGCAAACAAGGGGAAAATGGTCAGAAAAGTCAATTTTCCGTTCAATATGACACGCTGAGGGAACCCAATCAGTGGAACAGAAAATATGATCGATGCGCACAAAAAAGGCATTGGCGTGATAGCTGATGGCGGGTCCGTTGCCACTCTCGCGGAAACAGTCGACGAGGTTTCTGCCGGCAATGCGATGGGCATAGGAGATGGGGCCGTCGTTGAAGTCGCCGCAGACGATGACGGAACGGCAACCGGAGGCTGGCGAATGGAGCAGACTGTCGACATAGACAGCTACGGATTCGGCCTGCGGAGCCCGCAGACGAGTGGACTCGGCGAGGCGGTCGACAACCTTGCGCGACTCTTCACGCGCTTCTTCCTTCTGCATGTCGCCCTTCATCATCTTCTTGAAATCGGAACGCTCCTCAACGGTGAGGTTCGTCGACTCCAAGTGGTTGTTGATGACGCACACGGTATCGGTGCCAATGGCAACATAGAACGCAGCCGAGTGATGGGCCTCGGGGGTGAAGGTATGCGCAACATTAGGGACATGTTCCTTCCTAACAATGGGATAACGGCTGAGCAGCGTAAGCATGTCGCCACCACGAACCACACGTGTTGTGTCACGGTAGGGATAGAGGTCGGCCATACGTTCTCGCTCGCTCTTGTTCAAGTCGAACTCCTGCAGACACACAAGGTCGGCAGCCTGCTCACGCAGGAAATCGGTGACTCGAGCACGGAACACCTCATCCTCGAGCTTCTGGTGGTTGTAGGCGTTGAAGCACACAAGCGACAACGTACTGTCAGCCGATTCCGAGTGAGGAATGTTCAGTGGACAATAATTGCGCACGGGCTGATAGCACACCAGCAGACCGGCGATAGGGATGAGCGTCCAGCGCTTCTTGAACAGCAGCCAGAACAAGAGAAAACCCAGGTTGATTATCAGGAAAAAGGGAAAGATAAGCCCGATATTAGCAAGCCGAGGATAGGACGCAGGGTCCAGCCGATCGGAATAGCCCACCAGCAGCATCAGCAGAATGGTTGCCACATTGGCACCGGCAATCATCTGCAACGTGAATCGCTTCAGTTTCTTCAGCATGAAATTGTTAGAATCTTAATGTTGCATAGCAACTCTTGAACTTTTGAACCTTTTAACGTTGCGTAGCAACAATTGAACGTCGCAAGCGACTCTTCTCTACTTCTTGCTCTGCTCGAAGAGCTTACGTTTCTCTTCACTCGTCAGACTGTCGTAGCCGCTCTTGCGAATCTTGTCAAGAATGCGGTCAATATCTGCCTGCTCCTGTTGTTTGCGGGCGTTGTAGTCCCAGTCGGTTCGTTGAACGGTACTCGTCGTGGTGTAACTCGATGACTGCCGACGACCACTATCAGCCGACTTCTTCGACCGTTTCTCCCAGGCAGAGCGCAAGTTGTCAAAGAACTGTTCGCCCTGCGACTTGCCGTAGCCAGCAGTGGGGTGTTTCTGCCAGTAGCGTATCATGAAGAAGCCAAACACCATGCCGCCGAGGTGTGCCAGATGGGCAACACCGTCGCCAGTAGTCGACAGCGCCGAGAAGAGTTCAATGCCGGCATAGATGATGACAAACCACTTCGCCTTGATAGGTACCGGAAGCGGGAAAATGAAGATACGCTCCTCTGGGAATATCATGCCGAAAGCCAACAAAATGGCGTAGATGGCACCCGAGGCACCCACTGTCGTACCCAGGTTGAGGGTGGGCTGTCCGAAGAGGCCCATGTAGTCGGCAAACTGCGCCATTTCCTGAAAAAGACCGGCTCCGATTCCGCAAGAAATGTAATAAAAAAGGAATTTTTTCGCTCCCCACACTCGCTCTACCACACAACCGAACATCCACAGGGCAAACATGTTGAAAAACAAGTGGTCCCAGCCGCCATGCATGAACATGTAGGTAAGGAGTTGATACACATGGAAATCAGGTGCCAGGAAGAAATACAGTCCAAACTGGGAGTTGAGCGTATAAGCCGTACCGCCCTGATAGGTCGTACCACCTACGAGGACGGTGACTATGAACACCAGCACATTGATGATGAGCAGGTTGCGCGTAATTGTTGGTATGTTTCGCATTGTTACAATTTTCTGATTCTTACTATAATTGGCGCAAAAGTACGAAAAAATCCCGTTATTTTGCACAAAATCAGGGTATTAAACACAAAATTTCAAAAAAAAATCACTTTTTTCACATTTTTGTTTGTTTTTATGAAATGAATGTTCTATATTTGTCACCAAATTGTGAAATTTTCATATTTTAATCATTTAAAAACCAAGTTTATGAACAAGACAGAATTGATCGCAAAGATTGCAGAGACCGCTGGTCTTAGCAAAGTTGATGCAAAGAAGGCTCTTGACGCAGCCGTTGCAGCAGTGAAGGACGCTCTCGTAGCAGGTGACAAGGTACAGCTCGTTGGCTTCGGCACATTCGCCGTAAAGGTGCAGCCCGCTCGTGAGGGTATCAACCCCGCTACCAAGGCTAAGATTAAGATTGCTGCTAAGAAAGTTGCTAAGTTCAAGGCTGGCGCTGAGCTCGCTGAGGCTGTGAAGTAAGAAAATTTGTAAAGATTTTTACAAATAAAAAGAAGCGGTTGCCAACAGGCGATCGCTTCTTTTCTTTTTGTCTAGTTTTCAAGTCTTTTTTTACTTAGGCTGCTTACCGATGTAGGCCAAAATGCCGCCATCGACATAGAGCACGTGGCCATTGACAGCGTCACTGGCATGCGAGGCCAAGAACACGGCAGGGCCACCCAACTCTTCGGGCTCGAGCCAACGGCCAGCAGGTGTCTTGGCGCAGATGAACGAGTCGAACGGATGACGGCTGCCATCGGGCTGACGCTCACGCAGGGGTGCTGTCTGGGGTGTGGCGATATAGCCCGGACCGATGCCGTTGCACTGGATATTGTACTCGCCATACTCCGAGCAAATGTTGCGAGTGAGCATCTTCAAGCCACCCTTGGCTGCTGCATAGGCGCTGACGGTCTCGCGGCCCAGCTCCGACATCATTGAGCAGATGTTGATGATCTTACCCTCGCGGCGCTCCATCATCTCGGGCAGCACGGCACTCGAGCAGATGAACGGACCGACGAGGTCGATGTCGATGACCTGCTGGAACTCAGCACGCTTCATCTCGTGCATGGGAATACGCTTGATGATGCCGGCATTGTTCACCAGGATATCAATTTGGCCAACCTCCTCGTGAATCTTTTCCACGAGTTCCTTCACAGCATCTTCGTTGGTCACGTCGCAGACGTAGCCCTTCACATTCTCGATGCCAGCCTCCTTGTAGTTATTCAGACCACGCTCCAGCGCAGCCTCGTTGATGTCGTTGAAGATGATTGTCTTCGCTCCTGCGGCCACGAAGGCACGTGCGATGTTGAAGCCGATACCATAAGAAGCGCCGGTGATCCACGCGTTCTTACCTTCCAATGAAAAATCTTTTAAACTGGTCATAATTTTCAAGAATAATTTATTGTTATAATTATCGTCTATTTCTATTTTTTGCCTGCGGCGCCACGTAAATATACGTGAATGACGCGTAAATGATTCGCAAATTATCTGTCTATTAACCCTTACATGATGAATATGTTGTCAAAATCCCATTCTATTTCTTGAGGAACAATCTCCATATTACGGTCAAGCAGTACACAATCATTTGTTTCTTCTATGTAACCGTAGCGCTCGCCTTGAAGTTTTGGATTACCAAAATTGATGAGAAGGCCGATGGGCTTTTTTGTTAATCTCAGATAATTGAATAACTGAGCCCTATGAGCTGGGACAATCTCACTAACCGATTTTAGTTCCACTATTACATCGCCTACTACGATATCCATCTTATATTCTTTTTTGAGCAGATGATTTCGGTAGTAGCAAGGAATTGCTTCCTCGGCCTTGCTTTCAATTCCGCGGTCTGAAAGTTCCAACACAAGCGATTCGTTGTATACAGCTTCCAACAATCCCCATCTAAGTTCTGAGTGAACCTTCATGGCTGCACCTATGACGGAATAGACCAAATCCTTATATGGCAGAAATTTACTTCCCATTCTATATAGAACAACTAATATTCACGAACATTTACGTTTCATTCGCGCATATTCGCGTGCGTCGCAGACGAAAAAAAATAAGTCACATCATAGACAGGAAAAATCATTTCAGTTCCGTGATCTCAAAGAAGTCCTGGTCGCCATAGTCGAGGTTCTCACCGCCCATACCCCAAATGAAGGTGTAGTTGTGGGTTGCAGCTGCTGAGTGGATACTCCATTCGGGTGAGAGTACGGCCTGATCGCCCTTCATCCAGATGTGACGCGTCTCCTGCGGCTCACCCATGAAGTGGCAGACAGCCTGCCCGTCAGGTACCTCGAAGTAGAAGTAGGCTTCCATGCGACGCGAGTGGATGTGAGCAGGCATGGTGTTCCAGATAGAACCCGTAGCCAACTCAGTCATACCCATCTGCAGTTGGCAGGTCGGCAGAACCTGGTTCACAATCATCTTGTTGATGTTACGCTCGTTCGACATCTCGAGGCTTCCCATGTGAGCCACTACGGCATCCTTTTTCGTGATTTTCTTGTTAGGATAACTGGTGTGAGCCACGCACGAGTTGAAATAGAACTTTGCGGGCTTCTCGGCATCCTTCGAGCAGAAGAACATGTCGCGGTCGCCGGATCCTACATACAGAGCCTCTTTAAAAGCGAGTTCAAACTCCTCGTCGCCCACTTTGACGACACCGGTACCCTCGCCCACATTATAGATTCCAAGCTCGCGACGCGTAGTGAAGAACGGAGCCTTCAGCGGGTCGATAGCCTCCAGTTTCAGGCATTCGCCAACAGGCATAGCTCCGCCTACGACCATTCGGTCATACATCGAGTAGACCATGTTCACCTCGTCCTTGGCAAATATTTTCTCAATCAGGAAATCACGGCGCAGACGTGTCGTGTCATAATGCTTGGCATCCTCGGGATGCGAGGCATAGCGCAATTCGTAGTTCGTCTTCATATTCTTAATTCGTTTTTAGGTTTGTTCTAATTTGCAAAGTTACAAATTTTTTCTGATATGTCAACTATAAAAATCAAAAAAAGCCTATACAAAAATCGCAAGCAACTTTAGGTCACTTGCGGATTATTCTTGTTGGGTGACTCGGATTCGAACCGGGAATGACAGAACCAAAACCTGTAGTGTTACCGTTACACCATCACCCAATCACAATTTGCGGCTGCAAAGTTACGAATAAAAATCGAACAAACAACAGGATATAGTCTTTTTTTTCTTTTTCACGCAAAAAAATATATCGTTTGTCTATCTCAATGCTTTGGTGCGGCTCCCCAAAATTGTTGTAATACAAATAATCGGAAAGAGTTTTGCTGACTCTCTCCGATTACTATGTTGACGAAGGCAGATGATTACTTCACCGAGATGAGGAAGTAGTTCTTCTTGCCTTTCTGTGCGAGGAGGTACTTGCCGTCGATGAGGTCGTCGGCAGTAATCGGGCGCTGCTGGTCGGTGAGTTTCTCCTTGTTGAGCGAAACACCGCCACCCTGCACCATCTTGCGCATCTCACCCTTCGAGGGAAAGACTGGAGCTGCTGTCGTGAAGAGTTCGATGGCCGGCTGGCCAAGCTGGTCGCTGGCAATCTCGAAACGGGGCACACCATCGAAGACATCGAGGAATGTCTGCTCGTCGAGGCGCTCGAGGGCTTCCTTCGTAGCCTTGCCGAAGAGGATATTAGAGGCCTCAATCGCCATATCGAGGGCTTCGCGTCCGTGCACCATGAGGGTGACCTCTTCGCCGAGTCGGCGCTGCAAGATGCGACGTCCGGGATCCTGCTGGTGCTCTGCCACGAGAGCATCGATGGTCTCCTTGTCCAGCGAAGTAAAAATCTTGATATACTTCTCAGCCTCTTCGTCGCTGACGTTAAGCCAGAACTGATAGAAGCGATAAGGCGACGTGCGCTTCGGATCGAGCCAAATATTACCCGACTCGGTTTTGCCGAACTTCTTGCCGTCGCTCTTGGTGATGAGCGGGCAGGTAAGGGCAAATGTCTCGACGTCGTTACCCAGCGTGCGGCGGATGAGTTCCGTACCCGTGGTCATGTTACCCCACTGGTCGTTTCCGCCAAGCTGGAGCTTCACGCCCTTGTGCTGATAGAGATAGAGGAAATCGTATCCCTGCAGAAGCTGGTAGGTGAACTCTGTGAAAGAAAGTCCGTCGCGAGCGGTGCCGTTGAGGCGCTGCTGCACGCTGTCCTTGGCCATCATGTAGTTGACGGTGATGTGCTTACCCACCTCGCGTGCGAAATCGAGGAAGGTGAAGTCCTTCATCCAGTCGTAGTTGTTCACCATCTCGGCAGCATTGGGCTCCGTCGACTCGAAGTCGAGGAAGTGGGCCACCTGTGCCTTGATGCACTCCTGGTTGTGGCGCAGCGTCTCGTCGTTGAGCAGGTTGCGCTCCTGCGACTTGCCCGAAGGGTCGCCGATCATACCTGTAGCACCACCAACGAGGATGATGGGCTTGTGGCCGCAACGCTGCAGGTGGCGCAGCATCATGATGCCACAAAGGTGTCCGATGTGGAGTGAGTCGGCGGTTGGGTCGGTGCCGAGATAGGCTGTTACCATCTCCTTTTGCAGGAGTTCTTCTGTGCCAGGCATAATCTGTGCGAGCATGCCTCGCCATTTCAGTTCTTCAACGAAGTTTTTTCTCTCCATATGTTATTTACGTTTTATGATTTACAATTTATGATGTTTTTATGGAACCGGATCGTAACCCGAACCTCCCCACGGATTGCAACGCAAGATGCGCCAAATGGCCAAGTAAAGGCCTTTGATGGGTCCGTGCTTCAGGAGTGCCTGTCGGGCATACTCAGAACAAGTCGGAGTGAAGCGGCAGGAAGGCGGAGTATAGGGTGATATGCACGCCTGGTAGAAGCGGATGGGCAGGATGAGCAGCCACACCAAACACTTCGAGATGAACTTCAGCACTTTCCTGATGGTTTCCATAGCCCTATTCGTGTTCCGTTCGGTTAATGAGTCTCACCTCGACCTGCGGTTCTTCCTGATTAACTGCTTGCATGCGAAGCTTCTCAGCGATGCGCGTGAGCAGGTTTTGTAGTTTGTACTCCACCTCGCCACTTGGCACATGACGGCCATCCATCCAGATGAGCGACAATGCTACCGCCTTCCCAGGCATATCGGCCACCGCGTCGGCCAGCAGTTGCTTGTGGTGGCGGTAAGCCTCGCGCAATTGGCGCTTCACGCGGTTGCGATCGACGGCATGCTTGAAGTGCCGCTTGGGCACGCTGACGATGATGCTTGCCGGCGGCTGTCCCGGCTGTCGCTCTACGGTCGTAAAGACCACTCTTAAAGGAAACGACGACATCGATCTTGCGGTGCCGCCATTAAAGAGCTGCTCTATGAGCTTCTTGCTGCAGATGCGCTCTTCCTTGCTGAGTGTGAACGAGCCTTGAGCAGACATCGTCATTTTATGAAATATCCCTGGTGTCGTAACGACAGACCACGTGTTATTTCTTCTTTTTGTTTTCTTCCTTCAGGTAAGCCTTCAGTGCACTCGTCATCGAAGGATAGTTCTCCGACGGTGCCTGCAGGTCGAGACGCAGTCCCACCTCTTCGACAGCCTTGCCTGTGGAAGGACCGAACGTTCCAATACGGATATCACCCTGCTGGAAGTTGGGGAAGTTCTTCATCAGCGCCTGAATACCTGTGGGGCTGAAGAAGATGAGCATATCGTAGTCGAAGTTCTTCACCTCTTCCTCGGTGAAATCGTTCGATACGGTACGATACATATAGCACTCCCTATGCTGCAGTTTCTTGGAATCGAGCAGATTCTTCACATCGTCGTTATGAACGTCGCTCAGCGGAACGAGATAGCGCTCAGACTTATGCTTCACCATCGTGGGCACAAGATCCTGAATCTTGCCCGTACTTCCGTAGAACACCTTGCGCTTACGATACTGCACGTATTTCTGGATGTAGAGCGCAATGGTCTCCGTAACGCAAAAGTACTTCATGTCCTCGGGAATCGACACATGAAGTTCCTTCGCCAGTTTAAAGAAATGGTCGATGGCATGGCGCGACGTGAACACAACAGCCGTGTGGTCGAGGATATTCACCTTCTGCTGGCGAAATTCCTTGGCGGTGATCCCTTCAACTTTGATGAAGGGACGGAACACAAGTTCAACGCCCGTCTCACTAGCTATTTCGTAGTAGGGCGACTTTTCACTGGCTGGCTTAGGTTGCGAAACCAATACTTTCCTAATCATTTCTGTATTAAAAATTTACTTTCAAAAAACTGTTAATCAGCAATAGCGCACCCCATAGGATTAAGAGAGGTACGATTTCGAGGGCACAAAGGTACAAAAAATTTTGCAAAATAAGCCCTTTCTTCTGAAAAAAGATTAGGTAAGTCTTGTAAAATGTAAGAATTTTAACGAAAATGACGACTATCAGCGTGTAAATCACTGCACTATGGATGGAAATATCGAAGTAAGAAAGCAACATCACCAACGGGAAAAGTAGCAGTCCT
This sequence comes from Prevotella sp., assembly GCA_017557185.1. Classification (GTDB taxonomy): domain Bacteria; phylum Bacteroidota; class Bacteroidia; order Bacteroidales; family Bacteroidaceae; genus Prevotella. The sequence continues at coordinate 37,873 of JAFZAP010000046.1, forward strand.
TCGCCTGCAATAAGGAACAAAAACGACTTACTCCATTGTTCGATTTTTTTGCTTTCGAAGAACACACGTCCCACTCCCCAGTAGAGTATCATCTTCAGAATGAAATAACCTGCTATGACACTTGTATATATGCCGATGACCTGATATTGATCCAAGACAAACGTGTCGGTGACACCGGTTCGCTGCCAAGAAAAAAAGATAATGGAAAATAGCAGACAGGTCTGTACAACCAGGAACAACTGCACCCACAGCTCACCTGAGGTCTCAGTGATTTCGGTGGTGTTGGCTCGCTGCACATAGAAGAAATTCTTGGCCTGCCGAATGATGAACTCGCGCGACTTGGCGAGGGCAAGTAGGGCGAGGATGAAGCAGCCAAGGAGCAAGCCAGTAATAAGGTTGTCGCTGGCTATACTATAGGGAACAGGGTCGCCAGCAACGCCCAGACGGCCTCCCGTCAGCTCAGGGTGGAACAGGGAGTCTTTCGAGAAGAACGACTCGCGATAGTATTGTGGCAACGACGCATCGCGGAAGCTCTTTCCCTTCGGGTGACCCGGCATATGCAGCGTGTCGGGTTGTTCGCTCCAATGGATTTCCGAAATCTTGATATGTCGCTGTATGGCAGAGTCCTGCTGGGCTGGTGTCGCATTAGCAGGCAGCCACGAGAGCACTTCCTTCGGCGTGAGCTCATGAGGCTTTGGCGCAACAGTCACCTGACCGCTGTCGCCAGCGGCCAGAGTGGTATTGACGGTCAGGGAGTCTTGCCTCATGAATAACGGTTTTTCCAAACGTTCTAAATTATCTAAGTGCTCTAGAGATTAAATTCCCGGCGAATGTCATCGATGCGGTCGAGTTTCTCCCAAGTGAAGAGTTCCACATCAATCTCGCGGGTGGGATGATAATGGCTGGTGAATACCTTGCGCACCACTTCGTTCTTACGGCCCATGTGACCATAGGCGGCAGTTTCGAGATACATAGGCTGACGTAGTTTCAGCGTGCGCTCGATAGCCTTCGGCCGCAGGTCGAAGAGGTTAGGAATGCGCTCAGCAATTTCGCTATCGCTCATTGCCACATGGCTCTTACCATAGGTGTTGACGAAGATGTTGATAGGCTGAGCCAAGCCGATGGCATAGCTCACCTGCACGAGCATCTCGTCGGCGACGCCGGCAGCCACCATGTTCTTGGCGATGTAGCGAGCAGCATAGGCAGCCGAACGATCCACCTTCGACGAGTCCTTACCCGAGAAGGCACCGCCGCCATGGGCACCCTTGCCGCCATAGGTGTCAACAATGATCTTACGACCTGTCAGGCCTGTATCGCCGTGAGGTCCGCCAATGACGAACTTACCCGTGGGGTTGACATAGTAT
>JAFZAP010000047.1 GCA_017557185.1 Prevotella sp.
ATGGAGATGCGGTCGCAGTATTCGGCCTCGTCCATGTAGTGGGTGGTGACGAAGATGGTGATGCCGCGACGGGCAGCGTCGTAGATGAGTTCCCAGAACTGGCGGCGCGTGGCAGGGTCAACACCGCCTGTCGGCTCGTCGAGGAAGACGACGCCGGGCTCGTGGAAGATGCTGACCGTGAAGGCCAGTTTCTGTTTCCAACCCAAGGGCAGCGACTTCACGAGGTCGTTCTTGTGGTCGGCGAACAGCAGTCGTTCCAGCACCTCGTCGGTCTTTCGACGGATGACGTCGTCCTTCATCCCGTAGATGCCGGCAAAGAGTCGGATGTTCTCGGCCACGGTCAGGTCCTCGTAGAGCGAGAAGCGTTGCGACATGTAGCCGATGTGGCGCTTGATCTGTTCATACTCCGTGCGGATGTCGTAGCCCACCACACGGCCTGTGCCACTCGTCGGCTGGTTCAATCCCGTCAGCATGTGCATCGCGGTGGTCTTTCCGGCACCATTGGCGCCAAGGAAGCCGAAGATCTCGCCCCGCTTTACGGTGAACGAGATGTCGTCCACAGCATGGAACGAGCCAAAGGCCTTCACCAGGTGCTCCACCTCGATCACGTTTTCAGTAAGCTGCGATTCAGTCGCAGCCCCTTTCTCAATCCCCGGCGGATTGAACACGTCGCTGAACCTGTCGAGTATCACCTCGGGCGTATCGATACCGCGAATCTTGCCGTGGTCGAGGAAGGCAACCCGTTCGCAGCAGCGCACTTCGTCGAGGTAGGGCGTGGAGGCCATGATGGTGATGCCGCGTTCCTTTAGCATCAGCAGCATCTCCCACAATTCCTTGCGGCTCACGGGGTCAACGCCCGTCGTCGGTTCGTCGAGCAGCAGCACACTGGGCGAATGAACCAGGGCGCACGAAAGTGCCAACTTCTGCTTCATGCCGCCCGACAATGCTCCGGCCTTGCGGTTGCGGAATCGCTCGATTTGCGAATAGATGGCACGGATGCTGTCGTATCCTTCTTCGACGGTGGTGCCGAACAGGGTGGCGAAGAAGGTCAGGTTCTCCTCGACGGTCAGGTCCTGGTAGAGCGAGAACTTGCCCGGCATGTAGCCCACGCGCTTGCGTATCTCCTTCATGTCGCGCACCGTGTCAAACCCATCGACCAGTGCTGTTCCCGCTTCGGGCACCAACAGGGTGCAGAGGATGCGGTAGAGCGATGTCTTGCCGGCTCCATCGGGACCGATAAGTCCGAACACCTCGCCTTTGGGGACGGCAAACGACACGTCGTCGAGTGCCTGCACCCCTCCGTACCGCATGCTGACGTTTTTCACTTCAATGGCATTCATATAAATAATGTATTGAAAAGGAAAATAAGGAGCGAAAGATCAGAATTTCACCTCCCCGTACATGCCAATCTTAATAAAACCGTCGTTCTTGACACGAACCTTGACGGCATACACCAGGTCGGCACGCTCATCATCGGTCAGGATGGTCTTTGGGGTAAATTCCGAACGACTGGAGATCCACGAAACCGTGCCGTCGTACTCCTGCTTCTTCCCGTCGCCGTAGTCGGCGAAAACCTTCACCTGCTGCCCGGTGCGAATGCTCTGCAACTGTGCCGAAGTGACGTAAGCACGGATATAGACCTGCTCCATGTCAGCCATCTTGAACAATGGTTTGCCGACGGCCACGAATTCGCCACGTTCGGCATATTTTTCGAGCACGGTGCCTTTGAGCGGAGCCTTGATGTGGCATTTGCGCAACTGGTCACGCAGTTGGTCGATCTGCACTTCGGTGGCAGCCATCTGCTTGCTGAGCGCATTCGTGTTGGTCGAGAGGGAGGAGAGTTGGGCAGCCAGCTGGCGCTGGAGTACCTGCACCTGGTTGGTCGCGTCGTCGAGCATCTTGCTGGGCGCGGCACCGTCGGCGACGAGTTCATTGTAGCGTTGCTGCTCGGCCTGGGCCTTGGCGAGTTGCTGGCGAGTGGCGCTGGTCTGTTTCTCCATGTCGGGCTTCTGGCTTTGATAGACCTCCTGCGTGGCTCGTGCCTGCTGGAGTTTGAGCCACGTCTGTGTGGTGTCGATCAGTCCCACTTCGCTTCCGGCTTCGATCTCGTCGCCCTCGTTGATGGCGAAGGTCAGCAGCGTGCCGTTCTGTTCGGCCGAAATGGTGGTTTCTGTGGCCTCGAATGTGCCTGTGGCGTCGTATTCCTTTTCACTATTTCCGCAAGCCGTCAGTAGAAGGGCCGCGCTTGCCATGGTTATGAGCTTTTTCATATCTTGTGTTTAGTTGTTGGTTGTAAATTTCATGTCATAGACCTCCTTCAGCAGCTTTATCTCATGCATCGACTGTTGCACGCGGGCCGCATTCTCGGCGTTGATCTCCTTCACGAGGTCGTTCACGTCGATGATGCCGTGGGCAAGCTTCGACTCTGCCGCCTTTCTGACCGACGAACGCAGGGCGATGATCTCCTCGTCGTCGTTCATCAGTCGGTGATATTGCTCGATGTTCTCGTTCTGCTGAATCAGTTCCAAACGGTTGTTGAAAAGGAAGACTTCGCGGCTCGTCTCGGCCATGTCGCGTTGCAGGCGGATTTTCGCCTTGTCGTTGCGGTGGGTGTAGAATGCACCGAGGTTCCACGACAGGCGGGCGCCCACAATGCCATTCCACGACCAGTCGTGCGACATCATGTCGGCAAACATGTTATAGCCGGGATAACCATAGAAGCCCGAGGCGAAGAGCGATAGCTTGGGCCTCAGTGCCGCGTTGAGCAAACGCTCCTGTGCATTGGCCAGGCAGAGCTGGGCGTCGATGGCCTTGAGTTCGGGACGCTGTGCCTCGTCCTGCGAGGGGAGGGCAATGAGCGCCGGTTTCTCCACGTGGGTCACTTCCATACCGCAGAAGGCCGAGAGCATCCTCATTACCGCCCTGCGCTGGGCATCGAGGGTCGTGGCCTGTTGCATAACGTTAAGGCGTTCGGCCTTGACGGCCTGATAGTCGCTCTCCGAGGCAGTTCCGCGCTTCCACATTGATCTTAACTTCTGCTCGTTGGCGGCAAGCAGCGACTGCAGGTCGTTGTTCAGCGCTATCTGTTCGTCGAGCATCAGCAGACCGAAGTACATCTCATTTACGCGGCGTCGTACCTGGTACAAGGTCACCTCGGTCTGTGCTTCCTGCACGCGGCCTTGCTCTCGGGCAATGTCACGCTGGCTGCTGATGGCACCTCCGTCGAAGACCATCTGCTGCACGTCGATGCCGACCTTGTACTGGTCTTTCTTCAGACCCTTCATGTCGAGTCCCATCTGCTGATAGATGGTCTGCATCTGATCGGGCCACGCGACTACATCGCTCTGATAAGTTGCCTGGGCCGAAGCCGTCACCTGCGGCAGCCACCCTTTGCTGAGGTTGCTCACCGTCAGGTCCGTTGTCTTCTCAATGAGTCCGTATTGCCTTATCAAGGGATAGTTGCGTTCTGCTGCCTGCTGGCATTCCTCCAGCGTTTGCCCGTGGGCCAACAGTGGCAGCAGCATCATTGCTACGAATAATCTTTTCATACGTTTTTCCATTTGGTTTTGATGGTGCAAAGATAGGACGTTTTTTTCAATCTCCCGCTATCTTTTGAAGGGGAAAAATGTTCTTTTTGTTCGATTTGTTTACAAAAAGAGTGTAAATAACTAATTTTTCATTATCTTTGCACCATCAAATCGTGATTTTTTTATGGAAAGACAGCCGAAACTGATGGACTTCTCGCGGATTCATGACATCCTGGAGCCGCACTACGAACATTTGCGCGAACATATATATTTTAGTAAGGAACTGGGCATCCTGCATGGCGACCGACAGGTGTTCGGTCTCATCGTCCAGCAGCGCCCGCCTTTTGCCATCGACGACCATCGCTTCGGCATCATTCTGCGCGGACAAGCCCGCATCAACTTCAACCTCGTCGAGAAGCAGGTTGAAGCTGGGATGCTCGTCTTTCTTGGGCCGGGCACCATCATCACGCCCATCTCTTTTTCCGACGATCTCGAAATCTTCGGTATGGCGCTCTTCAACAGTTTCCCCATGCCCTTTGCCAGCGGTATGATGCCTTCGGCCTTCTCAGGTCAGGTGCGCGACTTCCAACTCAAGGTGGAAGAGGCAGATTTCGACACAGCCCGACGTATCATCGAGACCATTCGGCAACTGGTAATCCAGCCCGACTACAATCGGCAGACTGTCAGCAGTCTTGTGGCTGCGCTGATGCACCATTACGACGGCCTATATCGTCAGCAGACCGAGCGGCAGCAAGCTTCGCTTTCACGCGAACAGACCATCTTCGACCGGTTCATCTATCTGGTCAACCAACATGTAGCTCGCGAACATCAGATTTCTTTTTATGCCGCAAAGATGTGTCTCACCGAACGCTATCTTGGCACCATCATCCGACAGGCAAGCGGCGTCACGGCCAAGGAGTGGATCGATCGCGCCCTTGTCACCCGCATCAAGGTCGAACTGAAACATTCCGACAAGACCGTGGCTCAGATTTCCGACGACCTGCTTTTCCCCAATCCCTCCTTCTTCAGCAAATATTTCAAGCGCCTGACGGGAATGACGCCATTGGAATTCAAAATGCAGGAGTGAGGTCGAAATGTTGCCGAAAGATTTGGAAATGTCGGAAAAATTTCGTAAATTTGCGCCGTCTTAAACATATAGTTATGATCAAATTAAAGCAATTCACTAACGTAGAGGAACTTTACAAGAACAGGAAAACTCCCACGGGAGAACTCATTATGGATGCGCTGATTTACGCGCTAAATAATACTCGAACCATACAGGCCAACGAAATTGCCTTGTTTCTCGATGTGAACGATCGGTCGTTGCGCGAAGCCGTAAATCTGCTGACAGGTATGCAGATCAAGGATATCGTGCAACATTGGCGCCTGCTGCAGGCCAAGGACCTTTGGGAAGAACAGAAGGCTGGCTTCAATAGTGTAAAGGAATTTGTCACTGAGAAGTCGAAGGATGCTCCCGAGGGATTCCTACTCTCGAAGCAAGTGAAAGATTCGTATAAGAATGAAGTAAGCCTCCAACGATTTGAAGAGGTGGCCAAACGTTGCGGATGGCGTTCGTATAAGAGTTTATTGCGTGTCGCCAGTCGATTCGGTGTTTCATTTGAGATAGAAAAGCGAGTCAGAAGACAATAGTACAATATCGGCCGAGATTGTGCTGCTAATTTTCGCAATGGCACAATGTTGGCCGAGATTGTTCTATTAATTTTCGCAATGGCACAATGTTGGCCGAGATTGTTCTATTAATTTTCGCGATAGCACAATGTTGGCCGAGATTGTCCTATTAATTTTTGCGATAGCACAATGTTGGCCGAGATTGTCCTATTAATTTTTGCGATAGCACAATGTTGGCCGAGATTGTGCTGCTAATTTTCGCAATGGCACAATGTTGGCCGAGATTGTGCTGCTAATTTTCGCAATGGCACAATGTTGGCCGAGATTGTGCTGCTAATTTTCGCAATGGCACAATGTTGGCCGAAATTGTGCTAAAAACTTTCGCAATAGCACAATATCGGCCGAGATTGTGCTATTTCCTCCAGCAAATCTTTGTTTGTCGAAATTTGGTGTGTTTTCGACAAAAAAAGAAAGACAATGGCCAAAAATGAGGTGAAGAATCATGTCGAACGAGCTAAAATGTAACCTATTTGCTGGTCTTTTGCGTCAAATGGTGATTTTTTCGGCTGATAATTTGGCTATTTGCCAAATATTGACTAACTTTGCGACCGATATTCGTAAATTTGAAATTAAACAAGTCATTCTGTGTTTTCGATAAGTTCTCATCCTAAGCCAGGTCTGGTTCTTTACAAGTGGTACATCAACCTCATCAACAGCACGTTGATGATCCGTCACCGATATACGGTGGGTAAAGAGAATATCCCGGCCAAAGGAGAAAAGTATTTCATTGCCTGCAACCATCAGAATGCGGCCAACGATGCCATCAATATTGCCTTTGCCTATCCTATTGATTACTTGCAGCACTTTGTAGTGCGTGCCAACGTCTTTTCGCTCAATCCCGCTATCACGGCATTTCTGTCGTGGTTGGGTTTGATGCCCGCGTTCCGCATGGGCTGGGAAGGGGGAGAAGCGCTTGAGGAGAATTATCGTCTTTTCGACAAGCTTGCCCTTCGAATCAATCAGGGACGCAACGTGCTGGTGTTTCCCGAATCGGGCCATACCCAGGGACATTATCTCGATCCGTTCTCGACGGGTCTTGTTCGCATGGCTTTCCACACCGCCAAATATAACGACTGGAAGGAGGACATCAAGATTCTGCCCACGGCGCATCATTACAGCGACTATTTCGACGTACAGACCGATTTCCTATGGATGGTGGGCGAACCTATCTCGCTGCAGCCTTATTATCAGGAGTTCCAGGAGCATCCCTATCGTGTGATGCGTGAGGTGACGCGAAGGTTGCGCACCGCCATCCAGAGCATGATGCTCGACGAAGGAGAGGACCATTATGCCGAGAAGGATTTTCTGCGCTGCTCGGCACTCAACCCCGCCACGATGAAGAACCTTCCTTTGCCTGAGAAGTTGGCCGAGGATAAGGTCTTTGTGGAGCACCTCAAGACGCTGATGGACAATGAGGAGCTCATCACGCTGACCGACGAGCTGAAGCAGCGCGAAGAGACGCTGGGCATCAAAGATACGATGATGGCTGCGCCTCCCACGTGGGCCGGGACCGTGGCTTGGGGCCTGTTGTGCCTTTTGCTGCTGCCGCTTTGGATCGTGAGCCTTTGGCCCCACATCATTTGCTACAAGCTGCCCCTTGTGCTGCTCAAGGAGGACAAGATGTTCACCAATTCCTATCGTGTCATCCTCTCTATCGTCATCCTCTACCCGCTTTTCGCCCTCATCACGTTGCTGGTGATGGGATTGGGCTGGGGAATGTGGTGGCAAGCCATCCTTTGGATCCTTCTTTGGATTCCGATTGGCAAGTTCTGCTGGTGGTATTCGCAGCGTGCACACAACGTCTTCCGTGCTGTGCGTTATCTGACCCATCCTTCGGAAATCAAGGTCATTGGGCACCTCAGAGAGCGTATCAAGGAGATCATCAATATTGAGAACAGATATAAAAAGGTAGTATAGGAGTCAACTCCCTTCTTACTCATTATTAATTAATCCAATAAAACAATTCAAACAATGGATCAGAAGATTCCTTACAAGATTTACTTGACAGAGAGCGAGATTCCCACACAGTGGTACAACGTGCGTGCCGACATGAAGGTAAAGCCCGCACCACTCATCCACCCAGGCGATGGCCATGCGTTGACCCTCGAGGAGATGAACCCCATCTTCTGCGAAGAGCTGAACAAGCAGGAGCTTGACAACGACACACAGTGGTTCGAAATCCCGAAGCCAGTGCAGGAGTTCTATCGCATGTACCGTCCTTCACCACTCGTTCGTGCCTACTTCCTTGAGAAGGCACTCGGTACGCCTGCCAAGATCTACTATAAGTTTGAGGGCAACAACACTTCGGGTTCGCATAAGCTCAACTCGTCCATTGCACAGGCATATTATGCCAAGGCTCAGGGTCTCAAGGGCGTGACCACTGAGACGGGTGCCGGCCAGTGGGGCACGGCTTTGAGTATGGCTTGCTCATACTTCGGCCTCGACTGCAAGGTCTATATGGTGAAGGTCTCTTATGAGCAGAAGCCTTTCCGTCGTGAAGTGATGCGCACCTATGGTGCCAATGTGACTCCATCTCCAAGTATGACGACAGAGGTCGGCAAGAAGATTCTTGCCAATCACCCCGGCACTACTGGTTCGTTGGGTTGCGCCATCTCTGAGGCTGTCGAGACGGCTGTCAAGACTCCCGGCTATCGCTACGTGCTCGGTTCGGTACTCAACCAGGTGCTGCTTCATCAGTCCATCATCGGACTTGAGGTGAAGAAGGCGCTCGACAAGTACAACATCAAGCCCGACATCCTGATCGGCTGTCTCGGCGGTGGTTCTAACTTCGGTGGTTTCGCTTCTCCATTCCTTGGCGAGATGCTTCGTGGTGAGGCCAACTATCACCTCATTGGTGTAGAACCTGCTTCTTGCCCAAGTTTCACCCGTGGCAAGTTCGCTTACGACTTCTGCGACACTGGTATGATCTGCCCACTCGCCAAGATGTACACCCTTGGCTCACAGTTCATCCCATCGTCCAACCATGCCGGTGGTCTCCGTTTCCACGGCATCAGCCCCATCCTTGCCCAGCTCTATCACGATGGCTATTTCGAGGCACGTGCTGTCGAGCAGACTGCCGTCTTCGAGGCTGCCGAGCTGTTCGCTCGCGCCGAGGGTATCCTGCCTGCTCCTGAGTCGAGCCATGCCATCCGCGTTGCCATCGACGAGGCCAACAAGTGCAAACTCAACGGTGAAGAGAAGACCATCGTCTTCAACCTCTCCGGCACCGGCTATTTCGACCTCGTGGCTTACCAGCAGTTCAACGATGGCGTGATGACCGACGTCATCCCCAGCGACGAAGCTATCGCCGAAGGCCTTGCAAAGTTGCCGAAGGTCGGGAACGAGTAATTCTTTTTTCTATTACGAATTTGAGATTGATATACATGAATTATCACGAATAATCACGAATTATTATTTGGATGGCTCGTACAAACGTTATTCATTATTAATTCATGTATATTCATGATAATTCGTGTTAAGATTATGAAACTGCGCGCATACGTCATATTCTTGACATTCCTGATCGTCATGATTTGTACTGGCTGTACATCGACTCGCGAAAACCGAGCGGTGTTCAGCCAGTTCGCTTATACGGAAGACTTCTGCAACGAGGAATCGTTGCCCGATACTACCGTCTTTTCATCGCTGCCACAGGGGCCTGAATGGCTGTTCCCCTATGGCTTGGTGCCCGGGATGAGATTTGTCGATGAGCGTCCGGAGTCGATTGTTCATGGCCTTTCGATTCCTTGTGCCGACATCTCTTCTACTGGTATGCAGCCGGCCTGTTATCTGGGTCGTCGCATCCAGCATCGTCAGTTTGCCGTCATGATCGAGATGTTTTTTACCCCCGCTGAGGGCGATGCTGCAGGTTTGCTGATTACGAAGGGCAATGTCGCAGATTCACTCAACGTTTCAGGCTCGAACCAACATTATTACTTCTGCCGAATACCCACTGGCCTTGCCCTGCGTCGCATCAACGACAACGGTTTCGACATACTTGCCGAAACCGAGCTTCCCGACTTTGTCGCCCGCATCTATCTTCGCATCGAATTCAATGAGCCTACCTGCTCCTTCTTCTATCGTTACGAAGGCAGCGGTCCCGATGATTGGACTTCGGTCATCGAAGACGTGGATTTAGCCTTCCTCTCCTCAAGCGACACCGATTCCCCAGATGCCATCGTCGGTCTTTATGCGGAACATTCCTCCATTTGAAAAGCCGCACATAAAGTATACTTTATAATAATATGGCATTTTGGCAAAGTATACTTTAATAAAATGTATGAATAGACAGATTATTAAAACCATTTTCCATTATCGTTTTCTATACTAAAAATCTTTTAATAGTTCAATCTGAGATCGCGATTCTTTATTCAGAAAAGGGGTCTATTGTGCCAAAAATGCTCCATAAATAAGAAAAAAATGCTCGACAATGCATTTTTTTCTTAATTTTTTGTTCCGTTTAGAAATATCTTCGTATATTTGCATAACAAAAGTGTATGTTCGCATATCATAGACAGTAGATTACTATCATGACTATTACAACTTCCCCACAGATTCAGTTTGCCACGCTTGCTATCGGAGCTACGGCCCAGCACATGGGTATAACAGCAACAGAACTTCACAACCGCCTGAAGCGACACGGGTTGGTGAAGCGGTTATTGTTTGATTGCTATGACACCTTGCATACCGAGAGTGTGAACGGTGTGGTATGGAATGTGCAGGAAGCGCTTCGTAATTGGGAAGCAAAAGAAGTAAAGGAAGGAGATTTACGATGAAACTATATCATGGTTCAAACATAAGTGTTCCAAATCCTCTTACAAGAGTTGGTCGTAAGGAACTGGACTTTGGTCCAGGATTTTACGTCACCCGATTTCGTGAGCAGGCTGAGCGATGGGCACGCCGTGTTTGCGTCATTCATGCATCCGATACTCCACTACTTTCCATTTATGAGTTTGATGAGAAACAGTTGCCTGATGACGTGCGCTATTTGCGATTTGAGAAATATGACCGCGCGTGGCTCGATTTCATTACTGCCAGCCGTCGCGGAGAAGATCCTTGGCGAGACTACGACATTATAGAGGGTGGTGTAGCCAATGACCAAGTTATCGATACAGTGGAGGATTACTATGCCGGACGTATTACGGCAGAGCAAGCTTTGGGACAACTTTGCTTCGCCAAGCCTACACACCAGATGTGTATCAGTAGCCAGACCATAGTGGATAACAATCTGCATTTTATTGTCACTGAGCCAGTGAAGAAAGGAGATAATCAATGAGAGACCAAGTATTATGGCGAAAGGAGGGACGTATCGCTGCTCTTCTTGCCGAACGTCTTGCCATCAGTCCTGAAAGAGCTTTAGATATACTATACAATTCACGCACCTTCGCTCTTCTCTCCAATCCCGAAAGCGGATTGCAACTGATGAGTGATCAGTACATCTTAACGGATCTATTGCGGGAACTGGAAGATTGAAATGACTGAAATTGCGAATTTTCCTCTAGAAAACGCCTGTTTTATTCCAAAAATGACCCATAAATAAGAAAAAAATGTCCAACATTGCATTTTTTTCTTATTTATTTTCCCGTTTAGAAATATATTCGTATATTTGCAACGCCATCTATCACCAAAAGCTCTTTATTCGTTGTTTATCGTGGTGAGAAGGCACGTGGAAAGGCCTGGCGAACGTGGTAAGCAAAGTTGTTGCCCACGTTTTTCTTTTTTATTATCAAGAAAGGCGTAAATAATAAAGTTACTATCGCTTAAAACAGTTATCTATGAATAGAATCACAATTCTCTTGGCTGTCATGTCGCTCAGCGCAATGACGGCGACAGCACAAACTGAGGTCGGAAAGTTCTCACTGAAACCTGTTGCTGGTATCACCATTTTCCCTGTTTTTATGCAATAAATACGCTGTACTGCATAAAATAGTATCTTTTTTGTGCAATAGGCTTGGAAAAATGAAGAAAAAGTGCCAACGCTTTCGTCGGACGACAGATAAACGTTGGCACTTTTTATGGAGTATGGAATAGGAGAGGATTATTTCAGCATCTTCTCAGCATCCTTGAGAGCTTCTTCCATATTCTTTTGGAGGCCTTCGGCGAAGGTGGTGCTCACGTAGCTGTTTTCTTTAAGGTTTACCTTCGAGAGGTAGCATGCTTCAAAGC
>JAFZAP010000048.1 GCA_017557185.1 Prevotella sp.
GCAGACCACACTGAAGGTTGGTCAGGAGGTATTGGTTCAGATTGTCAAGGAGCCTATCTCCACCAAGGGACCCCGACTCACGGGCGAGCTCTCGTTTGCAGGACGCTATCTGGTCCTCATCCCCTTCAACGACAAGGTCTCCGTATCATCGAAGATTAAAAGCGGTGAAGAACGTGCCCGACTGAAACAGCTCATCCACAGCATCAAGCCCAAGAACTGCGGTGTCATCGTGCGCACTGTAGCCGAAGGGAAGAGAGTAGCCGAACTCGACGCAGAACTCAAAGTATTAAACCGTCGGTGGGAAGACGCCATCCAGAAAGTGCAGAAGACACAGCAGCGCCCGCAGCTCGTATTCGAGGAGACCAGCAGGGCCGTCGCACTTCTGAGAGACTTGTTCAATCCCACTTACGAGAGCATTCACGTCAACGACGACGAAGTATTCGAAGAGGTTAAGAACTACATTTCACTTATCGCACCCGACAAGGTCGGAATCGTGAAGCGATACACGGGCAAGGTGCCCATCTTCGACAACTTCAACGTCACCAAGCAAATCAAGTCGAGCTTTGGCAAGATTGTAAACTACAAGCATGGCGCCTATCTCATCATCGAGCACACAGAGGCCTTGCATGTTGTGGACGTAAACAGCGGCAACCGCACCCGCTCTGCTGAAGGACAGGAAGCAAACGCGCTGGAAGTGAACCTCGGCGCTGCCGACGAACTTGCTCGCCAGCTCAGGCTCAGGGACATGGGAGGAATCATCGTCGTCGACTTCATCGACATGAACCTCGCCGAAGACCGCCAGATGCTCTATGAGCGCATGTGCAAGAACATGCAGCAGGATCGCGCCCGCCACAATATCCTTCCCCTGTCGAAGTTCGGACTGATGCAAATCACGCGTCAGCGTGTGCGCCCTGCGATGGACGTAAGCGTCGAAGAGACCTGTCCCACTTGTTTCGGCAAGGGCACCATCAAGTCGAGCATCCTCTTCACAGATCAACTTGAGAGCAAGATTGATAACCTGGTCAACAAGATTGGAGTCAAGAAATTCTACCTGCACGTGCATCCTTATGTAGCGGCATACATCAATCAGGGCTTTGTTTCCCTGAAGCGCCGCTGGCAGATGAAGTACGGCACGGGTGTGAGAATTGTCTCCTCGCAGAAGCTCGCTTTCTTGCAATACGAATTCTACGATGCCAACAAGCAGTTCATCGACATGAAAGAAGAAATCGAGACGAAGTAGGGAAACGACTCTCGCAAACAACAAATCAAAGGCTGCAACCACAGGAGCATGACTCCGCCGGTTGCAGTCTTTTTTAAAGCCTCACCCCAGCCCTCTCCAAAGGGAGAGGGAGACAACTCATTTCAGTCATCTCTCTAACATGTGGAACCTTCCTTCTCTCTCCCCCTTTCTTTCCCCGCTATAGCTCTGAAAGCGGCAAAGCCGAGTCCTCCCCGTCCGCATGTAGTTTTGTGCCTTGCTGATGGGCAATGAAGCCCATCCCTACAAGTTGGGGCTGGGGGTGGGTTCCAGTTGGGCATTTCCTGCTCCACTCCCCTCGGGAGGGGCTGGGGGTGGGTTTCTATTCTATCAGCTCTTCGGGTTGCGCTACGAACATCTCGGCACCGTGTTCCTCCAGGAACGGGCGGTCGCGGAAGCCCCACAACACGCTGATACACGGAAGTCCGCTGTTGCGGGCCGTCTGGATATCCACGTCGCTGTCGCCCACATAGACAGCCCCTTCCCTGTCGGCACCCAGCTGCCGCAATGCTTCCTCGACGGCATCGGCATGAGGTTTCTTGCGGATATGCTCGTTCTCGCCAATCGCTACCTCCACCAAGTCGCCGAAGTAGTGAAGGCACAGCGCCTGCGTAGCCGCCATGAACTTATTGCTCACCACCGCCACGCGGCAGCCCTTCTCGCGCAACATCTGCAGCATGGGCAGAATGCCGTCGTAGGGCAGGGTAGTGTCTTCGGCGTGTTCGAGATAATACCTGCGGAACGACTGCAACACCGCCTCGCGCTTCTCGTCGGATGTGCCTTCAGGCACAGCGCGCTCGATGAGCTTTGCCACACCGTTGCCGACGAACCGTCGGACCTCATCGGTCGAGCGTTCCGGCATTCCGTTCACACGCAAAGCATAGTTGCAGCTCGCCGCCAGGTCGCCCAGCGTGTCGAGCAGCGTGCCGTCCAGGTCGAAGATATAAGTCTGATATTTCATCACATGAAAACCTCCTATGTCGTTTCCGGTTTGCAAAAATACAAAAATCTTTTCACTTTTCAAGTATTCGTTATTTATTTTCAATTATTATTCGTACCTTTGCAGAAATTATAGCAATACATTGAGTCATGAACAAGAAATTTTTCTCCCTCCCTTCGGGGGAGGGTCGGAGTAGGGCTCCTTTCTACCTGCTGTCGGGAATAGGCTGCCTCGTGCTGGTGCTGGCCATTCTCGCCTATTTCTTCCTGACGCCGCTCAGCAAGAGTAAGCAGACCGAATACCTCTATATCGACAACGACGACACGGTCGACTCCGTCTTCGTCAAGCTCTCTGCTATCGGCAACAACCACGCACTTAGTGGCATGAAGACGCTCATCCGCCACAGCAGCTATGCCGACAACATCCGCTCGGGACGCTTTGCTGTAGAGCCCGAGAACTGCGCGATCACCGTGTTCCGTCGCATCAAGAACGGGCAGCAGCAGCCGCTCAACCTCACCATTCCCCCTGTACGCACCGTCGACCGGCTGGGTGCCGAGCTCTCGAAGAAGCTCATGCTCGACAGCGCCACCATCGTCAGCGCGCTCACCGACACCGCCGTCTGCCAGCGCTACGGCTACGAGCCAGCCACGATGGTCTGCATGTTCGTGCCCAACACCTACGAACTCTACTGGAATGTGAGCCTCGACAAGTTCCTCGACCGCATGAAGAAGGAGAGCGATGCCTTCTGGAAAGGCGACCGACAGGCGAAGGCCGACCAGATGGGGCTTGCACAGACCGAGGTCATCACGCTCGCCAGCATCATCGACGAGGAGACCGCCAACGACGCCGAGAAGCCCATGATAGCCGGCATGTATCTCAACCGCCTCCATCAGAACATGCCCCTGCAGGCCGACCCCACCATCAAGTTCGCGTGGCAGAAGTTCGAGCTCAAGCGCATCTACAACAAACTCCTCACCATCGACAGCCCCTACAACACCTATCGCTACGCGGGGCTACCGCCGGGACCCATCCGCATCCCGACCATAGCCGGCATCGACGCCGTGCTCAACTACACGCACCACAACTATCTCTATATGTGTGCAAAGGAAGACTTCAGCGGCACCCACAACTTTGCCGCCACCTACTCCGAGCACCTGCTGAATGCCGCCCGCTACTCGCGAGCCCTCAACAGTCGAGGCATCCAGTGAGGCAAGGGAGTGAACGGCGCCGTTCACCCCCTTGTTTTTTTATGCAGTTTTCTTCGGGTGGCTATTCAGGAACTGGGGACTCTTCATGTATTTCTGACTTGCGGTGTCCAGAGTGCAGTAGCCGCGACTTACCCATTTGCGGAGCTGTATTCTGCCATCGGTGCCTAAGCCCTGTGCGCGACGTACGACGTTGAGGTCGTCGAGGGTGAAGGTATCGGGTAGCAACTCCATCAGGTTACGGCGTCCGGGCACTATCACCGCCTTGTCTTTCTCCATCGCACAGCGCATTTTCTCTCCGAAGATCCACATCTTGCACCACATGTCGTAGTGGAACGACCAGCGCACGAAGTGCTCGATGTCGCGCGACCACTTCTTGCCGTTGAGCAGGTAGAGCACCATGCCTCGCTTGAATGCCGAGAGGGTGGCACGATAGGAGAGTTCGCGGTAGGTGTCGTCGTCGGCAAGTGTTGTGAACTGGCGGTTCTCCTCAATCATTTTGGCAGCCAGCAGATTTGCTGCCTTGCAGACGATGAGGCCCGAAGCATTGTTGAGATTGTCGATGAAGGGCGTCACCTGCTGCTGGAAAAGGTCGTCGTAGATGCCGTAGACGGGCATGCGGTCGTCTTCCGTATAGATGGTGCAGAACGAGATGCGCGAGAGGGTTCCGTCGAGCATAGAGTCTTTGAAGAAGTTGCGGCACTTGCCCGGTGTTGTCGATGCATTCCAATTCCAGCGCACCTCCACGCATTCGCTGACCGACTTAGTTCCCACGCGCTCCTGTCCGTACTCGCCGCAGTCGTAGGCCAGACGCAGAATCTCGGTCACGTTGTTGCCTCGGCCGTTGGTCTTCAGCTGGTTGAGCAGGCCAATCTCGTCCATACGGCTGTAAAGGAACTTTCCTCCTGCATCGGCCATGAGTTGCACGAAGGCTGCAGTCGTCATATCCGACTTCACCCACTGCACAGCCAGCCCCTTGGGGCGTTCGGGCTTCTTCTGGTCGGCGGGGCATGTGTCATACTGCTCCTTGTACTGTTGCATCAGTTGGCGGTTGATGGTGTCGCGCTCCTTGATGTCGGCCATGATGGCGTTGATGGGCTCGTTGACGCACGACTTTCCGCTCGACATTTCAGCCACCAGCACATTCATGAAGGTGGGCTCCACGAGGGCGTTGTCGTTGTAACGAAACGTTACCCCCTTGCAGTGGGCACCCAGGGCTGGGAACACGCTCATAGCGACGGCAGGCTTCAGTTCGTCGGGCACGTTCTTTGTGATGAGCCGCATGAACTTCGTGAGGCGTTTGGGCATCTTGGGCGGCTGTGTCGCATTCACGCTGCTGGCCTTGACGGCCTTGTCGACTTGTTGCTGCTGACGGGCTCGGTTCAGGGCGCGGTTCACCAAATCGGGCACCGTCTTGGCTTGCGGGCGTGCACAGGCCGAGCGCACGGTCAGCTGGAACTTCTGTTCCTCTTCACCATAGCGCGGGAGCACGTGGGCAATCCAGAACGGGTCGTCGTTGCAGACGTAGCGCAGATAGCAGGCCATCGTGAAGATGAAGTTGTTGCGGGCACCTTGCGCAGGCACACCGCCCAGCAGTTCCTCCATCGCATGTACGATCTGGGGATAGAGCACACCGTTGAAATCCTCCTCGTAGGCGGTTGCTTCATCGCTTGTGTGGGGGAGGGGTGCAGAAAACGCATTGTCCTTTGTCACAATTGTCACAGCATTCTCGGGCACATCGGCCTCGCGCTCCTTGAAGAGTTCCTCCTCGTCGTAGTAGAGCACATAGTCGCGGCCCACGAGAAACGAACAGCGGGCCAAGTCCTTCACGGAGCCGTCGTAGCTGTCGTCGCCCAGTTGCCCCGCCATCCATTGCTGGGCCTCGGCCAGCGACATCCCCCTGGGCATTTCGAACACCAGGCGGATGCCCTCGCCGCTTGGCGAGACGTGAGCCAGACAGATGCCCAACTCCGCTTCGCGGCCAGCCACCTTGTTGATGTAGTAGGCGCGAGGGTCGAGTGCCAGATGGTCCACATCGTAGATGGAGAGCCCGCTGGGCTCAGCCGACTGGTTGTGGCGATAGCCGTCGGAAAACGAAGCGTGGAAGCAGGCCACAGGCAGGTTGTCGGCCTTGAGTTTCGACTTCAGCTTCTCGAAGGCTTCGCGCGTGAGCGTACCTTCTTTTACTTCTTCCAGCCTACGCGCAATCTCGTGGCAGGTGTTAGCGACTTGCTGGCTGTCGAGCGCAGCGTTCAGGAGCTCAGGAGTGCAGGGTTGCATCTGAGCGGGAGTCATGATCGACTCGGAAAATGAAAACATTGTCTTATTCATGCTTGTATAGTTTTTTTTGTTCGTTAAAATGTTGATTAACTCGTGTCATCGGCCGAATGACAATGCAAATATACAAATAAAATGTGGAGCTCTAAGCATGAAAAAAAGCCGTTGGAATGTTCGTTGGAACGTTCGAACGGCATTGGAATGTTTTCTTGGAAACTACACTAAGTTGTGTTTTTACCTGTACCCGATTCTCGGCCTGAGAATTCCGCGTAGCTCGGTGGCGGCCCGCACTTGTCGCTGGTGGGCGGTGCCTGAGCCGCGCCAGTTGTTGAAGGGCAGGTTAGCATAGTCGGAGCATTTGCTCACGCTCTCGTAGTCGCAGTAGCACTTCAGGCCGCTGTCACGGCCGAAGCCCCATGCGTCCATCTTGCGGCACAGGTCGCGGAGGTCGGTGCTTTCTACGCGATAGTCGAACGAGAGTACGCTCAAGATGCCTGCCCACTGGTTCTTCTGCGATATAATAAGGTTCCCGCGCGCGTTCTTCATTTCCAGGAGTTCGCGCAGGGAGGCTATCATGGCCTTCTCGCGGTCGGAGGGGCTCATCGACGGCGCCAGGCTCTCTATCTGCCTGATAGGCTCTGTGTCACCATTGCGGCCCCACCGCTGTATCTCCACACGGCCCTTCAGAATCATCAGCACGATGCCCGAGAGGAGCTGGTTGAGGTATTTGCGCGGCACGTGCTTGTAGTACACCTCGCGCAGGAAGTCGACAGGGTCGCTCAGGAACTTGTCGTAGAGCTGCCAGGGGAACGCCCGCAACTGCTGTTCCAGCTCGTCCAGGCGGTTGTCGTAGGTGTAGTGGCTGTCCTCCAGTCCCTTCTGCCGCAACGCCTTGGGGTGGTCGAGAAACAGGTAGCGGGCCACCAGGTCGCGGTCGTCGTGGCGCATGAGCATTCCCTTCTGCCAGCGCAGCTTGCGGGCTGCTTCCTGCAATTCCGGCTCGGGTCGCTGGGCGAGCAGCCGTTCAATGCGATAGCGCATACGGGTCATCTCGCGGCTCACATCGTAGAAATTCGACTCCAGCAGCCGGGAAGCCAGCTCTTCCAAGGCGTCCGCCCCGTTGGGGAGACCGCTCTCCAGCCCATCGATCAGGTCGGCGGTCAGATCGTCCAGCTGTTCCAGCCTCTTGGGGATGAGCGGCAGCCCGTCGTAGTGCCAGCCAAGATAGGGGCTGTTGTCGAAGGGATCATAGTCCCAGTCGACCGCTTCCACCTCGCACTCCACAGTGAGCACGGGCGGCTCGGGATTGCTCTCCACCACAACGCCGCGCAGCCTCGTCTTGCCAGAGCCCTTCAACGCCTGATACACCACGTCCAGGTCGGGCACGGCCACATGGCCCACATGCAGGCTTCCCTCACGGGCTCGCACGGCATACGGGTCTTTCGTGTTCTCGGGCATAGGCTGCATTACCAGCTTCTTTCCCACGGCTCCGGCGGCATATTCCTTCCAGTAGCTGTGGACATCCCAGTGGTATAATCCCACTACGTCAAATCGTATTTTCTCCATATCGACTGCAAAGATACAAATAAGTAAGCGAACGCCAAAATTTTGGCAATGATATAGCAGTTGACCCAAAAAATTGATAAAATGCAGTCAGAAATGGCTGCATTTTAATGTTTACAAATATGTATCATCCTTTCTAAAACACATATAGAATTGTTTACTTGCTGTTCAATAAATCTATCTTCAAAAATAGGGAAGAAAGATTGTAGAACTATACTTGTACCATTAATAATATATCTACCAGCAATCACTCGTTCATTAATTGACTCAACTAAATCCTTTATGTTCTTAACGTCATTTAGAGAGTATTCAAGACAAATGTATTGGCATACAGAATCTCGATATAAGTAAACAGAAAAGATGTAGTCTTGGTAAACTAAATTACCTAAAAAGTTACCTTTCGCTTTTTCTTCAAAATGTGCAACTCGCAAATCCTTTAGGATAGATAAAATTACTTGTATTTCCATAATTCTCTAATTTTTGGACAAAGATAATGTTTATTTTTGATGATAAAGATATTTATTAATGATAATTAAGATAAAAAAATTATTATGGATAAACAAGTAATTAAGATAACAGAATCTGACCTTCACAAGATTGTAAAGGATTCAGTAAACAAGGTTCTAACAGAACTTGATTGGAGAACATATGCAAATGCAGCAAAAAAAAGGGATGCACAAATACAACAATTAGGACCAGATGCAACAGATAAAGGCGGAAATCGTTTAACCCATCTAAGAAACAACTTGGATTATGCGGCATCTGATGCATTAACATCTAAATACGCACAAAGGCATAACAATGGTTATCCAACCAATAATGCTGATATCTACACAAAAAACGGTTATCAGACAGTTACAACCAACAATTTTGATGGTAATGGAAGATGGTCAAGGGGAGAGTTTAACTATGGCAATAAAGGTAATGTAAATAAAC
The DNA here is from genome assembly GCA_017557185.1 of Prevotella sp. Taxonomy (GTDB): domain Bacteria; phylum Bacteroidota; class Bacteroidia; order Bacteroidales; family Bacteroidaceae; genus Prevotella. The sequence continues at coordinate 8,180 of JAFZAP010000048.1, forward strand.
AAGGTTACAATATGGATTCGCAAATGGACAACGAGGTAGAAGATTATATGAACGGAAAGTCGAAATATATAAAGGGCAAAGGGTGGCAATAATCTCAGACCACTTACGGACTAAGCCATGGACTTGGCAAACATATGAGCGAATCTCTCTGATTCGCTCATTTTTCTTTTATTTGGGTCAACTGCAATATCATTGCCAAAATTTTTAGGTGTGACAATTGTGACAAAGGACAATGCGTTTTTTGCACGCCCAAGAAAACCGAGTAGAAGAATAAGATAACAAATAATTAAATAAATATATAAATATGTTAATATATATAAAATAATTTAATACTTTAATAATTCTAATATGTATAATAATATGATGATAATTATTATATTTATACAATTATTATTCTATTATTTTGTATTTTTATTCTACACCGCCAGAGCAGAGTGCGCAAAAGTGACTGTCACAATTGTCACAATTGTCACAGCCTGGGCGAGTGAATGTGGTGAGAAACCGCCGCCCGTAATACAGAGCGTAGCTCCTTATCGCATAGAGCATAGCTCCTTATCGTATAGAGCATTGCTCCGTAAAGCCTAAAGCATTGCTTCAAGTCGCATAGAGCATAGCTCCCGTGAATCAAAAGTATTGTTCTAGACAGAAAAGATTGCTCATCTCCCATATCATTAGCTAAAAAATCATGGAAATAATTTTGTTTTGCGCTTGGTTTTCATTAACTTTGACCTGCGGTCGAAGATACTTCTGTTCGGAAATAAAAAGGTAATTATATACTTTTTGACCCCTCAGTTTCTCCACGGATCTTAGATGATTCTAAGGAATGAAGGAATCAAGGAATTTAGACAGAGAGACATAGAGTCGGAGAAAGAATGATACGGAAGTAATTGGATAATGGAGGAGATGGTGTTGCCACCATCGTCACACGTTCGATAGAGTCTGCATGACAAATGCGGCCCCCCTCTAATCCCCCCAACAGGGTGGAAGCCTCGATAAGACACACCGCAGAGAGAGGCACTACGCGGGAAGTAAAGCACCCCTCTACTTGGCGACTGGGGCGACTGGGGTCTTTAGAGCAGCCAC
>JAFZAP010000049.1 GCA_017557185.1 Prevotella sp.
CTGCTGATGACCTTCTTCTTCCGCCGCATGCGACCCATCATCGAGAACGGCTACCTCTATATCGCCACGCCGCCCCTGTACCGTGCCCGCACTAAGAAGGGCAACCGCGAGGAGTACTGCTGGGATGAGACGCACCTGCGCCGATTCATCGACGAGTACGCCGGCGGTAACGAGGATGCAGTCACCGTGCAGCGATTCAAAGGTCTGGGTGAGATGAATCCCGAGCAGCTGTGGGAAACCACCATGGACCCCAACAACCGACTGCTCAAGCGCGTTAACATCAGTGACGCTGCGGAGGCCGACCGCATCTTCTCCATGCTCATGGGTGAGGATGTCGATCCTCGCCGCAAGTTCATTGAGGAGAATGCCACCTATGCCACCATCGACACTTGATGATTAGAGGTTAGTGACTAGAGATTAGAGAGTCATTGGTTACGCGGGGCGTAATCCCCGCGACAAAATATTTTTCCTTTACACCCCTGGGTGCGCTTTTGCGTCCCAAGGGTGTTTTTTTATCCATCTCGACAAGGGGGCTCCATGGTGGAAAAGGGTAGTGATTTGTTGAAAAAAATTTCGGGGGGAATGTTAAAATACTGTTAAAATTTTTGTAACTACTTGATTTACAAGGTGCCTGCTTTTTGACAGGTTGCGGACCAAATCCGCGGAAGTGATGTTGTGTTGGATGTTCATGACGATGAAATTTAAGAGATTATTATCTAGCAAAGATAATGTGTTGAGGGGCGGTTGACAAGGGTAAAAAGTTTTTTAGTTTCTAGTCCCTAGTTTTTAGTCCTTAGTTGGCATCTGCTTCGGTCGCCTGGAAAAAAGGATCGTGCTATCGCACGAGAAATTAAACAAAATTAGATATAAAATTCTTCAAATAAACTTTGTTGGCATCCGTGCACCTTCTATAAAACTACGAATTTGGCGAATTAAACGAAGGCATCCGCGCTCGGGCGGCATCCTAACTAGAAGCAATAGATTGGTATCCCTTCCGTTGGTTTTAAAAACAAGAAATACAAGTAATTACTGAAAATGGCATTAAACTACAAGAGCATTTTGCAGTCTAATTATTATTACGTTTCATGATGGTTAATGTCATGGAAATTAAATAACTCTAAAATACCTAATTAATTATGAGAAATCTGATGAAAATGTTGAAGATGTCCCTGTTGCTGCTGGCGACTGTAGTGGTTGTCGCCTCATGCGGGGACAAGGAGGATATTTATCACAGTGGTGATTACTATTACTATTTAGACATCCAGTCCGAAGTTCGCCTCAACCTCAAGGAAGAGGATGAGGAACAGGGCACGATGTCTAATTCTGAATATGACCTGTTGTCCAAAACCATCTTGCATATGCTAAACGCTGTACGTGAAAATAATGCTATGCAAGGTGATAACCGCAAGAAGGAGGCGGCTATGATTTCGTCCTGTGATAATCTGTATCGGGAGTTTGCCGATAGGAATCCCGAGAATAAAGGTTATGTCGTCTGCTATGTCAAGCTTATCCGTTGTCACTTGCGTCCTAATGGCACCGTCGAGAATGCGACGGCGATAAAATACTACAGCTTCTGGTGGGAAAAGCCTGAGGGCGGCGGCAACACTGGCGGTGGTTCGTCTTCAGACGATTATTTGGCTAAACCGGACACGCTCCAGGCCGTTGATTTGGGTCTTTCGGTGCTTTGGGCAAATTGCAACATCGGTGCTAAACAGCCTCGTAATTACGGTGCTCACCTGGCTTGGGGAGATGCTACAGGTGTATTGTGGTCTGGAGTAGGCATTGGATGGGAAAACGATGGCTACACCTGGAATACCGACAATTATGGCGGCAATAACCCGCCCGCCGACATCAGTGGCAGCGACCTGGATGTCGTGGCCGTTCATTGGGGTGACGGCTGGCGCATGCCCACTTATAGCGAGGCAAAGGAATTGTGCGAGCTATGCCAGTGGAAACTGCAAACCTATGGCGACATCAAGTGGTATGAGGTCATCGGTCCCAACGGCAACAGCATCGTCATGCCGCTGGCTGGAATGTATGGAGATGATGTAAGTTCCACAAACCGTTTCCAAGCGGGGCCTTACGGTGTAAGTGAAAGAGGATACTACTGGACATCAACCAGTTGTGCTGCTTCAAGCACGGTCGAGGAAAGAGGTTATGGCGTCAATGATGGCGTGGTCAACGCATGGTGCTTCAGGTTCAGAGAATTCAGTTACCATAGCGATAGCAGCAATAACGGTGATAATTATCCTCCCGAGTTTACTGACCAAGTGAGGGCGATGCACATGTCAATCAGGCCGGTGCATAACAAATAAATTAAGTTGATGATTAAAGGACAATGATGGGCTTTTAAAACTACGAATTTGGCTTCGCCGAGCTAAAGGTTCGCTAATTAAACGAATTTTGGCGTCCGCGGTCGGTTAGTATTAAAAACAAGAAATACAAGATATACTATGCCATCCGGTTCGTAGCGGGATTAAAGACAACTGTAACAACATATATTGTGGCTGGCTGGGAGGGCTCTACTTCTTGATGAGATGATAAAACACAGCACCGGGGCGGGAGAGCCTCGGTGCTGTGTTTTTTGTTTAGGACTTTAATAACTAGGATTGTTGTTGAGTTTACTGCTGCGGCAGTTCTGGTTGTGGTACTTGCGGCTGCGACTTGCTTTGGAGTTTGAACATAACGGGCAGGGTGTACCACACGGCAACGGCTTTGCCGTCTTGGCGGCCTGGGGTGAACTTGGGCAAGGCCTTGACCACGCGGACTGCCTCGGCGTCAAGCTCGGGATCTACCGAGCGCACCACCTTGACTTCGCCAATCTGTCCATCCTTCTCAATGACAAATTGCACGATCACACGGCCCTCGATGTCATTCTTGGCAGCGTTCACAGGATATTGGATGTTCTGCATCAAATACTTCATCAGTGCAGCTTCGCCACCGGGGAACTGGGGCATCTGCTCGACAGACTTATAGACATCCTGGGATACTTCGGCCTGCTGATCGGCCACTACAACTAATTTGGCTGTTTCGGTTTTCTGGTTGGCAAAGGCCAACAGCGCCAATGCTATCACGGGCACCACAGCCAGCGCACGTAATCTATTCCATCGGCTGCTTTTGTTCATCGTCATCATACGGATACGTTTTTTTAGAGATTGATAATTGAGATTATTTGCCATCGTGAATAGCTGGTTCCCGACGGACTTTCTAATCAGCAGCAATTGGTACTGCCGAGCATCGATGCCTTGATTTAAAACCGCCTTATCGGCCTCATATTCATGTACTTGCTTCAGTTCGCGGCAGATGAGCCAGGCGGCAGGATTCCACCACTGGAATATGGTCACAAGCCCCGCGAATACCACGTCGAGGGAATGGTGCAGTCTGATGTGGGCCTCCTCGTGGGTGAGGATCTCACGTGGGTTGTCATGATAGTCCTGCTCGTTGATCACGACGTGGTTGAAGTAGCTGAAAGGGGCAATATCACCAGGAAGCACATGCAAGGTGTTGCCACTGGGCAGCGTCTCCTTGTGCCCCTTCTTCATCATGCGGTGCAGGTTCCACCGTCCGTGCAGGAACCACAGCAGCACTGTCGCCATGCCCAAGTAATAGACCACGGTGGCGATATTCATGGGTGCCCATGAGGTGGCAGCCTGTTGGACCTGGGCAGCGCTGTCGGGCGTGATGAAGATATCCTCGAGCACGATCATATTGTCGGCAATTGCTGCGGGGGCATCAACGGTGAGCTTGATCCACGGCAATACCAGTGCGAGCGCCATGACCGTCAGCAGCGCGATGCGGTTGAAGCGGTGGAAGGTCTCGCGGCTGAGCAGGAGTTTCCAGAGCAGGTAAAAGGCGATGAGACAGAGGCCTACCTTTATTTGATAAATTAGTAACATAGCATTCAGGATTTAGAGTTGATTGTTCTGTTCCACTTCACGGATGAGTTCCTTCAGGTCCTCCACGCTGACCTTCTCGCTCTTGACCAGGGCCGAGACGGCGCTCAGGTAGGACTTACCGAAGAACTTGTTGACCACGCCCTCCAATGAGCCGCCGCGATATTCCTCGCGGCTGATGCGGGCGAAATACTGGAAGCAGCGGGCGGTGATGGCCTTGTGGCCCAGGAAGCCTTTTTCCTCCAATATCTTCATCAAAGTAGCCAAAGTATTCACATGGGGGCGGGGCTCGTCATAATAGGCCTGCAGCTCACGCACCAGCATAGGGCCATGGTCCCACATCCGCTCCATGATCTCCTCTTCTTTCTGTGTTAACTGCTTCATAATCCTGTCATTTTTAGGTTTCATGTCGCAAATTAACTAAACATTTTAGTTATGTACCAAATTATTTTAGTTAAAAAACTAAAAAATTTAGTTATTATATGAATGGGACAAGAAAAAAAGCACAAACGATAGGTGATGTTTGTGCCCTTTTACCTTATTAATAATGTCCTTATTTCTCGACCTTGATTTCCCCGAGGACAATGCTCTGAGTGTCTTTCTCCAGAGGTACCTTGGCGCTGAAGGTGGGCATATCGTCATAGTGCAGCACCTTGCCCGTAACGAAGTTCAGGCCCGGAGTGATATGGACCGTCAACGAGTCCTCGATGCTGTAGCTGATCTGCTCACCGATGTAGATGGCGTCGTCCATAAAGTCGCCCATGTCCTCGATGTGGTTAGTCACAGTGGTCAACGGTTTGCCGTTGGCATAGAACGTGATGTTCTGGCCGTCAATGCTGTAGGTCAGCGCCTTGCGCCAGGCTTCCTGCATCTCGTAGGGCTCGACTGCGTTGACTATGCTTGCATAGCCGTCTTCATCAAAGCGCAGCAGATAGGTGCGTTCAACGTTCACCCCGGTGCCCTCCATGGCGCCGCCCACAATCCACAAATTGCCCGTCGCGGCGTCATAGCGCGCTCTGGGCATCCTGCCGTGCAGCATTTGGGGCATGGCGGTCTTGACGTCACCCTTGGCGATAACCATGCCATAGCCCTCGCTGGATACCGTGTCCGAGCATTTCATCAGGCTATAAACGGCTACGCCTGTCGCCTTGTCCTCCATCAATGTCTCGTAGCGATCATCTATGGTGACATGTTTCATCAGATCCTCTACCGCTTTGGGGGCATCGCCGAAAGCAAGAGCCTCTTCCATCGTTCCGTTCACAGGGCGCTGGGCACTACCTTTGTCCTTGCAGCCCGTCGTCATGCCGCACAATGCAACCACGGCGGCAACCATCAGCCATTGTTTTGTCTTTTTCATTGTCATTTACCTGATTAATCGTTTTTAGTTGGGGCAAAGGTACTCATTTTTTAATACCAACTACAGAAATCTGGAATAATGGTTACTTCAACCACAAAAAAAAGCGGTTATAATCGCAAAATAACGTGCAAAATCCACGACCATAACCGCAAAAAATAATTGTTACTGTAGTGAAGAGAGATAATCTACTATTTATTAGTCGGTTTTGTCTTTTTATTTGCCGCGAGTGATGCCGCCTTGCAGATCGTCGTTTTGGATGGTGGTGTCGGTTTTCTTGACGCTGCTATTGAGTTTACCGAAACGAAATGATACACTAAGTTTGAAATACCTTCCATTCTGGGCATTGACGATATCTTCTCGGCACAAGACCTCGCCTTGGGTGGTGCGTGTCTTGTAGTTCATGTCCTTGTGGAAGGGAGCGCAGGCCAGAAGGCTCACGGTAAGGCGGTCTTCACTCAGGAAAGAACGCTGCAGGGTGAATGCATAGCGATTCCACGGCTCGCTGTATGAATAGAGATCCACACTGCTGTGTCCAACTTGCCCGAAGATGTAACCTGACAACTGGAGTTTCCAAGGCAACGTTTGAGCGGCATACAAGTAGTAGAACAGGGAATTACAGCGCTGCTTGAGTTGCTGCTCTCGGCTCTCATAGCAGTTGTTCGAGAAGTTGAGATTGGCGATGAAAGTGGTGTTGTCAAAAGGCTTCCATTGGATGTAACCCTCGACCTGCCATCTGCGCTGATGCAGGACGTTGTCCCAGGTGTGGTAGCGGATGTCACCTTCGGCATAGACGATGTCACCCAGGGCGTTGTTGGTCCATCTGTACTGCGGGAAAATCTGTAGCGTGAGATGCTGCCCGACGTACATATAGGGCAAGCCGATGGATTGGCAGCGGGTACTGCCCAGTCGCGCGTTGCCGAACTGCACCGATGAGGGGTAAGTGCTGACGGCGGGATTGAGATACATAATACCCGGGCGGTTGATGCTGGTGGTATAGACCAACTTCAGCGACTGGCGGTCGTCAATCTGGTACTTCACGCTGGCTTGCGGCACCCAGTCGTTGAGGTGCTTGGCGAAGTCGGTTGACTTGCCGTCGGGGTAATGCCCCTTCATGTAACTGTGCTCGTAACGCAGTCCCGCGCGTGCCGACCACTTGTCACGGCTCCACATATAATCGGCATAGGCTGCCGCAATCTGCATGGTGTGGTCAAAGGCATCGCTGGTGGTCGTGAAAACATCATCATAGAAACGCTGGGAGTTCTCGCTGTTGTTGCGGCGGTCAATGTACTTGGTGCCCACTTCCAACCTGTGCCCTTCCCACAGCGGACGGACGTAATCAAACTGGAAAGTATGCTCGGTGAAGCGTTCCCTCACGTTTAGCAGGCATCCATCATAACTGAAAGGAAAATTTACCATGTCGGTGTAATTGGTTTCCTGCTCGGTGTGCTGGCGGGTCAAGGCAAGCATGTAGGACAGGGTGAACCGCTCTCCGGCGCGCCTCATCTTGTGCTCATAGTCCATCCTGCCGTTCCACGAGTGGTGGCTATAACTGGGCATCCAGTACCGCTCGTAATAGTGGTACAGTTCATTGTCGGCAGCATCCAGCATCGTTCTCAAACCACCACCCTGCACATCCATCTTGTAGAAATAGCCGCCGAACGAGGCAGAGAGCAGGTTGAGTGAGTCAATGTCATAGCTGGCGTTGATGTCGGCAAAATGGATGTTTCCTGGATTGCTGCCCTCGTTGTCCGAGATTTCTTTATTGCTCGTGGCGACATAGGTGCGTTCCTTGTGAAGGGTGTTGGTCGTACTCTTTTTACTCATGTTGCTGTAGCCATAGTCAACGCTGACGATGGCTTTGCCCAGTTGCGCAGCAAGATAGGCCCCAAGTGAGGTGTAGTTGGTCGATTGGTGGGAAACCCTGAGTGTGCCAGTCACCCCGTCCATGCGCTTGTTGTCCATCATCACGATGTTCAGAATGGCGTTCACGCCTTCGGCATCCTCACGGGCGCCAGGATCGGTGATTACCTCAATACGCTTGACGGCCGAGGCCGGCATCGCCTTCAGAACGTTCTTGGCATTCTTGGAGAGCATCGGGTCATAGTGGCCGTTCTTGTAGATTTTGTAACTCTGGTTGCCTTTCACGAGGATGTTGTCCTCGCCATCAACCATCACCATCGGCACTTTGCGCAGCATATCCATCACGTTATTCGTTTTGGAATCCTGGTCGGCTTGCACGTCATAGGCGATGCGGTCCACCTCCTGTTTGATTAACTGTTGTTGTGCCTTGACGGTCACGCCATCGAGCATAATGTTCCAGGTAGCGGTGTCGGCATCTTCCACGTTAGTTGAGTCCACTGGCGTCTGGGCATTACAAACGAGCCCCAGAAGCGCAAAAACAGAAATGAGGAATTTTGTCATAATTTTCTAATTATCAGGTTATTAATACTTAATATCTTTTTTGGGCAAAGACACGAGAGGGCCGAGGATGTAGATATACGTCCCCCTTGCGGCGCGGCATCTTCACGACGAGCGGCGCAGCTCAATAATTAATAAACATCACTATTTTATGAAGCAGGCGTGCCCTCTCGAGGTCTTTGCTATTGGGTTTTGCTTTCTAGGAGATCGACCATGTTTTCGAGGAAAAGGAGTTCGTTTTCCTTGAGTTTGGACTTGGCCTTGAGTTGTTTATAGACCGAGGCGAGTTGCTGCATGGCGATTTTCAGGTCGGTCTGGTCCAGGCCGTCGGTATTCTTGCACAGGTCGTAGAGTTTCGAGAGGTAGATGTAGCGCGAGTCCTTACTGTCGCTTTGTATCTTGTCCAGATAGAACAACATCTTTTTCATCCAGTTTTTCGCGTTGCCTGTGTCTGATGAGGAAGTGATGACAACGGTGCCTGATGCCGATTTCAGTCGTTCCATGCCTTCGTTGAAGCGTTCCATCCCAGCCTGCAGTTTCTCCATTTGGGCATTGAACGCTACTGTGTCTATATCAAAGTCATCAAAGGGCCAATTGTCGGAGTTGAATCTCAATGTGTGGACCTTGGACGCGACAGGACCGAAGGTGGTGATTACGCGGCCCTTGACACTGTCGCCGCTTGTGTTGCTCCACTCCAGGGTATAGGTGTTGCGGTAATTGGTGTTCTCCGACAGGAAAAACCCCACCGTGTAGCAGTTGTCGGCGTCAGCGCCCACCAGGATGCTGTTCTCGTGACTGTAATAGAGGTTGATGCCGGAGTATAACCTGTCCTGATTGTCGTTGTTCAACCACAAGGTGTAGAGGTAGGGAACCTTTCCTCTTTTAGATTCGTTATTGATGAGCTGATATATGGCTTTGGCTTGGTCAATCAGATGAGCCTCTCTGGGACCCAGTTTGAACTTGGCGATGCGGAGTTCACCGTCGTTTTGCCCGGTCTCGGGATCATTTTGGGCGTTGTAGGTGATTCCAATGCTACTGCTGTTGTTGGCATTTTTGGCGATTTTTTCCAGCGCCTCCTTTATCCTGCTCTCATAGTTGTTGGCACTCGCCATGACAGGCATGAGTAGTGTGACCAGAGCGATAATATGGCTTAATGTCTTCATATTTCGGGTATGTTGTTAGTGAGTTTTTGATTCAGTTCGTTTTCTATCTCTTGTTCCATGTCGATAAAGACGATGTGACCGTCCTCGCCCATCACGGCCTTGAAGCCGTTGGCCTCCATATCAATGATGAAGGCGCGCCGACGCAGGTCTTGGAGTTCGCGTTGCAGTCGCTCGTTCTCTTTTACAAGTTTGGCATTTTCGGCTTGCAGATGACTTGCAGAATGCGAATGCTTCCGCTTGGTGGTTTGAGACGCAAGATGTTGCGTCTCTACCGTTGACGTGGGTCGGCTATGGAGAGACGCAAAATCTTGCGTCTCCACGCTGGGCGTTGAATCTGTCGGCGTGATGTTAGGCTTAACCACTGGCGTGGTTGTGGCAACTTCGGGAGCCTCGGACTGTGACGGTTGGTGCAATACGGCCGTTCCCACGATGGCAGCAGTGATGGCTGCGGCAGCGCCGATGCCCCACCAGCGGCGGCCCATAAGCCTGGTCAACGACGGTTGAGGCTTCTGCTCGGGTACCAAATCTCCCTCCATGCCGCAGTCGAAGTAGTTGAACATGACACGGTAGTCCTCCCACTCGGCGGGAACGTCACCGTTACGGAAGTAGTCGGCCAGCAGGGCTTCTTCTTCCACGTTGGTCTGCCCGTCCATAAATTTGTCGAGCAGTGCCTCTATCTGATGTTGTGAATACCGTTTCATTGTCATTTCTTTCTATATTGTCTGATTTCTTCTAACAGTTGCCGCCTCGCTCTTGCCAGTAGGGTGTTCACGCTCGCTGGCGCAATGCCCAGGATGTCGGCGATTTGAGCGTTAGAACGATGTTCCACCTGTCTCATGTGCAGGACGGCGTGCAGGGTGGACGGCAAATTCCTGATGCGCTCCTGCAGCCATCGCTCGTCCTCGCGTTGGACGATGATGTCCAGAGGCGAGGGGACGGTCTGGCTGACGGCCTGCCGCTCATCGAGCGGGAGCGGCGGCTTTCTGCGCAAGCGGTTCAGGGTCAGGTGGCGGGCAATCGTCGAGGCGTAGCCATCGGGATTGTAGAGCCGGGGATCATCACGCATCTGCCACAAGCGCAGCATCGTCTCCTGGGCGATGTCCTCGGCTGTGTCGGCATCGGCGCCCGCCGTAGCGGCCGCTTGCAGGGCCAGTGCCCTGAGTCGAGGTGCTTGTTTCTCAAATGCGTCTATCGTCATCAATTGGTTCTTATCGTTGTGATGTTACACTATAATAACACGCAAGATGCCCGTTTTTAAACAAGAAAACCGAGTTTTTTTTGAAACGGTGATTTATAATGGCTACAAATGTCATTAAAAATGCTGATTGGATTTGTTGATGGCATTGGAAAAAAAGAGCCCACCGAAGTCATCGGTGAGCTCGTTTATCGATAGATTGGCTAAAGAGCTAGTCGCATACTATAGATCTGAAAGATGATAGCTCAGTGCCAATGCAGAACCGTCTGGAAACTCGGCTGTTTACTGGAATGCGTTCTCGCTCAGTCCCTTGCCACCGATGGCGAGGTCCTTCATGTACTCGGGAACGGGCTTGCCCAGATACTTGTCCACATAGAGCTTGGCGAGATACTGGCCGAGCATGAAACCGTGTCCACGCAGACCGGTAAGCAGACCGGCCTCGGGATCGATGATGTAGCGCGGCTCGATGTAGTAGCCTGCCCATACGGCATGGAAACCGACGGATGCCAGGTTAGGTATCCACTGGGCAAACATCTCGCTCACGATCTTGAGGAAGGCTTGGCTGTTGTACTTCAGGTTCTGGCGTGCCTCATAGGGATCGCAATCGGGAGAAGCGCAGCCGATGATTTGTCCGGTGTGCAAGAACTGCTGACCGTAAACAGCATTGAAGCCCTTGTAGTGACGGCGGTCGATAATCATATCGAGCGAGTCGCCGTTGATACCCATATTGGGCAGACGGCGCGTGATGAATGCCTGGTGCTTCACAGGATACAGACCTGTGTCGAGGCCGAGTTGGTCGTTGAACTTCTCGGCTCCCCACCCCATCGCGTTGACGAAATGGTCGCAGGTGTATTCCACATAATGTCCCTCGTGGTCGCGAACCAACGCAACATAACGTCCGCCCACCTTCTGAACATGCAGCAGCTCACAGTCCTCGTAATAGCGGCCACCCTTCTCCACGCCGATGCCGCGGATGTAGTCGATGACGCGTCCGGGCGTGGCCTGCCAACAGTCGCGGGTGATGAGTGCGTGGCTGTAGGTATCCTTGCTGTCGTCCCACAGCGGTGAGATCTCCTTCTTGAAGTCCTTGCGCTCAATCATATAGGCATCGCTCCACGCTCGCGAGGCATCCAACGACCTGTATGTAGCCTCATCGTGCACCAAATTGACATAGTGCGTCGTGCGGTAGTTGATGTTGTATTCCTGCTGCATCTGCTTGAAGATCTCATGATTGTGGACAGCGATATCGGCGATGTCGGGATTAGAGAAGGCCGGACGACCGCCGCCAATGCAGCGCCACGAGGCTCCGCGGCTGTAGTTGATCATCACCGGACGCTTGCCAGCCTCGGAGAAATAGCGGAACAGCGCGCTGCCCGCAATACCGCCGCCGGCAATGAATACTTCCACCTGCTCCTTCCTCACATCGTTCATCTTCGGGAATACAAACTCTTCCTTCGTCTGCGCGTTGAAGAGGTCGCCCAAGGTGACGGGGTTCGACAACGGAGCTCGCGGTGTGGCATCGCCCACCAGCTCAATGCCGTAGCTGCGCAGAATCTGCCGGGCACGCGGGATACACCGCTTGCCGCGACAAGGTCCCATACCCAGACGGGTGATGTGCTTCAACTCGTCGACCGATATCGTCTTGCGGTCGCCAACCACTTCCAGCACGCGGTCGAGCTTGATGTCTTCACAATGACAGACATAGGGGGAAGCCCCACCCCGGCCCTCCCCAGTAGGGAGGGAGGGGGCTAGAGATTCGGGATAACGGTCCTTGAGGATGAAGCCCTTCACATCGGTGAGATTGAGCGAGCCACTGCTCCTCACGCGCGCCACATTTGTCTTGTTGGGCTTGCGCAGGATTCTCTCAACGACTCCCTCGCCGATCTTCTTGCCATCGTTGTCGACCAGGTAAACTTCGGCACCTTCGTCAACCTCATACTCGATGGGCAGGAAGCAGACGTTCTTCTTCAGGTCGTAGCCGAAGATGGCCAAGCCCGGACAACTGTTGACACATTGCATACAGCCGAAGCACTTGTCGTAGTCAACCGTCGGCGTGGTGTTGGTGGCGGGCTTGCTGATAGCGCCCTGCGGACAACTGAACGAGCAGGGATTGCAGGCAAAGCCGTAGAGGCAGTCGAGCTGCACGAAGGGCTTCTGCGCCATACGCTCAGCAGTAGGCAGGTTAGGCTTCTCAAGAATGCGAACGGGATGCTGCTGCGAGTCGATATACTGGCGCGAAATGTCCAGATATTCATCGTAGTTGAAGCGAATGCCCTTCGCCTGAGCCACTTCGTAAGCAGCCTGACGGCCACGAAGTACCGCACTGGTGCCTTCGCCGATGCGGATGGCATCGCCCACACCATAGGTGTTCTGTCCGAACACCTCGCGACCCTTCACCAACAACTGATTGTCGGGAATCAGACCGGTACAAATATTGATGATGTCAATGCCGTCGATTACCTGTTCTGTGCCGGGAATGGCCTTGAAGTTCTCGCACTTCGCAATCACCGCACCCGTCACGCCCGTATAGTCGGCATTAGGGATGGCGCGCACCAGCGTGTAGCCCGTCATGATGGGAATGCCTAAACGTCTGACGCGGTTGGCCTGCACGGGGAAGCCTCCCTCACGGGGCATAGCCTCGATGATGGCCTTGATGGTAGCTCCGGCCTGCATGCCCTGATAGGACGTCAGGTAGCCGATGTTGCCCGCGCCCACAGTGAGCACACGCTTGCCCAAGAGGGTGTGCTCCTGGTTCATCATCTTCTGGAACACAGCGGCAGTATAGACTCCCGGCACGTCGTCATTTTCAAATGTCGGCATGAAGGGAACGGCTCCCGTTGCCACCACCAGAAACTCGGCATCCACATATGCTATCTCGCCCGTGACGATGTTCTTGATGGCCACACGGCGACCTTCCAACAGGTCCCAAACCGTATTATTCAACAGAATGCCCTCGTGGTTCTCGCCGGCCAGCGTCTTGGCAATGTCGAAACCGCGCATGCCGCCGAACTTCTTCTCCTTCTCGAAGAAAAAGAACTGATGCGTCTGCATATTGAACTGACCACCTATCTTGCTGTTGTTGTCGATTACGATATTGTCGATGCCGAAGGCGTTCAGCTGCTCACGGCAGGCAAGACCGGCAGGACCGGCACCGATGATGGCCACCTGCGTCTTGTACACCTTCACCTCACGCGGTTCATGTGTGCGAACCTCAGGAATCGTCGCTTCGCCTTCGTCAATACGGCGCACCTCCTTCACACCGTCGACCTTGGTGATGCAGATGCGGCGCACCTCGCCATCGACGAGCATCTCACAGGCTCCGCACTTGCCGATGCCGCAGTTCAGACTGCGGTTGCGGCCGTCGAGGCTGTGACTGTGAACAGGATAGCCCGCCTGGTGCAAAGCGGCGGCTATCGTATAGCCCTTCCGACCCTGTACCTTGTGTTCTTCATACATAAATTCCACCATCTCGCCCTGCGGGATGTCTAAGATGGGATGAGTTTCAATTCTGTACATAATGTGTTTTCTCTTGATAGGTTAGTCGTGGGTGAACAACGCCGCCCGAACTTCTGTTATGTTTTCGCTTGCAAAAATACACATTATTTTGTTAACTCACAAAATAAGCGATGCATTTTTTTTAAATTTTTACCCAATAGATGAAATGTTGCGGGGGTGGTGCTGGAGGATTTCCTCACGCAGGGTAGTGGTATCGATATGAGTGTAGATTTCGGTAGTGCCGATATCCTCATGACCCAGCATCGCCTGGATAACGCGCAGGTCGGCTCCACCTTCGAGGAGAGCGGTGGCGAAGGAGTGGCGAAGGGTGTGGGGAGAGATGGTCTTCTGGATGCCTGCAGCCTCGGCCTGTTGCTTCACCATGATGAGAATCATCGTGCGGGTGAGATGGGCTCCGCGGCGGTTCAGGAACACGTAGTCTTCTTCGCCTGGCTTGATGGTCATAAGGTTGCGGTCGTAGAACCATAGTTGCAACTCATGGATGGCTCGCTGGGAGATGGGCACGAGGCGCTCCTTCGAGCCCTTGCCCATCACGCGCACGTAACCGTCGTCGAGGAAAAGGTCGGAAAGCCGCAGGTGGGTGAGCTCGCTGACGCGCAGACCACAGGAGAACAGCACTTCGATGATGGCGCGGTTGCGCTGTCCCTCAGGTTTTGAGAGGTCGATGCTGTTTTCGAGTTGGTCAACTTCGGCGGTGGTGAGCACCTCGGGCAGATGTTCGCCCAGACGTGGCGACTCGAGGAGTTCGGTGGGGTCGGCATCGATGCGTCCGTCGAGCAGCAGCCAACGGTAGAACGAGCGCACGCCGCTGAGGATGCGTGCCTGCGATGTCGGGCCGATGCCGAGTTCGTGAATACCTGCTGCAAAATGCTGCAGATCCTCCAACTTTATCTGCAACACGTCCTTCTGCTCACGATGGCAATAGGCGAGCAGATGACCGAGGTCGTGACGATAGGCCTCGAGGGTGTTGGGAGAATAGTTGCGCTCCAATTTCAGATAGCGCACGTATGCTCTGACGATATTTTCCTCTGATTTCTTGTCAGTTTGCATGAAAAATCGTAACTTTGTCGGCACAAAGGTACAAAAAAGTTGAGAGTTGAGCGTTGAGAGTTGAGAGTTTTTCTGTTAAAGAAGTTAAAGAAATAAGATTATAGAACCGATGAAGAAAATTCTGATTGTAAATGGCCCGAACCTGAATCTGTTGGGCCGCAGGGAACCGGGCATCTATGGCTCGGAGAGTTTCGACGACTACCTCGCATCGCTGCGCAAGCGCTATGAAGGTGTAGCCACAATCGACTATTTCCAGAGCAACTGCGAGGGTAAGCTCATCGACCGACTGCAGCAGGCTGGCTTCGGCGAGGCCGACGGCATCGTGTTCAACGCCGGTGCCTACACCCATACCAGCATAGCGCTGGGCGACTGCATCCGCGCCATCAAGACTCCAGTGGTGGAGGTACATATCTCGAATGTACACGCGCGCGAGGAGTTCCGCCACCACTCCATGCTGGCAGCAGCCTGCAAGGGCGTAATCTGCGGCTTCGGCCTCGACTCCTATCGTCTGGCCGTAGAAGCTTTGCTACAGGACTAACCGCTCCGAGCTGAAGATGACGCAAGAACCACTGTACACCAACCAGGAAGACTACATTCTGCAGCACATAGAGCCGGAACCGGAATACCTGCATCGGCTGTGGCGTGCCACCAACGTGCATACGATTCACGGACACATGGTGAGCGGACACTTGCAGGGTCGGCTGCTGAAGATGCTGGTGCAGATCAAACAACCGCTGAATGTGCTCGAAGTGGGCACCTTCAGCGGTTATAGTGCTATTTGTCTGGCAGAGGGACTGGGGCCGAGCGGACACCTGTGGACCTTCGAAGTGAACGACGAGATGGAGGAATTCACACGGCCGTGGATTGAAAACTCGGCTGTCGCCGACCGCATCACATTCCGTATCGGCGATGCAAACGTTGAGGCTCCGAAGCTGGGCATCGTGTTCGATATGGCTTTTATCGACGGCGACAAGCGCACCTACGTGGAGACCTACGAGACGGTGCTTGCCCTGATGCAGCCGGGTGGACTGATTCTCGTTGATAACACGCTGTGGGACGGCCACATCACCGACCCTGCCTACGACCGCGACCACCAGACGGCAGGTATCCGCCGCTTCAACGACTACGTGGCCAACGACACCCGTGTCGACAAGGTTATCCTCCCGCTACGCGACGGACTGACAATGCTAATAAAGAAATAGGGAGGCCCTTTTTATTTTCTAATTCTTTACTTACAGGTAGATACCGAATCCGAGGCGGAATCCTATCTTCGAGTAATCGCTGTGATCATTGAACGACTGCTGGTAGTAGAGGACCGGTTCGATGGTCACCGTACGGCTGATGAAGAAGGCATAGCCCACCTCAACACCTGGCATCACGTCGTTGTAGCCACCAGCTCCATGCACGTACTTGCAGTTAGCACCCAGGAAAATGCCGTTCTGGATCAAGTAGTAGCGACCACCGCCACCCAGCTCCACAACATCGTTTTTCAGATTGTCGCCTGCATGCTGCCATCCGGCTGTAGCATAGAGCTGCACATCGTCGGCAATAAAGTAGCCCAACTGTCCCTGCAACCCGATACTGATTTTCTCGGCACCGCTATAGCTGAGGTTGAGTCCGGTGAGCGAAGCGCCCGAATAGAACTTTCCCTGTTCAAACTGTGCACTGGCTACAAGCGGCATCAGCGTCACCACTAAGATCACTAATAGTTTCTTCATAATTTGTCTGTTTTTGTTTGATGAATGATTATTCTGATACAAAATTACGGTTTTCTTGTGGGTTTATGGTTATTTTTGTTCACAAAAAATCTTAAATACCGCGTGAAATTTGATAATTTGGCCAAATGTGAGTAACTTTGCACGGTTATGTGTGCTCTTTTTGCTGGATACAGCTTTTATATGACATTTCAAACAGGATAAAAAATAACAGAATGACGATGAAGAAAAACCTGATGCGGGAATGGATTCTCTCCCTGGTGTGGCTGTTTGCACCATTGACAACATGGGCAGCGGAACAATGGATAGACCTGACCGAACAATATATCGTGAACCCCAGCTTTACCAATAACGAGAATACAGGCTGGACATGGGTGAGCGATGCCAGTTCACAAACCGTGCGCTGTGAGGCTATGGAGTTCTGGAATGGAACGTGGTATCTCTATCAGACGCTGAACAATGTGCCGGCAGGACACTACCGGCTGATGGTGAAGGCCTACTATCGCTGCGGTGACAACAGTTGGAGCTATCAGGACTTCCTGAACGGCACTGAGAATATCACCGGTATGATGTTTGCCGGCAATACCGAACAGCCGGTGGTAAGTGTCTATAGTTATCACTTCGATGGTAACCAACCCGGCGGCTGCTGGAGTTCTACCGACGAGAATGGAAACGTCGTCTACTTCCCTAACTCAATGGAGAGCGGCACCGAGGCTTTCAACCGCGGTGCCTATGAGAACGTGATGGAGTTCGACCACGAAGGCGGCGACCTGACTATCGGTCTGCTCAACGAAAACCGGGTGCAGAGCAACTGGTGCCTCTTCGATGACTTCCGGCTGGAATATTTGGGAGAGGTGGTGCCTGTGGAGAAGATCACCCTGGAACCCAACTATGCCGACATGGTGGCTGGCGAGACACTGCAGGTGACTGCTACCATCGCGCCCGACAATGCCACCATCAAAAAGCTCACGTGGCGCACGTCGCGCCCGCAGGTGGCCACTGTCGACGATCAGGGTGTTGTCACTGCCATCGGCAAGGGGGTTGCCCGCATCACCGCCATCAGCAACGACGGCACTTCATGTACGGGCGGTATGTCGATCAACGTGACAAACAATCCTGCTACTGCCGAGTCGGTGATCGTCAATGAGATCATGGCCTCCAACGTCGATGAATTTGTAAGCCCGGCCTTTAACTTCGACGGATGGGTGGAGTTCTACAATCCCACCGACAGGGCGGTAGAGCTGGGCGGAATCTACATGAGCGACGACGCTGCCAACCTGAAGAAATGGCATACGCCTACCGACCTAGGCGTCATCCCAAGCAAAGGATTTCTGGTGGTGTGGTTCGACAGCAACAACCTGCGACAGCAGAACGCCATCTTCAAGCTCGATGTCGATGGCGGTACGCTATACATCAGCGATGCCGACGGCAAGTTGATCTGCAAGCAGAACTATCCGGCATCGATGGAGCGCATCAGCTATGCCCGCACCACCGACGGCGGCAAAGAATGGAGCACCACAGCAACACCTACGCCTGGAGCCTCTAACAACAAAGCCACCTATGCCACCCAGCAGCTGGCACCACCTGTTGTCAACCAGCCGTCGCAGCTCTTCACCGGCACCATCGCCCTGAGCGTCGACATTCCTGCTGGCTGTACCCTGCGCTACACCACTGACGGCACGCTGCCCACCCGGACGAACGGTACAACCAGCCGCAGCGGACAGTTCAATATCAGTAAGACATCGCAGTATCGTTTCCGCCTGTTTGCCGATGGCTACCTGCCTTCGACCACCACTACCCGCTCCTTCATCTATAATGACCGCGACTACGATGGTCTGCCCGTAGTGAGTGTCGTCAGCGACCCGCGGTTCCTCTACGACGACTCGCTGGGCATCTACGTGCGCGGCAAGAACGGACGTCCCGGCAACGGACAGTCGTCGAAGTGCAACTGGAACATGGACTGGGCACGACCCGTCAACTTCTCCTACCTCGACACTTATGGTGAGATGGTCCTCAATCAGGACGTTGACATCGAGATGTGCGGAGGTTGGAGCCGTGCGTGGACACCCCACTCTTTCAAGCTGAAGGGTGAGAAAGAATATGGCGGCTCGAAGCGGTTGGACTACCCCTTCTTTGCTGCCAAGCCCTATATCAACAACCGCACGCTGCAAATCCGCAACGGCGGTAATGATAACGGCTGCCGCATCAAGGATGCTGCCATCCAGACAATCGTTCAAAGTTCGGGCATCGACCTCGACGGGCAGTCCTACCAACCCGTCCATGAATTCATCAACGGCCAGTACATCGGCGTGCTTAACATGCGCGAACCTAACAACAAGCACTATGTCTATGCCAACTACGGCTGGGATGACGATGAAATAGACCTGTTCGAGATCTCGCCCGACTCATTCTATGTGCAGAAGTGCGGCGACGACAAGGTTTATAAGCAACTCGTGTCGATGTCGGCCTATGCCAGCGACGACGAGGTCTATCAGGATATCTGCAAGATGCTCAACATCGATGAGTATGTCAACTACATGGCCGCCGAACTCTACCTCGGCAGCGACGACTGGCTGCGCAACAACGTGAAGGCCTTCCGCCACCGCGACGGCGGGCGCTTCCGCTTCGTGATGTTCGACACCGACCACTCCTTCAATCGCAGTAGCAATATGTTCAACGACGTGATGAACATGGAGAAGAACTATCACTTCAACGCCTTGCTGCCCAGCGGGAAAGTGATTATTGCCGACATTACGCTTATCACCATCTTCCGACAGCTGCTGCAGAATGAAAACTTCCGCCGTAAGTTCATCGACACCTATTGCATGATGGGCGGCAGCGTGTTTGAAGCCACGCGTTGCACTGAGATCATCGATCAGCTCACTGCAGTCAGCGGACCAGCTATGGCTATCAACGGCGAGTCGCCCTACAGCACGGCCAACAACGTAAAGAACTCCTTCAACAGCCGCGAGCAGACGATGACCAACGCCCTGCGCAACTTCCAGCAGATGAAGATCACCACTTCCGCACAACGTGTCACCCTGTCTAGCAATACCGACGACGCACGCATCGAAGTCAACGGCATCAATGTCCCCACCGGCAGTTTCAACGGACACCTGTTCCAGCCCGTTACGTTGAAGGCTGTGGCACCGGCAGGATATACATTCCTCGGATGGTGCAGCAGCTCTGGCTCGCAGGCGGAGATCTTCGGCTTTGGTAGCCGCTGGACCTACTATGACCAAGGGTCGCTCGACGGACAGTCGTGGACTGCCAGCAACTACAGCACGACGAAATGGAAGAGTGGCTACGCACCGCTCGGCTATTCCATGAGCGGCATCGCCACCACCATCTCCTATGGTAACAGCAGCAATAACAAATATCCCACCTACTACTTCCGCCGCTCGTTCACACTGAAAGAGAAACCCGCCTCCAATGCCGTGTTCACACTCAACTACAAGGTCGATGACGGATTCGTCGTCTACATCAACGGCACTGAGGCAGGACGCTATAACATGCCGTCAGGCGACGTGAGCTACAACACCTGGTCGAGCACCTATGCCAACAGCACACCCTTCGAAGGGTCGCTGAACTTCAAGGGCTCGCTCTTCAAGGAAGGCTCGAATCTCATCTGTGTAGAGGTGCACAACTGTTCAGCAACATCCAGCGACATCTACTTCGACGCATCGCTCTTCGGCGAGCTCGGTGAAGACGAAGTCGACTACATCGCCACCGATGCCGAGATCAGCCTGCCCGACGGCACTGTGAACCTCGTGGCTACTTACCGCGAGATGACCGCCGCTGAGCGCAAGGATGCCAATGTGCATCCTGTCTGCATCAACGAGGTTAGCGCTGCCAACTCCATCTATGTCAACGAATATGGCAAGAAGAACGACTGGGTAGAACTCTACAACACTACCAACAATGAACAGGACGTCGAGGGAATGTTCCTCACCGACAACCTGGAGAAGATGGAGAAATACAAGATTTCGAAGGAACAGACCACAGCCCTCACACGCATCCCGCCTCACGGACGACTGATTATCTGGTGCGACAAACTCGAGACCACCCGCCAGGCCTTGCATGCTACGTTCAAGCTCGATGCTGAAGGCGGCGTTGTCGCACTCTCGGCAGCCGATCTCAGCTGGACCGACTCTCTGCGCTACGCCACCCACGATGGCAACCACACCGTGGGCCGCTACCCCGATGGCGGCAGCGATATCTATATCATGGACGTGCCCACCATTGCCAAGGCTAACCAGATTGGAAGCTACGACAGTGCCATCGATCAACAAGCGCTTGGCGTCACGCCGTCGCTCGTGGCTTCTGCCAACGGACTGCGCCTGCGCTGCGTTGCTGATATGCTGTTGCTCTTCAGCGATGACGCACAGTATGCCCGCATCGACATCCTGAACGGTAACGGACAGCTCGTTGAAACCAACGCTGCCAACTTCCACAGCGGTCGTTCGCAGCTCTCCATTGCCCATCTGCCCGCCGGTTTCTATATTGCCCGTGCCACCGACAATCTCGGCAACACCGTTAGCTGCAAGGTCGTGACTAAGTGAGGGGAAAGCAAAACGGAATTTGTTCCAGTTTTGCTGAGTCGCGACAGAGGAAGACCGTAGGTCAACGTGAACGAGCTCGAGCATAGCTCAAGGTCGTGACAAAATAAATACTTATATAAAGAACTCTCCCCTTGTCATAAGATATGGCAGGGGGAGGGTTCTTTTATTGATTCCTATGGCATCGACTTCTCTATTTCATTCATTGAGAAGCCGCGGCTTTGGGAGAAGCGGATGAGCTTCATCTGTCGTTCAAACTCGTTGCGTGCTGCGATGCTGCGGTTCTTGCTCTTCAGCAGTGGGCGTAACACTTTGATATATTCCTCCTCATCAACAGCATCAAGGATACGCTTTTGAATATCGCAGTCCACGCCCTTTGCCCAGAGCGCCTGCTCAATCTTACGGCGTCCCCACTGGTTATATTTTATCTTGTCGTTGACGAAAGCCCGCGTATATCGCTCGTCATCGACAAACTTCTCCTTGATGAGGCGTTCCATGATGCGTGCTTGCGCCTCATCGCTCACTCCCCACAGGCGCATCTTCTGCAGCATCTCGCCCGACGAGTGTTCGCTGCGGGCACAAAGCGTCATGAGTTTGCTCAACGCCTGCTGTTCGGTAATCTCTTTTTGGTTGTTCATTTTCTGCCTCTAATCATTCTTGTTTTTCCAAACTGGTCCTGTCGTGTCTCCACATCGACAAATCCCATCTCGCTCATCAACGCCATGAGCTCGTCAGCATAAAGCGGGTTTATCTCGAAGTAAAGCCAGCCATCTGGGAGCAAAGCATGCTGTGCGAGTCTGCAGATGGCGCGATAGAACACCAGTGCATCGTCGTCGGGCACAAACAGTGCCTCATGGGGTTCGTGTTCTAGTACATGTGCCTCCATCTGCTCCGCCTCGCTCCGACAGACATACGGGGGATTGGAGACGATGAGGGAGAAAGGAGCCTCCCCCGACCCCTCCGAAGGGATGGGAGCTAACACATTATGCTTTTCCAACTTCACGCTAACCCCATGCCTCTTTGCATTCTCACGAGCGACGGCCAGCGCTGCTTCGCTGATGTCCCACGCCGTCACCGCAGCCTCAGGCAACTCTGCCGCCAGGGTCACTGCAATGCAGCCCGAACCCGTGCCGATGTCGAGGATTCCACATTCCTCTCTCCATGCGCCATGCTCCTCTAATATCCAGCGGCATAGCTCCTCTGTCTCAGGTCGCGGAATCAAGACGCCTGGCCTCACGACGAACCGTCGCCCACAAAACTCCGCCTCGCCTATGACATACTGCACGGGCTCACCATCAAGCAACCGTTCCACATCGTCAACAAGAGCCGCATCATTGAGCGAATCCACACCGCCACAGGCCACATCGGCCATCGACAGTCCGTATTTCATCTCCACGAGATAACGTGCCACAGCCGTTGCCTCGCCATCGCTATACCGCTGCTGGAGTCTTTTCTTCTGTTCTTGATACGTCATCGCTCTGCAAAGATAATGAAAACCGAGCGCAGAACAAAATAATTTTTATTAATTTTTATGCCGAGGTGCATCTTATCTTCGGCGAAGCCAGAGATAATGAAAACCGAGCGCAGAACAAAATAATTTTATTTATTTTTTAGGTTTTGATATAGGAGATGACCTATTAAAGCACTAAAGCCCCATGGGGCTTTAAGAAGTAAAGGTTTTTAAAAACAACACGAACAACAAAGGACAACGTAAAGTTGTCCAAAGTTGTCTAAGTTGTCTTAATGAATCCACTACCTAGATAGTCTTATCAAAACAAATGGTTTTCGGAATCAATAAAGTAAAAGCAAAAAATCACTTTTTGCTTTGTATTTCACTCACTTATTCGTACCTTTGCACACAATTATGACGAAGAGCATCAAGAATATCGTGTTTGACCTAGGCGGTGTGCTGGTGGGTTTGGACGGACAACGCAGCATCGAGGCTTTCGACAGGCTGGGCTGCGAAGCCGTGTCGCAATACATCATTGACCACCGTACGGAAGACCTTTTCTACCGTATCGAACTAGGACTGATCGACACGCATGGATTTTGCGAGGAAATCCGACAGATGACATCCACCGCTGCCACCGATGAAGAAATGGTGGCGGCATGGAACGCACTGCTCACGGAACTCACCGACCACCGCGCACTGCGACTGCTGCAGCTGCGGGAGGCGGGATATAAACTCTTCCTGCTGAGCAACACCAACGACATGCATTGGCAACACTGTGCACATGTACTGTTCCCCAAGGAGGTGCTCGAGGCTTTCGAACGGGTGTTCCTGTCCTACGAGATGCAACTGGCAAAACCTGATAGCCGCATCTTCAAACAGCTGCTCCAGGAGACAGGCATCGCCGCCGACGAAACGCTCTTCATTGACGACAATCGCGAAAACATCGAGGCTGCTCAGGCATTGGACATCCATACATATCATAACCCTACAATTGACAAATGGACGGAAGCGTTGCCACTATAGGATTCTTCGACGGCGTACACTGCGGCCATCAGTTCGTGATTGGCTGTCTGGTGGACGAGGCTCGCCGACGCGGGCTGCAGTCAGTTGCGGTGACCTTCGACGAGCATCCGCGAAAGGTGATTGCCCCACACAGACCCTCTCCCACAGAGAGGGAGCAATACCTGCTGACACCACGCGATGAGGTGAGGAGGCTGATTCTCGAGGCTGGTGCCGACCGCTGCGAAGTGATTCATTTCGACAAGGAGATGGCTCAGCTATCGGCACGCGACTTCATGTCGAAAATACTGAAGGAACAGCTATGTGTCAAGGTCCTTCTGATGGGCTATGACAATCGGTTTGGTCACCGCATGCCGCAGAGCCAGGAAGACTTCAACGACTACGTGAGATATGGCCAGGAGTTGGGCATTGAGGTGAAGGCCTTGCCCGCATGGGACAAGGGGCCTCAGCTATCGTCGTCGGCCGTGCGACATGCCTTGCGTGACGGCGACGTAGCGTTGGCAGCCCAAATGCTGGGGCGCCACTACTCTATCACAGGACGTGTGGTGCATGGCTACGAGGAAGGCCATCGGCTGGGATTCCCCACTGCAAACATCGACCCCGCCAGTGTGGAGACACTCATTCCTGCTTCGGGTGTGTATGCTGTAGCGGTGAGTTCCTGCCCCACTTCCTCTCCCCTCTCTTCACCTTCCTCTCTCCTCTCTCCCGGCATGATGAACATCGGCACACGGCCCACGTATGGCAGTCATGATTTATCGCTGGAGGTGCACCTCCTTGACTTCGACGGCGACCTATATGATTCACGTCTGGTGGTGACATTCCTGCAGCGCATCCGTGCCGAGCGAACATTCTCGTCGCCCGAGGAACTCCGACAGCAACTGGAAGCCGACCGCGAGGCCGTGAAGAATTTGAACTTTTGAACGCGACGAAGTCGCATTGAACCGCCCGTAGGGCTCTAATAAAAAATATGAGAAGTAACATCGGTAGAAACATTCTGAATGTCCTAGGCTATCTGGCGGCATTCCTGATCATACAATACGTGATGATGCTCGTCGTGGGCACCATATGGCTGGTTGTGAAAGGCACGACGCTGAGCGCAGCCATCAATCAAGTCGCCACAGGCATGCTGGCAAACGACGGCATGGCTTTGGCAATCATCACAGCGGCATCGAGCGTGGTGACCATCCTTGTGTTCATGCTGTTGCGCTGGTCGCCATTCTCGCGCACCTATCTGCGCAGCCGCCCGTGGGGTGTGCTATTTTGGGTGTTCGTATTGACCTTCGGCACGGTCATTCCCTCGGAATGGCTGCTGGAACAGCTGGATGTGGAGATGTCGGAGAGCATGCAACACGTGTTCGAACAAATCATGAGCACCCCAGCAGGCTATGTAGCCATCGGACTGTTGGCACCACTGGCAGAGGAGATGGTGTTTCGTGGAGCCATCCTTCGCGTACTGCTGAAGGTGTTCGACCGCCGCTGGCACTGGCTGCCCATCGTGATATCGGCCGTGTTATTCGGTGCCGTGCATGGAAATATGGCGCAGTTCCTGCATGCCACGCTATTAGGACTGCTACTGGGATGGATGTACTATCGTACCGATTCCATCGTACCGGGCGTAGTGCTTCACTGGGTGAACAACTCCATCGCCTATGTCATCTTCAACCTGCTGCCGCAGGCCACTGAAGGAAAACTCATCGATCTCTTCGACGGCAACCAGCGAGCAGTATGGATGGCCCTCGGCTTCTCACTCTGCATCCTGCTGCCTTCGCTGTTCCAGCTCAACGAAAGGATGAAGAGACAGCATTGAAAATAAAAACGAAAAATGGAAAGAAAACAGATACTACTGATTAACGACGTAGCAGGAAACAGCAAGGTGGGCATGGGGGCCATGATTCCCGTCTTGTCGTACCTCGGCTACCCTACGTTCAACCTCCCGACAGCACTCGTGTCGAATACGTTCGACTACGGGCGCTTCGCCATTCAGGACACCACCGACTTCATCCGTCAGACGCTGCTCGTCTGGAAGGAACTGGGGTTCGGCTATGATGCCATCTGCACAGGATGCATGCTCAGCGAAGAACAGGTACACCTCGTGGCCGACTATTGCCGCGAACAACGACAACACGGAACACTGGTATTCGTAGACCCCGTGATGGGCGACGGCGGACACCTCTACAACGGAATGACGATGCGACAGGTGGAACTGATGCGGAAGATGGTGAACGTGGCCGACCTGACGTTCCCCAACTACACCGAGGCCACCCTCCTCACAGGCATGGAATACCGACAGGAGGGCATCAGCTGGGACGAGGCGAAGGAACTGCTCGACCGACTGCGCAAGCTCGGTGCACGCTCGGTGCTGGTGACGAGTTGCCGCTGCGAGGATGCCAACAGCGTGGTGGGCTACAATGCCGACGACGACGATTATTTCCGACTGGAATACGAAGAGATTCCAGGACTGTTCCACGGAACTGGCGATCTGTTCTCAGCCATCCTCATCGGGAAGCTGTTCAGCGGGAAAACCCTGCGCGAGAGCACTCGCTATACGATGGACATCGTCTACCAGCTCATCAGCCTCAACCGCGATATGCCCGACAAGAACCGCGGCATCCTCATTGAGCAGTTCTTGAACATCCTCGACGAGTAATCGCACGATGCATCTGCAAAAAACCACCGGTTCTTGCGAAACATCGTTCTTTTTTCAGAATTTTAAGCCTGCAAAGTTGCGGCATTCAGGAATTATGCCTAAATTTGTAGTCTGAAAACCTATTCATGAACGATTACTATGCGATTACGTCTTTATTTTCTGTCATTGGGCGTTTCCCTGCTGACGATGTTCAGCCTGTCGGCAACTGCCGCCGATGGTGACTACACCCGTTTTGTGAATCCCCGTATCGGTACGGGCGGCCACGGCCACGTGTTTCTCGGTGCGAATGTGCCGTTCGGCTACATACAGCTCGGCCCCACACAGCCCACGAGCGGCTGGGACTGGTGTTCCGGCTATCACCACAGCGACTCGGTGCTCATAGGCTTCGGCCACCAGCATCTGAGCGGTACAGGCATCGGCGACCTGGGCGATGTGGCTCTGCTGCCTGTCGCCACGCGCGAGCAGCGCCGCGTGCTGTTCACACATGCCCAGGAAACGGTGAGCCCGGGCTATTATGCCATCAAGCTGGGCGAGCCCAATGTGTATGTCGAGCTAACGGCAACGAAGCGAGTGGGCATGCACCGCTATACGTTCGGTGCCGACCAGACCGAAGCCTTCGTGCGCCTCGACCTCAGGCAGGGCATCGGCTGGGATCATGTGAGCGAATGCCAGATGGTGCAGGAGTCGCCGACAACGGTGAGCGGCTACCGTCACTCCATAGGCTGGGCAAATCGCCAGAAGGACTTCTTCGTGATGGAGTTCTCGCAGCCCGTCAGCCTGGAGAAGGTCGACGGCGACACCACGGGTGTGCTCACGCTGAGCCGTCCTGCCGAGACGCTGCTGGTGAAAGTAGCGATGTCGGCGGTGAGCGTGGCGAATGCGAAGCTGAATCTGCAGGCCGAGCTGCCGGACTGGGACTTCGGTGCTACGGTAGCGGCAGCACGCAAAGCCTGGAACGATGAACTCTCGAAGATCAGCATCAAGACAAATGATGAGCATGTGCGCCGCATCTTCTATACGGCGATGTATCACTCGATGATCGCCCCGTCGGTGTTCAACGATGTGAACGGACAGTATCGCGGTGCTGATGGAAAGGTGCACGAGGGCAACTTCACGAACTACACCACGCTTTCGCTGTGGGACACCTATCGCTCGGCACATCCGCTGCAGACGATCATCCATCCCGAAAAGCAAGCTGATATGGCGGAAACGTTCCTGCACATCTTCAAAGAGCAGGGCAAGCTGCCGGTGTGGCACCTGATGGGTAACGAGACCGACTGCATGGTGGGCAACCCGGGCATCCCCGTGCTGGCCGACCTCGTGTTGAAGGGCTACGTCACCGGTCAGGACCGCGAGCGGGCCTACGAGGCGATGCGCACATCGGCGATGCTCGACGAGCGCGGTATGAAATATCTGAAGGAGTACGGCTACATTCCCTTCGACAAGGACGAGACCAACGAGACCGTCGCCAAAGGCCTGGAGTATGCACTCGCCGACTGGTGTGTGGCACAGGTGGCGAAGCTGCTGGGCAAGAAGGCCGACTACAAATACTTCATGCAGCGCAGCAAACTCTACCAGAAGCACTTCGACCCGAAGGACGGCTTCATCAAGGGACTGTCGTCCACGGGTGAGCGCCGCACGCCGTTCAACCCCTTCCGCTCGGCCCATCGCATCGACGACTTCACGGAAGGCAATGCGTGGCAGTACACGTGGCTGGTACCTCACGACGTGCACGGACTGGTGAAGACGTTCGGCTCGGAGGCCCGCTTCATCGAGAAATTCGACTCGCTCTTCATCGTGGAGGGTGATCTGGGTGAAGAAGCTTCGCCCGACATCAGCGGTCTCATCGGACAATATGCTCACGGCAACGAGCCTTCGCACCATATATTATATATGTATAACTACGTCGGTCAGCCGTGGAAGGGTGCAAAGTTGTTGCGCAAGACGATGAAGGAATTGTATTTCGACGACTACGACGGCCTGTCGGGCAATGAAGACGTTGGCCAGATGTCGGCGTGGTACATCCTCTCGGCCGTTGGTCTCTATCAGGTGGAGCCGGCCGGAGGAAAGTACTGCATCGGCTCGCCTGTCGTCGACGAGGCCGCCATCAATGTCGGCGATGGCCGCACGTTCACCGTGAAGGCCACGAACAACAGTGCCGAGAACATCTACGTACAGAGTGCTATGCTGAATGGCAAGCCGCTGACAAAGTCCTACATCATGTTCAGCGACATCAAACGTGGCGGCACGCTGGAACTCATGATGGGCCCGACGCCCGGCAACTTCGGCACAAAGGCGAAGGACAGACCGTGATAGGTAAAAGGTAATAGGTTATAGGTAATAGGTAAGAATTATGAGAAAAATAGTATTGATTAGTTGTTTGGCCATGCTGAGCCTCACCGCTTCAGCACAGGCGGAGTATGGCAAGGAGTATATCAAGAAGATCGGGCAGCCAAGCACCACATTCGTATCGCGGCGTCCTGCCGAGAAGGACAGGCTGTTCCGCTCCGATGTAATCGACAAGAAAATCAAGGAAGTGCAGAAGCTGCTGAAGGACAACCCCAAGCTTGCATGGATGTTCGGCAACTGCTTCCCGAACACGCTGGAGACCACCGTGCACTACTCCGATGCGTCGGGCGACGACGACACATTCGTCTACACAGGCGACATCCACGCCATGTGGCTACGCGACTCGGGTGCTCAGGTATGGCCTTATGTGCAGTTTGCCAATCAGGACCCGAAGCTGAAGAAGATGGTGCGCGGCACGATTCTCCGCCAGTTCCATTGCATCTGCCTCGATCCCTACGCCAACGCCTTCAACCTGGAGCCGAATCCAGGTGGCGAGTGGATGAAGGACCTCACAGAGATGAAGCCGTTCCTGCACGAGCGCAAGTACGAGATCGACTCGCTATGCTACCCGCTGCGACTGGCCTATCAGTATTGGCTCACCACCGGCGACACATCGGTGTTCGGTGAACTCTGGCTGCAGACCATCCAGAACATCCTGCGCACCTTCCGCGAGCAGCAGCGCAAGGACGGCAACCTCGGCCCCTATCGCTTCCAGCGTCGCACCGAGCGTGCCTCCGACACCACACAGAACGACGGCTGGGGCAACCCCGTGAAGCCCGTAGGTCTCATCGCATCGGTGTTCCGTCCGAGCGACGATGCCACGACATTCCTGTTCCTCATCCCCTCAAACTTCATGGCGGTGTCGAGTTTGCGCAAGGCTGCCGAAATCCTGACGAAGGTGAACCAGCGTGCCGACCTCGCTGCGGAGTGTACCGCGCTGGCCGACGAGGTGCAGACGGCGCTGAACAAATATGCCGTTCACATGCACCCGACCTATGGCCCTATCTATGCTTTTGAGGTCGACGGCTTCGGCAACCAGCTGCTGATGGACGATGCCAACGTACCCTCGCTGCTGGCGATGGGCTATCTCGGCGACGTTCCCATGAACGACCCCATCTATCAGAACACGCGTAGCTTCGTGTGGAGCGATAGCAACCCCTACTTCTTCCGCGGTCCTGCGGGTGAAGGAATCGGCGGTCCGCATATCGGCTACGGCTATGCGTGGCCCATGTCGATCATGATGAAGGCCTTCACTGCTCAGAACGACAACGAGATCCGCGCCTGCATGCGCCAGCTGCTCACCACCGATGCCCAGACGGGATTCATCCACGAGTCGTTCAACGTCGAGAACTCCGACAAATACACGCGTGCCTGGTTTGCGTGGCAGAACACCCTCTTCGGTGAACTCGTCCTGAAACTCATCAACGACGGAAAAACCGATCTGCTCGTACATTGTTTGGATTAAGGGAGCCCCACCCGCAGTAGGGGCAGCCCCCCGTGTCTGCCCGAAATTCAGCAACATTGAACCATTTGAACGCGCGAAGCGCATTGAACCTTTGAACACTTGAACTGCCCGAAGGGCTCTTGAACCGTAGGTCATCGACTGAAGCAGTGCTGTCACGCGAAGCGTGGTGCACGAATCAGCGAAGGAGATCGCTCGGCTTTGCCGCTTTCGTAGCGGAGCAGAGAAAGAACTTTTTGAACGCGCCGCAGGCGCATTGAACAATGGAAAAACTAACCATCCAAGGGCAACCATTGCCCAACATGCCTTGGGAAGAGCGGCCGGCAGGCTGCCATACACCAATGTGGCGCTACAGTAAGAATCCAGTTATTCGGCGCGACCTGCTTTTGACGTCGAACAGTATTTTCAACAGTGCCGTCGTACCGTTCAGCAACGGCTATGCCGGCGTATTCCGCTGCGACGACACCAACCGCCGCATGACGCTCCACGTGGGTTTCAGCGACGACGGTCTCGACTGGCATATCGAAGAGGAAACGCTGAAGTTCGAATGCGACAACAAGGAAGTCGGCCAGTGGGTGTACGGCTACGACCCGCGTGTCTGCCGCATCGACGACCGCTGGTGGGTGACCTGGTGCAACGGCTATCACGGACCGACCATCGGCGTAGCGTGGACCAAGGACTTCAAGACATTCCATCAGGTGGAGAATGCCTTCCTGCCCTACAACCGCAACGGCGTGCTCTTCCCGCGAAAGATTAACTCCCTCCCTACTGGGGAGGGTCGGGGTGGGGCTCGTTATGCTATGCTCAGCCGACCCAGCGACACAGGTCACACGGCCTTCGGCGACATCTTCTACAGCGAGTCGCCCGACATGGAGTTCTGGGGACACCATCGGCATGTCATGTCGCCGGCACCCTTCGAGGTGAGCGCGTGGCAAAGCATGAAGATTGGTGCCGGGCCGACACCCATCGAGACCAGCGAGGGATGGCTCCTCTTCCATCATGGCGTGTTGCTCTCCTGCAATGGCTACGTCTATGCCTTCGGATCAGCGTTGCTCGACCTCGACGAACCTTGGCGTGTCATCGCCCGTTCCGGTCCCTACCTGATTTCGCCGCGTGAGCCTTACGAGTGCATGGGCGATGTGCCGAACGTGTGCTTCCCCTGTGCCGCACTCCACGACCCTGCGACCGGCCGCATCGCCATCTACTACGGTTGTGCCGACACGGTGACCGGTCTGGTCTTCGGCTATATCCCCGAAATCATCGAGTTTACCAAGCGCAACAATATCAGCGCACTTTGACAGAAAGACGTTGTTTTGACAAAGAGACAAAGAGAGGTTCTCCTTCTTTCATTCGGAGAAGTGTAAAGCGACGATGTCGCGTGTAACTGTCCTTCGGACGTGTAAGGTATAAAGAGAATTTTTATGTTTTTTGCCAGGCGTAGAGGTGATTTCTGGTTTCATTAAGACAACATAGACAACTTTGGACAACTTTATGTTGTCCTTTGTTGTTCGTGTTGTTTTTAAATTCTCTAATTCTTGACGAAAAAAAGTTTTAGCGGGCAAACTATTCTTTGTTCGTCATTTTTTTCATTCTTGAGAGCATAGTCCTCCATGCACCCTCGCTCATACCCATGATGTTCCGGATCTCTTCATCGCTCTTCCCCATGTGGCTTAGTATCAGACAGCAGCGCTGCTGTGGCGACAGCGCAGCGTTTCCCTCGTTCAGTTCAATCGAGAACGGAATGTCGCGCATGCAGTAATAGCACTCGAAGTCGAGAAAATCCTGCTTGCGCCACAGCTGCGTAGTACCGCCAGCCAGCAAGGCATCGTGCAACACACGCCCATGCGACAGCTGTTGTGCATAGTCCATACGCATCTTCTCGATGGTCGAGTCCTGCTTCTCCTGCAGTTGTTCCACGCGTTGCTGCATATTGTACAACTGGTCCTTCGCCTTGCGGTGATCCCTGCGCAGCTCCGTCATCTTTCCCTCTACATCCTCCGCGTCCAGGCGCGCAGCCATGATGTCTTTTGCATTCTCCGCCATCTGCTGTTGCAACCTTCTCATTCTGACGTCGTCCTGACGCTTCCTGTAGAAGTAATACGCTGCAAACGCCAGCAGCAACACCAACAGCGACAAACTCCAGTACCACGACTTCCGAAGGTTGGCATTCATCTCCTTCTTCACCTGCCGATGATCTATCGACTGCTGCTGGCGGGCCACATCCTCTGTCTTACGGGTTCTCTCCAGCGAGTCCTTCAGCATGGCGATATCGCTGGCCATCGCGTTTGCCGAACGATAGTCGCCCGTCTGCATCTTCAGCTCCCTCAACCCCTGCAGCGTACTGATGCGCGTGTCCAGTCTCTCCGCGATGGCCAGTGCCTGCTGGTAGAATTCCTCTGCTTTCACATAGTCGCCACGATCGGCATACAGACTTGCCAGCGAGCGATAGGCAAAGCCGTGCGGCTCTATTTCCACAGAGCGCTTCAGCAGTTCCTCCGCCTTCTGCAGACCGCCCATATTCTTATAGTACACACCCAGATTGGCCAGCACATGCGCCTGTTCCTCCTTCCGCACATAAGCCGTAAGCGGCACACACTGCTCAAAATAGTACAGGGCGCTGTCCTGCTTTCCCACATGGTGATAGGCCACCGCCAGTGCCTCGTAGTCCTCCAGCAGCAACTTCGGATTGTCCAGCCTGCTACAACAGTCGACGGCTCTCAGCGCATATTCCAACGCCTTGTCGTACTCACCTGCCGAGAAATTGATGTCCTCCAAGCTGTTGCACACCTTGCTCTGCAATAGCAGGTCGCCACTCGCATCAGCCAGAAACTCCGCCTGCTTCAAGCTCTCCACCGCCTCGCGAGTTCTGTTCTGCTCCTTCTGGATCACACCTTTATAATAATATGTACGCGCGAGCAGCGCCTGCGGCCCGTTCTTTTCGTAATAGGCCAGGCTGAAGTCCAGCAGCGAGTCCGAGGCAACAGAAATATACGCCTTCCACATCGTCTGCACACGCAGCAGAGCATAGTATGCCCGCACCTCGTCATTCATCGCTGTTGTGTCGATTCGATTGATTTCGTGCAGAGCCGAGTCCACCAGCTCGTGTGTCAACAACGTGTCGACAGTCGCCAACTGCCGCATAGCCCTCTCGTTGCCGTTCCGACAGCCCGACAGAGCCAGCACTGCTATCATCATAAATAAAAATCGTCTCATCTTCACCTTTATATTTTGTAATTGATTCTTTTTGACACCTTTGAATTGAAAAAAACATCAAAAACACCGCTTGTATCGGCTGCGGTCTATCGACCTGACGTGTTGTCCTTCCTGTCTGTGCCTGAAAGCAAGCTTTCCGCACATCCCACAAGTACATCACGGTTTTTGCCAAAACTCAGCCGCCACAGCGGCAAAAACAAAAAAAACTTTTCACCTTACACGTCCGAAGGACAGTTACACGCGACATCGTCGCTTTACACTTCTCCGAATGAAAGAAGGAGACTTTTTTATGTTTTTTCCAGCCGAAGAGGTGATTTCGCAGAAATGATGGATGTGAGGGTGAGGATCGGGGAGCTTGCTCACCAGAGCTGACTCACTCACAGACATCAAGGCACGCAGTGCCACCTCTTCGACTGGTGTTTTTTCTGTTTTTTTCTCTCTTCACTTTGACCTTCGGTCTTCCTCTGTCGCGACTCGGCATAGCTGGAATAAACTCCGCTCTGCCCTCGCTACTCCATCGGTTCACTTCGCGCTTGCGCGGAAAATATTTCTTTCCGCTGCAAAATTACGGAAAAAAAAGCACTCCACAAAGGGAAAAACACCCCTATTTTGTTACAATTTTTTGGCGATTTATCGTTTGTTAACACGGTTCAAACGCCCTGCCACGCTGGATTTCTTGCGAAAACACCCCCTCAAAAAACTGTAACAATGTTAATGCGATTTAACACTAAAAACCTTGCAGCATATTCTTTTTTCTCCTAACTTTGCCTACGGCAAGCCGAACAAAGCATCGGCAACCTCATATAATTAAATAATGTAGAACCAAGAAAACGATAGTGCAATGAAGAAACTAGTTTATCTCCTCTGCTGCCTATTCCTGCTCTCCGCAGGTTTCGCAGCCTGCTCCAACGAAACAGATGATCCGCCTGAACAACCCAGCTCGCATCAGAACGAAGAGCCTACGGATAGCATCGGAGGTTTCGAAGAAGATTCTGCTCTGTTGGAACCAGAGTTTTCTGAAGAGATGGGAAATAACCCAAGGTATGCAAATAACTATCAAACCACAACGGAAGAAAACGGCATGGTGATAACACGTGACGCTTTTGGATATATCAAATGGATTTCCTTCTCAAGCGCCATCAGGCCTACGACAGCAACAGAATTGTTTTCCCAATATATGGGGCTTTCACCAGATGACTACCAACTTTATTATAAGGAGGATAATTCCTGGATGTCCAGTCCGCTGACCGTTGAACGCTATCATCAGCTATATCGGGGTATCGCTGTCAATCAGGGTACATACATCGTGAGGTTCCAAAACGGGAGTGTAACTGACGCCAACGGCAACTACATCAAAGTAGAAAGTCTCGATATCACACCATCTTTCGATGTGCAAACAGCAAAGGAAATCTATGCAAAGTATTTGAATGTACTCGTTGACAGAGTGGGTACAAGACAAAATGGCGATGCTCTGATGATTGCAGAGTTCCCTGTAAAGAAAGGCTCCTCAGAATGGGCACCCCGATTGGTCTATTGCTTGCATGACCGTGAAATGAACGATGAGGGATCTTGCTTCATCGATGCTCACACAGGCCGCATTCTCCAAACGTGGTGCAACTACACAGATGAATTAATGGAATAGATCTCATTCAAATAATCTAACAACAATGAAGAAACTGGTATATATCCTCAGCTGTCTGTTCCTGCTCTCTGCAGGTTTCGCAGCCTGCTCTTGCGAATCGGAAGATCCGCCAGAACAGCCCAACTCGCATCAGAACGAAACGCCTACTGTGGATTCTTTGGGAGCAGAGCCCTCGCAAAAGCCCTCGCAAGTTAATAAATCATTATGTGGAAAATGGTATTTGTTCAGACAGGACGGATATGACTACTCTCTGGAAAGGATTGAACTTGGTGAGGATGGTACTTTTGTTATAAAAACAAAAGGTTATATCCATTCAAGTAGTCCTATAACAGAAAAATGCACATATCGAATCGCGGAAGATTTCAAGTATGATGAAGAGATGCACATGGACAAAGCTACAGTTTATGTATATCATAGGAAAATCAGTTATAACAGCCATAATGAAAATGATTCAACACGTTGTGACTTCTATCTAAAAGGCGACACTCTGATGTTCAGATACTACGAACCCTCTGACAGCTACTTTTTCAATTTCCTAGTTAATGCAGGTTCAAAACCTGAGAAATGGTATGTTAGGGACACAAAAGTAGACGACACCTATACTACTATCTCGCCTATTAAGGTGAGCAGTGAAGTAGAAGCCTTTTTCAATGAGGCTCTGCCCACCTTCTGTGATTCAGCTGTCATAGGCGACTGGGTCAAATACATTGGCGACTTCCAGTTCCTTGATCCTGTGGAACTCATGGGTTACAGCATCATCAGCGACCAAGAAACATTCGAGGCAAAGTATGTCGGCAACAAGACATTACCTCAAATTGATTTCAATAAGTACTCCTTCGTTTTTGGACGTTATTTTTTAGGCATAGATGAAACTATCAATTATATTGACATTCAACCTGTCAATAACGACTATTATATTGTGCTGCACACTACTGATCCGTCATTTAACTATTATGATGTATCATACTCAACAGACGAGCCTCATTGGTATTATAGCGGTATAGAAGGAAGACTCAAATCGTTCTGGGGTATCTTCCCTAAAGACCTACCGGATATTTGGTGTGTATTCTCTGAAAAAAAATGTGACGGGAGAAAAGAACCTATTGAGGCAAGCAGCACTATAAAGGCTTTTTTTGAAGCGAACCTATACAACTCTTTCTTTAATGATGTAGAAAAAGGAAGGGACACTTGTCTTGTAGTAAATAGCCAAAAGGAACTTGCCGCCATCTATTCTGGTTCTGATGCCCTACCCGACATAAACTTCAACACGCAAACACTTGTCATCGGAAAAGCTCTCAGGCCAACGGGCAAATACGTTGTGAAATACCAAGTAATACTAAAAGTGGATGGAAAGACCTTTCTTTTTATCAAGATAGGTGATTCATCTGGCAGCACAACACTCTGGGACATGTACTACTGGGGACTCTATCCCAAATTCGAAGAACATATAGATTGTGTAATGATAAGTCAAGAATAAGTTAATATGAAGAAACTGGTTTATATCCTCAGCTGCCTGTTCCTGCTCTCCGCAGGTTTCGCAGCCTGCTCCAGCGAAACAGATGATCCGCCAGAACAACCGAGTTCGCATCAGAACGAAACACCTGTGGACAGCATCGCAGTTAACAACGACACTACGGAGGTTGATTCAACGGAAGCGTATACCATCATTTCCGCTGTCTCTGCCAGCGAGGAGGTGAAAGCGTTCTTCGATGAGATGTTGCCTTATTTGCCTATTTTGCCTCTGGAACTTTCTCCATTCTCATTCTCGCCAAGTAAGGAAAGCGAATTCTTTGTCATCAACAGCGAGCAAGAACTGCGCGACATATATAAAGGCGAAAAACCTCTCCCTCAACTGGATTTTGAACAAAACACTCTGATTATAGGTCAGAAGCTTATGCCTGGTGCATCTTTCCACTTGGAATCCGTTGAATTACGAGTTTATGACGATAGTAGTGTTTTGGCCATCTACACCCGTGAACCGCCATATCGATATGCAACATTGTATAATCTCTACTTCTGGGGACTATTCCCCAAGATAGAAAACAACATTTCTAATCTCATACAAATCAACCGGAAGGAGGAACTTGTTGAATAAGGCGAGCTGGAGAATAAAAAAGAAAAAAAACGTTCTTTCTTTTTGTATTCTCCTCGTTTAATCGTATCTTTGCAGCGCTTTTGGAAGAACAACGCTTATTATAAATAATGTATAAAGAAATGAGAACAATGATATTAGGTGTGTTGCTGCTAATGACCATCAATGTTAGCGGGCAATGCTGTTACTGCAATACCTACGAGGACTTCCTTGGAGGGCAGTGGGAAAAGCTCGATACAGTCTACTGCAATAGTCATAGCAAGAGCCGGCAACTCTGGTGGGGCGGCAACGACTTCACGCTGACAACTGGCGATGCAGCGACCGACAGAAT
The DNA here is from genome assembly GCA_017557185.1 of Prevotella sp. Classification (GTDB taxonomy): domain Bacteria; phylum Bacteroidota; class Bacteroidia; order Bacteroidales; family Bacteroidaceae; genus Prevotella. The sequence goes on from JAFZAP010000049.1 coordinate 37,076, forward strand.
TCTGAAAAGGGAGGCTTTTGTGGTCATGCAGGCCGACACGCTTTATGTGAACTGCCGTAACTTGGTGTTTGAGAAAACCCGCTTCGGCAGCGGATATACCAAAGCGAAGCGCATCGGTCGGCAGAGTCTGTTGTTCGTTAACAGAATAATTGGAAGCGACGCGGCAGGCCAGTCAATGGGAGCGAGGTTTGCATTGGGAGCCATCGGCGGTGCTATCGCCGCAGCAGACCAAATGAAGCAGCAAGTGTGTTACGTCATCTCCTGGGGACCTGAAGAAGGAAAACTACTCATCCCCATACGACTGGTAGACGACGAATTGGTGGACAAAATGGTTACCGATAAAGACTTAATTCGTGAGTACTATTCTGAAAAAAACAAACAGAACCGTATTCTTGCCAATCATGTTATGCCTATTCTTGAGAAGGCAGGACTCTTTGAACAGCAACCCCAAGAATAAGGCATTGATATAAGAGAGGACCAGATAGAGCACGGAAAGTGCGACAGAACACAGCCAAGGGCGAGGAACTCCAATTCCGTTAGGCAAACTCATTTCGGAAAAGTATTATTTCGTATTTTTGCAGTATGATTACAAACTTAAAAAAGATATATCTATGAGGAGGATATTACTATTTGCGCTGCTGTTGCTGGTAGCATTGGGCAGTAATGCACAAACAGAGAAAGGTCGGTTGACGATACAGCCGCGAGTAGGAATGACGCTTTCCAGTTTTACGGGCGGCGGCAGTGGCTTATCAGGAGGGAGATTCGGCATTGTCATTGCTGGCCACGGAGGTCTTACAGGGAAGTTCGGTTTTACGGGTGGTGTAGACTTGGAATACGGACTGAGCGACTTGTGGTCTGTGTCAGTTGGCATGGGCTATACACAGTTAGGTGCCCGGGACGATTGCAATACTGCTATGGAAGGTTCTCTTACTGACGGACAACAGAACTACCAGATAATCATGACTGGCAAAAACGACATGAAATATAGTCTCGATTATCTTACAGTCCCAGTAACCATTGCTCTCTATCCCTATAGAGGATTATCACTACGTACAGGCTTGCAGTTAGGTTTATGTCTGAGTGCTCATGCCGAGGGCTCTTACTATGTGGAAACAATGCATATGGTGCCAGGTCATTCCAAGCAGAGCTTTCCATCATGGCAGACTCCTACACATATAGAATCGGCAATAGATGGTGACATTGGACATAACGTGCGCAAGCTGGACCTGGGCATTCCTGTTGGCCTCGCCTATGAATATGAGAACTTCGTGCTGGATGCCCGTTATGTGTTTGGTCTGCTCAATCTGAGCAAGATTAGGCATGATGGACACATGCGTAACAGCGTGTTCTCGCTGACGCTGGGCTACAAGTTTAAAGTAACTAAATAGCGATATCATTCAATTCTCAAGATGATATGACGGGCGCTGGCTTTGGCCGAAAGGTTAGACCGGCGCCCACTTTTAGGTAAAGAAGTATAGATAGTCGTGATTTAATGAGAATCTCGCGACTGGGGAAAACACTATTTCATTGATCAATTGTCATTCTTGGCTTTGTCGTCTTCTTGTTCCACGATTCTTCTTTCCAAATCCTCAAGCATCTTCAGATCATCGTCATCGGCTGTTTGCGCCTCCAACTGTTTGCGTTTGGTATTGAAAACATCATAGACCTGCTTGACAGTTTCTTCTGCTTCATAGTTTGTAATACTGCCGGCACCTTGCAGAATGTCTTTTTCTTGGAATGTCAGCAAGCTGTCCACATTCTTGCGCCAATAGTCAAGTGTGAGGTCACGGCGACCCTTCACCCGTTCTTCGGCGCTTGTCAGGAAGATATCCACCAAACGATTCAAAGAGTCTATTTCCTCATTCTGCAGATAGTTCTTGGCTATGATAACATCACCTTTTCTGACAATGCTGCCTTTCCAAGTAGTGAGTCCCATATTGGGCTGGGTGGCATCTGCCCGACTGACAATCAATTCGGCAGCTGTCTTATGAGTAACGGCATAGAGCAGTTTGTTCTGCGTCTCGGCAAAGAACATCTGAGTTGCCTTGTCGCTCTTTTCATAGTCGCTGCTTAGTGCAAAGAGGTCGCGTATCTTCTGATAGAAGCGTTTTTCCGACGCCCGGATATCACGGATGCGCAGCAGTAATTCATCGAAGTAGTCGGGGCGTCCGTCAGGATTCTTCAGGCGTTCATCGTCCATCGTAAAACCTTTCACAAGATATTCCGTCAGATGCTCTGTGGCCCACTGTCTGAACTGTGTACCACGGACGCCTCGCACCCTATAGCCAACGGCTATAATCATCTCAAGTGAGTAGAATACCACATTGTAGTTCTTGCCATCAGCTGCAGTTGTTAAGAAATTCTTAACTACTGAAATTTCTGCTAACTCTTTTTCTTTCAATATGTTAGCTATATGCATACTGATGTTGGGTTTCGAGGTGGCAAAAAGTTCCGCCATCTGTTGCTGGTTCAGCCATATCTTGCCATCCTTAGCCAAGAGGGCTACTGATGCACGCCCGTCGGCTGTTCTATATATGATGATATTCTGCTGTTCGTTCATAAGTGCAAAGTTACGAATAAGTGAGGAGAAAACAAAATAAAATTGTTTTTATTTTGGGAGCTATATACAATTAGACCCTCCGAACTTTTTAGACAAACGAAACAGACGGACAGATGTTTTTTACCCACAGATTCCACTGATGACGCAGATTTTTTTCAACACAAATTCC
>JAFZAP010000050.1 GCA_017557185.1 Prevotella sp.
GACTCTATGTCTCTCTGTCAAGTTTCCTTGTTTCCTTCATTCCTTAGAATCATCATATTTCGTGGTTATAGATGTTCAAATATCCGTGAAAATCCATGAGATCCGTGGAGAAACTGAGGGGTCAAAAAGTATATAATTACCAAAAAATATGGAAATGATATAGCAGTTGACCTAATAGAGCACTGAAAGTGCGAAAGAACATAGGCAGGCGGTGGAGTGCGTAGCACGAAACCCCTGTAAAAAGGTCAACAACAAATCAAAACCCCGATGGGGTGACAGAAATTCTGTCGTACCTTCGGCACTTATATTCTTCTGGCATCAATTACAGGGGTTTCACCCCTGCCTGTAATCTTCCCGCCCCTTCGGGGCTTAGGCGGTGAAAGAAAGGGGGAGAGAGAAGGATGTCGCATGTTCAGAGTGTTGATGACTGAAGAGGAATGGTCTCCCTCTCCCTTTGGAGAGGGCTGGGGTGAGGCAATACCCGACGCGAGCTAGAGTGCTTCGTCGTCGGGTTTCTCTATCTGCCGGTTTGCCGCTGCGGCTTGCCGGTTCTTATTCGGTAGATGTTTCTTCTTTTTCAGCCAAGCCTGCTTGCGCTGTTCGTATTCCTCGCGGTGTCGTTCCAGATAGTTGTCGGCCATAATGAAAGGGAAACCAGACTATTTGAACTTACCATAGAGAACACTGATCTGAATGGGCTTGTAGGGATTCTCGCTACCGCCCACCAGGCGTGTGCTGCTGAGTTCCATCGAGTGGGAGACCTTCACCACGATGCTCGAGGATGTCGTGACGTCGACGGGCACCAGTACCACCTTGTTCCAGTTAACTGACTGGCGGTTCTTGTTCATCGCCGAGATCAGCGTGGCAATATTGCTATAGAGATAGGTGTTGTTGCCCGTGGTGCTGGGCGACGATGCCAGATACGACGTACGGTTGTTGATGATGCGATTGTTCTCGAAGAACGTATAGAGGCTGTCCTTCGGAATGAGCAGCAGCTGCGAGGGCGCCGGCAGGTTGTAGTCGCTCTGCGAAGAGTCGTTGATGCGCGGGATGACGAGCTTGGCAGCGCTCAGCGAGTCGGTGTCGTGACCTCTCAGGATGTCGTCGACAGGCAGCGTGAGCTCGGTGAACAGTCCCGCCGGAGTCTTCAGATAGGTGCAGCTGTTGTCGGCAGCCAGCGTCTGAAGGTATGCGTCGTTGTTCTCAATCTTCGTGGTCTGCAGCACCTCTTCCGTTCCGCCGAACTCAATCAAAGCGTTGTAGACGGAGTCCTCGCTGAGTACGCGGAAGTAGACGATGAGCTTGCTGGTGAAGATGTAGGCCATCGAGCCGATGCCTCCCGTGCTCTCGAAGTAGAAGCCCGGCACGACGTTCTTGATGAACTTCAGCTGGTCGGAGAAGTTCGACTTGTCCTTGTACATCGAGTTGATGATGTACGAGCCGTAGTTGTTATACTGGTTGCCGTCCTTGTCGGTATAGGCATCGTTGAGCGGTATGCGGATGTTGGACGTATAGCTGTCGCTGTAGCGTGTAGCCTTGCTGACACTCTGGTCGGCGAGCGTGTAGACTTTCTCCTTCTTGATGCCGCCCTGTCGCAGATAGCCCTCCTTCTTCGGGTCGAAGTTGGAGTAGTAGCGCTGGTTCTCGAGCATGGGCTTTCCCATTTCGTGTGCCGTCACCTTCATCGTTGACAGCGAGTCGCCATAGAAATTGCTGAAGAACAGGCGTATCTCGCACGAGTCGGCGATGATTTTCCCGTCGATGCGGCTGGCGATGCTGTCGATTGCGGGGAAGGCGTTGGCATATTCCTCGAGCGTGTAGAACTGAGTCATGAAGTTTCCCGTGATTACGTTGCCTGTCTCCGGGTCGCGGATGCTGCCGAGATAGCCGTAGGTGGAACGGGAATACACGGAGTCGGCCACGAGCGTGCGGGAACTGACCTTGAAGGTGTCGGTGGAGACATCAAGGTTGTCCATGTCGTGAATGAGTGATGAGCCGATTTCGTTTGTGGTGTCGTCGCATGACGAGAGGATAAACATCGTGAGCATGACGCCCACAAGATATCTGAATTTCATATCTTACTGATGATGATGTTCTTTTTTGTTGTGTTCTGCCAACCTCGTTTTTATTCTTCGGCAGGTGTAATCTGCTCGTAGAACTGCTGATATGCAGCACCGAAGTCCTCGCCGGGATAGTGGAGGATAGGGCACTCCTTCTCGGCGGCATATTTCATCAATGCCGGGTCGACATTGGGGCTTGTCTCAATGATTCCGTCGCTGTAGTCGATAGCCAGCTTGCCGAGCTCCAGGAAGTCGAACTGATCCTTGTAAGGCTCCAGCAGCTTACTGTTGGCCTCGCGGAACTCGATGCAACGCTTGAAGTTGTCGGCAAGGGGCGCCTTCGGCTGGTCGTGGAACAGCGACGTCACGATTTTGGCATTGGCAAAGGCGGGTTCATCATGATAGGCTGTCTTCGCATAAAGGGGGATGACGGCGCTCATCCATCCCTGACAATGGATGATGTCGGGTGTCCAGCGCAGCTTCTTCACGGTCTCGAGCACGCCTCTGGCAAAGAAGACGGCGCGTTCGCCGTTGTCGGCATATTCCTGTCCGTTCTCGTCGACGGTCATCTGGCGCTTCAGGAAGTAGTCGTCGTTGTCGATGAAGTACACCTGGATGCGCGTGTTCGGTATGGTGGCCACCTTGATGAGCAAGGGCTGGTCGGTGTCGTCGATGATGATATTCATACCCGACAGGCGGATGACGGGGTGCAGGTTGCCTCTGCGCTCGTTGATGTTTCCCCATTTGGGCATGAAGGTACGGATTTCATAGCCTCCTTCCTGAATCTTGTTGGGGACCTCTTTACCCATGACTGCCATCTCGCTTTCCGGAACGTATGGGAATATCTCCTGATTGATATACAATACTTTCTTTGCCATAGTCAAAACGTTTTGTTACGCAAAGGTACGAAAAAATTACGAAAAAATAAAAAAGTAAAAAGGTAAAACCCGATAAATGTATATTTTTTTATGGTTTTTTACCTTTTTACCCTCAGTGCTTTTTCATTTTTTATCTTTTCACTCGATGACAACGAGCGGTGCGTCTTCCAAGACATTCTCGCCCATCTTCACGCAGATAGCGGTGACGGTGCCGTCGGTTTCGGCCTCGAGGTTGTTGGCCATCTTCATGGCTTCGAGCACGATGACCACGTCGCCTTTCTTCACCTTGCTGCCAACTGCGACCTTGATGTCGGTGATGACGCCTGGCAGCGGTGCCTTCACGGCATTGTTGGTGTTGACATTGGCGGCAGGAGTCGCTTCGTCGTGACTCTTCTCGTCGGCAGGCTGTCCGAGAACGACCTTCTTCTTCTCGGGCTCCTGTTCGGGTTCCATCTCGACCTTGAATTCCTCACCGTTCACGGTAACCGTTGCTACGTTCTCGACGATGTCGCCAATAGCAACCTTGTATTCCTTTCCGTCGATTGTATATTTGTATTCTTTCATTTCTTTACAGGTTTAGGGGTCATTACTTGAAATCTGGCATTCCACAACGTGTGGCGCGGCTTGATGGTGATGAAGCCCGGCTCACGGTCGTGCACGTTGTTGCCTTTGTATTCGTGAAGCGCCAAAGCGATGGCTGCATAGATGTTCTTGTCCATATAACTATCAACTTTCAACTATCAACTAATTACATCGGCATGCAGCCGTGTTTCTTGGCGGGAAGCGACTGCTTCTTGCAGGCCAGCTGAGCAAGTCCGCGACAGATGCGGAAGCGGGTGTTACGAGGCTCGATGACGTCGTCGATGTAACCGTATTGTGCTGCCTGATAAGGATTTGCGAAGAGTTCGCTATACTCTTCCTCCTTCTCGGCAAGGAAGGCGCGCACGTCTTCGCCGGCTTCCTTCTTGGCCTTGGCTTCCTTCGCACAGAGCACGGCGACGGCACCCGAGGCGCCCATCACGGCAATCTCGCTGGTGGGCCAGGCGAAGTTCAAGTCGGCACGAAGCTGCTTGCACCCCATCACGATGTGGCTGCCGCCGTACGACTTGCGAAGCGTGATCGTGACCTTGGGAACGGTGGCTTCGCCGTAGGCATAGAGCAACTGGGCTCCATGCAGGATGACGGCGTTGTACTCCTGTCCTGTGCCGGGCAGGAATCCCGGTACGTCGACGAGGCTCACGATGGGGATGTTGAAAGCATCGCAGAAGCGCACGAAGCGGGCACCCTTGCGCGAGGCATTTGCATCGAGAACGCCGGCATAGGCTGCAGGCTGATTGGCCACGATGCCCACGCTCTGTCCGTTGAAGCGTGCAAAGCCCACGATGATGTTCTTGGCGAACTTCGGCTGCACCTCGAAGAAATCTCCGTTGTCGGTGATAGCCGTTATCACCTTATACATATCATAAGCCTTGTTGGGGTCGTCGGGAATAATCTCGTTGAGCAGGTCTTCCTTGCGGTCGATGGGATCGTTGCACTCCACCCGCGGAGCTTCCTCCATGTTGTTGGAAGGAATGTAGGAGAGCAGCGTCTTGATCATCTGCATAGCCTCTTCTTCCGTCTTGGCAGTGAACGAGGTCACACCGCTCTTCGAAGCATGCACGCTTGCTCCGCCGAGGTTCTCTGCGTCGACATCCTCGCCTGTCACCGCCTTCACAACGGCAGGACCGGTCAGGAACATATACGACGTGTTCTCCATCATCAGGATGAAATCGGTGAGGGCAGGGGAGTAGACGGCACCGCCTGCGCAGGGCCCCATGATGGCGGAGATCTGCGGAATCACACCGCTTGCCAGGATGTTGCGCTCGAAAATCTCACCATAGCCGGCCAGCGAGCAGATGCCTTCCTGAATGCGGGCACCGCCGGAGTCGTTCATGCAGATCATCGGAGCGCCGTTCTGCATCGCCATATCCATGACCTTGCAGATCTTCTGCGACATCGTCTCTGAGAGCGAACCGCCGTTGACGGTGAAATCCTGGGCGCTGACATACACCAAGCGGCCGTCGATGGTGGCAGAACCTACTACGACGCCGTCGCCCAGATACTGCTTCTTCTCCATACCGAAGTTATGGCAACGGTGCAGCTTGAACATGTCATACTCTTCAAAGGACCCTTCGTCGACCAACATCTCGATGCGTTCGCGTGCTGTGTATTTTCCACGCTGGTGTTGTTTGTCGATTGCTTTCTCACCACCACCCAGACGGGCCTTCTCCCGACGGGCAATGAGTTCCTTGATTTTTTCGGTTTGTTTACTCATTTTATCGTGTATTTTATTGATTTCTCACAAAACGGATGCAAAGGTACAAAAAAATGAGGTGAGCGCAAAAGAATTTATTGTTTTTTAGTAGTATTTCTACAAAGGTTGTGCATGAAAACTATAAATGTAATATCGAGATTGCAAATAATACATAAAAAATTTGGATAATTGCACAAAAAGTAGTAATTTTGCGCAACTTTTGGAATGAATTCCAGAGAGGTATTGGTTTTTATTGAGAAAGAAAAAGAGAAATTACAATAACTTAATTTGTTAACAAATGAATCAGAAAAGAGTTTATACCTTTGGTAACGGAAAAGCTGAGGGTAACGCAAAAATGCGTGAAGAGCTGGGTGGCAAGGGTGCCAACCTGGCCGAAATGAATCTGATAGGTGTTCCCGTTCCTCCGGGCTTCACCATCACGACAGATTGCTGCAACGAGTACTACGAGGTGGGTCAGGAGAAGATCATGGAACTCCTCAACGACGACGTGATGGCTGCCGTGAAGCACATCGAGGACCTGATGAACTCGAAGTTCGGCGACAAGGAGAATCCTCTGCTCGTCAGCGTTCGCTCGGGTGCCCGCGCTTCGATGCCCGGTATGATGGATACCATCCTGAACCTCGGTCTGAACGACGAGGTTGCTGAGGGTATGGTCGGCAAGACGCAGAATCCCCACTTCGTCTATGACAGCTATCGCCGCTTCGTGCAGATGTACGGCGATGTGGTGCTCGAGATGAAGCCTGTCAACAAGGAGGATATCGATCCGTTCGAGGAGATCATCGAGCAGGTGAAGGCCGAGCGCGGTGTGAAACTCGACAAGGACCTCAGCGTCGACGAGCTGAAGAAGCTGGTGAAGCTCTTCAAGGCTGCCATCAAGGAGCGCACGGGCAAGGACTTCCCCGACGATCCCATTGAGCAGCTCTGGGGCGCTATCTGTGCTGTGTTCCGCAGCTGGATGAACGAGCGCGCCATCCTCTATCGTAAGATGGAAGGCATTCCCGACGAGTGGGGTACGGCTGTCAGCGTGATGGCTATGGTGTTCGGTAACATGGGCGATACCTCTGCAACGGGTGTTTGCTTCAGCCGCGATGCCGCTAACGGTGAGAACGTGTTCAATGGTGAGTATCTCGTGAACGCTCAGGGTGAGGATGTCGTTGCCGGTATCCGCACTCCGCAGCAGATCACGAAGCTGGGTTCCCAGCGTTGGGCAAAGCGCGCCAGCATCTCTGAGGAGGAGCGTGCTGCCAAATATCCTTCGATGGAAGAGGCTATGCCTGAGATCTATGCCCAGCTGAACGGCATTCAGGAGAAGCTCGAGAAGCACTATCATGACATGCAGGACATGGAGTTCACCGTTCAGGAAGGCAAGCTCTGGTTCCTCCAGACACGTAATGGTAAGCGCACGGGTGCCGCTATGGTGAAGATCGCCATCGACCTGCTCCACGAGGGCATGATCGACGAGAAGACTGCCATCATGCGTTGTGAGCCCAACAAGCTCGACGAGCTACTTCACCCCGTATTCGATAAGGTTGCCCTCTCGAAGGCTAAGGTCATCGCTCAGGGTCTGCCCGCCAGCCCGGGCGCTGCCTGCGGTCAGATTGTGTTCCACGCCGACGATGCCCAGGCTTGGCATCAGGATGGCCACAAGGTGATTCTCGTCCGCATCGAGACTTCGCCCGAGGACCTCGCTGGTATGTCGGCCGCTCAGGGTATCCTCACCGCTCGTGGCGGTATGACCTCTCACGCTGCCGTTGTGGCACGTGGTATGGGTAAGTGCTGCGTATCGGGTGTTGGAGCGCTGAATGTCGACTACAAGTCGAAGACTGTCGAGATCGACGGTGTGGTTTACAAGGAAGGCGACTTCCTCTCGCTGAATGGTACTACCGGTCAGGTCTATGCCGGCGAGGTTCCCACCAAGGCTGCCGAGCTGAGTGGCGACTTCAAGGAGCTCATGGATCTCTGCGACAAGTACACGAAGCTGCAGGTGCGCACCAATGCCGATACTCCTCACGATGCTGAGGTGGCTCGTGCCTTTGGTGCAAAGGGTATTGGTCTGACCCGTACTGAGCACATGTTCTTCGACGATAAGAAGATCATCGCTATGCGCGAGATGATTCTTTCCGACACTCCCGAGGGACGCGAGAAGGCTCTTGCCAAGCTGCTGCCTTACCAGAAGGCCGACTTCAAGGGTATCCTTGAGGCTATGAACGGACTGCCCGTCAACATCCGTCTGCTCGATCCTCCTCTCCATGAGTTCGTTCCCCACGATCTCGCCGGACAGGAGATTATGGCTAAGGAGATGGGCGTGAGCCTGGAGACCATCCAGCGTCGCGTGAACTCGCTTGCCGAGAACAACCCGATGCTCGGTCATCGTGGCTGCCGTCTGGGTATCACCTTCCCCGAAATCACAGCTATGCAGACCCGCGCCATCCTCGGTGCTGCCTGCGAGTTGAAGAAGGAAGGCAAAGATCCTCAGCCCGAAATCATGGTTCCGCTTATTGGTACGCTCCACGAGCTCGAGCAGCAGAAGAGCATCATCGAGAAGGTTGCCAAGGAAGTGTTTGCCGAGTATGGTGTTGAGATTAAGTTCGAGATCGGTACGATGATTGAGATTCCTCGTGCTGCCCTCACCGCTGATCGCATCGCCGAGCAGGCAGAGTACTTCTCATTCGGTACCAACGACCTCACGCAGATGACCTTCGGCTACAGCCGCGACGACATCGCTTCGTTCCTGCCCGTTTATCTCGATAAGAAGATCCTGAAAGTTGACCCGTTCCAGGTGCTCGACCAGAAGGGTGTCGGCCAGCTCGTGAAGATGGCTGTCGAGAAGGGTCGTGCCGTACGTCCGAACCTCCGCACCGGTATCTGCGGTGAGCATGGTGGTGAACCCAGCTCTGTGAAGTTCTGCGCCAAGATCGGCCTGAACTACGCCAGCTGTTCGCCCTTCCGTGTGCCCATCGCCCGCCTAGCCGCCGCGCAGGCTGCCGTTGAGGATTGATCACATTAGCGATGCTATAATTAAATAAGGTGGTTGGTACCTCGTATCAACCACCTTCATTCTACTGAGATAAATTTAAAACCAAAAAACCGATTATGAAGAAATTATTACTGTTGATGGGCATTCTGTTCTCTATGACCGTGAGTGCCCAGCGTGTAGCCAAGGTTGGAACTGTCGAACTGGGTCTTCCCTATGCCGAGGCGCTGCAAGCCATCAAGGCTGAGTTTGGAGAACCTGTTTCAGTCACCGAGAATCAGGAAGTGGTCTTCGGAAAGAAGAACTTCTGTGGATTCAACTACGATGAAGTGAAGTTCCGTTTCAAGAACGGCCGCTTCAACGAAGCTCGCTTTTTCATGAAGGTTGGCTCGAAAGGTGCTGCTCAGAAGCGCATGGAAGATATCGCCCGCGAACTTGGCAAGACTGAAGGCCTCTCGCGCGACATAGAGGACAACAACACTTGGTTCTACAAAGGTGGTGTCTCGCCCGTGGGTGTGAGCCATCTCTTCACCATCTACACCTATCCGAAGCAGGGCACCTATGGCACAGAGTTGCGCTATGGTCCCGTCCGCTTCCCCGAGAACTAACCGATAGGTCTCTACCGAACATATTGTGAAAAAACAACTCCTCACGTTATTCTGGCTGCTTCTGGCAGTTCTCCCCGCGAGTGCTCAGACGCTCAGGGAGGCATGGGTGTCGATGCCCGATTCGCTTTTGCCCTATCTGGACAAGGGCAAGCACGCGCAGCTGCTCGAACTCAACGATGCACGAATGCCAGCCGAAGCCGACAATAAACTGCAAGGCAAGAGTCGTCTCGACACGCTCCTGCAGAACTTCCTGCAGGTGTCGGCCAGCGAGAGTATGGTGTTGCAGATGAAGCTTCTGCCCAGCCAACCTGCTGAGGGGCAGGGCGCCGATAGCGTGCTCTGCGTGGTGCAAACCGTCAAAGGCCCATGTCCGGAATCACGTGTGAGGTTGTTTTCGCGCAGTTGGGAATTGCTTTCCGATACCTGCTATCGCGATAAAAAACTCCTGGTGCGTCCCGATACCATCTCAGCCGAGCGGTTCGCAGAGCTTCTGGAAAGCATCCCGCTCGTCATGTGGAAGTCGGAGTTGCTTCCCGATGCCGACGAGTTGGTGCTCACCCCGTCTCTGCCTATGCTGTTTGTAGAGGAGAAAGAGAAAATGCAACCGCTTCTTTTGCAAAGAAATCTTAAATGGAACGGAAAAACATTTAAATAGTGTTTCATTTCGTCATTTTTTAAGATGATTATTTGCAGAAAAATGGCAATGTTCGTATATTTGCAATGTGTTTTTCATGGTATTAGATTATTAAGGTTAATTAAAGATTGGTTGTCGTGAGACAATCAATTTTTTTTTTGTAATATTATACGTTTTTACCCTGAACTACGCAGGATGTGGCTCACTCTACTTGGTCAGGGCCAGGCTGATTCAATATTCATTCACGACTTCCAGCAGTCGGTTGGGGTAGTTGGAGATGACTGCCTCTACGCCCATGTCAATCACTTTGTGCATCTGTTCCTTGTCGTCCACCGTCCAAGTAACGATTTTCATTCCGTCGGCATGGGCACGATCCACCATCTCCTTGTCCATGATCTGCCAAGCGGGGCTGAGCCACTCTGGAGTGAAATTTAGTCTCCCCATGAATTGTTCGTAGGTTCCTGCGCCACCGCCAACCAGATACGACAGGTGGTGTCCGGGATAGGCCTCGTTCAGGTAATTGAGGGATCGGGTGTCGAAGGACTGTATGATGAGCCTGTCGCCCAACCCCAACGAGTCCAGCACTGCTATGCAGATGTCAACAAACTCGTGGTATTCAGGCCAGTCGCGTCCTTCGATGCCTCCGTCGTAGTTCGGGTCGCACTTGATTTCGATGTTGTAGTTCATCGGAGCGAGTTGGTGCTTTTTCGTGTAGGTCTCTACGGCTGTAACTACCTCTACCAGCTTGCGCTTGGGCGTTGCAACTGGCTGCTGCTCAGGCATTTCTGCATTTCCTCTGATCCCCACGTCGTACTTGGCCACTGAGTCGTAGGGCATATGCCAGATGTATTCCCTGGGCTCTCCTTCCAACACCGGTGTTCCGTCGGGACGTGTTGTCAGGCGGTGCGAGAAGTATTTGTCGTGCGAAAGAATCACCTGCTTGTCCTTGGTGACGCATAGGTCCATCTCCAGGGTGTTCACACACAGATCTACGGCATGAAGCATCGCCTCCAACGATTCTTCGGGGAACAGACCCATACCGCCGCGATGTGCCTGCACGTCAACGATGTTTTTTTGTTGCTGTGCTGCTGCGTTGTAGAAAGAAAGTACGACCAGCGCGGCCGTGACCAATAGTCTCCGAATCTTCATCTTGTTTGTGTCAAATTAGGTTTGTTGCAAAAAAGGACACCTTCAAATGGTGTCCTTTTGAGTGATTCCGGCGGGATTCAAACCCACAACCTTCTGATCCGTAGTCAGATGCTCTATTCAGTTGAGCTACGGAACCATCCGTATTTGTTTTGTGCTTACTCGGCTTGAAAGTGATTCCGGCGGGATTCAAACCCACAACCTTCTGATCCGTAGTCAGATGCTCTATTCAGTTGAGCTACGGAACCGTTTGAGGTCAACCCTCTTCCGTCGTAAGCGAGTGCAAAGGTAATACCTTTTTCGCGAACTGCCAAATGTTTTCCGCTATTTTTTTGAAAATAGCTCAATTTCGTGGCAGTTCTGTGGCTATATCACGGATTTTCAAATGAAAAACACCCCTTCATTTGCTCTTTTCACTTAATTTCCAAGCAGATGCGGCGATAGGAAACAAGGCGGAACGGGCCGTTGTCGTGAACTTCGCAGATGATGTGGATGGTTGAGTTCTTGGCATCGGCCGGAATGTGGATGTCGGTCTTTGCCTTGTCAGCACTTGTAATAACAACCTTGTCGTTCCCTATTTCCGGCTGCTGCCACCAAAAGAAAGTCAGGTCGTCGCCGTCGGCATCCTTCGATTTTGCGGCATTCAGTCGGATGGTCGTCCCTGCCTTTGCCGTGAGGTGGATGGGTTGCACACCCTTCCTTCCGTTGACGACCACCTGCGGATTATGGTTGCCGCGTCCTTCGTCGGCCCATTGCATTCGCGCCATGAAGTCATGCAATTCGTCAGGATAGAAGCGCGTCTTGTAGCCTATGCTGATGCTGCGTACGGGCTCCTGCCAACTGGTCCAAGCTGTTGTGAGCGAATCGGCACACATTCCGCGCTCATGATAGCCTGCCCAGCCTGCCTGCAGAGGGTCGTCGGGGTCGTTCAATCCGTTGGGCATCACGTAGAGGAAACTCGGCGTATCGCCCTCCACACCCCATTTGTAGTCGGGGTACACCTTACCCAGCACTCCCTTGCCCTGAATTCCTTCGGCATGCTGTTGCCAGTTGCGCTTTCCCAGTTCACATTGCTCCTGCCACGTGCCTTCGTCCCAGACAAACTGCAGGTCGTCGGCAAACTCGCGGCGCAACCACATGTGCGAACTGTAGGAACGATTCATGCGATTGTTGTATGCCATATCCTGATCGGTGATGGTATAGATGCGGAACTTGCGCACGAAGCGCTTCAGTTCCTCTGTCGAGCGTGTCTGCTGTACCTTCCAGATAGCCTGAGCCAGCGTGTTGGCACCTCCCCACGCAGCCACGTAGATGGGGCGCGGGTCGTCCTCGTCGGCCAACCGGATGAGGAGTTCGCTGCCTGGCGAGTCGTTTCCTTCTCCAATCGCCTTGATACCGCCATTCTGGCTGCCCATCACAGCCCGGCTGCGCATGTATTCAGCACTCGGCCAATAGCCCGTTTGCTGGCGCGTATTCTCTTTGTTCAGCGGCAGGAATGCCGTTTGCTTGGAGCGCTTCATCAGGTTCGGGAGATCCTTTTCGTAGGCATCGATCACTTCGTGTAGATATCGTGCCCACTCTGTTGGATAAGGGTCGCAATTCCATCCCACGCTAGTGATAAGTGCTTCTATCTCAAAGAGATCGGCATACGACATCAGTCGCACCATCGACTCCATGTCGTCGGGTTCCACATCGGCAGGAGCGATGTCCGTGCAAACCACAAGGCGCGGCTTCCACTCCTTCGCTTGAGTGGAAAATGTGATTGACAACGCAATCAGCAGTAAGGTAGCGATTCTCTTCATAAATTCCTAGAATTTGAGTGCCGATAGGCGCTTTGCCTTTGCCTCCGATGCTTGCGAGAGCTCTCCCTTCAGGTATTCCTCGATGATGAGAGCAGCCATCGGAGCAGCCACATCGGCCCCGAAACCACCATGCTCGATATACACGCAGACGGCAATCTGCGGGTTGTCCATCGGAGCAAACCCGATAAATGCCGAGTGGTCGCGCCCGCTGTTCTCGGCCGTTCCAGTCTTCCCGCAGATAGGGTAGGAGGGTGTGTTGATGGCTGTCGCGGTACCATTCGTAACGGCTCGTCGCATGCCGCTGATGACGCTTGTAAAGGCTTCTGCGTCGATGCTCGACTCGCGTCGGGTGAGGTATCGTTGGCTCAACGGTTTCTCCTGCGTGCCCTGATGGATGTGTGGCGTGTAGAAATAGCCGCGGTTGGCAATCACGGCAGCGAGGTTGCAGAGTTGCATGGGCGTAGCGGTAATATCGCCCTGTCCCATTCCTGCCCAGAGGATGGTCTTGCCGTCCCAGCCGTCCTTGTAGCGGCGGTTCAGGTAGCCTACGTTCGCCAGCAGTCCTCCTTTCTCGTCGGGGATGTCGATGCCCAGCGGACCTCCGAGCCCCAGGCTGCGCATGTGCCGGTTCCATGTGGTGATAGCTTCTTCTTTGTCCTCATACATGAACGTGTCGTTGATCATCGCCATGAAGCCCGTGATGAACCACGTGTTGCACGATACCGCCAGCGCACCCCTCAGCGAAAGCGGTGAGGCATGCTCGTGGCAGCCCACATGGATGTTGCCGTCAGTAAACCCGTTCTTGCATTCTATGGTCGTCTCTGGCACCACCACGCCCTCTGTGAGGAGTGTGAGCGCTTGGGCAGTCTTGAACGTCGAGCCCGGCGGATACGCCTTGCCGATGGCCATATTCACATCGAAGCCCGTTGCCGAGCGTGCCGCCAGACAGATAATCTCTCCCGTCTGCGGGCGGATAGCCACGATGCTGCCCTTCTTGCCCTGCAGCAGCCGTTCACCCAGTTGTTGCAGCAGAGGGCGCACGGTAAGCGGGCCGTCGTCAGGAAGTCCCTGTGCGGCGACATGCATGCCCGCCATCACGAGCAGCCATTGGCAAACCATCAGTCTGATGATGTTTTTCTTCATATTCTCAGCAACGCCTGTCTTTTCACGTGCAAAAGTAATCATTTTTTTGGAAATGCCCCCGTTTTTTCCATTTTTCTTTTCTCGATATAATTATCGAAGAAAACAGGAATGCTCCCTATACACAAGACAGTATAAGATTAAACTTTGTTGCTGAGTCGTGCTCCATATCTTTTCGCTAGAACCTTACTTTGATGCAGCGGCCATCCTTGAACTTCACGATGGTGATACCACGACCGGGGGTGGTGATGCGAATGCCGTTGAGGTTGTAGTAGCCTTCTATCTCGCTGGAAAGTGGCTCTACACTCACGTCCTCAATGCCCGACACCTCAGGATTACCGTAGTAGAACAGCTTGAAGCCATCCAACACAAGCAGGTCGTTTTCCACTGGCAGTATTTGTTTGACGCCTACGGTAATATCGCGCGTGTTAGCAATATTCACCTTCAGCAGGTTGTCATATCGTCCGGCGTTCAGATAAGCCTCGATGGCAGCATTGTTGGTAGGAACGAAGATGCCTGAGAGCTGTACTTCATTGCCCCCTTGGTTAAGCTTGGTTTCGGCGCCGCCCTCGGCAATGTGCTTGATCTTCTTTGTCCTGGTGTTGAATGTGATGCTCACCTTGACCTTGTTGTTGCCGTCCATATAGTTCTTCACGGCTGTGGCGACGGGGCCTGGACGATAGAATCCGCGGGCCACCAGGCCATAATCACCCTTGGGCATTTCGAAGGGAATCGGCTGAGTGGCTGTGAACACTTCGGTGTTGGTGGCATGAATCATGCCATTGGTGAGTGCGGGCAAACCTTTCCAGCCGGAACCGGTGTCAAGTTCGGCATCGTCTAAGACAAACGAAATGTCGATGGAATCCGTCAACTCGATGGCTGGCAGGTATTCAACAAGGTTGTTGAACAACGTCTGCACGGCCTCCTCAGTTTCAGCGGCAGTGAAGGCGGACTTAGCTTGTTCAATATTCTCAACCACAGCCATGAAGGCTGCATCCTGACCCTCCTCTCTCTCGTTGTGCTGACTGGCAGCCACGCTCTTCGATCCTGCAATGAGGCGTTCCAGTCGATCTTGATTCAGCACCATCGTGGCAGTTTCCATCTCTTGCACTTCCTCGGGCGTGTAGATAATCCAGAATTGCTTGGTGGCACCGTTGCCGAAGTTCAGGGTCGGCGTCGATGGAGTGTTCTTTGTTGCTGCGTCGATGGCCATGACGGGAGGCGTCTCCGCACGATTGCTTCGAGCGAACCAATAGGGTTTCTTCTTGAAAGTCTTGGCGCCGATTTGGAAGTCAGCCGTGATGCGTGCCGGCATCAACTGAATCGTTTCTTTGATGTTTGGTAGTGCGTCATTGAGTGTCACAGCGCTTCCGGAATGCCGGAAATACTTGCCGCTCTTGAGGTTCTTGATGAAGTAAAGTCCCGTCATCTTGTCGTAGATGATGTTCCATGCGAAAGAGTTGTTCGCAAGCAGCTCTGAGGCATTCTCCACTTCTTGATACATGAGCTTGCCCGTTTCCGATTCGCAAAGATACTTCTCGTTCACTCCGTATGCCATGTTGGTGATGTAGTAGTGCAGCGAGTCGATGCTCTCGAAGCTGTAGAAAGGACATGCACCGTCATAGACAGCTGGCAGTCCGTCTTCGTAGAGAGCCTGTGCAAGGATGCAGGAGCGGATTTGCTGCATGTCGTTGCCGTTTCCTTCGTAGCAGATGTGCATGCCGTCGCCGTTACAGTTGTAGTTGCCGCGGCTCGAATCATAGTTCTCGAAGAAGTGTGTGACGCGGTTCGCACGCTCGCCCAGCCACCAGATGTCGGGATGCAACTCCTGGCTCCAATAGCGGCCGTGCTGACCCACACCCGTGCCGTGCATCATTTCATGGACCATTGTGCCTGTGTTACAACGCCAGGGACCTACGTTGATCCAGCCGCCATACGAGCAGTCGGCGGTTTCTGTGCCAGGACTGTAGTTCGCCGTTGGGTGGAAGCCCTTGATGGCCGTCCATGTGTTGTAGTAGGCCGTAGCCTCCCGCATGGCATTGTCAAGCCACAGGTTGTGCTCGTCGTCGCCGTTCCACAGGTAAGTATATACGGTTTCACCCTTCGGCAACGTGATGACGCGCACGGGTTCGCCATAGCCCACCGCGTAAGTCTTGGTAATGGCGTAGGCGCGCACCCAATATTCGGTGGAGGGCTCTACATTGTACATCACATATACTGGCGACCAGTTTGTCTCGTCGTTGCTCTGGTTGTTTGAGCTGTGCATATCCAGCACCGAGGGGTTGGGATTCTCTGCCCAGCAGAACCCGTGCTCGATGATGTCGCTGCCGGTAGCTTTCAGACGCCCCACCATGGCGCGACATCCTACGATCACCTCGCCAGTAGTCACGGTGGGAGCCGTGCCGCTACCATTGAGCACGTTATAGGCGAAGATGGCATCGTCGACCATCTTCTCGGCTGCAGCCACCTTCTCGTCATCGATGTCGCCGCTGGCCTTCAGGCTCTTGGCATGGGTAATGGCGGCCTGCAGCTCTTCCTGTCCGTTGGGCTTACCCAAGGCCAATGCATCCTCACCCTTGGCAATGATGGTGTCGAGCTTCACGTAGAGCGCATTGCTGGCAATGGCATCGGCGATGGCTGCAGCCAGAGCTCTGGAAGCAGCGTCGCGCCCCACGCTGCCCGTCACAGCCTTGGCAGCGGCGATAGCCTGCAGCAGCGCCTCCTTCACGTCGGTATTCATGTCCTTGTCTACCAGTCCTTCTGCCTGGCTGATGAGCTCGTCGAAGGCTGCCTGCTCTGCTGCCTCGTCGAATCCCAGGAAATACAGGTGGAAATCGTCCACGCAGCAGTAGTTGCCTGTTGCCCTGACAGTCTCATAGCCGATGGTGACCTCGCCGGCAACGCTGACGAACTCCACCTCGTATCTGCCGTAAACGCCCACTTCCGTGCGCATATCGCCTGCAAAGATGTATGCTCCCGTCTGCTTGGCATTGGGGTTACTCTCCTGAATGTTCTGGGCTACCGCCGTGAGTTTGTAGCGACCGTTGGGCAAGTCTGTGAGGTTTTGCCAAAGTTTGGAATCACTTACTCCACCGCTCCAAGTCCACGTCTCTGCGTAGGTGTTGCCTACCTTGCGGAAAGCGTTGTTGCCCTGCGTGCCCATGCCGCTGAACTGCCATCCGTCATTACCGCTCTCGAAGCTCGGGTTCGTGATGAGTTCCGTCAGATCCATCGGATTGGAGGGGCTTGCCAAGTGCAGCCGGTAGGCAGTCATCGCTTCCTGCAGGCGCTTCACGGCAGCATCCATGCCTTCGCTCTGAGCAGCATCCATCAGCGCCTTCAGCGCTTCGATAGCAGCCTCCAACTCTGCACCCTCTTCGCTGCCGTCGTGCTGGTTCAGCTCATTCGCTTCGGCAACAAGCTGCTCCAGATAGCCCTTCACGTCTTCATAGATGAACTGATGCGTAAGACGGCAGTAATCGATGCATACATAGTTGCCCGTGCAGTTCTTGATTTCGGCACCGATGCGCAGTTTGCCGTCTGTCACCACACAAGTCACCGAGTAGTCGGCAGGCTGGTTGAAATTCGTCTTCTGGTTGTTGGCATAGATCCACGTGCCCGTGCAGATCTGGCTCATGTTGCTCTGCTTGACATTCTGGCAGGCCATCGTCAGCGTGTAGGTTCCCACAGGCATATTCGAGAGGTCCTGATAGATATAGGCATCGCCTGCTGTTCCGCCCGACCACACCTCACGGTAGTAGCCGCCGTGTTTCAGCGGGAAATCATTGTTGCCCTGACGTCCGAACGAATTAGTCTTCCATAGGGATTGTCCTCCCTGCTCAAAGTCAGGGTCGCTGATACGGTCGGTCATGTCGGTTTGCGCCATTACGGAAAACACACTCAGGCAGCACATCGCGACCGTCGCCAATAATTTGATCTTCAGGTTAGTCATCATTGAATGCAATAAAAGGTTAGTATTTCGTCTGCAAATTTACACAAAATTTCCGAAACAACAAAGAAAAAGAATGAATTAACGAAAAGAGGGCCCCAACGCGGGAACCCTCCTGGTTGTGATGTGGTAGGAAAACGGGGAATCTATCTGTTTCCCTTCGCCCTATTATGTGTCTTGCAGAGCATTTGGCAGATCTCGATATTGGTTGAGCCGCCCTTGTATTTGTATTACGACAAATTCGTTTAGTTTACTTTCTTTAAAGTCAAAGTACACGTGCTGTTGTCATCCAGCGTTCCGTCCATCTTGACCGAAAGTGTGGCTCCGTTCTGTGACAATAGCGTATAAACAAACATCGGCTCGCTCGTCCTTGCGTTATAGGTTTTGATGCGACCACCTTCAATCTTGTAAGCGTCTTCCATCGAGAACCAACCCTTGCATGTTCCGTCAGACTTGAACTCTGCCTCACTTCCTACAAAAAGCCAGTTGCCGTGCTCGTTATTTCCAGCAATATTGGTAATCTTCCACTTGCCGACAATAATCTCTTTCGTGAACGACAATGAAGACTCGTCGTCATCATCACTACTGCAAGCTGTAAATCCCATGCTTACCAATGCAATCATCAGGATTGCCGTTAAATAGGAAAAAAACTTTTTCATTTCCATGTGTATGTATAAATTAAGTCTGATTTGTCGTCTTTGAACGAATAGGACAAATGAATTCTTTCTATCGTGCCATCCTTATTGTAATAATAATCGCGATATGATAACTCGTCTGTAAGTACCCAATTTTTACTCGTCCAGCGTGTCAGTTGGCCTTTTGTATTATATTGATAGGTATTATCCTTTTGAACGGTGCTTTTTCCTGTTTTATCATTAATCCAAGTCTCTTTTAGCAGATTATGGTGGCTGTCATATTCCCAGACCATCGTACCAAAAGGAGAGCCGTCTTGAAGCATAGTTGACACTTCTGTCACGGTGTTTCCACTATAGGAATATTTCCTCACGTATCCATAACTTGTACTCGACAAGGCATTGCGCTCCGTCAATTTTGACAAACGTTTACTGCTGTCATATTCATAAGTATATTCAGTGATTAGCTTCCCATCATCGTTATATTGCTGCATCACGGAAACAGAGTCGAATTCATTATACTGATATTTGTATTTGTAGGTAGAAAGCCCCACTTCGTCCATAACTATAGCTCTGTTTCTCTCATCATAGGTATATTTATAGCTATGGTATAATCGTGTCTTTGTAACCGAACTATAGTAATTGGTTATCTTCTCAAGAAGATTTCCCTTTTCGTCATACTTATAGTTCTCGTAATCTTCGCCATAGGTTGTTCGTTCTCCAAACTTCCAAGGATGTTCCTTTACGGTAATCTCTGCAAGAAATTTCTTGCCATTACTACCAGACGTACCGTTGTCATCATCATCAGATGAGCAACTTACAAGATTGAACATCATCGTCAATCCCATTGTCAACAATAAAACCTTTTTCATGTCGCTTATAAATTTTGTTTGTCAAATAAAATGCGCAGGTCATTCCCACGCACTCCCGGCTCACCACAAGCCTCAGTAACCGTTGAAACGCCTGCGCACTATGCGCTGACGCCCTTGTTACTGATTGGCTCAGTTAGTCCGAGGTGGTGATTGGGAGTGTAGAGCCTACTATGTCCTGTGTCTCTATCGAAACACGCTGCAAAGATACAAAGAATTATTGGAAATAGATTCGGTATTGTAAAAAAGTTGAAGAAAAAAGTTTAAAATGATGTTGAAGGATTAGGAAATCCGAATAATAATTAGTATATTTGTAGGCAAAAACTTAGTAACTATGGAAAAGAGTGTTATAGACAATATTTCTTTTGTGTCAGGACTCAATTATTATTATGATGGTTGGCGTAATGGTAAAGTAGGTGCAATTACGGATGTTGATAGCAATTGCATCTATAGATTTGTTGAGATGATTCATGACAAAAATGGGAATCCTATTAAACTCTATGAGTCAGAAAAGGATTGCCCTATTGTCATCGTTGGCATAACAGCATATTGGATAAGTTGGCGAAATAATAGTAATCCTATAATAAACAAGCTTGGAGGTGGTGCAAAACGTAAATGCAAATCAATCAGAGAACAGTTCGACGATTATACAAAAGAAAGATTCAAACAGTTCAAAGACAACTACAAAGATAATCCTGACAGTTGGGACTGGGATTGGGATTATGAGTTTTATGTATATTATATCATCCCCAACGAAATAAAATTGAATAAGCAAGCAGAGGTTTTGTTTGATTACATATCGGATAAAGACATTGAACAAGTCCGCTCTTTAATGAATAATTATATCAAATATCTAAAAAAAAATCGTATGGAGAAGGGTTATCATGTGAGTCCTGATTATTTAGTGTTGCGTTCAATTGCCTATTCTGACGAATCCATGCATGAAGACTTGGAAGATTATGAAGTGAATGAAACATTGGACAAGTTAGAAAAGGAAGGCTATGTTCAGGTTGCGTGGATTGAAGGACACGAGCCTGAAGGAGTAAGGCTACTTGACAAAGGCAAAGTCTACTTAAAGCAATTGGAAGAAAGATATAGAACTAAGGCAACATCATCAAAGAAACCAAACAGGCCTAAAGGCAAGGGAAAAAAGAAAAAGAATAACTCGAAAACAACAGCCACGTTTGTTTATAATGG
Organism: Prevotella sp.; assembly: GCA_017557185.1. Classification (GTDB taxonomy): domain Bacteria; phylum Bacteroidota; class Bacteroidia; order Bacteroidales; family Bacteroidaceae; genus Prevotella. Next base: position 20,204 of record JAFZAP010000050.1, read on the forward strand.
TTACGATAATGACACCTTTTCGAAACAACGACTTGAATTGATAGCAAGCAGTTTATTAGGGCAATTTGTTTTAGGTAGTAAAACAAGCAAATCCTTGATTAAAGACTTCTTCACAGGTAAAGAAATTATTGATAATTCCAAAATCATTTGGAAAGGCACAAAAGCAGAACTGGTCTATTTCTTCAGAGAACTTAACCTGAGGGGTTACATAAAATGCACTAATGACGAAAAGATTTGGGTCATAGTTGCTTCGCATTTCAAAATAAAGAAAGAACTTAAAAAAGGTAATTATAAAGATGTTCTTATTTCTGCAGAGTCGTTACAAAGCTACACGTGTAAACCAAAAGCTGTGATGATGCAGGAACTTGACAAAATTATTCGGTACTTTGAACCAAATTTAAAGGCGGCGCTTGATATTAAAGAAATAGATACAGCACAAGAAGCCGAGGACTCGCTCCATCAAGAACTGGCTAATAAAGATTTTGCATGGAGCCTAAAGAAATGAATTCTCTACCAATATTAAAGATTTTCTTCTACCTATAGAAAAATAATTACGTCTTTTTATTTTTGTTTGCGGATGCGCCTGTTCTAGGGGCTTCCGCAAATTCATTATATCTCTGTGGTATTGTTTTTTATGTCAGATTTCGTACAAATTTGGATAAAAATAGAAAACAGAGAAAAGATACCTCATAGAGAACCTTCACAATAACGAGGGTAATAAACAAATGAGATTAAATAACAAAACGATGGACACAATCCAACAAGGACTAGAGAAGAATCACATGGCTGCTCTGAAAGTCAGCCTGTTTAAAAACCTCTTCTCATTCAACAGCAAGGCTGTAGAGCTCTCAGAGATAGTGAGACTCATCAAGTATGACAATGACGTGAAGAACAAGTCGGAGGCTTATGTGTCAATGATGAGAGCCGTAGGCAAGAAGGAGGCTGACGATCAAGTGAAGCAAAAACAGTTGCCGGCCTGCTCAATTGGCGTATTATTCAACGGTGTAGGCCGACAGGTGCAACACATCCTCAGTTTCACTAGTTTGGGTTTTGTCGACTTGGACCAGATCGAAGACGTGGGTAAGGCCTTGAAACTGATAAAGGCTGACCCGCACACGCTGATGGCTTACGTTACAGTCGGAAAGAAAGGATTACGGGTCATTTACTCATACGTACGCGAGCAGTCTGACGCCCATGTTGACTCTACTTCCTGGCGGGCGGCATTCTTAAAAGGAAACAACCACTATGCCGCTCTGACAGGACAACCTTATGACAACCAGTGCGCGGACTACGGTCATCTTTGCGGGTTGGCACATGATGAAGATGTCTATGTGAACTATAGTGCAGAGCCATTTGTCATCACTGATGATGAAATCCTGCAGGCCAACTTTGCTTCTGGTAGTGAGAAGGGAAAGCCTCGCAAGGAGCATGACCCTGGTTCATTTGAGGTGAGCGTTGAAGGGGCATGGCCCAAGGTGCAGGGGATTCTGACAAAACGCAACCTTGCCTTCCAACCAGGCCATCACCATGATTATGTCATGCATGCCAGTTTTCTCTTCAATCGCTTTGGTGTAGACCTTGAGGAACTCTTGGAATGGGCTTCTCAAGAGTGGAACGCCTATAACGACAAGCAGCGTGAGGCGACCATTCGTAGCTGCTACAAGAAAGAAGATGAACATGGTACTTGGAAGCTGAACCAGTCAGGCCGGAAGAAGGAGAACTCGATGATTACCCTTCCCGAGATTGCCGAATGGTTAAAACAGAGATACGAATTGAAGTATGACGAGGTGACAGACTTGACGTACTGTCGATTGAAAGATTCTCATGAATGGAATACTGCGGACACCCGAACGATATGTACCATCCGGCGACTAATGGCTGAAGACACTGGCAAACGCGTATTGAAGACAGACGTTCAGGATGTCATGTGGAGTGACATCGCGGTGTCGGTACATCCCGTCAGAGCCTATCTTGAAGTACTTCCAAAGTGGGATGGCATTGACCGTGTGGCACAGCTGGCTTCGTATATTGAAGTTGAACCTGCCCAGGCAGGGCAGAGTGATGAAGAGGCTCGTGATTTGCTCGAATGGGCGATGCACAAATGGTTGGTAGGAAACGTGGGCATGTGGGAGCGCGACGATGTGGTCAACCACGAAATGCTGATCTTTGTAGGACCTCAGGGAATATACAAGACCACGTTCTTCCGTTACCTGTTGCCACCTACACTCAGACGTTTCTATTGGGAGAATAACCACAATAAATTCTCTTCTAAAGACGACCAGATTGCATTGGGCGAGAATTGCCTAGTGGAGGTTGAGGAATTTAACATCACCACTTATAAGGAAATAGGTGTTCTAAAATCATCGCTGACGTCTAATAATATTAAGGAACGCAGACCTTATGCGCGGCAGCGGGAAGAGAAGCACAGGTTGGCAGGTTTCTGTGGAACGTGCAACGAACAGTTCTTCCTTGCAGACGAAACGGGCAATCGCCGATTCCTCTGCTTCCTCGTTAAATGGATTAAAAACCCGAGGGAATGGGATATGGACTACGATCAACTATATGCCCAGCTTCGTTATGAGTTTCGATCTGGCGTAGAATATTGGTTCAACTATGAAGATGAACAGCGCATGGCACTTCAAAATGAGGAATTCCGTCTGTTGAGTGACGAGGAGATGCTGATACGTACTTATCTGCGCAAACCAAATTCCAATGAATCAGGAGAATTGATGAATGCTGCCAATATAATCCTTTACATCAATGGAGGTCGGTTGGGCAACGGGCTTTCCAGCAAGAAAGTCGGCTCAATCATGAGGAAACTTAAATACAAACCACAGCACACTTCTAAAGGTAATTTCTATAGGGTAGTTAAAATCTCTCATGATCAAGTTCAAATCGAAATAGCTAAAGACATGGTAAATGATGGAAATGATATTCCACAAACAGGAGAAGGCGATTTGCCATTCTGATTCTTCACTATGTGAAAGATATGAAAGATACTATTATAATTTTTGCTATAGAAAACAAATTTAACTTTTGTGTAAATGTATTCTTATAAGGTAAAGTTGGTAATATATCATTCACATAGTTCACGGAGTAGCCATATCTCTGTTCTTTATAAGAACGTATAAAAAAACGCGCCCTCATTGCTGGGGGCACGTTCATTGAGAGTTTCAACCTTACGGGTTGGATTGCTGCTCGCCGTCCTTGTCGACTGCATTCACGGGAGTCTCCTCCACCTGCAGATCATCGAGGAACACACGTCTGCGCTGACCACCGCTGGCACTGGACCAATGGGTCTCGGGCTGGAAGTTCACACGGGAACCCACCACATGCTTCGAGGCTGAGAAGTCCTTCGCAGTGTCGGCAGGCTTGGTGGCCAGACCAATCTTGAACGAACCAAAGCCGTCGAGCTTCACACGGTAGGACTCCTGAAGCCAGAGCTTCATGACGTTCACCAGCTCGTCGAGCACGGCGATGACATCCGACTTCTTCACCGACACATTGTCCTGAATCATCTGGGCAAGGTCCTTGGTGCACTTCGGAGTCTTCGGGTAGATGGCACGGGCGTACCACTTGCCACGAGTCGTCGACTCAGCGCGGTTGTCTTGATAAAGACGATACTTGATTGCCATAGTCTGTTATGCCCCCCTTAATCCCCCCGAAAAGGGGGACAGCCGAAACAGGGCTTGGGCTGTGGTTAATAAAGTTTTAGCCCCTTCTCTTTGGGAAGCCATGTCCTGGGGCGAGGATCATGACTTGCATATCTTGTGGCCTTTCTCTTCTCCCTTCCCTTTTGGGAGGGGATGGGGGTAGGCTTCTTCATATTTGCTATTGCAAAGTTACAAAATAATTCTCAGATATGCAAATATTTACGCAATTATTTTAAAGTATTTCTTTAATATTTTCAGAGCACTGATTTCGTCCTTACGGAGCACTGCTCCCGACCAAAGAGAGCACTGCTCTCGTCCATACAGAGCACGTTTCTATATCCTACGGAGTACTGCTCCCGAGAGTACAGAGCATTGCTCCACAACCTACAGAGCATTGCTCCACAACCTACAGAGCACTGCTCCCGAGGGTATGTAGAGATAAATTTATATGCTATTTATGTCCTAAAAATTTGGTTGTTTCAGATTTCTTTTGTATCTTTGCAATGTCGTATTAAGTAAGCATCTATTAACATTTTAACGTATATCCTATGGACAACAATGCACAACTGATCGCCCAATGTGAGGCGAGAGCGAAGCAGTGGCTGACGCCTGCTTTCGACGAAGAGACACGCAAGGCCGTGCAGGCCATGCTCGACAATGAGGACAAGACGGAACTCATCGACGCTTTCTATCGCGACCTGGAATTCGGCACTGGCGGCTTGCGAGGCATTATGGGAGCGGGCACGAACCGCATGAACATCTACATCGTGGGCATGGCCACACAGGGCTTTGCCAATTACATCCTGAAGGCATTCCCAGGCAAGCAGAACGCTGTGGTGGTGGGACACGACTGCCGCAACAACGGACGCCTGTTTGCTGAGACCGTAGCCAACATCTTCTCGGCCAATGGCATCAAGGTGTATCTCTTCGAGAGCCTGCGTCCGACGCCAGAGATCTCGTATGCCATCCGTCATCTGGGCTGCCAGGCAGGTGTGAACGTGACGGCCAGCCACAACCCCAAGGAATATAATGGCTACAAGGCCTACTGGGACGACGGCGCTCAGGTGCTGGCACCCCACGATAAGGGCATCATCGACGAGGTGAACAAGGTGACTATCGACGATGTGAAGTTTGAGGGCAACAAGGACCTCATTCAGATCATCGGCGGCGAGATGGACTGGGACTACCTGCAGGCCGTGAAGGAGGCAATGGTTGATCAGGACGTCATCCTGCGCCAGAAGGACTTGAACATCGTCTATTCACCGTTGCACGGCTGCGGACGCGTGATCATCCCCGAGGCCCTGCGCTCATGGGGCTTCCAGAACATTCACGTGGTGCCCGAGCAGATGGTCATCGACGGCAACTTCCCAACGGTGGTGAGTCCGAATCCAGAGAACGCAGAAGCTATGACGATGGGTATGAATCTCGGTACGAAGCTGAATGCCGACCTCGTCATCGCCAGCGACCCCGATGCCGACCGTCTGGCCATCGTCTGCCGCAACCCGAAGGGTGAGTGGGAGATTCTGAATGGTAACCAGACCTGCATGATGTTCTCGTGGTACATCATCGCCAACAAGAAGAAGCTCGGACAGCTGAAGGGCAACGAGTTTATCGTGAAGACCATCGTCACCACCGAGCTCATCGCCGAGATCGCCAAGAAGAACGGTGTGGAGTATCGCGACTGCTATACTGGCTTTAAGTGGATTGCCAACGAGATTCGCGAGTCGGAAGGCGTGAAGAAGTACATCGGCGGCGGCGAGGAGTCGTTCGGATTCCTGCCGTTTGACAAGGTGCGCGACAAGGACTCCCCAGCATCAATCTGTCTGATCTGTGAGATTGCAGCATGGGCTAAGGACAACGGCAAGACGCTCTACGACCTGCTCATGGACATCTACATGGAGTACGGCTTCTCGTTTGAGAACACCATCAACGTGGTGCGTCCCGGCAAGTCGGGTGCCGATGAAATCAAGCAGATGATGGAGAACTTCCGCCACAACCCGCCAACGGAGATCGGCGGATCGGAAATTGCCTTCACACGCGACTGGTCGGTGCTTGAGCAGACCAATGCCGACGGCTCGAAGACGAAGCTCGTACAGCCCGACACCAGCAACGTGCTGCAGTGGTTCTGCACCGATGGAACGAAGGTCAGCGTGCGTCCTTCGGGCACCGAGCCGAAGATTAAGTTCTACCTCGAGGTGAAAGACCCGACCATGAGTACCGCCGACGCCTATGACCGCTGTCTGGCTGGTGCCAAGGAGAAGGTCGAAGCCATCAAGAAGAGCCTGAAGCTCTAAAACGAAGTAATAATAGCAAAGGCGTCTGGACCAGAAGTTCAGACGCCTTTGTTGATTATATGCCTTTCTTATTTTCTTATGAATTCATCGACAGCAGGAACTCCTCGTTGTTGATGGTGTTCTCCATGCGCTCGTGGATGGTGTTCATAGCCTCGATGGGGGTCATGTCGGCAATGTACTTGCGGAGAATCCACATGCGGTCGAGCGTGGTCTTGTCCTGCAGCAGGTCGTCGCGACGTGTGCTCGAAGCCACCAGGTTCACCGACGGGAAGATGCGCTTGTTGGAGAGTGAGCGCTCGAGCTGCAGCTCCATGTTACCCGTACCCTTGAACTCCTCGAAGATCACTTCATCCATCTTCGAACCCGTGTCGATAAGGGCTGTGGCGATGATGGTAAGCGAACCGCCGCCTTCGATGTTGCGGGCAGCACCGAAGAAGCGCTTGGGCTTCTGCAGGGCATTGGCGTCGACACCACCCGTGAGCACCTTACCGCTGGCAGGTGCAACGGTGTTATAGGCGCGAGCCAGACGAGTGATGCTGTCGAGGAAGATCACAACGTCGTGACCGCACTCCACCATGCGCTTGGCTTTCTCGAGTACGATGCCTGCAATCTTCACGTGGCGCTCGGCAGGCTCGTCGAATGTCGAGGCAATAACCTCTGCATTCACGGTGCGAGCCATATCGGTGACCTCCTCAGGGCGCTCGTCGATGAGCAGCATCATCAGATAGGCTTCAGGATGATTGGCGGCAATGGCGTTGGCAATATCCTTCATCAGAATGGTCTTACCCGTCTTGGGCTGGGCAACGATGAGTGCACGCTGTCCCTTGCCGATGGGTGCGAACAGGTCGACGATGCGGGTAGAGAGGTTGGTGGTCTTCGGATCGCCACAGAGTGTGTACTTCTCATCGGGGAAGAGGGGTGTCAGATGCTCGAAAGGCATACGGTCCCTGATGGCTGAAGGCTCGCGGCCGTTGATTTTCTGGATGCCCGTCAGGGGGAAGTACTTCTCTCCGTCGTGGGGCGGGCGCACCGTGCTCTCCAGTACATCACCCGTCTTCAGACCGTAGCGCTTGATTTGGTTGGCAGCTACATAGACGTCGTCGGGCGAGGAGAGATAGTTGTAGTCGCTGGAACGCAGGAAGCCATAGCCGTCGGGCATGATCTCGAGAACGCCGTTCGCATTGATCAGGTCGTCGAAATTGTATTCTGCCTCTTCTTCCATCATGTCGTCGGCCACCATCGGCTCTGCAGGCTCCATGCTGCCCATCGGCATATTTCCTTGACGGGCAGTATAGGCTGGAGTCAGAGGGTTGTCGAACATGTCGAAGGCAGGAACGGCTCCATGATCCTCGATGGGCAGATCAACAACGGTGATAAAATCGGTGCCGTCGGCAGGATCGTCGGGCCATACGCCGTCAATCATGGGCTGCTGGCCGCCGTCGTTGTAGCCTTTCACGTTGCTCTGCTCGTTGTGGGCATTCACCTTCTCTTGCAGCTGAGCCAGCAGGTCGCTGTTGGGAGCTGGCGCTTCTGAGGCGTCGCGGGTGCCGAAGAGGGCTTCAGGAACAAATCCTTCCTCGTTGTCGCCGGCATTCTCAGGAACAACGTCCTCAGCCTGCTGTGTAGCTTTCAACGCTTCGATGGCAGCAATGAGCTCGCGCTCACGCTTCGACTTGCGGCCGCGATGATTGGAAACTTGTTCCAGTTCGGCTTCCAGTTCCTCCAGTGTGGGTTGCGGCTTCGCATCAGCTTTGCCGGCCGAAGCCTTCCTGCTCTTCTTGCCCTCAACAGCGGCTGTCTTTTCAAACAGGGCAGGCTCCTCTGCCGTCTCGGCTTCCATAATAACCGGCTGCTGCTGATTCTCCTGCATGGGAGCATCGTCGTCCTTCGCCTTGAAGAGGGGCATCGGGTCGGGTACAGCGGTTTTATTTTTCTTCGTGTCGAAATTCTCTCCTTCTTTTCCGTTGACGGAATATACGTGATCGGTGTCCTTTTTGATAATACGCGTGCGTTTTCTCTTCTGCCCGAGCGGATTCTTCGCTGCCTCGGCAGTAGCCTGTTTTTCAAGGATATCATAGACCAATGTCTCCTTGTCGGAGATAGTGGCGTCGGCACCTATTTCATTGGCAATATCAACAAGTTCACGGATGTCTTTTGCTAACAAGTCGTCTTTGTAGTACATAATCAAATGTATTATGGTTTGTGATTATTATTGTGATGATGGTTGGTGGAGATAATGAAGGTGCTACAAGAACTGTAACACGGTCTTCTTAAAAACCGCTGCAAAATTACTACTTTTTGCGGAGAATAACGAATTTCACGGAAAGAATTACATGGCGATTAACAAATATTAATAATCGTCTGTTATAATTCGATAAGTTTGTTCTCACGTTCGAGGGCGTGCCAGAGGGAATAGCGCAATTCAGGATTGAGTTGTTCCAGTTGGTTGTAAATGTTGCGCATGCTCGTGCGGTGGGTATCGGTGTCGTAGGGACAGCGTTTTTTCTGTGGCTGATAATGATGTGCTTCGGCATACGAAAGAATGTCGGCTTCGTGGCAGAGGCATAGCGGACGGATGATGCTGACGGGCATCTTCTTCATGCGTAATAATACGGGCATCGAGCCAAAGCGGCCTTGAAACGTGAGGTTCATCAAGGCGGTGTGAAGGATGTCGTCCTGATGGTGGCCGAGAGCAATCTTCGAGCAGCCCAGTTCTTGTGCGAGGTTGAAGATCTGCTTGCGTCGGTTCCACGAGCAAAGAAAGCAGGGTGGCTTCTCAGGGCTCTCGTCGAAGCGGGTGGTGAGAATGTGCAGAGGAACGTCAAGCTGTCGACAGAAGTCTTCGAGATAGGTGGTGTCGGTCTCGTAGGCGACATTCTCCATCCTTATATGAACGGCGCTGAGCTGGAAGCGTGGCGGATAGATTTGTCGCCGTTGCGCCAACAGTTCCAGTAGGCACAGCGAATCCTTTCCTCCCGACAGCGCCACAAGCACATGGTCACCATCGTCGATCAGGCGATATTCGCGCAGGGCACGAGTGAGAAGGCGGAGAAGGCGCTGTTCAATCAAACTGATAAATGGTAAATCGTAAATCTGTAAATCGTAAATTCAGTTTACTTCATAAACACCAGATAGACGGCGCAGATGATGAGAAAGAATGCTAGGATGTGGTTCCAATGCAGATGGTCGCCCTGAAACATGATGTTGGCGATGATGGCAAAGACGGCCAGCGAGATACACTCCTGCACGACCTTCAGCTGAACCAGCGTGAAGGGACCGCCGTTGCCGATGAAGCCGAGCCTGTTGGCCGGCACCTGACAACAATACTCGAGGAAGGCTATACCCCACGAGAACACGATGACTCCGAGCAAGGGCCAGTTGTTGCTGACGCCCGATTGCTGTAAACGAAGATGCCCATACCAAGCAAGCGTCATGAAGACGTTGCTTAGTATGAGCAAAATGATGGTATAAAGTCCGTTCATTTCTTGTTTTGTTTGTTGCGATATTATCGCAACTTACTGAACTATTGATTGCTGAGACGCTTGTGCATGTTGAGGGCTGCACGGCGGCCGTCGCCCATAGCAAGGATTACGGTAGCACCACCACGCACAATGTCGCCGCCGGCGAAGAGGTTCGGGCGCGACGACTGCATGTCGTCATTCACAACGATGGTGTTCTTGCGACCAAGCTCAAGGCCTTCGATGGACTTCGGTACAAGCGGGTTGGGCGATACGCCTACAGCCACGATGACCTGATCGACATCGATGGTGACGGTCTTTCCTTCAACAGGAACAGGCGAACGACGGCCGGATGCATCGGGATCTCCCAGCTCCATCACCTGAAGCACGGCGGCGCGAACAGCACCCTTCTCGTCGGCCAGATACTCGATGGGGTTGTGAAGCGTCATGAAGTTGATGCCTTCTTCCTTCGCATGCTTCACTTCCTCCAGACGGGCAGGCATCTCGGCCTCAGAACGACGATAGACGATGGTCACCTCTGCACCCAGTCGCTTGGCGGTACGGCAGGAGTCCATTGCTGTGTTACCGCCACCGACGACAAGCACTTTGTGGGCTTCGTTGAGCGGAGTGTCGGTCTTCGGGTTGGCGGCATCCATCAGGTTCACACGCGTCAGATATTCGTTCGACGACATGATGTTCAGATAGTTTTCGCCAGGAATATTCATGAAGTTGGGAAGGCCTGCGCCGCTGGCCACGAAGATACCCTTAAAGCCTTCATTCTCAAGCTCTTGCGCGCTGATGGTTTTACCAACGATTACATCGGTCTGGAAGTGCACGCCCATCTTTTTGAGGTTGTCGATCTCGACGTCGACAATCTTGTTAGGCAGACGGAATTCGGGAATACCGTACTTCAGCACACCGCCAATCTCGTGAAGGGCCTCGAACACATGAACGTCGTAGCCCAACTTCGCCATATCGCCGGCAAAGGAGAGTCCGGCAGGACCTGAACCCACAACAGCTACCTTGATGCCGTTGGCAGGTGCCAGGTCGGGCAGGGAGATCTGTCCGCTTTCGCGTTCGTAGTCGGCGGCGAAGCGCTCCAGATAACCGATAGCCACAGCGGGATGGTTCATCTTCAGGTGAATACACTTACTCTCGCATTGTTTCTCCTGCGGGCACACACGTCCGCAGACGGCAGGCAGGGCAGAAGTCTGCTTCAGCACTTTGGCTGCAGAAAGGAAGTCGCCGCGCTCGATGTTCTTGATGAACGAAGGAATGTTGATGTTCACAGGACAACCCTCTACGCAAGTGGGTTTCGGGCAGTCGAGACAACGCTTGGCTTCGGTGAGCGCCATTTCAGCTGTCAGGCCGATATTGACTTCTTCCGTGCGTGTTGTAGCACGATAGACGGGGTCGAGTTCGGGCATGATGACACGCGGGATGAGCGTGCGCTCCTTCGGCTTCATCGAGGCACGCAGCTCCTTGCGCCACTCTGTCTCGCGATCCGTCAGCGACTCGGCAGGAGTTGCAGCTTTGTTCTCATCGCTTGCTGCCGTTGTCGTTTCCTTCTTCTCGCTCACTTCCTCTGTGCATGTGGGGCAGATGTGGTCTTCGTAGTGCTCCATCTCTTCCAGCTCCGCACGCTTGAAGGTTCCCATGCGCTTGAACATCTCGTCCCAATCTACCTGATGTCCGTCGAACTCAGGACCGTCGATGCAGACGAACTTCGTCTTGCCGCCGATAGTCAGTCGGCAAGCTCCGCACATACCCGTTCCGTCGACCATGATGGTGTTGAGCGAGACATCGGTGGGGATATTGTATTTCTGAGTGAGCAGGCACGAGAATTTCATCATGATGGGAGGGCCGATAGCGAATACGCGGTCGACGTGGGGTTCCTGTTGGATGAATTTCTCGATACCAACGGTCACCACACCCTTCTCACCATACGAGCCGTCGTCGGTCATGATGATAACCTCATCGGACGATTCGCGCACTTTGTCCTCCATGATAATCAGCTCCTTCGAGCGACCTGCAAGCACAGAGAGCACGCGGTTGCCTGCTTTCTTCAACGCCTGGATGATGGGCAGCATCGGCGCTACGCCCACACCGCCTCCTGCACAGATCACGGTGCCGAAGTTCTCAATGTGAGTAGGATTCCCAAGCGGTCCTACAACGTCGGCAATCATATCGCCTTCGTTCAGGCGACAGAGTTTTGTTGACGACAGGCCAACGGTTTGTACGACAAGCGTGATGGTGCCACGGGCGATGTCGGCCTCGGCAATCGTGAGCGGCATGCGCTCGCCGAGTTTGTCGACACGAACAATGACAAAGTTGCCAGCCTTGCGGCTCTTGGCGATGAGTGGTGCCTCCACTTCCAGCAGGAATACTTTCTCAGAGAGTTGCTCTTTGCGAACGATCTTGTTCATAATGCTATAATTTATTTGTGGTATTATTTAGAAAGGTTTATCATCGATGATTTCGAAACCGCAATACGGCACGAGAGCCTTCGGCACGCGAATGCCTTCGGGCGTCTGGTTGTTCTCGAGGATGGCAGCCACGATGCGGGGAAGGGCGAGAGCCGAGCCGTTGAGCGTGTGGCAGAGTTCGATCTTCTTGTCTTCTGTATGACGATAGCGGCACTTCAGGCGGTTGGCCTGATAGGTGTCGAAGTTGCTGACCGACGATACTTCAAGCCAGCGGCCTTGTGCTTCGGAGTAAACCTCGAAGTCGTAGCAGATAGCGGAGGTGAAACTCTGGTCGCCGCCGCAGAGCAACAGAATGCGATAGGGCAGTTCCAGTTTCTTCAGCAGGCCTTCCACGTGCTCCAGCATCTCACGATGACTCTCCTTTGAGTGCTCGGGCTTGTCGATACGCACGATCTCTACCTTCGAGAACTCGTGCAGACGGTTCAAGCCGCGCACGTCCTTTCCGTAAGAACCAGCCTCTCTGCGGAAGCATTCCGTGTAGGCACAGTTCTTGATGGGCAGGTCTTTCTCGTCGAGAATCACATCTCGGTATATGTTCGTCACAGGCACTTCGGCGGTCGGAATCAGGTAGAAGTCGTCGACTTCGGCGTGATACATCTGACCTTCCTTGTCGGGAAGCTGACCAGTACCATAACCCGAAGCAGCGTTGACCACTGTGGGAGGCATAATCTCCGTATAGCCACTCTTGCGGGCTTCGTCGAGGAAGAAGTTGATGAGCGCGCGTTGCAGGCGTGCACCCTTGCCTATATAGACGGGGAAGCCTGCACCCGTGATCTTTACACCCAGGTCGAAGTCGATGAGATTGTATTTCTTCGCGAGTTCCCAGTGGGGCAGCGGGTTGTCAACACCCAGCGAGGGGTTCACGTCCCAGTTGCCTACTGTGTCCTGGTCGGTGCATTCCTTCAGGTTCGACTTCACCACACGGTTGTCTTCGGCTGCAACACCCTCTGGCACTTTGTCGTAGGGGATGTTCGGAATCTGGCAAAGCAGCGTGGTGAGTTCCTGCTCAGCCTTGTCCATCAGCTCCTGCAGGTCCTTGTCTTTCTGCTTGAAGTCGGCCACCTGCAGCTTTATCTGTTCGGCCTCGTCGCGCTTGCCTTGCTTCATGAGCGCACCAATCTGGGCTGCCAGTTGCTTGGCTTGCTGCTTGGTCTGGTCGAGCTCACGCTGTGCCTCACGACGGCGGCGGTCAACTGCCAATACGTTTTCAATAGCTTCGCGAGCACCATTGAAGTGCTTTTTCTCAAGGCCGCGAATCACCCGTTCTGTTTCCTCGTTGATGAGTTTCAGTGTCAACATAATGTTATTTGCGGTTTATAAAATTGACGATTTTCTATTTACAATCTGCAAAATTACAAAAAAACTAGGAACTAGGAACTAGAAACATAAAACTTTTTGTAATTTTGTGGCAAAAATCTGGAAACTTACAGTTAGAAACATGAAACTCTTCACCTCGACATTGCTTCAATGGTTCCAAGAAAACGGCAGGCAACTCCCTTGGCGCGAGACCCGCGACCCCTATGCTATCTGGCTGAGCGAGGTCATTCTTCAGCAGACGCGCATCCAGCAGGGAACGGCCTATTGGGAGCGTTTCATGGAGCGTTGGCCGCGAGTCGAAGGCTTGGCTGCTGCCTCTGAGGATGAAGTGTTGCGCATGTGGCAAGGACTGGGCTATTACAGTCGTGCGCGAAATCTGCATGCTGCCGCCCGCCAGATTGTGGCATTGGGACATTTCCCCAACACGTTCGAAGAAATCAAGAAGCTGCGCGGAGTGGGCGACTACACAGCAGCAGCGATTGCCTCTATCGCCTTCAATCTTCCGGAAGCCGTTGTCGACGGAAACGTCTATCGTGTTTTGTCGCGCTATTTTGGAATTGATACGCCTATCAACACAACCGAAGGAAAGCACACCTTCACGGCTTTGGCGCAGGAACTGCTGCCCGTGCGCGAGGCTTCGGCATTCAATCAGGCGATGATGGACTTCGGTGCTATTCAATGTACACCTCAGTCGCCGCGCTGTCTGCTGTGTCCGTTGGCGGAGTCGTGTGCTGCTTTGCGTGAGGGTAGGGTAGACGAACTCCCCGTAAAACTGAAGACGCTGAAGGTGAAGACGCGACACCTATTATATATTTATATACGCTGTCAAGGGCAGACTGCTATTCATCGTCGAGGTGAAGGCGACATCTGGCAAGGTCTCTGGGAGCCCTTCCTCATCGAGGATGCCCCCCTGCCTGAAACGATGGGCAAGCTGAAGTTGTTGAGGAGCAATGTGAAGCACGTTCTTACCCATCGCATCATTCTTGCCGATTTCTACCTTCTTGACTGCGAGCAGCGTCCATCGTTGCCTGCTGACTATATCTGGATCGACGAGCCCGATATAGAGAACTATGGAGTTCCCCGCCTTGTGGAACTGTTGCTCGAGGCTGTTGCCGACCAGGATGCGAGCAACAGGAAACAATAGTTGTACATTCCCATCTTTTAGGCAATGATATTGGAGATGACCTAAGAATGTGGTTTCGTAAAACGGCCTGAAAGGCCAATAAGCAAACAGCCCAGGGCCAACGCCCTGGGTTTTGTGTGTTTAGGCATTTCCTCGCGCTGTAAGTGCAAAAGCTTTTGCCCTTTCAGGGCGCGATTTCTCTTGTGCCATACTACCCAGGGCGATGCCCTGGGCTGATAGCTAGCTGGCCCTTCAGGCCGCTTTTGTGCTTTGTTTGACCATCTCTTATATTATTCCTTTCTTTTATTTGTTACCTAGTAACTGCGCGAAACACGGCTTTCGGATGGATGGAGCATTGCTTTCATCTATGTGGAGCATTGCTTTCGTGTATGCGGAACAATACTCCCGTTTTGCTATCTCAATGCTCCCGTTCAGTAAATTAACTTAATTTGATCGGTAAATTAACTTATTTTACTCAGTAAATTAACTTATTTTACTTGGTAAATTAACTTAATTTACTACACAAATTAACTTAATTTACTGAACAATTTAA